>JAAVHV010000008.1 GCA_014799505.1 Clostridiales bacterium
CACGTTGGGATAAAACCTTTCCCACAATTCTGACACTTCAGTTCTTCTGCCATACCTGTTGTACCCCCTTGCTCTCATTCTACACCAGGGGCATAGGTACTTTATTATTTGACGCTTACTTGCATCTCCGAAGCGTTATTTTGAAATCGCGCCTCCTGTTTTTGGAAACCTATTCATTTTCTTCTTGCTTTTTGATAAAATATTGGATTAAGGCGCAAAAAATCCGCACTTCTGTGCGGATTTTTTGCGTGCATCTCTTTTGTCAACACATTTTGGTGGGCGGTACTCACCGGTATGCGAACACCCTACGGAAAAAAATCAGGGTTTTCCTCCCCGTTTTCAGTTAGACTGTCGATCATTCCTGCGGGCACGTTTGCCGGGTCATTCTGGCCGTTCAGTATGGAAAGAATACGCTGCCGACTGTCAATGAGCCGTTCCATTTCCGCAAAAGGCAACTCTCGCCGATCATCGGTATAGTGGAACGTCAGCACCAGCTTGTCAGGATAAACATAGATCTTGTCGACGAAAAATTCCAGCAGTCTGCGGCGCGTGTCCGGGTCGTTGGCGTCCCCGATGAAGCCATCCAGAAATTTTACAATGTCGGACAGTTTCAGATCGTATTTCCTGCGGTTCTGCTCCGCCAGAAGCGCATCACTCAGCATACTTTTTTGACTTTCCAGCACCTTCATGCGCTCCGCCGTCGTATCATTGAAAATGCCCGCTTCAATGGCTTTCAAAAGATTGGCGAGCTTGCCTTCCACATCCTTTAGCTGGGCCTTGATAGACGCTTCATAGGCCCCGCTGTCGTTGTTCTGGCTCTGATGATAGGCGTAGCACTTCTCCGCAATCAGCAGACGGAGGGTGGGATCGTGGGTCAGGTCGTCCAGGACATATAGGACAATCTTCTCCATGAGCTCTTTCCGCTGACTTTTCAGGGTGCAGATATGTTTCCTGTTGTTTTTACACGAATAGTAATAATACAACTTGCCCGCCTTGCTCGTGCCGCTCATGCCCTGCAAGGTTCCCCCACAAAGCCCGCAATAGGTTTTTCCAGTCAGCCAATAGTCCTCGATGGCGATTTCCGGGTGCAGCTTCTTTACCGCGCCCTTGCCGCCGCGCCTGTTGGCTTCCAACCTCGCCCGGGCGGCATGAAACGTCTCGTCGCTGATAAGGCGCGGCATTCCGTCCTTTATGAGGACGCTGCCGTATTTGTATTCCCCGATGTATGCCCGGTTAAGCAGGATATTTCGGAGCGAATTGACGGTGAAAATTTTCCCGTTCACTGTTTTCAGGCCGGATTCGTTCAGACTGTCGCAGATCCGCTGCATCGGGACGCCCTCGGTGTATTCCTGGAAGATACGGCGCACAGCTGGGGCAGTGCTGTCGTCGATCTCATATTTTTGTCCCGGCTTCCCCACATAGCCCAGCATCCTGATGCCGTTATACAAGGCGTTCTCGGCGTTGTAGGTAAGCCCGCGCACCACGTTCTTGCGGTGTGACACGATGAACGACGCCGCCATAGCCTCATACATAGATTCCAGCAGGATCTGTGTTGCCTCGTCATCTTCCGGTATGGATTCAGCCACATAGACGATCTTGACGCCGCACTCCCGGAGCCGCTTTTTCGCAATGACGGCGTCGATCCGGTCACGGGAAAGCCGATCCGTTTTCCAGAGGATCAGATAGGCTGGCCGCAGTTTCTCGACTTCATAAAGCATAAGCTGGAACGCGGGCCGGTCGTCCCTGGTGCCGCTGTAGGCCGGGTCGTCATATTCTTTGATGATATGATAGCCGTGGGCCATTGCGTATTCATGGGCTGCGTCCTGCTGCTGGACAATGCTCACGTCCCGCTGTGCGTCGGAGCTGTAACGATAATAGCAAATCGCGTTATTGCCGGGATTCTGGACAAACCTCGTGGCGGCTCCCATGCCGTCACCTCCTTTTTTGAATATTTTACATCACTTTTGGGCGCTTTTCAAGCGCTGGCCGAAAAACGGGGCACTTACGCACACGTTGGTAATACCCTCCCGGTGGAGGGCAACGCTGCGTTTGTTCTTAGATTCCGAGCCCGAGGGGAAAGTCAGCCACCCCGCAGGGGCTTGGCCTTGACCTGGCCCCCCGGCAATGATAAACTGCCGCCACCCGACGGCCCTCAAAGCGCGTTTGTCCTTGAGTTCGTCGCCGTCGGGGCGTCCAACGCATCATTGCCGGGGGGTCATGTCAAGGCTGGCGGTAATTTTTATGAGTGGTGCAAGTGAAGGAACGGAGGGCCTTGGGGACTACTGTCCCGGCCCCGCCGGACGTGTGTCAAGAACTCCCCGGCGGGGGAGTTCTTGTTTCAGGCAATAAGAGCCCCGAGCGCAGCGAGGGGTGGACTGTTCCGGGCTGGGGCCGGAACAGTCCAGGGGTGTCGGCTGTGCCGACCACATTGCGGCGCGGGGCTTCAGCCCCCGACAGCAATGTGTCACCCCCTCTTATGCCCTGATGATAACAGGTATCAATGTTACAGAGATTTTTAACTGTTAAGGATGAAAGCGTTGATTATCATGGTTTTGGTCGTGCTGCATTCCTGCAAAAAATAATGCTGCATTTATGCTGCACGTGCGGCATTACCCGCGTGATTCGTTGATTATCAATATGCGAAATGTAACATTTCCGCCTACGCCAGTGACACGCGTGCGCAATTTCTGTTTAGCGGGCCTTGTGACCGCCATTTCTCAGGCGTGGCCCGTCTGCGGATATGTCCGCAAACAGCAACCCCCCGTACCCTGTGGGTACGGGGGGCGTCTATTGCTGCTTAATAATATCCGTTGGTTTTATAATTATTGTCATTAGACGTTTTGCCTGGAATGCGCGCGTTGGTGGGG
Source organism: Clostridiales bacterium (assembly GCA_014799505.1). Taxonomy (GTDB): domain Bacteria; phylum Bacillota; class Clostridia; order Oscillospirales; family Oscillospiraceae; genus Enterenecus. Next base: position 2,868 of record JAAVHV010000008.1, read on the forward strand.
TCGAGCCTGATCCAGCCGGTGGGGTCGGTGGGCTTGTTGCTGCTTTCGTCATAACCCGCATAGTCTTTGCCCATACCGGAAATAGTCAGCGTCCCCGTCTTTGGTTTAACGGCAACCCAGCCATGGCCTTCCCAGGTGCCCTCGAAGTTGGCTTCCCCCGAAACGTACTTGCACGGAATACCCACAGAACGGAGCATCGCCGCCATCAGGATGGCGTAGTGCTCACAGACACCCTTTCTACTGGTCAAGATATGATCCGGGTTTAGGTCGCGGATTTGATTGATGCCGACATATTCACCGGCCTCCTCCAGAGCTTTGTCACTGTTGTACAGCGTCCAGTCATACGTGATGGCCTGGGAAACATAGTTGTAAATGGCGGTGATCTTCTCAGCCTCGGTCGTGCAGTTCCGGGTCAATTCCTTCGCCTTGGCGGCTGTATTTGGCGAGTTCTCGAAATCAATATAGAGGTTGGAAATCAGGAACACTGCGTCCGGGTCGGCGATGTCGGCCGTAACGCTTTTGTTCCCTGTAAGGCCACGGCATTTGAATTTTTCATATTTCTCCAGGTCATTTTTGGTTTCGTCATACAGGGGATTGACGCTGATCCTGTACTCTCCGCTTCCATAGGGCAGGGGAACCGTCAGCCAGGTGCCGAGCGTCTGTTCAGTGATCTTCACGTAGAAGCTGCGTCCCTCGTCGCCATTTCCTACACTGACGCTGACCCCATCGCCGATCAGCTTGGTCAGCTTGATGCGGATATAGCCGTCATCAGCTGTTGTAGCGTCAATCTCGGCGTACTCGTCCAGCGGGTATTCGGCCCACTCGCCGCTGATAAACTTTTCCTCAGCCTCTTTCTTGGCCCAGAGGCTGCCGAGGGCCTCTTTGATCTCATTTTCACTGGCGCCCTGTTCGTCCAAGCTCATGACATATCCGCCGAGGGTCAGCGCCTCGCCGCTTACGAGCCGGGAATAGTATTCCTTGTCATACTCCCCGTATTTGGTGTCATAATCGGGCTCGCCCAGCAGGACAGTCTGCATGGACTGGTTCCAGTTCACCACGAGGCCCAGCATATTGCCCACCGCGCGGACAGGCAGATAGGTGGTGCCGCCGTTGAGCATGGGGTAGACCGTGTTGCCGTTGGTGTCCTTCATCGTCTGGACTTCGCCGTTGTAGGTGACGGTGACGCCCGGGTCGATGGATACCGTCACCGATTCCAGACGCGGTTCGGATTTCGGCAGGAAGAGCCCGCCGGTGTTCTTGCCGGCGACCTTTTGACCATCGGCCGGGTCGCTCAGGATGACGGTCTTGGTGGCCTGGTCCCATTTCACGTCCAGACCCAGCATATTGCTGACGGCCCGGACGGGCAGATATGTGGTGCCGCCGTTGAGGATCGGGTAGACCCGGTTGCCGTTGGTGTCCTTCATGTCCTGGAACCTGCCGTTGTACGCCACGGACATATTGTAGTTGATGTCTACCTGGACTGTTTCCGGCGCGGGGGCGGCGCCGGCGCTGGTGACGGTCAGGCTGAACACCATGACCAGTGCGAGAACCAGTGCTGTGAACCTTCTCATGTGTTTCATAAATCGTCCTCCTGTTTTGCCGCTGTCGCGGATGATAATCTCAACGGTACTTGCCCTTGGGGGTGGTACTGACCTTCCCGGCCCCCATGGGCTTTTCCGTCGAGACAACAAAAGCGGCGCAGGGCAATAAATCCCTACACCGCTTGAAGCTACGCACAGCACCATCAAGCGGGTATTTCCCCATTGATTATTAAGGGGGAAACGGCTATAATGATTTTGGGCGCAGTTATTCTTGCTGTGTGGGACGCTACCTCGTCCTGCATAGGGGCGTGGGGGACGGCCATCCCTCACGTCCTGCCTTTATATGCTTTTTGTTGTCTCCAATGTTATTATAATCCAGTTCCCATGTAATTGCAAGGCGGGGTTGCGAGAATCCCGCCATTTATCAGCAAATTTTTACCTGGCATTCCCCGATGGCTGTTCACGGAACGTGATCTCCTTCGTCCAATTATGCAAGTCCCCAACAGCCACTTGAAGCTGCGGAGCGGCTTGGCCCTGATACCTGAAACGCCGTCCCAGGCGATGCCTGGGACGGCGTTTTTACATTATCCATTTTTTAAAATCCCGAACCAAATAAACGCTTCGCGGATCGCGGCTTCCCTTTCCGGGCGCATCTTCTGGACGTAGCGTCGCTTAGTACTCCCGGAATCCGAGATAAGACCATACTTCCTCTTGGTTTGCGATATACTGGCGCTGTTGACGGTGAAACCATACTGTTCCTTGATCCAGGCGCGAATTTCTTTGTAGGTCGGCTGCTTCTTTTCAGGATAAAGTTCACCCTCATAGCCAGCTATGTTGACTATGAGGGCGAACCAGGTACCGTACACCGCCAAACTGGCTTTGGAAATGGTGTTCGCATACCTTTCGTGTGGTGGAGGCGAGGGGAGTCGAACCCCTGTCCGAAAGCGCTTCCACAGGAACCTCTCCGAGCGCAGACGATCGTTTACATTCCCTTACTCAGGCGTGGGTCGTCACACTACTGGGCTTGGTAGAGTCATGATGCGTGGCACGGTCAACTCTTTCCGTACTCACGGGCACCACTCAGATGACGCCCCGGCCCGGCTCGTGGTCCTTCCGGGCGGGACGGCCGCGTTAAGCCGCGGCGAGAACTACGTTATCGTCGTTCTTTAATTTATAATTGCCCGTTTTTAGGATGTCAGGCGCATCCGCTCGCTATTCCTGCTTCTGTACCCCCGTCGAACCCAGTACGCCCCCGCGAGGCCGGCAGGCTGCGGAGCCGGTCGTTCATCCGTAGGGACGTCATTCGGCTTCGCCGAACGACTGTCCCGGCAGCCTTCCGGCTGCCCGGCGAATGACGGCCCTTACCGCCTGCCGGTTTGTTACACCTTCTCCGGCGCGGGATAGTCCACGCCCTGGGTGTCTACGGTCACCTTTTTCATCTTCTGCTCTTTCTTGGGCCGGTCGTTCCAGTCCCGCTTGGCGGACACGATGGCGTCCGCCGTCTCCATGCCCTCGATCACCTTGCCAAAGGCGGTATAAGCGCCGTCCAGGTGGGGCGCGTCATCCACCATGACGAAGAACTGGCTGCCCGCGGAGTTGGGATCCATGGTGCGGGCCATAGACAGCACGCCCCGCTCGTGGATCAGGTCGTTCTGAAAGCCGTTCTGGGCAAACTCGCCCTTGATAGAATACCCCGGGCCGCCCATGCCGGTGCCGTTTGGGTCGCCCCCCTGGATCATGAAACCAGGGATCACCCGGTGGAAAATCAGCCCGTCATAGAACCCGGATTGCACCAGGGAAACAAAGTTGTTTACCGTGTTGGGCGCGATTTCGGGGTACAGCTCCGCCTTCATCACGCCGCCGTCTTCCATTTCAATGGTGACGATGGGATTGCTCATTTCAATACATCCCTTTCTTTTTCAATAACGGCCCCGTGAGGCCCGATCCATCTCACGCTTGGCGTCCCGCTGGGCGGCCGCCTCCCGCTTGTCATACAGCTTTTTGCCCTTTGCCAGCGCCAGCTCCACCTTCACCCTTGGCCCGGAGAAATACAGCGACAGCGGGATCAGCGAATAGCCGTCCTGCTGCACCTTAGCCTGGAGTTTCCTGATTTCCCGGCGGTGGAGCAGCAGTTTCCGGGTGCGCCGGGGGTCCTTATTGAAGATGTTGCCCTTCTCATAGGGCGAGATGTGCATCCCATACAGGAACATCTCTCCGTCCTTCACCGAGCAGAAGGAGTCCCGTAGGTTGACGGCGCCCAGCCGGATGGATTTGACCTCGGTGCCCGCCAGCTCGATGCCCGCCTCGTATTTATCCTCGATGAAGTAATCGTGGAACGCCTTCCGATTGGAGGCGATCTGCTTTGTCGACTGCTTGCCCATGTCCGGCGTCCCTCCTTTGTACCATCGTAGTATGACAGCATACCACATCGCCCGCTCGAATGCAAGGGAAAATCGCTTGAAGCAAGATTACAATTATGTTACGTCCCATTCAAAATCCACTCTTGTTTTTAGGAAAGGAATAGCATATAATATCATAGTTTCTAGTCAGGTGAAGGGAGGGCGCGTATGGATACACGGCCTATCGGCGTGTTCGATTCCGGCCTGGGGGGGCTCACCGCGCTGCGGGAGCTGGCCCGGATCATGCCGGAGGAGGATCTGGTTTACTTTGGCGACACCGGCCGGGTTCCTTACGGAAGCCGTTCCAAGGACATTTTGGTAAAATACGCCCGGCAGGACACGACTTTCCTGCGGTCTTTTGATCCCAAGGCCATCGTCATCGCCTGCGGCACCGTGTCCACCACCGCCCTGGACGTGCTCCAGGCGGAGAACGACATCCCCATCTTCGGCGTGGTGGAGAGCGCCGCCCGGGCCACCGCCCATGTGACCCACAACAGGCGGGTGGGCCTCATCGGCACCAACGCGTCCATCCGCTCCGGCGCCTATGAGCGCGCTCTGGAGGCCCTGCTCCCCGGCGCGGCCGTCACCGCCCGGGCCTGCCCCCTGCTGGTCCCCCTGGTGGAAAACGGGCGCTTCCAGCCCGGCGACGTGGTGGCGGAGACCGTGATCTCCGAGTACTTAGCCCCCGTGAAGGCCGCGGGGGTGGACACCCTGATTCTGGGGTGTACCCACTATCCTCTGCTGCGGGAGGTCATTGGCGCTTACATGGGCCCAGATGTGGCCCTGGTGGACGTGGGGGAACAGTGCGCCCGGTGGGTGAAAAAGCAGCTGGAGTGGAAAGGCCTGCGCAACGAGCGCCCCGGCGCGGGCAGACACCGCTACTACGTCAGCGACAGCACGGAAGACTTTTCCGCCCTGGCCTCCATTTTTTTGGGGGAGGACGTATCCGGCGAGGTAGAGCAGATCGAGATCACAGCATATTGACGCCGCACGAGAATAGCCAATAGAGAGGATAACCATGACTGACAATGTGATCATATCCATCAAAGGAAAACAGCTATACGCCGAGAGCAGCCCCGACGAGATCGAGCTGGTCACCCCCGGCACCCTGAAGCGGGACGGCCTGGGCGGCTTCACCGTCTCCTACCAGGAGAGCGAGCTCACCGGCCTGGAGGGCACCACCACCAAACTGCACATACACGGCGGCAAGGTGACCCTTCTGCGGGAGGGAAACATCAACTCCCAGATGGTGTTCGAGGAAGGCAGGCGGCACCTGTCCATGTACGAGACCCCTTACGGGGAGCTGTCCATCGGAGTGAACACCCGCCGGATGCGCTCCACCCTGGGCGAGGCGGGGGGCGACCTGGAGATCGACTACGCCATTGAGATCGACAACCTGCTGGCGGGGCAGAACCTGTTCCGCATGAACGTGAAGAAAAATCCGCCCCTGCGCCAATGAGGGCGGGCAAGAAAGGGAGTTTTTTACCATGGCGAATCTGATCCAGGCCGCCCGGGAACAGGTGGCCCAGCTCACACAAGCCGCTTACGAAACCGCCGCCGCCCAGGGGTTGCTCCCGGCGGGGCAGGAGATCCACGGCACCGTCGAGGTTCCGAAAGACAGCAAAAACGGGGATTTTGCCTCCTCCTTCGCCATGGCGGGGGCCAAGGCCCTGCACATGGCCCCGAGGGCTATCGCCCAGATCATCCTGGACCACCTGGAGCTGGAGGGCACCCTCTTCCAGCGGGCCGAGATCGCCGGCCCGGGGTTCCTCAATTTCTTCTACGCCCCCCGCTGGTACGGCGAGGTGCTGGGCGCCGTGGAGGCCGAGCCGGACACCTACGGCGCCTGCGACGAGGGCAAGGACCAGCGGGTCATGGTGGAGTTCGTGTCCGCCAATCCCACCGGCCCCATGCACATGGGCAACGCCCGGGGCGGCGTTTTAGGCGACACCCTGGCCAACGTGCTCTCACGGGCGGGCTGGAACGCCTGGAAGGAGTTCTATGTCAACGATGCGGGCAACCAGATCCATAAATTTGCCATGTCCATCCACGCCCGGTATATGCAGATTCTGCTGGGTGAGGACAATTACCCCTTCCCCGAGGACGGCTATCAGGGCGACGACATCCGGGAGCTGGCGAGGGCGTTCTATGAAGCCCACGGGGATGCCTACAAAGACGCCCCCGAGGACAAGTGGCTGGACGACATGAGCGCCTTCGGCCTGGAGCGCAACATCCCCAAGATGAAGGACGACCTGCGCAAGTACGGCATCGAGTACGACCAGTGGTTCTTCGAGTCGGAGCTTCACGACACCGGCTACGTGGCCGAGACGGTGGCCCTGCTCACCGAAAAGGGCTGGACGTATGAAAAGGAAGGTGCCCTGTGGCTGAACACCACAGAGCTTTTGAAGGAGAAGTTCATCCGGGAGGGCAAGACCCGGGAGCAGGCGGACAAGCTGGATCTGAAGGACGACGTGCTGCGCCGGGCCAACGGGTTCTACACCTACTTTGCCGCCGACATCGCCTACCACCGCAACAAGTTCGAAAAGCGGGGCTTTGACAAGGTCATCAACGTGTGGGGCGCTGACCACCACGGCCATGTGGCCCGTCTCCAGGCGGCGCTGGACGGGCTGGGGCTGGACGGCTCCCACCGGCTGGTCATCGTGCTGATGCAGCTGGTCAACCTCTTGCAGGACGGCAAGCCGGTGCGGATGTCCAAGCGGACGGGCAAGGCCATCGCCCTTCACGACCTGCTGGACGAGATCAGCGTGGACGCCGCCCGGTACTACTTCAACAACCGCGCCGCCACCAGCCCCCTGGACTTTGACCTGGATCTGGCGGTGCGGCAGGACAGCGACAACCCGGTGTACTACGTGCAGTACGCCCACGCCCGCATCTGCTCCCTCATCGCCACCCTGGCCGAGGACGGGGCGGCCGTGCCCGCCTGCGCCAATGTTGACCCCGCCCTGCTGTCCACCGACGAGGAGCGCGCCCTGGTCAAGACCCTGGCCCAGTACCCGGAGGAGATCCGGCTGGCCGCCCGGGACTGCGACCCCAGCCGCGTCAACCGCTACCTCACCACCCTGGCCGGGGACTTCCACCGCTTCTACAACGCCTGCCGCATGAAGGGCGAGGAGGCCGCCCTCCAGTCCGCCCGCCTCAAGCTGGCCGACTGCACCAGGCTGGTGCTGGCCAACGGGCTGGGCCTGCTGGGGGTCGCCGCGCCCAATAAGATGTAACACCCTCTGCGGGGACGGGGCGTTACTTTCTGCTCGTGCAGAAAGTAACCAAAGACACGCTTAGAGGGTGACCGCCGGTTCGACTTCGGGCGCTAAGGGCGCGCCCTCGCTCACAGGACGGCCACCCCCTAAGAACCCCCGGGAACGAAGGGCCCGCCGATTGCACCAGCGCGGTGACCCTTCCGGCGCGTGGGGCTTTTGCACGGATTTCCCCCTATTTGTGCTGCCGCTGATGTCCAGTTACCGAATATGATGCGGCCCACAGTTTGCGCCTAAAGGGTGCGGCTGTTCACCGTGTCAGCTCCAACGCCATTCGAAAGCCGGCGGAAAAAGCCGCCCGCTCCCGGATGAACAGCGACAAATCCCGCTCATCCAGCAGGGCTTTCAGGCGGGCAGTCTCATCAGGATTCAGCGTTGCCCGAAGGTTCGTCTCCTGGGCCAACGCACACTGAGCGCACCGCTCATATTCCGTGTCCTCCGCCAAAAACGCCGCCATAGCATGGCTCTGGGCATATGTATAGAGAGTTTCCATAAGCTCAGTCATACGAATTGTTCCCTTTCGTTCTTGAACAATCGGTCTAAAATAATTATACTTGGAACAAACGGTCTTGTCAAGGGGTGACCAGGTTTTTATGGAGATTTTGGCGAAACGGCTTATCAAGTTAAGAAGCGAGAGAAAGCTGAGCCGCAGAGAAGTTGCGGCCAGCACAGGCATGACGGAGCGAACCTATCAGCGTTATGAAAACGCGGAACGCGACCCAAGCGCCCCCGCGCTGTTGGCACTGGCAGATTATTACGACGTATCTGCGGACTACCTTCTGGGCAGAACGGACGAGCCGAAATAGCGCACGGCCCCATACCAACGCAACCACTTAGGCGTTCTCAGAAGATCCACCCAGGAACCGTACCCAAACCAAACAGGCCCCTGTGGGCCGGAAAATGAAATGAGTTCCATGCGTCACCCGCGCAAGCCGGAAGGATTCCGCCTATTGCAAAGCGGCGGCCGGGGATACCTAAGGGGCGGGAGACCCTTAGGCGCGTTCTTTGCCTACTTTCTGTCGCGTGACAGAAAGTAGGTCGCCGAAGGCCGTTCCCTGCAAGGGGAAATTTTTCTAAAAGGGCTTGCAATTGATGGCAAACCGTGGTAAACTACAGTTGTATGTAAGGTAGAAGGGAGTGAGGCGCGCGCCTCACTCTTTCTTTTGAACAAAGGAGCTGACGCCAAATGGCAAAGGTGACCGACGCGGTGGCCGAGCTGGCTCTGCCCATTGTGGAGCGGGCGGGCTGTACGCTGTGGGACGTGGAATACGTCAAGGAGGCCGGAGAGTGGTTCCTACGGGTCTACATCGACCGGGAGGGCGGCGTGGACATCGACTGCTGCGAGGCGGTCTCCCGCCCGCTGTCCGACGCGCTGGACGAGGCCGACCCCATCCAGGGCGGCTACACCTTCGAGGTGTCCTCCGCCGGGCTGGACCGGGCGCTGAAAAAGCCCGAGCACTTCGCCCAGTGCATGGGGCAAAAGGTGGATGTGAAGCTCTACCGCCCGGTGGACGGCGGCAAGGAGCGCACGGGGATCCTCACCGGGTACGAGGACGGAGCCGTCAGCGTGGACGGCGTACGCTTTGATAAGAAAGACGTGGCCCAGGTTCGGCTGCACGTCGAGTTTTGAAGGAGCTAAACGATATGGCTAAGAAAAAGATCGCCGCAAAGAGCACGGAGCTGGACGCCAAGGAATTTTTCGCCGCCATCTCCGATATTGAGAAGGACAAGGGCATCCCCAAGAGCTATATGCTGGAGAAGATCACCCTGGCCCTGGTGGCCGCCTACAAGCGGGATCACGAGGGCATCACCGACAACGTGGTGGTGGACGCCAACGAGGAGCTGGAGTCCGTCCGGATGTTCGTCAAAAAGGACGTGGTGGAGGTGGTAGACAATCCCCACACCGAAATCAGCCTGGAGGACGCCCAGAAGGCCCTCCCCCGCGCCCAGCTGGGAGATGTGCTGCGCATTGAGATCAAGCCCAAAAACTTTGGCCGCATCGCCGCCCAGACCGCCCGCCAGGTCATCATCCAGGGCATGCGCGAGGCGGAGCGGGACATGGTATTCGGCGAATTCTCCTCCAAGGAGCACGAGATCCTCACCGGCACCGTCACCCGGGTGGACGAGCGCAACGGTTCGGTGGCCATCCGGCTCACCTCCGGCTCCGAGTTCACCGACGCGTTCCTGTCTGCCGGGGAGCAGGTCAAGGGCGAGGTCATCCACGAGGGCGACCGGGTCCGGGTGTACGTGGTGGAAGTCCGTCAGGCCACCCGCGGGCCCCAGGTGCTCATCTCCCGCACCCATCCGGGGCTGGTCAAGCGGCTGTTTGAGCTGGAGGTGCCCGAGATCTACGACGGCACCGTGATCGTCAAGTCCATCGCCCGGGAGGCGGGCAGCCGCACCAAGCTGGCCGTGTGGAGCGAGGACGAGAACGTGGATCCCATCGGCGCCTGCGTGGGCCCCCGGGGCCAGCGGGTGAACGCCGTGGTCACCGAGCTGCGGGGCGAAAAGGTGGATATCATCAAGTACTCCGACGACCCCAGCCAATACGTGGCCGCCGCCCTGGCCCCCGCCGACGTCATCAGCGTGGTGGAGCTGGAGCCGGGAAGCTGTCGGGTGGTGGTTCCCGACGACCAGCTGTCCCTGGCCATCGGCAAGGAGGGCCAGAACGCCCGGCTTGCCGCCCGTTTGACGGGCTTTAAGATCGACATCCGTCCTGCCAGCGCTCCCGAGCCCCCCGAGGAGGAGCCGGACAGCGACGAGGAAGATATCGAGGTAATGGAGTAATCCTTCAGAGAGGAGGGAGCGTAATGCCCAAGAAGATACCCATGCGCCAATGCCTTGGCTGCCGGGAGATGAAGCCCAAGCCTGAGCTGATCCGGGTGGTGCGCTCCCCCGAGGGGGAATTGTCATTGGACTTCCGGGGGAAGAAACCGGGCCGGGGGGCCTATCTGTGCCCTGACCCCGCGTGTCTGGCAAGGGCGAAAAAGAGCCGCGCCATTGAGCGGGCGCTGTCCGCCCAAGTGGCCCCGGAGGTCTGGGAGGCGCTGGAGGCGCAGATGAAGGCGGGTGACGGCGGTGACTGACAGCGCCCTATCCCTGCTGGGTCTGGCCCTGCGGGGGAGCAATCTGGCCGTGGGCGAGGAGCCGGTGCAGGACGCCTGCAAAACCCAGCGGGCGCGGCTGGTGATGTCCGCCGCGGACGCCGCCCAGAACAGCATCGACCGCGCCGGACGCATGGCGGAGACGGGCGGCGTGCCCTGGATCCGCCTTCCCTGGGACAAGGAAACCCTGGGAGGCGCGCTGGGCCGGAAGCTGTGCGCCGTGGCCGCCCTTACCGACCAGGGGCTGGCAAGCGCGCTGGCCGAGAAGCTGATCCAGACCGACGAGAGTCTGCGCCCCGCCCTGGAACCCCTGCTGACCGAGAAAAAGAAACCGCGGGCCGTAAAGGGGCCCGCTCCACGCGAATCATAGGAGGTGGCCTGTTTGAGCCTTGCGAAACTGAACGCCCGGGACGTGGCCAAGGACTTTGGGATGCAAGCCAAAGCTATTACCGCCATTTTGACCGAGCACACCAAAGAGACGGTGTCTCCCACCAAGATTTTAACGGACCGGGAGCTGTCCATTATTTTTGAGTACCTGACCCAGCACAACCAGGTGGACTCCATTGAGTCCATCTACGCCGACGTGTACCACGAGCCCAAGCCGGAGGAGGCCCCCGCCCCCAAGGCCGAGCAGGCCAAGCCCGCCCAGAAGGACGGCAAGCCCGCTCCCGCGCCCCAGAAGGAGGGCAAACCCGCCCCCGCCCCGCAGGGACAGAAGGAACAGCCCAAGCAGGCTGCCCCCTCCAAGCCCGTCAGCCGCACCCCCGAGAAAAAGGTGGTGGACACCCGCAAGGGCGGCGGCGTCAACCTGGAGAAGTACGACCAGCGGCTGGAGGATCTGGCTCCCGACAAGGCCAACCGGATGCAGACCGGCAAGCAGAAGTTCCAGAACCGCGGGGGCAAGAACCGCAACCAGAACTTCGGCAGCAAGCGCAAGCAGGAGGAAGCGGAGAAGATGCGCCGCCTCCAGCTTGAGATCGCCAAAAAGGCCCCGCTGACAGTGAAGATCCCCGACGAGATCGGCGTGGGCGAACTGGCCTCCCGCATGAAAAAGACCGGGGCCGAGGTGGTCAAGTGCCTGATCCGCAACGGCGTGATGGCCTCCCTCAGCGACATCATCGACTACGACACCGCCGCCCTGGTCGCTATGGAGCTGGGCTGCAAGGTGGAGAAGGAAGTCATTGTCACCATCGAGGAGCGGCTCATCGACACCGCCGAGGACAAGGAAGAGGATCTGGAGTCCCGCGCCCCTGTGGTGGTGGTCATGGGCCACGTGGACCACGGCAAGACCTCCCTGCTGGACTATATCCGCCACGCCAACGTGGTGAGCGGCGAAGCCGGCGGCATCACCCAGCACATCGGCGCCTATCAGGTGGAGATCAACGGCAAGCCCATCACCTTCCTGGACACGCCGGGCCACGAGGCGTTCACCGCCATGCGTGCCCGGGGCGCCATGGTCACCGACATCGCCATCCTGGTGGTGGCGGCGGACGACGGCATCATGCCCCAGACCGTGGAGTCCATCAACCACGCCAAGGCCGCCAATATCCCCATCATCGTGGCCATCAACAAGATGGATAAGCCGGAGGCCAACCCCGAGCGCATCAAGCAGCAGCTTACCGAGTACGAGCTGGTGCCCGAGGAGTGGGGCGGCGAGACGATCATCTGCCCCATCTCCGCCAAGACCGGCATGGGCGTGGACAGTCTGCTGGAGATGGTCACCCTCACCGCCGAGGTGCAGGAGCTGAAGGCCAACCCCAACCGCACCGCCCACGGCGCGGTCATCGAGGCCCGGCTGGACAAGGGCCGCGGCCCCGTGGCCACCCTGCTGGTGCAGAACGGCACCCTGCGTCAGGGCGACGTCATCATCGCCGGCATGGCGGTGGGCCGCGTCCGCGCCATGACCGACTATCGCGGCAATAAAGTCACCGAGGCCGGCCCCTCCGTCCCCGTGGAGATCATCGGCATGGGTGAAGTTCCCGGCGCCGGCGACGACTTCCACGCCGTGGCCGACGAGCGCATGGCCCGGGAACTGGTGGAGCAGCGCAAGGCGGAGATGAAGAACGCCACCACCGGCGCGGCCAAGCAGAAGGTCAGCCTGGAGGAGCTGTTCAGCCAGATCCAGGCGGGCGAGATGAAGGACTTGAACGTCATCGTCAAGGCCGACGTCCAGGGCTCCGCCGAGGCGGTCAAGGCCAGTTTGGAGAAGATCTCCAACGAGGAGGTTCGCGTCCGGGTCATCCACTGCGCTGTGGGCGCCATCAGCGAGAACGACGTCATGCTGGCCACCACCTCCAACGCCATCATCGTGGGCTTCAACGTCCGCCCGGACAAGAACGCCGCCGACTCCGCCGCCCGCAACAAGGTGGATATGCGGATGTACCGGGTGATCTACGACTGCATCAACGAGATCGAGTCCGCCATGAAGGGTATGCTGGCTCCCAAGTTCAAGGAAGTGTCCCTGGGCGAGGCCGAGGTGCGCCAGGTGTACAAGATCACCGGCGTGGGCTTCGTGGCCGGCTGCTACGTCACCGAGGGCAAGGTGGCCAGAAACGCCCAGATCCGCCTGGTGCGGGACGGCATCGTCATCCACGAGGGCGTGATGAACTCCCTCCAGCGCTTCAAGGACAGCGTGAAGGAGGTCGCCCGCGGTTACGAGTGCGGCATCGGCATCGAGAAGTACAGCGACATCAAAGAGGGCGACATTATTGAGGCCTTCATGATGGAGCAGATAGAGGTATAAACCTTCGATGTTTCAGAAAGGAGACTGCGACTATGGGAATGACTGATAAGCAATTTCAAAGTTGGGTACGTTTTCTGCTGGGGGATTTGAAGGACATGGATCGCGAGAGTGACCCGCAGAAAAAGGCGGAAAAACTGGCAGAGATCATGGAAAATCTGCAAAAAACATTAGAGGACTAGGTGACAGGGGCGGGCGGTTTCGCCCGCCCCGTTTTCTCATCGCAGGAACGCGCCTAAACGGAAGCCGCAGGCAAACGCCGCCTCCATGTCCCTCAGGCGCAGTTCTTCTGCGCAGTCGCAGATGGCGGATATGCGTTTGAATACGTCGGGCGGGCAGGTCTGCTCCAGCGCCTCCCGGTTTCGGCATACCGCGCGGGCGCATTCTTCCCGGCTTTGCTGGGCGTCGCGGTCGTAGAAGCCGTCCAGGCGGTACTGGCCGGCGTATTCCCAGAGGATGCGAGTTAATTCATCCATGATGATACCCCCTATATCTGAACGTTATGTTCACTCATATTATAACTGAACATAATGTTCAAGTCAAGAGGTGATTTTTTATGTCCGTATTTCCAGAACGGCTGCAAGCCGCTCGCAAAAAGCAGGGACTTTCCAGTCAAGCAATGGCAGAACTTTTGAATGTCACGCAACGGGCCTACTTATACTATGAACAAGGCAAACGAGAACCACCTTATGATAGGTTGGTTGATCTAGCCCGTGAATTGAACGTTTCTACTGATTATTTGCTGGGGCTATCAGACCAGTAATGCACCTCTCAAAGGAGGAGAATTCTATGCCAAGCAATCGCATCGGACGCATTAACGAGGAAATCCAGCGGGAGATGTCCTCCCTCATCCGCACGGTGAAGGACCCCCGGGTGGCGGACGCGGGCATGGTCAGCGTCACCGCCGTGGAGACTACCCCCGATTTGAAATACGCCAAAATCTATGTCAGCGTGCTGGACAAGACCGCCTCCGCCCAGGCGCTGAAGGGGCTGAAATCCGCCTCCGGCTATCTCCGCCGGGAGCTGGGCCATGCGCTGAACCTGCGCAACACCCCCGAGCTGTCCTTCGTGCGGGACGACTCCATCGACAAGGGGGCGCACATTTTGGATATGCTGCGCGACCCCGAGGTGGTCAAGCCCGCCAACCCCGCCAACGCCCACATCATTCTGGACGAGGAGGATTGACGGCCATGGACTACCGGGAAGCGGCCGAATTTCTAAAGGCCCACGACAATTACCTGATTTTGACCCATAAGCGCCCCGACGGCGACACCATCGGCTGTGCCGCCGGGCTGTGCCGCGCCCTGCGCAAACTGGGCAAGACCGCCCATATCCTGCCTACTGAGGACGCCACCACCCTGCTGGTGGGTTACCTGGACGGCCTCACCGCCCCCGAGGGCTTTGTCCCCGGCACGGTGGTGAGCGTGGATATCGCCGCGCTGGGGCTGCTGCCGGACAACGCCCAGCCCTACCGGGACCGTATTGACCTGGCCATCGACCACCACCCGTCGCAGGAGTTCTTCGCCAAGGAGACCTGCCTGGAAGCGGACAAGGCCGCCTGCGGGGAGATCATCTGGAAGATCTGCAACGAGCTGGGCGTGATGGACGCGGACATCGCCGCCCCGCTGTACGTGGCGGTGTCCACCGACTGCGGCTGCTTCGTCTACGCCAACACCACCCCCCACACCCACAAGGTGGCGGCGGCGCTGATGGAGCAGGGCATTGACTTTAAGGCGCTGAACAAGCGGCATTTCCGCACCAAGACCCACAAGCGCATGACGCTGGAGAGTATGCTGTATCAGCGTATGAAGTTCTACCATGACGGCACCGTGGCTGTGGCCCCCATTACCCGGGAGCTGCTGGACTCCATCGGAGCCACCAGCGAGGACACGGACGACATCGCCGCCTTTGCGGGCCAGATCGAAGGGGTGCTCCACTCGGTAACCATCCGGGAACACGAAAACGGCGAATTCCGCATCTCGGTGCGCACCAAAGCCGACCTGCTCAACGCCACCCGGGTGTGCGCCCGGCTGGGCGGCGGCGGGCACAAGGCCGCCTCCGGCTGCACCGTCAAGGGCACAGTAGCCGAGGCGGAGGCCGCCATCCTGGCCGCCATTGACGACCAGCTGGCCCAACCAACACAGGATTAACACCAAAAGGAGGTCAACGCCGTGGCAAACGGGATCATCATCATTGACAAGCCCCAGGGCTGGACCTCCATGGACGTATGCGCCAAGCTGCGGGGGATGTTCCACGAGAAGCGGGTGGGCCACGCCGGGACACTGGACCCCATGGCCACCGGGGTGCTGCCTGTGTTCATCGGGCGGGCCACCCGCGCGGTGGAGTTTGCCGCCGATTCCGATAAGGAGTACATCGCCGGATTAAAACTAGGCGTTGTCACCAACACCCAGGACACCACCGGAGAAGTGCTGGAGGAGCGGGAGGTTTTCGTCACCCGAAGTTCCCTGGAGGCGGTGCTACCCCGGTTCACTGGAGACATTGAGCAGGTGCCCCCCATGTACTCCGCCATCAAGATCAATGGGAAAAAGCTGTACGAGCTGGCCCGGAAGGGCAAAGAGGTGGCGCGCAAGCCCCGCCCCGTCACTATCCACGAGCTGGAGCTGCTGGGCTGGCCGGACGCGGGGGAGGATTTCCAGCTCCGCGTCCGCTGCTCCAAGGGCACTTACGTGCGTACCCTGTGCCACGACATTGGACAGGCTCTGGGCTGCGGCGGGAGCATGAGCTCCCTGCGGCGTGTGAAGGCGGCAGGCTTTACCCTGGCTGATTCGGTTACATTGGAGGCCGTCCAGGAGGCGGTGGACCGGGGGGAGGGGGAGGCCCTGCTCCTGCCGGTGGATACTTATTTTGCCGCCTTGCCCATGCTGGTGCTGAAAACCGCCGGGGCAGAGAAAAAAATCCGTAACGGCGCGGCGCTGACCCTCCGGGACATCCCCGACGGGGAGTACCGGGTATACGGCATGGACAAGACATTTTTGGCCCTTGGCCGGGCGGCGGGCGGAACGCTTACCACCGTCAAGAGCTTTTTTGAGGTGTAATCGCCAATGGATAATCAACGCAAAGTTATTGCCCTGGGTTTCTTTGACGGGGTTCATCTGGGCCACGGGGCGCTGCTGCGCCGGGTGGCAGAGCGGGCGCGGGAGCTGGACGCCGTCCCCTGCGCCTTCACCTTTGACCGCAGCCCCGCCGCCGCCCTCACCGGGAAAACCGTCCCTCTGCTCAGCGGCGTGGATGACCGTGGGCTGCTGATGCGGGAGCGGTACGGCATCCAGGAGGTCATCGTGGCCCCCTTTGACGTCATGCGGCAGATGGACTGGCAGGATTTCGTGGCACAGTACCTAAAGAAGGGGCTGGGCGTCATCCACGTGGTGGCGGGGCACGACTTCCACTTCGGCTACCGGGGGGAGGGCACCCCCCAGCGGCTGGCAGAAAAGTGCAGCCGGCTTGGCATTGGCTGCGACATTGTCCCCAAGGTGGAGCTGGACGGGATCACCGTATCCTCCACCTACATCCGTATGCGGGTGGCGGCGGGGGATATGGAGGGGGCCGCCCGGTTCCTGGGCCACCCCCATACTCTGTCCGGCGAGGTGGTTCACGGCAGCGAGCTGGGCCGCACCCTGGGCACCCCTACCGCCAATCTGCTGGTCCCGGAGGGAGTCATCGCCCCCGCCTTCGGGGTATACGCCACCCGCGTGTTCCTCCCGGGGGGAGAAACGCGGCTGGCGGTGACCAACGTGGGTGTGCGTCCCACGGTGAATGAGGACAAAACCGCCGTCACAGTGGAGCCTTGGATTTTAGACTACCACGGTGACCTGTACGGTCAGAACATCCGGGTGGAATTTCACACCCGCCTGCGGCCGGAGCGGAAGTTCCCCTCAGTCCAGGCCCTGCGGGACGCCATTTTGGAAAACGCCAGACAGACCCGGGACTATTTCGCAAAGCTTTGAGGTGACCGATCCATGCCTGCTACAATCATCAATGCGATCCTGATCCTGCTGGGGGGCGGGCTGGGGCTGCTGTTCAAAAATCTCATCAGCGACAGCCTCATGTCCATCCTCACCCACGCTTTGGGCCTGTGCGTCCTGGGCATTGGCATCGGCAATATCATCGGCACCCAGGATATGCTGTGCGTCATCGTATGCATGGTGGTGGGCACGGTGATCGGCCACGCCATCGACATCGAGCGCTGCCTGGAGGGTGTGGGGGACTTTCTCCGGGCCAGAGTGGTGAAGGAGGAGGGCGGCGGCCGCTTCACCGAGGGCTTTGTCAACGCCGCCCTGCTGTACTGCGTGGGGGCCATGGCCATCACCGGCTCCATCGAAGCCGGCCTGAACCACAACTATGAGATCATCGTCTCCAAAGGCGTCATCGACGGGGTGACCTCCATCTCCTTCGCCGCCACCATGGGGGTGGGGGTGATGTTCTCCGTCATCCCCCTGCTCATCTACCAGGGGAGCATCACCCTGCTGGCGGGCTGGGTGGGGCCGTACCTGCCCGACGCCGTCATCACCGAGATGACCGCCGCGGGCGGGGCGCTCATCATCGCTCTGGCCATCAACGTGCTGGGACTGGGCAAGGAAAAGATCAAGGTGGGCAATATGCTCCCGGCGATTTTCCTGCCCATCGCCTACATACCGCTGGCCGGCTGGCTCGGCGGGCTGTCCGCCAATTTGTTCTGACCCGTCCCGCCGCCCCCGGAAACCCGGGCCTCCCGCAAAGCGGGCTTCCCGGCAACGGGGCGGCGTTTTTTTGACACCGCGCGGAAATTGAGGCAAGAAGTTCAAACAAAAGCCTTGCAATAGGCGGACAAAGGCGGTATACTGATAGAAGAATATAGGGAACGATTTCCACCACCCCACGCGGCATGACCGGCGAAGGCTGTCCGGCTCCTTGCCGTGCCCCTTTTCCCCCGGTTTGTTAAAAAAATGTCGAGCGTGGGCCGGGGCGTCGTTCGCTGTTTTCCCACATTCTTTTACATTTAAGGAGGCAAACTGATGTCATTTGTGAATTGTGAAGTACAAGGCGCTGTGGCTGTCCTCACCATCGACCGCCCCAAGGCCCTCAACGCCCTGAACCCCGACGTGCTGGCCGACCTGAAGGCCGCTTTCGAGGGTATTGACCAGAATACCGTGCGCTGCGTGGTNCTCACCGGCGCGGGNGANAAGAGCTTCGTGGCNGGCGCCGANATCGGCTCCATGTCCACCATGACCAAGGCCGAGGGCGAGGCNTTCGGCAAGCTGGGCAANGACATCTTCCTGNNGATNGAGANCTTCCCCCTGCCNGTCATCGCCGCGGTGAACGGCTTCGCNCTGGGCGGCGGCTGTGAGCTGGCCATGTCCTGCGACATCCGCGTCTGCTCCGACAACGCCATGTTNGGCCAGCCCGANGTGGGNCTGGGCATCACCCCCGGCTTCGGCGGCACCCAGCGTCTGNCCCGNNTNGTGGGCNTGGGCATGGCCAAGCAGNTGNTGTACACCGCCCGGAACATCGACGCCNNNGAGGCCCTGCGCATCGGCCTGGTCAACGCCGTGGTTCCCCAGGCNGANCTGATGGAAACCGCCGTCAAGATGGCCAATACCATCGCCAAGAACGCCCCCATCGCNGTCCGCGCCTGCAAGAAGGCNGTCAACGAGGGGATGCAGGTGTCCATNGACAAGGCCGTGGAGATCGAGGAGAAGCTNTTNGGCGACTGCTTCGAGACCCACGACCAGGTGGAGGGCATGGCCTGCTTCCTGTCCNGGGAGAAGCCCAAGCCCAAGGCTGTGTTCACGAACAATTAAGCAACTCACAATATTATTTGAAAGGGAGTTTTTATCATGAGCAAAGTTGGTATCATCGGCGCCGGCACTATGGGNCAGGGCATCGCCAAGGCGTTCGCCCAGAGCGGCTGGACTGTCGCCCTGTGCGACATCAAGCAGGAGTGGGCTGACGGCGGCAAGGCCAAGATCCAGAAGGGCTACGCCAAGCTGGTGGAAAAGGGCAAGATGGACCAGGAGAAGGNGGANGCCATCTGCGCNGCCATCACCNCNGGNCTGAAGGAGGANCTGTGCGCCGACTGCGACCTGATCGTGGAGGCCGCCTTCGAGGACATGNNNGTNAAGCAGACCACCTTCGGCGAGCTGGACAAGATCTGCAAGNNNGNNTGCATCTTCGCCTCCAACACCTCNTCCCTGTCCATCACCGAGATCGGCAAGGGCCTGAGCCGNCCNCTGATCGGNATGCACTTCTTCAACCCCGCCGACCGCATGAAGCTCATNGAGGTCATTGCCGGNGCCAACACCCCCGCCGANACCGTGGNCANNATCNNNNAGATCTCCNAGGAGCTGGGCAAGACCCCCGTGCAGGTCAACGAGGCCGCCGGNTTNGTGGTCAACCGCATCCTGATCCCCATGATCAACGAGGCCGCNTTCATCAAGATGGAGGGCGTGTCCAACATCGCCGGCATCGACGCCGCCATGAAGCTGGGCGCCAACCACCCCATGGGCCCCCTGGAGCTGGGCGACTTCATCGGCCTGGACATNTGNCTNGCCATCATGGACGTGCTGTACAATGAGACCGGCGACAGCAAGTACCGCGCCTGCCCGCTGATCCGGAAGATGGTCCGCGGCGGCAACCTGGGCGTCAAGTCCGGCAAGGGCTTCTATGTCTACAACGCCGACCGCACCAAGACCGCTGTTGACGAGCTGTAAGATCCTCGCGCCGGGCAGGGACTTTTTCCATTACGTAAAGTAATCTGAAAAATTTCGACAACGGTGTGTTGAACACAGCTAGCAAAAATTAACAGGGAATTTATTCCACTAAAGAGTCCAGGGCGAACTGGTGTTTCGCTCTGGACTTTTTGTGCAATTTTGCATAAATTTTTGGCTGAAATATGTAGGCCACCCAGCGCTGGTATTTCAAGACACNTTNGGATTTCCACATCTTGTATCCCTGTCGAATTTTGTCGAATGCTGTCGAACGGTTCCCCCTTGCGCAAAATGATTACTATGTGGATAATATTCTTGAGAAAAGCGAAAGAGAGGTGAACCGAAGGTATGCGGGAATTATTTCTTGAAACCGTGGAGCTGGCCGACCAGAACGGCACGGTCCGGCGCTTTGACTACTCCATCCTCATTGGAGAGATGGACGTAGGCCCCTATGCCTGCGAGAGCTATGGCGTCAGGATCTCCGAGCAGGGCGGCGGGCAGGCGTCTGTGCCCAATATCACGTGCAGCGCCTCCCGCATCGACGAGCTCAGCGGCCTGCTGGTGCGCAACGGCGTGACGCCTACGGCCCTGCGCGATGTTGTGCTCGACTGGCTTTAGCAGGCTTTTGCCGTACCGTCCTACCAGTTCTAAAGACCTATGAGATGGATCTGCCCGANGGGTCCTACTGTCCGACCGGTACTGAATATAGATATAGATCAGCGCCATAAGGGCGGGGGAATTGATTTTCCCCCGCCCTTTTCCTTTTATTCGTCCTTCAGCGCCAGCACCTGATCCGCCAGGCGATCCGCCGTCCGGGCCACGCCGTCGAAATCCACATAGGGGTTATAGAGCTTCTCCAGCCGGTCATGGGCCTCCTTCGCCTGGGCAAGCCCGGCGATCCCCTCGTCCAGCAGGGCCGCCGCCACCCGTTTGGTGAAGCGCAGGCGGGGACGGTTGAGGCGGTAGACGTCGGCGTCCGCCATGGCGTCCAGCCGCAGGCGGCGGTGGGCGTGGTGGGGCCAGGGATCCTCCTGGCTGGAGGTGACAAAGGCCAGCGAGAGGCCGGGGAAGATCACGTGGGCCAGCCGGTCGGGGGCCATGGGGTCGGGACAGGCCACGGCATCGTGACCCACGGCCAGCGCCGCAGTCAGGATGGGGCTGAGCAGATGGTGGGCCAGACCGTAGCTGTCCGCCAGCTCATACACCCGCGACCCCTGGGCGGACACGGTGTCCCAGAGGGTGATGGCGCCCTTGTGGGTGACGGCGGAAACAAAGCGCTGATCCGCGCGGCCCTCCCCCTGGGCGGGGCGCTTCAGCTCACGGCCGATGATGCCTGCCGCCCGTTTGGCCAGCCGCTGCCGGACGTTTTCGGTATCCAGCAGCTCGTTCATGTCCCGGCGCAGCTCCCCCGCCGCGCCCAGGCAGCGGTACACCCGCTTGTAGTGGCCCTGGTATTCCGCCGTGGCCGCCAATATGTCCTGTTTCAGGGGCTGAAGCCCCCCGCGGTCATAGAACTCGCTCAGGTCGATGTACCGCTCCACCACGCCGGGGCATTTGGGCTCCACCACGTGGGGGGCGGTGCCGTCCACCAGCGCGGCTCCCAGCTCCGGGATGATGACCGCGTCCAGAGAGTCCGGGTCGCCGGAGCANAGCACCTGCTGCGTCTCCAGCCCGGCGGCCTGGGCGTGGCGCTCCACCCGGCGCATGAGGGTGGACTTGCCGCTGCCCGGCCCGCCCTTGATGATGTACAGCGCCCGCATCCGGGCGGGGTCGGACAGCTGATGGTAGAGAGAATAAAACCCCGTGGGCGTATTGCCGCCCAGGAAGTACTGTATGTTGGGCATCCGAAAGCCTCCTCCAAGTTCCGGCGGGGCACGAACCTGTGGGCGGCTCCGCCTTTTCAATTCACTTCAATCTATGTGGAGCGGGCGGGAATGGTGCGGGGATCCCCTTCTTTCCCGCCCCCTTCTACCCTATTTCTCCCGGCAAGTCCCGTATGCGCCGTGGACAGCCCAAAATAACCCCAACCTGCCCTTGCGGCAAGGGCGAAAATGGTATAAAATTGGGGGGCAGCTTCCCATCGAAGCTGCCCCCATTCACATGATATACGGAGGATACCGCCGTGTACAAAGGAAAACGAACCGCCCACTCCTCCCGGCCCGGATGGCTGCTGCCCGCCCTTGCGGCCCTGGCCGTTCTTCTGCTGGCGGCAATTGTATTTGCCGTCTTGGTTTTCACGCGGCCCACGGCCCAGCCGCCCCAGCCTGAACAGCCCACTCCGTCCCTGCTTCCCCAGGGCTCTCAGCCCCCCAGTCAAACGCCCCCTGCCGAACCCACGCCAAGCCCTACCCCGGAGCCCACTCCAGACCCGGCGGAGGAGCTGCTGGCGGGGATGACCCTCCATGAAAAGGTGTGCCAGTTATTCATCGTCCAGCCCTCCGACCTCACGGGCGTGTCCAAGGTGACGGCGGCGGGAGTGACCACTCATCGGGCCCTGGAGCGCTATCCCGTGGCGGGACTGCTGTACGACGCCACCAACCTGGTCTCTATGGAGCAGACCAAAACCATGCTGTCCACCGTCCAGACCTACACCAAGATCCCCCTCATCCTCACCTGCGACGAGGAGGGCGGGCGGGTCAACCGCCTGATGCACACCATCGGCACCACCTATATCGGCCCCATGCTGGGCTTCAAGGATCAGGGCCCGGACAAGGCGGCGGAAAACGCCAAGACCATCGCCTCCGATTTGAGNTNCTGCGGCTTCAACATGGACCTGGCCCCGGTGGCCGACGTGTGGTCCAACCCCAGCAACACCGTNATCGGNGACCGGGCCTACAGNGANGACTTCGACCANGCCGNCGGACTGGTGGCCGCCGCCGTGGNNGGNTTCCACGAGGGCGGCGTGGCCTGCACCCTCAAGCACTTCCCCGGCCACGGCGACACCTCCGCCGACAGCCACTACGGCTCGGTGTACGTNTACAAGNCCCTGGACGAGCTGCGGGNGGCGGANNTCNNGCCNTTNCNGGCGGGCATCGNNGCCGGGGCGGACGCGGTGATGATGGGCCACCTCATCATCGCCGACGTGGACGANCAGCCCGCCCTGCTCTCCCACAAAATCGTCACGGAGCTGCTGCGGGAAGAGCTGGGCTTTGACGGCGTGGTCATCACCGACAGCTTGAAAATGCAGGCCATGACCGACCACTACGGCAGCGGCGACATCGCTGTGAGGGCCATCCAGGCGGGGGTGGATCTGCTGCTGTGCCCCCAAAACCTGGAGGAGGCCGTCAATGCCCTCACCCAGGCGGTGGAGGATGGCACCGTCACCCAGGAGCGGCTGGACGAGAGCGTGCTGCGGGTACTGCGGCTGAAGATCGACCGGGGCATCATCCCCACAGAATAAGGAACGGCCCGGAGGGGGCGCCCTCCGGGCCGTTTTGTCATGTTCTCACGTCCAACTTGATGGCGATGACCGTGCGGTCGTCCCCGCTGCCCGAGCGCTCGCCGCTCTCCCGCAGCACCTGGGCCGCCAGCGCCTGGGGGGACAGCCCGTCGAAGTCGGCCAGCAGCCCGCGCACCCATCGGTCGTCCTTGCCGGTGGTCACCCCGTCGCTGACCAGCAGGACGCAGTCCCCCGCGTCAAGCGACAAGGGAAAGGCGTCCGGCCCCGCCATCGCCCCCGCGGCCACCCCCGCCGGCAGGGACT
Source organism: Clostridiales bacterium (assembly GCA_014799505.1). Lineage (GTDB taxonomy): Bacteria > Bacillota > Clostridia > Oscillospirales > Oscillospiraceae > Enterenecus. The sequence goes on from JAAVHV010000008.1 coordinate 26,334, forward strand.
CGCCGCAGAGCCGCTCCACACTGCCGCCCCGGCGGAGATAGGTGGGCGCCGCCCCCAGCTTGTACACCGCGCTGGTCCCGCTGAACAGGTCGATCTGGAGGAGATCCACCGTGGTGAATCCCCCCTCCTCCTCGCCCCGGAGGGCCAGGGCCTCGCCCACGGTGGTCAGCGCCTCCTCCGGCTCCAGCCCCGCCCGGAGGAACTTCTCCATCAGACGCAGGGCCGTCTCGCTGTCCTCCCGGGCGGCGGGGCCGCTGCCCATGCCGTCGCACAGCAGGAAGTTCAGCTTGCCGGAGTCGTCCTTGAACCACACCCCCGCGTCGCCGCTGACGCTCTGGCCCTGGCGGTCCGCCCCCGCCACCCCGGCAATGGCCATCAGGGGCTCCTTTTGGGTCAGGCGGGCGTATCCCCGGCAGCTGTCCGCGTCCCGCAGGGGACAGCCCAAAATGGCGGACAGGCGCCCGATCTCCCCCTCCCGGCTGAGCTGCTCCGCACCGGCGCCCTCTACCTCCAATTGCAGGTGGCCGTACTGGTCGGCGTACACCGTGCACCGGCCCTCCAGCCCCAGGGCGGCCAGACGCTGCTTCACCAGCCGCTGGCGGCGCACGTCCACCGCCGGCTCCTGGGCCAGCTCCACCGCCGCCCGATCCAGCACCGAGGCCATGTGGCCGTACTGGGCGCACACCGCCGCCCGGCTCTCCCGCACCCGGCTGTCATACCGCCGCCGGCAGAGCAGGGCGGACAGTTCCCCATTGGCGGCCACCAGAAACGTCTCAAACCGGATGCACCGGCTGGAGAAGTGGGGCGGGAAGTCCTCCAGCGCCCCCGCCCCCCGGTCCAGCATGGGGGTGAGCGCGTCGGCCAGGGCGGTCTTGGTGACCTGGTACTCCCGCTGCCAGCACCGCTCCTTCTGCTTGCACTTGACGCACACCCGATCCGCCGCCCGGTCGAAGATGCGGGCCGCGTCCCCGTCATTGGGGGCGGCTGGGGCCTGGAACGCCGTGCGCAGCCCCCCGGACACCGCCCGGAACGCCTCGGCGGTCTGCTTCAGGCGGTCGGCGGCAAATTTGCGGGCGTGGACGCTCTCCTCCTCTGGCTCCTCCTGGCGCACCAGGGCGGACAGCCGCCGGAGGAGCTTGTCCGGCAGCAGGAGGAATACGGCCGTCCCCGCCGCCAGCTCCCAGGCCGCGGCGCTCCCCGGCCCCAGCTCCCACGTCCACAGGATGGCCGCCGCCCCGCTCAGGGCATAGCCCGCGGCGCACATCAGGCGGCTCTGCTTCACAAAAATCCCCGCGATCAGCCCCGGCAGGGCATAGACCAGGGTATAATAGGTGGGCAGTCCGGCGGAAAAGCCCATGGCCAGCCCCGCCGCCACCCCGGCGGCGGCCCCCAGGCCCACGCCGCCTTTCCATGCGGCGATAAGTACAATGGGCACGCACAGCACCCGGCCCAGCGAGTAGTCCCCCGCCACCGTCACCCGGGTGAGGGTCATCATCAGCGTAGCGGCCAGGGCGGCGCCTCCCGCCATCTGCCGCACCGAGATATCCCCTCCGGGGCGGCGCTTCTCCCAAAGATCGAACGCCTGACGGTACAGGTACACCGTCCCGTATGTGAGTACCACCTCGGTGATAAAGCCCACCGCCGATCCCCTGCCCCACCCGGCGGCGGACTGGTAGACAAAGCCCACCATACCGTTGAGGGCGGCGGCTACGGTTGGCATAAACCAGGGGCGGTGGTAGATCTCGAACTCCCCCATGGCCAGGGCCACGGCGCACACCATCATGGAGGCGGCGATGTAGCGCAGGCCCTCCACCACCCCCCGGAAGGACAGGTAGCCCAGCGCCGCGCCCAGCAGGGCCGCGAACCCCTCCATCCCCGGCTGGCACACCCCTACCAGCGCCAAGGCGAACAGGGAGTGCCCTCCCATCAGCTCCGCCCCCGCCAGCACTGCCGAGAGCAGGAAGCGCACCCCGCAGTCGGACAGCCGCATGATCATCGGTACGGGCAGGCTTCGTCTCTGCTTTTCCCGTTTGGTTCCCTCGTTTGCCGTCATGGCGCATCCCTCCGTGGTCAAGTCATAAGTACAAAGTTCCATATTATGGTAACTCCGTCATTATAGGCCAGGCCCATTGGAAAAGGCAGTCGGAACTTGCCTTTTGCGCAAAGAAATGCTATGATATAAAATCATTTTGATTAAACAAGGAGGGGCCCATGAAAATCGGCAATGTGGAGCTGAATACCCGGCTGGCCCTGGGCCCCATGGCGGGGGTGACCGACCTGGCCTTCCGCACGGTGTGCCGGGAGCTGTCCGGGTGCTATACCGTGTCTGAGATGGTCAGCGCCAAGGCCCTGTGTTATGGGGACAAAAAGACCCCCACCCTGTTAAAGCTGGGGGAGGGGGAGCATCCCGCCGCCGTCCAGATCTTCGGCTGCGACGAGCCGTTTATGGAGAAGGGCGCGGCCCTGGCCCTGGAGGGCTCGGGGGCGGACATCATCGACATCAACATGGGCTGCCCCGTCCCCAAGGTGGCAAACTCCGGGGACGGCTCCGCCCTCATGCGGGATCCGGACAAGGCCCAGCGCGTGGCGGCGGCGGTGGTGCGGGGGGCAGCGGGGAAGCCCGTCACCGTCAAGTGCCGCCTGGGCTGGGACAAGGGCTCCATCAACTGCGTGGAGTTCGCAAAGCGCATGGAGGACGCGGGGGTGTCCGCCGTGGCCGTCCACGGGCGGACGAAAACCCAGATGTACTCCGGCAGCGCCAACTGGGACTACATCCGGGAGGTAAAAAAAGCCGTGTCCATCCCGGTGATCGCCAACGGGGACGTGTTCAGCGCCCGCGACGCGGTGCGGATCTTGACCTATACCGGCGCGGACATGGCCATGGTGGGTAGGGGGGCCTTCGGCAACCCGTGGCTGCTGGAGCAGTGCGCCGCCGCCCTGGAGGGAAAAGAAATCCCGCCCCTGCCCCCGCTGTCAGCGCGGATGGACACGGCGGCGCGGCAGTTCGAGCTGGCCCTGGCCCACAAAGGGGAGAAGATCGCCTGCCTGGAGATGCGCAAGCACCTGGCCTGGTATCTCAAGGGCGTGCCCTACGCCTCCTACTGGAAGGAGCGGGCCTGCAAAATTTCCACCCCAGAGGAATTCCATCAGGTGGTCGCCGGCATCAAGCGGGATCTCTCCGACCCGGAGGAAGCAGTTCATGGGTAAGTGCAAGCTTTCCGAACTCACCGCCGCTTTTTTGGCAGTGGAGGGCATTTTATACGTCTCTTTCCTGCACATGGATCTCACCGGCTATGGTGGGGACACAGTCCCCGTCAAATACGCGGGTATCCTGCTGTGCCTGGCCTTCGCCCTGCTGTGCGCCCTGCGGGGCGGCGACTGGTTGGTTCCCATTGCCCTGGCCCTCACCGCCGGGGCGGACTGGTTCCTGCTGGTGCGAAACGACTGCTACGCCCTGGGGATCGTTCTGTTTTTGTGCGTCCAGACGGTCTATTTTCTCCGCCTGCGCCGCGCCGGGGCGGGGAGCGGCTATTTCCTCCGCTGCGGACTGGCCCTGGGGGCGGGGCTGGCGGTGTACGCCGCCGGGATGGCCACCCCACTGAACCTGCTGGCGGCGCTGTACTTCTCCCAGCTTTTGTCCAACACCGCCCTGGCCTGGACGATGAAGGGCAAACCCTGGCGGCTGTTTGCCCTGGGGCTCACCCTGTTCGTGGGGTGTGATGCCTGCGTGGGGCTGTTCAACGCCCTGCCTGCCGCGTCTCCCCTGTTCCCCGCCGCGTCCGTGGGGATGTGGCTGTTCTATCTGCCCTCCCAGGTTCTCATCGCCCTGTCCGCCCTGCCCGAAAAGGAGGTATCTCATGAAGAAAACCAGTAAACCCCTCTCCATCCTCCTGGCCGTCATGATGGCCCTGGCCCTGCTCACCGGAGCTATTGCCGCGCCCATCCTGTGCCGCCCCTTTTACTATGCCCACATCGGCCCGCTGGCGCTGGAGGAGCGCACCGGCCTGACCCAAGATGAGATCAAAACCGCCTACGGCGAGATGCTGGACTACTGCCTGGGCCAGCGCCCCGATTTCTCCACCGGCGTGCTGAAGTGGTCTGACAGCGGCAGGAGCCACTTCACCGACGTGCGGGGGCTGTTCCTGCTGGATCTGACCGCGCTGGCCTGTTCCCTGGGGCTGCTGGCGGCGCTGGCTTACCTGATCTGGCGGGGTCGGATGAGGCCCGCCCGCCTGCTGGGCCGGGGGCCCGCCTTCTGGGCGGGGGCCGGACTGGGTGGCGTGTTCCTCCTCATCGCCGCCCTGGCCGCCCTGGATTTTGACCGGGCCTTCGTGGTGTTTCACGCCCTGTTTTTCCCCGGCAAGGACAACTGGCAGTTTGATCCCGCACAGGATCAGATCATCAACATCCTGCCCGAAGCGTTTTTCCGCGACTGCGCCATCCTGATTTTGGCCATCCTGGTGCTGGGCTGCGCCGCCCTCATCGCGCTTGACCTCACCCGCACAAAATCAAAGAAAATTTAGAACGAACGTTTGACATTTCGAACGCTCTGTGTTATAATGCTGACATGAGCTGAGGAAGGGCTGATTAAATCGCCAAAAGCGATTTGCGAGAAATTTTGCGGCCACAAGGAGGCGTGATTTTGCGGGCATACTTGTGTGTATGGCAAAAAATCACAACGAACTTGTGGCGCAAAAGGGCCGCAAAGCGCCGCAGGCGCATTTAATCAGTGCTTCCCTAAGATACGCCTGTTGCAGACCGTAAGGCACAGCCGAAAACGTTCAGCGTCCCCCCGTCACGGGACGACTTTGGAAGGAGCTTGCACCATGGCTAAATTGACCCCAAAACAGCAGCAGATCTACGACTATATCCTGGCCTTTGCCGATGAACACGGCTATCCCCCCTCGGTGCGGGAGATCGCCGAGGCCGTGGGGCTGAAGTCCCCCGCCACCGTCCACTTCCACCTGAAGGGCCTGCGGGAGGCGGGCTGCATCTCCCAGGCCGAGGGCAAGACCCGGGCCATCACCATCACCGACCCCGCCCACGGCCGCAAAGATCAGGTGCCCCTGGTGGGTTATGTGGCGGCGGGTTCCCCCATTCTGGCACAGGAGAACATCGAGGAATACCTCACCTTTGACACCGGCGGCCTCACCGGAGAGCACTTCGCCCTTAAGGTTCGGGGCGAGTCCATGATCGAGGCGGGCATACTCCCCGGCGACCTGGTGGTGATCCACCAGCAGCATCTGGCCCGCAATGGCGATATCGTGGTGGCGCTGTTCGAGGACGAGGCCACCGTCAAGACCTTCCGCCGGGAGAGCGACGGCCACATCTGGCTTTATCCCGAGAACTCCAGTCCGGAATATCAGCCCATCGACGGCGAGGGCTGCTCCATCCTGGGCCGTGTGGTGGCGGTCATCCGCCGCTATTGACCCGTCCCCCGTATGTTACCGTCAGGCGCCCCCGCTTTCATGGAAGCGGGGGCGCAAGCGCGTTAAGGGAAAGGGCTGAATCATATAAAAAAGGGTTGCAACTAAAACGGTTATAAGGTAAAATAGTTAATTGCAAAAGGGATGGGTGTCCGCGGCCGTTGAGGCGTCGTCTGGCCGAGCCGGGCCGTGTTCCACGCCCGTCCGATTGACCAAAATCCATTGAGAAAGGGGATTTCACAACGTGAGAACAGCGGGAATCCTGATGCCCATCTCCTCTCTGTCCTCTCCTTACGGTATCGGTACGCTGGGCGCGGCCGCCCGGGAATTCGCGGACTTTCTGGCGGCGGCGGGGCAGACCTATTGGCAGGTTCTGCCCATCTGTCCTACCAGCTACGGCGACTCCCCCTATCAGTCCTTCTCCTCCTTTGCCGGCAACCCCTATTTCATCGACCTGGACGATCTGGCGGCGGACGGGCTGCTGAAGCCGGACGAATACCAGGATCTGAACTGGGGCGGCAACCCGCAGAGCGTGGATTATGGCCTGATGTACATTACCCGGTATCAGGTGTTGAAAAAGGCGGCCCACCGTTTGCTGGCCAATCCGCCCCGTGAGTACAAAATGTTCTGCAAAACCTCCACCTGGCTGGACGATTACGCCCTGTTCATGGCCTTGAAAGATAAGCACGGCGGCGCGTCCTGGTTCACCTGGGAGCCGGACATCCGGCTGCGCCGCAAGTCCGCCCTGGCCGCCGCCCAAAAGGAACTGGCGGACGAGGTCGACTTCTGGAAAGCGGTCCAGTTCCTGTTCATCCGCCAATGGAACGCCTTAAAGACCTATGCCAACGGGCTGGGGATCTCCATCATCGGCGACGTCCCCATCTATGTATCCGGGGACAGCGCCGACGTCTGGGCCAACCCCGATCAATTCCAGCTGGACGAGAACGGCCTGCCCACCGAGGTGGCGGGCTGTCCCCCTGACGGCTTCTCCGCCGACGGCCAGCTGTGGGGCAATCCGCTGTTCAACTGGGATCGGATGAAGCAGGACGGCTACCAGTGGTGGCTGCGGCGGATCGCGTTCCAGTTCCAGCTCTACGATACCCTGCGCATCGACCACTTCCGGGGCTTCGACGCCTACTACGCCATTCCCTACGGGGACACCACCGCCAAAAACGGCCGCTGGCGTCCCGGTCCCGGCCTGGATTTCTTCAAGGCCGTCAACGCGCGGCTGGGCGAGCAGGATATCATCGCCGAGGATCTGGGCTTCCTCACCGACTCGGTGCGCGAGCTGCTGCGGGACACCGGCTATCCCGGCATGAAGGTGTTGGAGTTCGCCTTTGACAGCCGGGACTCCGGCAGCGATTATCTGCCCCACTGCTATCCGACCCACTGCGTGGCGTATACCGGCACCCATGACAACGACACCATCCTGGGCTGGATGGCCACCGCCCCCAAAAAGGACGTATCCTTCGCCAAGGCGTACCTCCGTCTGTCCGGCCGGGAGGGCTACCACTGGGGCATGATGCGCGGCGCCTGGGCGTCTCCCGCCGATCTGGCGATCATGCAGGCCCAGGATCTGCTGGGCCTGGGCACCGAGGCCCGGATGAACATCCCCTCCACCCTGGGCGAGAACTGGAAATGGCGGGCTCTGCCCGGCGTATTTACCCCCCAGCTTGCCAAGCGGCTGTACCGGGAGATGCAGGTCTACCAGCGCCTGCCTAAGAAAGCGGTCAAAACCAAATGAGAAGAGCGGCACGCCTGAGGCGTGCCGCTCTTTTTTCTTTGCTGTTTGGAATTAGAACTCCAGATTCTTGCCGTCCTTGTCGAAGACATGGCACACATTGCCGCTGAAGGTCAGATTCAGCTTGTCGCCGGAGTGGTAAGAGTCGATGCGCTCACCATCGGCATCCATGGTGGGAACGATCACGACCACATCCTTGCCGTTGGCGTTGGCGTGGAAATGAACCTCGCTGCCCATCAGCTCGGACACCTCGATAACGGCGGACAGGGTGTTGGCCGAATCCTTGGACAGCACCATGTGGCTGGGACGAACGCCCATGGTGACATCCTGCGCGGCCACCTTCTTGGCGGACAGATTCTTCTGCTTCTCCTCGGAGAGAACCACCTTGCAGCCGCCCACGGACACGGCGTACTTGCCGCCCTCGTTGACCAGCTTGGCGTCGAAGAAGTTCATCTGCGGGGTGCCGATGAAGCCGGCCACGAACAGGTTGGCGGGATGGTCGAACACCTCCTGGGGAGTGCCGATCTGCTGGATGAAGCCGTCCTTCATGATGACGATACGGTCGCCCAGGGTCATGGCCTCGGTCTGGTCATGAGTGACGTACATGAAGGTGGTGTTGATCTTCTGGCGGAGCTTGATGATCTCGGCGCGCATCTGGTTACGGAGCTTGGCGTCCAGGTTGGACAGCGGCTCGTCCATCAGCAGCACCTTGGGCTCACGGACGATGGCGCGGCCGATGGCCACACGCTGACGCTGACCGCCGGACAGAGCCTTGGGCTTACGATCCAGATACTGGGTGATGTCCAGGGTCTCAGCCGCCTCGCGCACAGCCTTGTCGATCTGATCCTTGGGCATCTTGCGGAGCTTCAGGGGGAATGCCATGTTCTCATACACGGTCATGTGGGGGTACAGAGCGTAGCTTTGGAACACCATGGCGATGTCGCGATCCTTGGGGGCGACGTCGTTCATCAGCTTGCCGTCGATGTACAGCTCGCCGCCGGAAATCTCCTCCAGGCCGGCCACCATGCGCAGGGTGGTGGACTTGCCGCAGCCGGAGGGGCCGACCAGCACGATGAACTCCTTGTCCGCGATCTCCAGATTGAACTTCTGGACGGCGATGACGCCCTCGTCCGTGACCTGCAGATTGGTCTTCTTCTCGGGCTCGCCCTTCTTCTTCTTCGCCTTCTTCTGGTCGCCGCTGTGGGGATAGATCTTCATGATGTTCTTCAGGGACAAACCGGCCATAAGTACCCGACTTTGATGGAGCGGCCTCCGCCATCTCCACCTCATTCCCGGACGCATATGTTCCGGGAACCTTGCGACAGGTCTCCACACTGCCGCACCGCAAGTCGCAGCGGTATTTTTCCTCCTTTTTTCAGTACCGCGGACTATTTGGAATGGAGTAGTCCGCGGCCCGTCAATTTAGTGCGCCCGCAGGCGCTGGTATGGAAAAGCGGCCCATAAGCTCCGCCGGATCCATCATTATGGATGAACGCTATGGTACTGGTAAAAATATAGCACGGCCAGTGTAGAATTGTCAAGGGAAAATGGGCCGGAATTTTGTCATTTTTGTTAGCGGCCTCTCATATTTTCCCAGTGTAATGCTCCGCTCTTCCCGTCTGGCAGATCCGCCACAAATTTTCACCTGAAATATGTCGCTTTATGGCTTGACGCAAGGGGTGGGAAACGATATAATTCTGATAGGTTCGATAATTTTTTAACAAATCATACTACTTTTCTAGTTTTTGGAGGAGAAGCTGTCATGCGTCATTATGAAACTACCGTCCAGGAGCTGAAGGACAAGGTACTTACCGCCGTAGCCCGGCTGGCCTGGAACGACAAGCTCCAGGGCAACGACCTGCTGAACATCCCGGAGGAGATCGTCCCCGGTCCCGAGGCCCAGATGCGCTGCTGCATTTACAAGGAGCGGGCCGTGGTCACCAGCCGGGTGAAGATGGCCATGGGCGGCGACCGGGCCAACCCCTCCCTGGTGGAGGTCATGCCCATCGCCTGCGACGAGTGTCCCGTCACCGAGATCAGCGTGGGCCCGTCCTGCCGGGGCTGTATCGCCCACCGCTGTATGGAGGCGTGCCCCAAGGGGGCCATCCGCATTGAGAACCACCGCTCCGTCATCGACCACTCCAAGTGCGTGCTGTGCGGCAAGTGCATCCAGGCCTGCCCCTACGGCGCCATCACCAAGAACGTGCGCCCCTGCGAGCGCGCCTGCCCGGTCAAGGCCATCTCCATGGGCGAGGACCGCAAGGCCAGCATCGACGCCACCAAGTGCATCTCCTGCGGTGAGTGCGTCATCCAGTGCCCCTTCGGCGCCATCATGGACAAATCCTACATCGTGGACGTGATCCAGATGCTGATGGGCGCGGACAAGTGGGGCCTGCACGTGTACGCCATTCTGGCCCCCGCGTTCGTGGGCCAGTTCGACTGCACCCCCGGCCAGATGGTATCCGCCCTGAAAGAGATGGGCTTCTACGACGTGGGGGAGGTGGCCCTGGGCGCCGACCTGACCGCCAAGGCGGAGGCCGCCGAGTTCGACGAGCGGGGCGGCGAGTCCATGACCTCCTCCTGCTGCCCGGCCTTCGTGGCCTACGTGGAGCGGCATATGCCCGACATGGTGCCCAAGGTCTCCACCACCCCCTCCCCCATGGTCATGCTGGGCCGGTACATCAAGGACCGGGACCCCCTGGCCCGGGTGGTATTCATCGGCCCGTGCGTGGCCAAGAAGCGGGAGTTCCATCTGGGCCGCACCCGCTCCTCCGTGGATCTGGTGCTCACCTTTGAGGAGCTGTACGCCATGCTGGCCGCCAAGGACATCGACGTGACCAAGATGCCCGAGGCGTCCCTGGACCACGCCAGCGGCTTTGGCCGCAGCTTTGCCGCCAGCGGCGGCGTGGCGGCGGCGGTGGGTCAGGCCCTGAAGGAGATGGGCAGCTCCGTAGAGGCCAAGACCCTGCCCTGCTCCGGCATTGAGGAGTGCAAGATGGCCCTGCTGAAGATGTCCAAGGGTGTGCTGCCCGAGAACTTCATCGAGGGCATGGCCTGCCAGGGCGGCTGCGTCCAGGGCCCGGCGGTCATCATGCGCAGCCCCAAAAACAAGGCCGAGGTGTCCAAGCACGCCAAGCAGGCGGGAGAGCGCACCATCAACGACGCCGTCAACAACGCCGGAGGCTCGGCGGAGCCCACCAGCAGCGAATCCAAGCCCGGCGGAGCTGTGGAGAAGAACCGGGTAGCCGTTGAACAAGCCTGAGTTTGAACCCCATCCCCCTTCCCTTGACAGGCAGAACTCCCCGGCGTCCGCGCCGGGGAGTTTTTTCATCAACCGCCCAGCCTTTTCCGAGCCAGGCCCTTGCAATCCCGGCATTTTTCCTATATAATGTTTTGACTTCATAAATTCAATTCTCACCCAAGGAAGTGTTCACATTGAAATACGATTTCGCCGCCATTGAGCCCAAATGGCAAAAGCGCTGGGAAGAGGCCAAGGTCTACGCCGCCGCCGACCACAGCGACAAGCCCAAGTTCTATGGCCTCATCGAGTTCCCCTATCCCTCCGGCCAGGGGCTCCACGTGGGCCATCCCCGGCCCTACACCGCCATGGACATCGTCACCCGCAAAAAGCGGATGGACGGGTTCAACGTGCTCTTCCCCATGGGCTTCGACGCCTTCGGCCTGCCCACGGAGAACTACGCCATCAAGAACCACATCCACCCCGCCGTGGTGACCAAAAACAACATTGCCCGCTTTACCGAGCAGCTCAAGCGGCTGGGTTACGGCTTTGACTGGGACCGGGTGGTGGACACCACCGACCCCAACTACTACAAGTGGACCCAGTGGATCTTCCTCCAGCTCTATAAAAAGGGTCTGGCCTACAAGGCCACCATGCCGGTGAACTGGTGTACCTCCTGCAAGTGCGTCCTCGCCAACGAGGAGGTCGTAGAGGGCGTTTGCGAGCGCTGCGGCTCCCCCGTCATCCGCAAGGAGAAGAGCCAGTGGATGCTGAAGATCACCGAGTACGCCCAGCGGCTCATCGACGACCTGGACGACGTGGACTTCATCGAGCGGGTCAAGATCCAGCAGCGCAACTGGATCGGCCGCTCCACCGGCGCGGAGGTCACCTTCAAGGCCACCACCGGGGAGGACATCGTGGTGTTCACCACCCGGCCCGACACCCTGTTCGGCGCCACCTATATGGTGCTGTCCCCCGAGCACGCTCTGGTAAAGGGCTGGCTGGAGGCGGGCAAGCTGAATAACGCCGACGAGGTCACCGCCTACCAGAAGGCCGCCGCCTCCAAGTCCGATCTGGAGCGCACCGAGCTGAACAAGGAAAAGACCGGCGTCTGCCTGGACGGCGTGCGGGGCGTCAACCCGGTGAACGGCCGGGAGATCCCCATCTTCATCTCCGACTATGTGCTGGCCACCTATGGCACCGGCGCCATCATGGCCGTCCCCGCCCACGACGACCGTGACTGGGAGTTCGCCAAAAAGTTCGGCTGTGAGATCATCGAGGTAGTGTCCGGCGGCGAGGACGTGCAGAAGGCCGCCTTCACCGCCAAGGACGACACCGGCATCATGGTCAACTCCGAGTTCCTCAACGGCCTGACCGTCAAGGATGCTATCCCCGTTATCACGAAATGGCTGGAGGAGAAGGGCATCGGCGAGGCCAAGGTGAACTACAAGCTGCGCGACTGGGTGTTCTCCCGTCAGCGCTACTGGGGCGAGCCCATCCCCATGGTGAACTGCGAGAAGTGCGGCTGGGTGCCCCTGCCCGAGAGTGAGCTGCCCCTGCTGCTCCCCGACGTGGAGAGCTATGAGCCCACCGACGACGGCGAGTCCCCCATCAGCAAGATGACCGACTGGGTGAACACCACCTGCCCCTGCTGCGGCGGCCCCGCCAAGCGTGAGACGGACACCATGCCCCAGTGGGCCGGATCCTCCTGGTACTTCCTGCGGTATATGGACCCCAACAACGACCAGGCGCTGGCCTCCAAGGAAGCGCTGGACTACTGGTCCCCCGTCGACTGGTACAACGGCGGCATGGAGCACACCACCCTCCATCTGCTCTACTCCCGGTTCTGGCATAAGTTCCTGTACGACATCGGCGTGGTGCCCACCAAGGAGCCCTACCAGAAGCGCACCAGCCACGGCATGATCCTGGGCGAGGGCGGCGAGAAGATGTCCAAGTCCCGGGGCAACGTGGTCAACCCGGACGACGTGGTAAAGGCCTACGGCGCGGACACCCTGCGTCTGTATATCATGTTCATCGGCGACTTTGAGCAGGCCGCGGTCTGGTCGGACAACGCGGTGAAGGGCTGCAAACGATTCCTGGACAAGGTGTGGAACCTGGCGGAGAGCTGTTCGGACAGCCTGAACTACACCCGCGAGAACGAGGCGAGCATCCACAAGTGCATCAAGAAGGTGGCGGACGACATTGAGGCCATGAAGTTCAACACCGCCATCGCCGCCATGATGACCCTGGTGGGCGACTTCCAGAAGAACGGCTGCTCCAAGGGCGACATGAAAACGCTGGTCACCATGCTGTCCCCCTTCGCCCCCCATGTGGCGGAGGAGCTGTGGGAGATGCTGGGCGGCAAGGGCTTCGTGTGCCAGCAGCCCTGGCCCGCTTACGATGAGAGCAAGACCGTGGCCGACACCATCCAGATGGCCGTCCAGGTCAACGGCAAGGTGCGGGCCAACATCACCGTCCCCACCGGAGCGGACAACGAGGCCATTGTGGCGTCCGCCATGGCGGACGCCAAGGTGCGGAAGTTCACCGACGGCATGGCCCTGGTCAAGACCATCGTGGTGCCGGGGCGGCTGGTCAATCTGATTGTGAAACCGCAGTAAGCATATGGGTACAAAATATATGCTGCTGGGCATCGTGCTGTGCCTGTGCGGGATCATATTGGCCGCTTTCCCCAGCCCCGTTGCTTGGGCCTTTGCGGGCGGCGGGCTGCTCCTGGCGCTCATCGGCCTGTACAAAGAGGGTTGAGGGGACGTCTAACAGCATCTGCCATCTGAAATCGCAAAATCCCCTATATTTTGCGGTTGACATTGGGACGGTTTTCACATATAATAGTCCTGTTAAAGCCATCGTCAATGGCCCCTAAAGCATCCTGGAGTTAACCGGATGTTTCGGAGGGAGGGAAATATAGATGTCCGAAGTTCATGTCCGCGAGGGCGAGTCTCTGGAGAACGCGCTGAAGCGCTTTAAGCGCAGCTGCGCCAAGTCCGGCGTTCTGGCCGAGGTGCGTAAGCGCGAGTTCTATGACAGCCCCAGCGTCAAGCGCCGCAAGAAGAGCGAGGCGGCCCGGAAGAACCGCAATAAGAAGTTCTATTGATGATGAAGCAGCGTCCTGAAACGGGACGCTGCTTTTATTTTCCCTGAGGCGTTCCCGTTGTAGGGCGTATATAAATTGGAATATTTGCCCAAACTTGGCATAGAGTTTGACAGAGGGTCGTGACCCCGTGAAAGGAAGGTGAAGCCCATGGCAGAGGCAGTCCGTTCTAGCCGCAGGAAGGAGTTGGCGCGGCGGGAGGAGGAGCGCCGGCAGCTGATGGAGGGGATGCGGGAGACCCGCAATCAGCTCAACTGCGCCTACGCCCAGTTCAACGCCTACAGCGATCCCGATCTGGTGGATTCCTGCGTCTATCAGATCAACGCCCTGCAAAGCCGTTACTCCTACTTCCTGCGCCAGATGAAGCTGCTGGACGCCGCCCAGGAGGAGGCGGTGTGAGCGGTTGGATCTGGTGGGCGGCAGGGGGACTGTTGCTTGTCCTGGCCCTCTGCCGCCGCCCCCTGGGCGCCCTGTGCCGTCTGATCGTCCGGTCTGGGATCGGGCTGGTGTTTCTCTGGCTGTTTCAGGGGCTGGGGACGCTGCTGGGCGTTACCCTGGGGGTCAATCTGCTCAACGGCCTGGTGCTGGGCGCGCTGGGCCTGCCCGGCCTGGGCCTGCTGCTCCTGACCCAATGGGCCTGGAAGTGAGAGCCGTCCGGATCTGCCGGACGGCCCTTTTCTGTCTCATTTTGCCGATATTACTTTAACAATTATTTCACAAAATCAGCATTTGGGCGTTGAACTGATGGGAAGCCTTATGGTATAATATATTGCTTCTAATCATACCGCATGGCTGGCACAACGCCATCGAAATCCGATACCGCGCGGTCAGGCGCGGCGTTTGGAGGGAGTTCATCATGGGCGGGCATAAGAACCACTACGGATATCACGAATACCGGGGCCGGGGCGGCGGCCGGGGCCGGACGGTGCTGCTGTTCATCATCGCCCTGCTGCTGCTGCTGCTGGCGGCGGGCGCGGCGTTTTACGCCATGGTGGAGCTGGAGTATACCGACAACGGCGTGAAGATCAGCTGGCGAAACGGCCAAGAGGCCACGCCATCCCATCCTCCCGTTGCCTCCGACCCGCTGGAGATCGTCACCGGCCCGGTGGACGTCACTGTGGGACCCACAGAGACCGTGGAGCCCACCCCCACGCCTCCGCCGGAGCCTGAATATCAACCCATCGCCGCCGTAACCGTGACCACGGCCCAGCTGCGCGGCGGCTCCGCCGCCCAGGCCGTGGCCGCCGCCGGGGGAAACGCCCTGGTGGTGGAGATGAAAAACGTCAATGGCTACCTGGCCTGGCAGTCTCAGGCGGCTCTGGCCGCCACCATGGGAACCAACGCCGCTGACAACCTTACCGCTCAGGCGGTGCAGACCCTGGCTCAGACCACCGACCTGTACCTGGTGGCCAAGATCCAGTGCTTCCGGGATCCGCTGCTGGCCACCAATCGAATCGGATCCCTCATGACCAGGGGGGGCAATGTGTGGCACGATACACAGGGCATGGGCTGGTCCAGCCCCGCCAACCAGCAGGCGGCGGACTATCTGTCCACTCTGTGCCTGGAGCTGGCCGACATGGGCTTCGATGAAATCCTGCTGGATAAGGCCGGTTACCCCAACTTCGGCGAGGTCAACGTGCTGGCCACCAGCGACAACCGCCCGGAGGATCTCTCCATCCCCGTGTCCGCCTTCCTGGAGCGCCTCTCCGGGGAGCTGGCCCAGCGCGGTGTGTGCCTAAGCGTGCTCACCGACGAGACGCTGCTGCCGGGGGACGCGGTGCTCACCGGCCTGACCTCCGATGTGCTAGCCGGCCATGTGGGCCGGGTATGGCTGGACGGCAGCGCCAGCGCCCAGCAGTACAGCGCCCTGCTCACCGCGGCGGGCTGGAGTGACACCGCTCCCCGGGTGGTAGCGAAAAACGCCCCCTTCGACGGAGGCAGCTGGTATCGCTAATACGAAAATCCCCCACCGCGTCGCGGTGGGGGATTTTTCCGCTCAAAGGCGGGGAGATCCTATCATCACACGATCAGGAAGAACTTGATGAGGAACAGCGCGGAGATGACATAGGTCAGCACAGACACGTCCTTGGCCTTGCCGGAGAACACCTTGATGACGGTGTAGGAGATCAGGCCCAGGCCGATGGCGTGGCCGATGGAGCTGGAGATGGGCATGGCGATGAGCATCAGCGCCACGGGCACCATCTGATCCATGTCGTCGAACTTCACGTTCTTCAGGCCCTGGAGCATCAGCACGCCCACGTAGATCAGGGCGGCGGAGGTGGCGGCGGCGGGGATGATGGCCGCGATGGGGGCGATGAACATACAGGCCAGGAAGATGATGCCGCAGGTCAGGGCAGTCAGGCCGGTGCGGCCGCCCGCTTCCACGCCGGAGGCGGACTCCACGAAGGTGGTGACAGTGGAGGTGCCGGTGCAGGCGCCGGCTACGGTGCCGATGGCGTCGGCCAGCAGGGCCTCCTTCATGTTGGGCATATTGCCCTGCTTGTCCACCATGCCGGCCCGGGAGGCGGTGCCCACCAGGGTGCCGATGGTGTCAAACATATCGATCATGCAGAAGGTAATGATCAGGGTAACCACGGTGAACACGCCGATGTCCATGAAGCCCTTGAAGTTGAACTTGAACAGGGTGGTGCTGGCCATATCGGCGAAGGGGGGGATGAAGGAGGCGGTGGCCAGGGACTCGAAGGGATTGACCTTCAGGAAGGCGAAGGAGCCGATCCAGTAGATCACGGAGGCGGCCAGCATACCGATCAGCACCGCGCCCTTGATGCCCTTCTTGGCCAGCAGGACGATGACGAACAGGCCGATGAACATGGTGGCCACGCTGAGCACCATGGCGGAGTAGCCGGAGCCCATGGTGTCCCTGGCGGAGGAGGCGGTGAGCGCGCCGAAGAAGTCACGCATGACGTAGAACGGGCCGCCGTTCTCGGAGTAGATGCCGGCGTTGGAGCCGAAGCCGATGTTCATCAGCATCAGGCCGATGGCGGGGGCGATGCCCAGGCGCACGCCCAGGGGGATGGCGTCCACGATCTTCTCACGGATGTTGAGCAGGGACAGGGCGATGAACACGATGCCCTCCACGAGGATGATGACCAGCGCGGCCTGGAAGCAGGACGTATAGTCGTCCGACTTGGTGATGACCATGATGTTGGCCACAACCACGGCGAAGAAGCTGTTCAGGCCCATGCCGGGGGCCAGGCAGAAGGGCTTGTTGGCCAGGAAGGCCATGGCAAACATACCGATGGCGGAGGCGATGCAGGTGGCCAGGAACACGCCGTTCCACAGGGGGGTGCCCACCGCGAAGCCGGTGAGCAGATTGGGGTTCAGGGCGATGATGTAGGCCATCGTCATGAACGTGGTGAGACCGGCCACGATTTCGGTGCGTACCGTGGTGCCGTTCTCCTTGAGCTTGAAAATTTTCTCCATAAAAAACTCCCTCTCCAGTATTTCCTTCAGTAAAATCGGGGAGGGAAAACAAAATCAGCCCGGAAACGAACCGTAATTCCGCGCTTGTTTTTGCAGCCGGTAGTTGCCGGATAGGCCGACAGTAGAAACTCGGGACCCATTTCGCCCCAATTATACCGAAGGATATTGAGTTGACAGGAGAATAATACCATAAATCCGGACGGAATTCTACAGTTTTTTTCTTTTCCGGAAAACTTCATTACATTTTGACAAGAAGGGACAGGGATAGTATAATGAGGTTCGTATAAATTACAACGCGGAAGCGCGAAGCCGCGCGTCGCGAACAGGCGTAGCGTGACAACGCGGAAGCGCGAAGCCACATATTTTATAATATAAGGAGAGATGAACTGCTATGACCTATGAAATGACCGTAGCGGGCCTCAAGCGCCAGCTGCCCCTGTGTCCCATCAGCGACACCCTGATGATCGGCGCCTTTGTCATCTTCGGCGATGTGGAGCTGACCTGCGCCTGCGCCCGGGAGCTGCTGAAGATCGCGCCGGAATTCGACTACATGGTGGCCCCCGAAGCCAAGGCCATCCCCCTGGTTCATGAGATGGCCCGGCAGAGCGGCCGGAACGACTACTTCCTGGTGCGCAAGAAGAAAAAAGCCTACATGAACGGCGTGTTTGAGGCGGTGGACCGCTCCATCACCACCGAGGGGGAGCAGAAGCTGTATATGGACGGCGCGGACGCCAAAAAGATCCGCGGCAAGCGCATCCTTATCCTGGACGACGTGATCTCCACCGGCGGCTCGCTGGCGGCGGTGGAAAGCCTGGTGGAGCAAGCCGGGGGCACCGTGGTGGGCCGGATGGCCATTCTGGCCGAGGGCAACGCCGCCAAACGGGACGACATCCTCTTCCTGGAGCGGCTGCCCCTGTTCAACGCCGAGGGCAATCCGCTGTGACAGTTGTTCGTTTTCCTCATTTTTATGACGAACATATGTTTAAAATTTGAATAAATTAAAAATTTTTGTTCGATTTCTTGAAAACCACTTTACATTTTCCAAAGGCCATGCTATGATGTCAGTGTAAGAGATCGGTCCCCCTATTTGGGAGGAGGGAGGCCGGATCCCCACCCTATATTTAAGAAATGAGGTGTCAAGTATGAACCTATGGAAACGGCTGCTTCCCCTGGCCTTGGCCTTGACGCTGCTGGCCGGCTGCGCGTCCACCGGCAATGATATATCGGATGACGATATTTACACCAACCGTGTGGAGCTGCAGGAGGTCAACATCGAGGACGAGGCTGTCGCCATGTCCGACGCGCCCGCCGCGCTGAGCACCCTGCTGCTGCCCGTGGCCTCGGGCACGCAGGTGGAGAAAAACAGCCGGGCGCAGATCGACTACTCCAACATCAAAGACGGCTATGTGATGGTCAAATGCTCTTCCACCGGCAAAAAGCTGGTGGTGCAGGTGTTCGGCCCCTCTTACTCCGCAAACCAGACCAAGTATACCTATAACCTGAGCGCGGATACGTGGACTACCTTCCCCCTGTCCGACGGCAACGGCAGCTACAAGGTGACCGTGTACGAGAACACCACCGACAAGAAGTACGCCGCCCTGCTCACCGCCTCCTTCAACGTGACGCTGAATGACGAGTTCGCCCCCTTCCTGCGGCCCAACCAGTACGTGGACTACGCCAACGCCCCCAAGGCCGTTGCCAAGGCTGCGGAGCTGGCCGGTAATGAGACCGACCCGCTCAAGCTGGTGGAGATCATCTACGACTACGTGGTGACCAACCTGACCTACGACAAGAAGCTGGCCGCCACCGTTAAGAGCGGCTATCTGCCCGTGCTGGACAACGTGCTGGCCAAGAAAACCGGCATCTGCTTTGACTACGCCAGCCTGATGACCGGGATGCTGCGCAGCCTGGGCGTCCCCTGCAAACTGGTGGTGGGCTACGCCGGAACGCAGTATCACGCCTGGATCAACGTCTGGTCGGAGGAGACCGGCTGGGTGAACGGCGCGGTCTACTTTGACGGCAGCGCCTGGCAGCGGATGGATCCCACCTACGCCTCCTCGGGCAAGCAGAGCTCGTCCATCATGAAATACATCGGCGACGGGAAAAACTACAACCCGATGTATTTGTACTGAGACCGGGGATAAAAATTTCAAAAAAGCCCTTTACGAATGGACGGGTTTGAATTAAAATGGGTCTGTGGTATCCACAGACCCATTTTTTATGATACATCACGCCATAGCGTGCAGATTGGAGCTTTACATGAAACATAACAGTATTTCTCACGGGGAGCTGTCCTCCCTGTGCCTGGAGCTGTCCATGCTGTTCCACTCCGGCGTGGGCACAGGGGACGCCCTGACCCTGCTGGCGGAGGAGAGCGACCCGGCTTACCAGGCGATGCTTACTGACATGGCCAGCCGGGTGGACCTCGGCTCCACCCTGTCCGCCGCCATGCGGGAGACAGGCCGCTTCCCCGCCTATGTCTGCGGACTGGTGGAGGTTGGCGAACGGGCCGGACGCACCGAGGAGGCCCTGGCCGCCCTGGCCCGGTACTACGAGCGCCGCGCCCGGCTGGACCGGCGGATCAAGAGCGCCCTGCTCTATCCGGCGGTGATGCTGCTGCTGATGCTGGTGGTCATCGGGGTGCTGCTGATGCGGGTCCTGCCCATTTTTGACGACGTGTACGCCTCCCTGGGCGGGAGGCTCACCGGCGTGGCCGGCGGTCTGCTGACCCTGGGGCGCTGGCTGGACGGAGCCATGCCCGTGCTGTGGGTGCTGATGGCCGCCGTGACGGTGTTCCTGGCCGCCTTTGCCGCCCTCCCCTCCTTCCGGGAGAAGCTCACCGCCCTCTGGCGCGGCAGCCGCGGCGACAAGGGCGTAGCCCGGAAGATGAACGATGCCCGGCTGGCCCAGGCCCTGTCCATGGGCATGGCCAGCGGAATGCCCGTTGAGGAGGCGCTGGAGCTGGCCTCCGGCCTGCTGGACGATGTGCCCCAGACCAAGGAGCGCTGTCTGGAGTGCCGCGCCCGCCTGGAGCAGGGGGAGCGCCTGGCCGCCGCCATGCGGGGAAGCGACCTGCTGCCCTCCCGGGCCTGCCGCCTGCTGGAGCTGGGCCAGCGCAGCGGCACCGGGGACGCCGCCATGGAGAAGATCGCGGACGACCTGTCCGAGGAGAGTGAGGCCGCGCTGGAGGATCGGGTGAGCCGGGTGGAGCCCGCCCTGGTGCTGGTGTGCTCCATTCTGGTGGGGCTGATCCTGCTGTCTGTGATGCTGCCGCTGATGCACATCATGTCCGCTATCGGGTGACGGGCCATGAGGAAACAGAAAGCCCCCTGGGGGGCCTTGCTCCGCGCCCTGCTGCTGCCCGCGATGATCGTGGCGGTGCTGGTGTTTTTCTCCACCGCCCTCAACAGCATCGAAAGCGGCCGCGGGGAGGAGAACAAGCGGCAGCTCGAGCAGGCCCTGCGCCGGGGCTGTGTGGCCTGCTATGCCGCCGAAGGGATCTATCCCCCCGACATCGACTATCTGAAGGAGCACTACGGCGTCCAGGTTGACGAGACGCAGTACGTCGTGTTTTACACGGCGTTCGCGGACAACCTGATGCCCGATATCACCGTTCTGGAGCAGACGCCATGAGACGAAAGCAGATCCAACATCATATCGACGCGCTGGTCGCCCTGCTGCTGTTCGGGGTGTTCGCCGCGTGCGTCCTGGCGGTGCTGCTCACCGGGGCGGACGCCTACCGCCGCCTGACCCTGCGGGATCAGGAGGCCTCCACCCGGCGCGCCTGCACCCAGTACATCGCCACCAAGGTGCGGCAGTCCGACGCGGCGGACAACCTGTCGGTGGCAAACGTTCAGGGTGTCCCGACCCTGATCCTGGGTGGGGACGACGAATATGTCACCTACATCTATTGCTACGGCGGCTGGCTGCGGGAGCTGTACAGCTGGTCTGAACAGCCCATGTCCCCTGAGGACGGCCGGGAGCTGGTGCAGGCGGAGGCCCTTGACCTGTCCCTGGCGGACGGGCTGCTCACCGTCCGGGTCACCGACGCCCAGGGCAAAGAGGACACGCTGCTGCTGTCGCTGAGAAGCGAAGGGGGTGGGGCGTCATGAAGAGCAAAGCCCCCCTGGCCATGATGGAGCAGATCGTCATGCTGCTGGTGTTCGCGCTGGCGGCGGCGCTGTGCCTCCAGGCCTTCGTGAAGTCGGATCAGCTGTCCAAGCGCAGCGAGGCCCGGGATCACGCGGCGGTGCTGTGCCAGAACGCGGTGGAAGTCCTGCGCTCGGCCAAAGGGGAGACGTGGGCCGTATCCGCGGCGCTGGACTATCCATATCCTTATGGCTACACCCGGATGCCCCTGACTATCTACTATGATGATAACTGGGACGTGGTTTCGGAGACAGAAGGCGCCTACTGTCTGAAGGTGGAACCTCTGGAGGACAGTGGAGTCCCCGGCCTGGGCAAAGGATATGTCGCGGTGACCGCGACGGGCACCGGCGAGATCCTGTTTGAGCTGGACGTCGCCTGGCAGGAGGAGGTGGGCGCCCATGGCTGAGCGGAAAAAGGAGGGCATGGCCCCTCCCGCCCTGGGCGGCAGCTCATTGCTGGTGGCCTTCGCGGTGCTGGCCCTGACGGTGTTCGCCCTATTGAGCCTGTCCACCGTCCAGGCGGACGTGCGGCTGGCGGATGCCTCCGCCCAAGCGGTGGAGGACTACTACGCCGCCGACTGCCAGGCCCAGGAGATTCTGGCCCGCCTGCGAAACGGCGAGACGGTGGAGGGCGTAGAGAGCCTCATACCGTGGCAGCAGGGAGACGAGGCACCCTCCGTACTCTCCTCGCCCCCGGGGACGGAGACCGGCTTCCCGCTGGATGACGAGTACCTCTACACCGCTCCGGCTGCGGCGTACGTGGGCTACACCGTCCCCATCTCAGATACCCAGGAGCTCCAGGTGGAGGTCATACTATACGGAGCGGACTATGAGATCCTGCGCTGGCAGGCCGTCCCCGTCGGCGAATGGGAGCCTGACGACCACCTGAACGTCTGGGGCGGAGAAGAAGAATAAGGAGCGGAAACCATGGCAGAACTGTTAGATTATTTGAAGCGGGCGGTGGAGGACAGTGCCTCCGACCTGTTTATTGTAGCGGGCGGCCCGGTGTGCGAAAAGCTGGACAAGAAGCTGATCCCCATCGGCACGGACCGCGTCATGCCCAAGGACGCGGAGGAGCTGGTTACCCAGCTCTATGCCCAGGCCGGACGGCCCAGGGATGTCTTTTTGCAGGACGGGGACGACGACTTTTCCTTCTCCGTGCCCGGGCTGGCCCGGTTCCGGGTGAATACCTACCGGCAGCGCGGCTCCATGGCGGCGGTGGTTCGGGTGGTGGCCTTCGGCATCCCGGACTGGCAGTCCCTGCACATCCCGTCCCAGGTGATGGAGCTGGCCGGCCTTACCCACGGCATGGTGCTGGTCACCGGCACGGCGGGCAGCGGCAAGTCCACCACCCAGGCCTGCGTCATTGACCGGATCAACCAGACCCGGAGCGGCCACATCATTACCCTGGAGGACCCCATCGAGTACCTCCACCGCAACGCCAAAAGCATTGTCTCCCAGCGGGAGATCTCCATCGACACCCAGGACTACCTCGCCGCCCTGCGGGCCTGCCTGCGGCAGGCCCCCGACGTCATCCTCCTGGGCGAGATGCGCGACCACGAGACCATCCGCACCGCCATGACCGCGGCGGAAACGGGCCATCTGCTCATCGCCACGCTGCACACCAAGGGCGCGGTGAACACGGTGGACCGCATCGTGGACTCCTTCCCCAGCACTCAGCAGGAGCAGGTGCGCTCCCAGCTGTCCATGGTGCTGCGCACCGTAGTGAGCCAGCAGCTGCTGCCCGACAAGGACGGCGGCATGGTGCCCGCCTATGAGATCATGCAGATGAACAACGCTATCCGCAGCCTCATCCGGGACAACAAGACCCACCAGATCGACAACGCCATCGCCGCCGGCGGGGCGGAGGGCATGATCTCCATGGATCAGTCCATCCTGGCGCTGTACAAGGCGGGGAAAATCACCATGGAGACCGCGCTGGAGTACTCCGACAACCCCGAGCAGCTCCGGCGGCGGCTGGGCTGAACACGGCTTCAAACATGAAAGCGCGCCCCCGGCAGATGTCCGGGGGCGCTTCGCATTGACAAAGTATTGACAAACTCGGGGTCAAAGGGTAAAATAGCCATTACGTGAGACGCGGCGGAGAGCGCCGCGCGAACCATAAAATCGTAAAGAAAAGGAGAGTTACACTATGCTGAAAAACAAGACTGCCGTCGTCACCGGCGGCACCCGGGGTATCGGCTTCGCCATTGTCAAGACCTATCTGGACAACGGCGCCAACGTAGTGGTGGCCGGCTCCCGCCAGGAGACGGTGGACAAGGCCCTGGCCCAGCTCACCCAGTACGGCGACCGGGTGATGGGCATCTGCCCCGACCTGTGCGACCCCGAGGCCGTGGGCGCGGCTTTTGCCGCCGCCAAGGAGAAGTTCGGCAGCCTGGACATTTTGGTGAACAACGCGGGCATCTCCTCCCGCACCAGCCTGTACGACTACACCGTGGACGAGTTCGGCAAGATTTTTGACCTGAACGTGAAGGCGCTGTTTGTGTGCGCCCAGGCGGCGGCCCGGATCATGAAGGAGCAGGGCGGCGGTGTCATCCTCAACACCAGCTCCATGGTG
This sequence comes from Clostridiales bacterium, assembly GCA_014799505.1. Classification (GTDB taxonomy): domain Bacteria; phylum Bacillota; class Clostridia; order Oscillospirales; family Oscillospiraceae; genus Enterenecus. Next base: position 50,018 of record JAAVHV010000008.1, read on the forward strand.
TCCGAGTACGGCCAGCCCTCCGGCAGCGGTTACCCCGGCTCCAAGTTCGCCGTCAACGGCCTGACCAAGTCCTGGGCCCGTGAGCTGGGCAAGGATCATATCCGGGTGAACGCGGTGGCCCCCGGCGTCACCGCCACCGACATGGTGGCCGCGCTGCCCAAGGAGATGGTGGATCGCATCTCCGCCGGCATCCCCCTGGGCCGGGTGGGCCAGCCCGAGGACGTGGCCAACGCGTTCCTCTACCTGGCCAGCGACCAGGCCAGCTATGTCACCGGCACCGTGCTGAAGGTGGACGGCGCGACCATGACCTGAGAAGCCGTTCGGCGCTCCGTCTTTCATCGCAAAAACTGACCGCACAACAAAACCCGGGAACGGGGCCACAGGCCCCGGTCCCGGGTCTTTTTTGCCAAAGCGCCCCTAATCCAGCGCCAGGGAAGCGTCCAGCAGCTTTTTTGTATAGGGGTGCTTGGGGTGGTCGTAGATCTCATCCACGTCCCCCATCTCCACGATCTCGCCCCCCGTCATCACCGCCACCCGGTCACACAGCTGGTACACCACCGCCAGGTCGTGGGAGATGAACAGGTAGGACAGGCCCAGTCTTTCCTTCAACTCCGCCAACAGACGGAGGATCTGGGCCTGCAAGGTCACGTCCAGCGCGGACACCGGCTCGTCCAGCACGATGAGCCTGCTGCCCTGGATCAGCGCCGCGGCGATGGCCACCCGCTGCCGCTGCCCGCCGGAGAGCTGAGCGGGCTTGCGGTTCAAATGCTCCTCCTCCAACCCCACCAGGGGCAGAAGCTCCGCCACTTTTTTGCGGCGCTGATTTTTGTCCTTCACCCCGGCGGCCCGGAGGGGCTCCTCCAAAATCCACCCCACCGTCTTGGCCGGGTTCAGCGAGCCGTAGGGGTCCTGGAACACCATCTGGGGCCGCCGGCTGTTGACGGTCAGCTCCCCGGTGATGTCGGTGACCATGCCCAGCACACACTTGGCCAGGGTGGTCTTGCCCGAGCCGGACTCGCCCACAATGCCCAGCACCTCGCCGGGGGCCAGCTCCACGGACACGTCCCGCAGCACCTGCTTGCGCTCCCTGCCCTTCCCGTACCAGCTACTGAGGTTTCGGACGCGAACAATGGGGTCACTCACCCTTACCGCCCCCTCTCAGCTTCTTCCGCTTCGGCCGGGAGGCGATGAGCAGCTTGGTGTAATCCTCCCGGGGGTGGTAGAACACGTCGTCCACCGGCCCCGACTCCACGATTTTTCCCTGCTTCATCACCACCACCCGGCCGCACAGCGCCTTGATGACCCCCAGGTCGTGGGAGATGAACAGGATGGCGGTGCCCTCCTTGCGGTTGATGTCCTTCAGCGTCTCCAAAATCTGGGCCTGGATGGTCACGTCCAGCGCGGTCGTCGGCTCGTCGGCGATGAGCAGCCGGGGCCGCAGCACCAACGCCGAGGCGATCATCACCCGCTGGCGCATTCCGCCGGACAGCTGGTGGGGGTACTGGCGGTATACCGCCTCTGGGTCGGGCAGGCCCGCCAGCGCCATGGCGTCAAGGGCACGGGCTTTCCGCTCGGCCGGGGACAGCTTTTCGTGGATGCGCAGGGACTCCTCCACCTGCTTTCCGATGCGCATGGTGGGGTTCAGGCTGGTCATGGGCTCCTGGAAGATGATGGACAGATCCCGGCCCTGGTACTGCCGCAGCTCAGCCCGGGACAGGGGCAGCAGATCTGTCCCCTCGAACAGGGCCTGGCCGCTCACCGTCACCGAGCTGCGGCGGATGAGCCCCATCAGGGCGTGGGCGGTCATGGACTTGCCCGAGCCGGACTCGCCCACGATGCCCACGATCTCCCCTTCCTCCATCTGAAGCGAAAAGCGGTCAACGGCCGTAAAGGGCTCTTGCCTATCGGTGAACACCACCGACAAATCCCGGATATCCAGCATCATGACGCCACCCCCATCCGCTCCCGGATGCCCTCGCCCAGCAGGCCCACACCCAGGATGAGCAGGATCACCACCGCCGCCGGGAAAGCCGTGCACCAGGGCAGGGTAAAGAAATACCCCTGGGCGTCCTTGAGCATATAGCCCAAGCTGGGCTCCTGGGCGCTGACACCGATGCCCAGGTAGCTCATGGACGCCTCCGCCAACACCGCGTTATTAAACCCGATGGTCAATCCGGACAGTAATACCGGCCAGATGTTGGGCAGGATATGGACAAAGATGATCCGCAGGTCGGACACCCCCATCAGTCTGGCCGACTGGACGAAATCCCGATCCCGGTATTTAAGGAACTCCCCCCGGACAAGCCGGGCGAAGCTGGGGATAAACAGCACCCCCAGCGCCCCGATGACATTGTACTTTCCCGGCCCGGTGACCGCCAGCACCACCATGGCCAGCAGTACGCTGGGGAAGGCGGCGACGGCGTCGCACAGGCGCATGATGAGGGCGTCGGCCGCGCCGCCGTAGTAGCCGCACAGCGCGCCGATCACCAGCCCGCACACCGCCCCCACCGCCAGCACCGCCAGGGCGATGGTCAGCGTGGAGCCCGCCCCCTCCAGCGTGCGGGAGAAGACGTCCCGCCCAAAGGAGTCACAGCCGAACAGGTGCCGGAGGGAGGGCCTCCCGTTCCGGTCCCCGGCGCTCATGGCGGAGGGCGCATAGGGCGTCCAGAAGAAGCCCACGGCGATAAATATCAGCATACAGGCCGTCAAAACGATCCCGATGGTTAGATACCAGTTCTTTTTCCTCACAGCGCTACCTCCCGTCGATCCGGGGATCCATCACCCGGTAGAGCAGGTCGGCCAGGAAGTTGCACAGCACCACCACCCCGGCCAGCAGCACCACGATGGCCTGCACCACCGGGTAGTCCCGGTTGCCGATGGACGAGATGAGGATGCGGCCCAAACCCGGGATGCTGAACACCTGCTCCACCACGATGGAGCCCGCCATGATGTCGCCGATGGCCATGGCCAGGAAGGTCACCACCGGGATCATGGCGTTGCGCAGCACGTGCCGCCACAGGGCGGAGCCCTGGCTGTTGCCCTTGCTGTAGGCGGTGCGGATGTAGTCCTGGCCCATCTCGCCCAAGATGGAGCCCCGCAGGAGCTTCACCGTCATGGCGCTCTTGGGCAGGGCAATAGCCAGGGCCGGGAACACCATAAACCGCAGGTGGGCCCCCAGCCCGTCCTCCAGGGGAACGTACTTTGGCTCAAACCAGTGGAGCACCAGAGCGAACAAGAACATCAGCCCCAGGCCCATGATGAAGTTGGGCACGGACATGGCGATCTGGGTGAGCACCGTCACCGCCCGATCCACGATCCCTCCCCGGTGTCGGGCGGCAATCAGGCCAAGAGGCAGGGAAATGACCACGATCAGCACAAAGGAGACGGCGGCCAGCACCAGCGTCACCTTTGCCTGGGCGGCCACCAGCCGGGACACCGGCATATCGTATTTATAGGACTGGCCGAAGTCCCCGGTGACAAAGGCGGTCAGCCAGCTCCAGTACCGCTGATAAATGGGCTGATCCAGCCCCAGCTGGGTACGGAGAGCCAAGCGCTGCTCCTCGGTGGCCTCGATGCCCAGGATGGAGTCGGTGGGATCGCCGGGGATGACGGAAAAGGCCACAAAGGCCAGCACGCTCACCAGCAGCAGGGTGCCGATAAGCAGTCCCGCTCGTTTCAGCAAGGTTTTTCCCATGGGGCTTCCCCCCTTTCGATTTCATGGGAAAAGAGCGGGACGCCCGCGGGCGTCCCGCTCCTTCAATTATTTGTAGCTGATCGTCGACATATCGATCACATAGGTGCGGTAGAAGGTGAAGCCGTCCAGTTCCGGCTTCATGACCACCAGGTCGCACAGATCCTGGATCCACAGGCTGGCCGCCTTCTCGTTGAGGATCTCCTCCGCCCGCTTGTACAGCGTGACCTGTTCCTCCTCATCGGTGGCAGCCATGGCGCGGGTCAGCACATCGTCGAACTCCTCATCTTGGAAATTGATGAAATTCTTCTGATTGTCGCTCATGTACCGCACCAGCATCTCCCGGGCGGTCATGTCGTCGGCGGAGATGCCGCACACCGTAGTCTGGTAGTCCCGGCCCCGGTAGACGTCGGACACCCAGCTCTCCCACTCCACCTGCACCAGCTCCGCGGTGATGCCCACCGCCTTGAGCTGCTCGATGATGACCTGGGCGGTATCCACGTGCTGGGCGTAGTTGGACGGGGCGGTGATGGTCATGGCAAAGCCGTCGGGATAGCCCGCCTGGGCCAGCAGCTCACGGGCCTTCTCCACGTTGGGGGCATAGTTCCCGGCCAGCTCGGGCATGAAATACTTCTCCTGGGCGGGATACATACTGGTGCCGGTGGGCACCCCCGCGCCGCCGCACACAAAGTCGATGATCTGGTCCACATCAATGGCGCAGTACATGGCCTGGCGCACCAGCTCGTTGTCAAAGGGCTTCACAGCGTTGTTGATGTACAGCGCCTGCACCAGCTTCATGGTGTCCTCGTGGACGGTGAACGCGTCCTTCACCTCGCCCTCCAGGCTGTTGGGCAGATGGACCACCATGTCCAGCGTGCCGCCCTTCAGGCCGACGACCATGGCGTTCACGTCGGGGACGATCTTGAAGGTGACCTTATCCAGCCTTGCCGCCTTCTCCTGGTTCCAGTAGCCGCTATACTTCTCCATCACCAGGCTGTCCTGGGGGGCGTAGGAGACAAATTTGAAGGGCCCGGTGCCGATCATGGTCTCGGTGATGGTGGGGCCGGAGTCCTTGGGGATGATGGCGGCGGTGAGGGCGTTGAGGAACTCCAGGCTGGGCTCGGCCAGGGTGATGACCACATGGCCGTCGTCGGTTGCCTCGATCCTGGAGACATTAGAAAACGCCGAGACCAGAGGCTTTCCATCGTTCTCCGATCCGGCGCAGCGTTCCAGGGAATAGACCACATCCTCGATGGTGACTGGATTTCCGTTGTGGAACGTGACGCCTTCCCGCAGGGTGAAGGTGTACGTTGTGGCGTCCGCGGAGATCTCATAGTCACTGGCGACGGCCGGGATCACCGAGCCGTCGGGGCCGGCCTTCACCAGTCCCTCGAAGATGTTGAACAAAACCTCACGAATCCCCGCCGTTTTGGCCAGCTGGGGGTCGAGGTTGCTCAAATCCTGTGCGATACCTACCGTGACTGAGTTCCCGTTGGATCCCTTACTCCCTGTACACCCGTACAGTGAAGCCGGCAGCATGGCGATGACTGCCAGCAGCAAAGCGGCCCGTTTGACGGGCATGGGCACTTTGCTTCTTCCTTTGGGTAACTCGCCCGATTGCGCAGATGCCGAGTCGTTCCCGCTGTGTCCCGTGCCTCCTGTGCATCCGCACAGTGAAGCCGGCAGCATGACGATAGCGGCCAGCAGCAAAAGGGCCCGTTTCTTGAGCTTGGGCATTTTGCTTCTTCCTTTCCTGGGCAGTCCCGTGAGGGTTCTGCCTGCTGCATTTCTCGCAACTGTCTTTATTCAGTTGTCGGGCCTATTGTAACATACTCCCTTGAAATTGCAATAGGCAATTTTCACAGCTTCTGTTCCTTCAGCCACAGCAGGAAGCTTTTCGCCATTTCCAGCTGCTTTTCGTCCATTCCCCGCAGATGGAGGCGGACGAAAGATAACTTCGTCCGCCCCTGTCAGCTTTCTTTATTTTTCTGGGACAGCCGCTCCATGGTGTACTCCAGGCAGCCCCCCACCAGGATGTCAAAGTCGTCCATCCGCTCAATGACGCTGGAGGGCATTCCCCGCTCCACCCAGCTGAGCACGATGCTGGCCAGCGCCTGGGTCAGCACCTCCGACATGAAGCCGATCTGATCCTCCGTCACGCTGTACCTCTGTGCGGTCAGCCGGACGCGCGTTTCCACCAGGGGCGCGGCCCACTGCCGGAGGTCGTGCTCCACATAGCTGCGCTCATACGCCCGGTAGACGTTAAGCACCACGGTGCGGTTTTCCCGCAGCAGGGTCAGCGTCTTTTCCAGGGCGGCCCGCCACTGATCCGGGCTGGGCGCTTCAAGCTGCTCCAAAAACCGCTGAATGCCATAGTCTACCACGCCGTACAAGTCGGAAAAGTGATAATAGAACGCCTGCCGGGAGATGCCGCACTGCTCCACCAGCTCGGTGACGGTGATGTCGTCCAGCCGTTTGACCCGGAGCAGCCCGCCCAACGCTGTCATGATTTCATCTTTGGTAGATTTTGGCACGTTTTTCCCTCTCTCTCCCGGTTTTTGGAGCATTATACCGGGTTTCCCAAGGGTTCGCAAGGAAAGTTTCTTTACATTATTTCTATTTTGTCAAAAAAACGGGTCGCTCCTTGCGCTGCCCCGCACAGCGGAAAAAGAATAGTAAGCCCCCGGCCGCGGCATACTGATGCGGGTGATATACGGTGAAAAAGGGAAATTCCAAAACTCTGTGGTACGCTCTGGCGGGCGGAGCCGCCGGGGTGGTCAACGGCTTTTTCGGCGGGGGCGGCGGCCAGGTGCTGGTGCCCATGCTGGCGGGTAAATGCGGCCTGGATCAGCGCCGCGCGTTCGCCACCTCAGTGGCGGTGATCGCGCCGCTGTGCGCCCTGTCCGCCGGGGTGTACTGGTTCCGGGGGCAGCTGGATCCGGTCATGGCGCTGCCCTATCTGGCCGGGGGGCTGGCGGGCGGCTGGGCCGGCGGAAAGCTGTTCAAAAAAATGTCCATGGTGTGGCTGCGCCGTGGGTTCGCCCTGCTCATCCTCTACGGCGGGGTCAAGGCGTTTTTATAATGGACTGGCTCATTGCCGCTCTGGCCGGGGCGGTCACCGGGGTGCTGTCCGGCTTTGGCGTGGGGGGCGGCTCCCTGCTGCTCATCTACATGACCAGCTTTGCCGGGGTGCCCCAGGCCCTGGCTCAGGGCATCAATCTGCTCTACTTCCTCCCCACTGCCGCCACCGCCCTGCCCGCTCACTTCAAAAACGGATACGTGGAAAAGCGGGTCCTTCTGCCCGCGATCGGACTGGGGCTGATATGCTCCGCCCTCACCGCCTGGGCGGCCACCGCGCTGGACGTGGAAGTGCTGCGGAAGTGCTTCGGCGCGTTCCTCATCGTCATTGGTTTGCGGGAACTGTTCAAAAAAGGTTGATTTTGTCCAGCGTCCATGCTAATATAGTGTCTGCCGGACGGGCCTTGCGGTTCGTCCGGCAGACTGTATTTAGGAGCGCGTATACATGAATCCTATCCTGTTCGTCATACTTTTGACCGCCGCCACCGGCGTGGGCGGTCTGGCCCTGGGCGGCGTGCTGGCAGCGCTGTTCAAGCGGGAGTCCCCCCGAGGGACCAGCCTGCTGCTCAGCTTCACCGCCGGGCTGATGCTGTCCATCGTGGCGCTGGATATGGTGCCCGAGGCCATAGAGGCCGCCCCCTGGCTGCCCATGGCGCCGCTGCTGTTGGTGGCGGGCTTCGCGGTCACTTACCTGCTCAACTGCTGGATCGACAAGAGCGCCCACCACCAGGACGAGGCCAACCCCCACCACTGCGCCTGCGGCCACCACGACCTGCACACCGCCGGCATCGTGCTGGCGGCGGCGGTGGCCCTGCACAACGTGCCGGTGGGCATGGCGGTGGGGGCCACAGTGGCGGTACAGGGCATCTGTCTGTCCAGCGTACTGGCGGCGGTGACCATCGGCCTGCACAACCTGCCCGAGGGCATGAGCATCGCCACCCCCCTCCTCCATGACGGCTCCAAAACCGTCTCCGCCATCGCCGTGGCGGCGCTCAGCGGCCTGCCCACGGTGCTGGGGGCGGTGGCGGGCTATTTCATCGGGGAGCAGGCCCCGGCGGCCCTTGCCGCGGCTCTGAGCCTGGCGGGCGGGGCTATGCTGTATGTGGTGTTTTTCGAGCTGCTGCCCGAGGCGGCGCTCCAGTGGAAGTCCCGCTGGCCCATCCTGGCCACCGTGCTGGGCTTTGCCCTGGGGGTGCTGCTCATCTTCAGCCACAGCCACCACAGCTTTTGACCCCCTTTTTTAATGAGTTGTATTCATCAGGCGGAAGGAATTGACAAAAAGCGTTGATTTGATATAATGTAATATGGTTATATGATCCCACCGGCGGATGCCGGAAAAAAGTAGAGAGAGAGGTTTAAACACAATGAAGTATTGCCAATTCTGCGGCAAGCAGCTGGAGGACGGCGCCCAGTGCACCTGCGAGGAGGCCCAGGCCGCCGCGCGGGCGGCAGAGCAGATCCCGCAGCCGGTTCCCCCGCAGCAGCCCCCTCAGTACTCCCAGCAGGTGCCTCCGCAGCAGGTTCCCCCGCAGCAGCCCCGGCAGCCGTCTGAAATGCAGCAAAAGGCAAAGGCGGCCGCCTCCGGCCTGTGGAGCTACTTAAAGTCCTATTTCGCCTCCCCCGCCCAGGCCGTCCAGGACTCCCTGGCGCGGCAGGACATGATGGTCAGCACCCTCCTCACCGTCATCCGGGTGCTGGCGCTGGGTCTGGCTATATTCGGCGTACTGCATAAGATATGCAGCACCGTCGTCTCCGCGATCAACGAGTATTCCTACAGCAGGGACGCCGTCAAGGTCAGCGCGCCCCTCTTTGAGAGCCTGCTGTACGGCGGACTGATCGCGATCATCGGCATGGCTCTGTTTATCCTGGTGGTATTTGTCGCCGCCAAGGCCCAGAAGAGCACCCTCTCCCTGGGCGGCGCGTGGCAGGCCAGTGCCAACAACGGCGTGCTGACCACCGTCCTTCTGCTGCTGGCGTTCCTGCTGTCCTTCGTGTCCATCTCCATGGCGCTGACGTTCATCCTCCTGGCGGTGCTGTCCTCCATTATCTTCGGCGCCCTCTCCGTCCAGTACACCTGCCCCGGCTCCGACTCCGGCCTGTCCTGGCTGGTGTATTTCCTCGGCGCCGCTGTGGTGATCTTCATCAGCTATAAGTTCTTCCCCACCCTGCTGTTCAAGGCGGCGGGCGGCATCAAGATGACCGTCGGAAAAGAATCCATGACCCTCGGTACCGCGATGGATGAGGCGGCCAAGAGCTTCCAGAACGCGTTCAATGGCGCCTCCTTCGACGAGATTTTTGAGCAAATGATCGAGAGCGCCATGCGCTACGGCTTCTAAGCGCCGGCATATTTAAATCAAAACAAAAAGCCCGCCTCCCCTGTCAGGGGGAGGCGGGCTCCTTTATAACATTTACATCATCTTCACAGTGAAGAACACCGCCTGGGCAAACAGCCACGCCGCCAAAACATACAGCAGATAGTGGCTCGTGGACACGCCCAGGATCAGGGCCAGCACCATGGCCAGCGCCGCGACACCGCAAGTGATCCAGGTCATCATATAGTTGGAGCTGGGCGGAAGCACCCGAACGCGCCCCAGCTTTCCGTCGTTGTTCCGCAGCACAAAGGCCAGCGCCGCCGCAGCCGCCAGAATCACCCAGCCCCCAATGAAGCAGGCCATGATGACGCGGGGGTGAATCAGGTAATACCTTCCATAGAGCCAGACAGCCATCAAAGCGCCGCCGGTGAGGACTGCGTTATAGAAGAAGGGGCGCTGATAGAGGAAAAAGATGACGATCAGCACCGCCGCCCCCGCAGGCAGCATCAGGAGGATCTTTACACCCTCGCTCCACATAAAGCGGCTGAGCATGGACACCAGCCACAGGCCCGCCGCAGCTGCGGTAATGGCCACGGGGAGCGTCAGGGGTCTGCCCATCCGGTGGTTCAGCACCGCCCAGACGATTCCGCCCACGGTGAGGACAACTCCCGCTATGCAGTATATCTTGAAGAAGTCCAACAGCGTTCCGGCGGGGATTCCGCCCCATTTCATGTCCACGTACACTTTTTTCAGCAGCAGCAGGAGCAGCTCCACCCCCACCGCGCCAGCCAGCCAGAGAAGCATCCGATTGAATATTCTATCGTCCTCGCTCTGGCGGCGCTCACGTTTTCCCTTCTCGAACATTGTCATCCGTCCTTTATCTTTAGATGGCCGCGCCCAGGGCTTCCGCCCGGCGCTCCCTGTTTCGTACAGCGGGACGTATGGGGATCGTACGCCCCCACGCGAACAGCTTATAGTATATCAGAAACTTTCCCGCATTGCAACAACAAAAATCGTCGGGCTCCTCACTTTTCCCCTTCCGCGCAGGGCAAAAAGCTGGTATACTATAGGATAAGGAGCCGGCCGCGCTCCCTTGCCAAAAAATCCCCGAATCGGAAAGGAGTTTTTGATATGACTGACCAAGCCCTGGTGGATCTGGCCTTCACCATGCTGGAGCGCTCCTATGTGCCCTACTCTCATTTTCCCGTGGGCGCGGCCCTGCTGTGCCCCGACGGCGCCGTGTTCACCGGCTGCAACGTGGAAAACGCCGCCTACGGCTCGTGCATCTGCGCCGAGCGCACCGCCTTGGTGAAGGCCGTCAGCGAGGGGCACAGGGAGTTTACAACCCTGGCCGTGGTGGGAAAAAGCTCCGACTACTGCTGGCCCTGCGGCTCCTGCCGCCAGATGCTGTATGAGTTCGCCCCCGATCTCACCGTGCTGGTGGCCCGGGGGGACGGGGAGTATGTGAAACTCCCCTTGAAGGAGCTGCTGCCCCATGGCTTCGGCCCCAGCTCGCTGAACTGAATGGGAAAACCGAAGGGCCTCCGTGGACACGGAGGCCCTTCGCCGTTTACAGGAAACGCTTCATTTCCTCAATGTTGGCCTGCTCGGTCTTGAGCAGTTTGTCCGCCAGTCGGCGCACGCCGTCGTCCTTCACATCGCAGTCCCGGATGGTGCGCAGGCTCTTGGTCACCCCCATGGTGGAGCCCTGGATCATCATCTCCGCGATGTTGGAGGCGGAGCGGTCTGTCATGGCCTTCATGGTGCTCATCATTTCAGAGGAAGCTTTTGCCACGGGGCCCAGCCCCTTTGGCGGCTCCCCCCGGGCCTGGAGCATGGATCCGGCGGCGCTTTGCAGCTTCTCATACTCGGTGAGCTGACTGTTCAGGGCGGACACCAGTCTGGGCTCCTCGGTGTACTTCAGCACCGACTGTATGCCCTCCTGGCCCATTTCGGCCGTCTGGTAGATGTGATTGAGCAGTTGGTTTTCGCTGAGCATTGTGATCACCTCAGCGTTAGTATACCCGGAACGCCGCGGGAAAACCGCTCAAATCACTTATCCAAATTGGATGGGAGCCTTGGGGGTGTTCTTCTTCCGGGCACTGGTCTTGCCCTCCTCGTGGATCTCGCCGGCGGCGACAAGGGAGCGCTTGGTCAGCGCCGGGCCCACCAGCTCATACACCAGCACGGAGAACAGCACCACATTGCGCACCACCGCGCCGTCCGCCAGCTGCTGGGCGGTGAGGGCCATGCCCAGCGCCACGCCCGCCTGGGGCAGCAGGGTGATGCCCAAATGTTTTTTGATGCTTTCGCTGCACCCGGTGAGGGCGCAGCTGCCATAGGAGCCCAGGTATTTGCCCAGGGAGCGGAAGATGATATACACCACGCCGATGAGCAGCACCAGGGGATTGGCCAGGATCTTCAGATCCAGTTCTGCACCGGACAGCACGAAAAACAGCACGAACAGCGGGGTGGTCCAGCCGTCCACACGGGCCATCAGCTCCTCGGAGAAGTCGCAGATGTTGCAGAAGATGGTGCCGGTCATCATGCACACCAGCAACAGGCTGAAGCCGAAGTGGATGCCGCCCGCCTCAAACTCCACCATGGACAGCCCCACGGTGAGCAGCACAAAGCCGATGGAGATGGACAGGCGCTTGCTGCGGGAGTGGAAGTACTTCTCCACCCGGTACAGCACCCAGCCCGCCAGACAGCCCAGCACCAGGGAGAGCGCGATCTCGATCACCGGCTCCACCAGCACGGTGATGATGCTGATGGAACCGCTTTCCAGCGCCGCGGCTACGCCAAAGGAGGCGGAGAACAGCACCAGGCCCACCGCATCGTCGATGGCCACCACCAGCAGCAGCAGCTTGGTCAGCGGACCGTCCGCCTTGTACTGGCGCACCACCATCAGGGTGGCGGCGGGGGCGGTGGCGGCGGCGATGGCGCCCAGGGTAATGGCGGAGGAGATGGAGATGAAGTCGGGGTTGATGAAGTGCAGCGCCACCAGGGCCGCGTCCACCAGGGCGGTGGTGATGACCGCCTGCGCAATGCCCACCGTGATGGCCTGTTTGCCCATGCTCTTCAGCTGCTCCAGGCGGAACTCGTTGCCGATGGTGAACGCGATGAAGCCCAGCGCCACCTGGGAGATGATATCCAGGCTGGCCACCGACTCGGCGGTGGTGAAGCCCAGGGGCGCCAGCTGAAGCGCGCCCAGGCAGTAGGGGCCCAGCAGCAGCCCCGCCACCAGGTAGGCCGTGACGGCGGGGAGATTGAGCAGCTTGGCCAAACGGGACATCAGCAGCCCGCCTACCATGGAGAAGGAGAGCTGGATCAGGATCGTTTCCATAAAAGACACCTCGATTATGATAAAAAAAGTGCGAACCCGTACTTGCGCCAACGGGCCCGCGTGGCTTTTGAGCGGTACACACTATAGCACCTTAAACCGCAAAACGCAAGGCGGGATTGAGAAAAAAATAACGAAAATCCGCCCTTTTTCCCGGTCTGATTTTGGAAGGGTCCGGCCGGAACCCTTCCAAGCGCTGTCCTTACGACGGATTTTCTTCATACAATCGAAAGATTTCTCCCCGCAAAAGCACCTTGCTGTCCGTGGACGGGCATGATATAATAATATGCTTATTCTGATCGGATATTTGTCCAAAAACAGGGTTGACATATTAAAACGTTCGTTCTATGATAAGAACAGGCTGTTGACTTGTTTCAGGAGGTGCGCTATGCCCAAATTCGAAGTCGTATCGGAATACACCCCCAGCGGCGACCAGCCGGAGGCCATCGCCGCCCTGGCGGCGGGCATCGAGAACGGTTTGGACGAGCAGACCCTGCTGGGCGTCACCGGCTCGGGCAAGACCTACACCATGGCCAAGGTCATCGAGGCCGTCCAGCGGCCCACCCTGATCCTGGCCCACAACAAGACGCTGGCGGCCCAGCTGTGCGCCGAATTCCGGGAGTTTTTCCCCAACAACGCGGTGGAGTATTTCGTATCCTACTACGACTACTACCAGCCCGAGGCGTATATCCCCCACACCGACACCTTCATCGAGAAGGACTCGTCCATCAACGAGGAGATCGACCGGCTGCGGCTGTCCGCCACGGCGTCCCTGCTGGAGCGGCGGGACGTGATCGTGGTGTCCTCCGTGTCCTGCATCTACGGCCTGGGCGAACCGGAGGACTATGGCAAAATGATGGTGGCCCTGCGGGTGGGGACGGTCATCAAAATAGAGGAGCTGCTGAAAAAGCTGGTGGCCATCCGCTACGAGCGCAACGACATCGCCTTTGAGCGCAATATGTTCCGGGTGCGGGGGGATACCGTGGAGATCTGGCCCGCCTACTGGAAGGACACCGCCATCCGGGTGGAGTTCTTTGGGGACGAGATCGACCGGCTGTCCGAAATCAATGTGGTCACCGGAACCCCCATCCGGCGGCTGAACAACATCCCCATCTGGCCCGCCACCCACTACGTCACCCCCAAGGAGAAGATGGACGCCGCCATCCAGGAAATTTACAAGGAGATGGAGGAGCGGGTGGCCTTCTTCGAGAGCGAGGGCAAGCTCATTGAGGCCCAGCGCGTCAAGCAGCGCACCATGTACGACATCGAGATGATGCAGGAGCTGGGCTACTGCTCCGGTATTGAGAACTATTCCCGGGTCATCGAGGGCCGGCCGGTGGGCTCGCCCCCCCACACCCTGCTGGACTACTTCCCCAAGGATTTCGTGCTGTTCATCGACGAGAGCCACGCCACCCTGCCCCAGGTGCGGGCCATGTTCAACGGCGACCGGGCGAGAAAGACCACCCTGGTGGAGTACGGCTTCCGCCTGCCCTGCGCCTTTGACAACCGGCCGCTGAAATTTGACGAGTTTGAGAAGCGGCTCAACCAGGTGGTGTATGTCTCCGCCACCCCCGGCGAGTACGAGCGGGAGCGCTCCGGCCAGGTGGTGGAGCAGGTCATCCGGCCCACCGGCCTGCTGGACCCCAGGGTGGAGGTTCGTCCGGTGGACGGGCAGATCGACGACCTGATCGGCGAGATCACCGAGCGTACCGCTCGGGACGAGCGGGTGCTGGTCACCACTCTCACAAAGAAAATGGCGGAGAGCCTTACCAGCTATCTGAAAAACGCGGGCATCAAGGTGCGGTATATGCACCACGACATCGACACCATCGAGCGCATGGAGATCATCCGGGATCTGCGGCTGGGCGAGTTCGACGTGCTGGTTGGCATCAACCTCTTGCGCGAGGGCCTGGACCTGCCGGAGGTGTCCCTGGTGGCCATCCTGGACGCGGACAAGGAGGGCTTCTTGCGCTCGGAGACCTCGCTGATCCAAACCATCGGCCGGGCGGCCCGCAACGCCGACGGCATCGTGATTTTGTACGCCGACACCATCACGCCGTCCATGCGAAGAGCCATGGACGAGACGGAGCGCCGCCGTGAAAAGCAGGACGCCTATAACCGCGCCCACGGCATTGTGCCCAAGACGGTGAAGAAGGCGGTGCGGGAGCTGATGGCGCTGTCCGGCGAGGAGAAGCCGGATTACAACGACAAGAACCTGTCCCAGATGACCAAGCTCCAGCGGATGGAGGCCATCGCCAAGCTGGAGAAGGAGATGAAGGAGGCGGCCAAGATGCTTGAATTTGAGGTGGCCGCGGCCCTGCGGGATCAGATCATCAAGCTACGGGGAGAGGGGAAGTAATCTGTTTCTTCTTGTCCATCTATCAGGCCGGCGTACAGCATGAGGCCTGCTTTTATCCCATAGTAAAAGGCAAGGGTGCCCCAATTGAGTTTCAAACTGCCGATGTAGTCTTTCGCTGTCAGATTATCGTCCGGGGACAGCTTCTTTTCCACCTCAAGCCATGCCTCTTTCATGGTATGGTAGGCAGGGGCAAGGAGTATTTCGTCCATCCTCGGCTCCGCATACCGCTCGTAGAGCCATTCATAAAAAGGGTTCATATGTAACCTCCAAATATACGATATTTATTATCGTATATTTGGATTATATACGATTTTGTAGATCGTGTCAAGTGGTGGTGAAAAATTATGGAGTACAATTTAAATTTATTTGCGGAACGTCTGCGGGCATTGCGCAAGGGGCGAAAATTAAAGCAAAAAGAAATGGCCGAATTGCTGCATTGTGCCGAACGAAATTACCAGCGATTGGAATATGGAAAGACCAACGTAACAGCGACGACCCTGATGTTCCTTTGCGATTATTTTAACGTCTCCGCCGACTATCTCTTAGGCCGCTCTGACCATAAGGAATAGGTGAAGTTATGTCCAAACAAAAAGAGGAAAAAACCAACGTCATGCGGGTCTTAGACCAAAAAAAGATCCCCTACGCCGCCCACGTCTACCCGGTCGGTGACACAGCCCCCGACGGCGTGAGCGTCGCCCAAATGCTGGGCCAGGATCCCGCCGCTGTGTTTAAAACCCTGGTGGCAAAGGGGGCGTCCGGCGGGTACTACGTGTTCGACATCCCGGTGGCGGACACCCTGGACTTGAAAAAAGCGGCGAAAGCCGTAGGCGAGAAATCCATCGCCATGCTGCCGGCCCGCGAGCTGCTGCCCCTGACGGGGTACGTCCACGGCGGCTGTTCCCCGGTGGGGATGAAAAAGCGGTTTCCCACCGTGTTCCATGAGAGCTGTCTGGATCATGAAACCATCTGCGTCTCCGCCGGAAAAATCGGCTTCCAGGTAGAGGCGAAGCCTGCCGATCTCATCGCCCTGGTGGGTGGGACGACGGCAGATGTGATCATGGAGGGATAGAGAGATGACAGAGCAGTCCAACAAAATCATGGCCGAGATGCAGGTGCGCAAATCCAAAAAGCAAAAGGAAAGCTTCCGCGCCTGGCTGTGCGGGGAGCTGGAGGCGGCGGGGTACGCCCCCACGGTGGAGAAGGGCCTCGCCGCCCGGAACGTAGTGGTGGGCGACCCGGACAAGGCCCAGGTGCTGCTCACCGCCCACTATGACACTCAGGCAGTGCTACCCATCCCCAACTTCATCACCCCACGCAATCTGTTTTTCTTCCTGCTTTACCAGATCGCCATCGTCCTGCCGCTGTTCATCGTGCTCGGCGTGGTGGAGGGCGTGCTCCTCTCCGTAGGAAACGCGCTGGGGGCAGGGGATACGCTGGCGGGCACATTGGTGCTGACGATCTTGATGCCTTTGACCTCCATGGGCATCTGCGTCTTTTTCATCTGGTGGATCCTGGACGGCAAAGCCAACAAACACACCGCCAACGACAACACCAGCGGCGTGCTCACGCTCGTGGAGACCGCCCTGGCCCTGCCCCCGGAGCACCGGGATCGGGTGTGCTTCGTGTTCTTCGACAACGAGGAGAAGGGAATGTTTGGCTCCGCCGCCTTTGCGAAGAAGCACAAGCAGGCGAAGAAGAAAACCACCGTACTCAACTTCGACTGCGTGGGCGATGGGGACTCCATCCAATTCTTCCCCCAAAAAAAGCTGAAAAAGGACGAGGACGCCCTCCGGTGCATCGAGGCCGCCTTTCTCCCCGCCGGGGGCAAGGACGTGCAGGTGGTGCGCAGTTTCAGTATGTACCCCTCCGACAACGCCAATTTCAAGCGGGGCGCGGGCGTATGCGCGCTGAAACACAAAAAAATCGTCGGCTACTACATGGACCGCATCCACACCAGCAAGGACACTGTGCTGGACGAGGCCAACATCGCCCTGCTGCGGGACGGGGCCCTGCGGTACATCGCCGGGCTGGACTGACAAGGAGGACAAATCCATGAAATATGAATGGCTGGACAAATATCTGCTGGACAAGCCCGGCGCGGAGAAAGACTATAAGCTGGAATGGGGCTGGCACCGCTACATGGTGCGGGGCAAGCTGTTCGCCGCCGTGTGCTCCCCCCGTGGGATGAAGGACGAGCGCTACAACGACCACGACCTGGTGAACCTCAAGTGCGACCCCCGGCTGGCTGAGGCGTTCCGGGAGCAGTACCCCGAAATCCTCCCCGGCTTCTACTGCGATAAGCGGCTGTGGGTGGCCGCCCTGCTGGACGGGGAGCTGCCGGACATCGTATTGCGCGACCTGTGCGATATGTCCTACGAACTGGTGCTATCCAAGCTGCCCAAGTACGTGCAGAAGGAGCTGAAGGGCGATGGCTGAGCTTGGCCTCTATCCCTGCCCCTGCTGCGGGTATCTCACCTTTCCCGTCCTAAAGGAGGACGCAATCGCCTATATCTGCCCGGTGTGCTTTTGGGAGAACGACGTGTTTGACCCCGGCGAGGACGATCCCAGCGACGAGAACCGTGGCATGACCCTGCGCCAGGGCCGGGAGAACTTCAAGCAGTACGGCGCGGTGCGGCCCGATCTGGTTCAGTATGTCCGTCCGCCCCGACCGGTCGAAATCCCACCCGGTTTGTCCGATTCTCACAACATTTCCAATGAAAGCAGGGGTTGACATTAAAAATTCGTTTCATTATTCTATAGTTCGGGCCCAAATTTTACAGATACTAAGGAGAAATATCCATGCAGGATAAAATCGTCATCAAAGGCGCACGAGAAAACAACCTGAAAAACATTGACGTCACCATCCCCCGGGACAAGCTGGTGGTACTCACCGGCCTGTCCGGATCGGGCAAGTCCTCCCTGGCCTTTGAGACGCTGTACGCCGAGGGCCAGCGGCGGTATGTGGAGTCCCTGTCCTCCTACGCCCGGATGTTTCTGGGCCAGATGGAGAAGCCGGACGTGGACTACATCGAGGGGCTGTCCCCCGCCATCTCCATCGACCAGAAGACCACCTCCAAAAACCCCCGCTCCACCGTGGGCACGGTGACGGAGATTTACGACTACCTGCGCCTGCTGTGGGCCCGGGTGGGCACCCCCCACTGCCCCAACTGCGGCAAGGAGATCAAGCAGCAGACCATCGACCAGATCATCGACCAGGTGATGACCCTGCCCGAGGCCACCCGCATCCAGGTGCTGGCCCCCGTGATCCGGGGAAAGAAGGGCGAGCACAATAAGGTGTTCGAGGACGCGCGCAAGTCGGGCTACGTCCGCGTCCGCGCCGACGGCTCCTTATACGACCTCACCGAGGAGATCAAGCTGGACAAAAACAAAAAGCACTCCATCGAGATCGTGGTGGACCGTCTGGTCATCCGGGAGGACATCACCCGGCGGCTCACCGACAGCGTGGAGGTGGCCTCCAACCTGTCCGGCGGCATCGTGATCATCAACGTCCTGGGCGATGAGGAGCGGGATATCCTGTTCTCCCAGAACTACGCCTGCGAGGACTGCGGCGTGTCCATCGACGAGCTCACCCCCCGTATGTTCTCCTTCAACAACCCCTTTGGCGCCTGCCCCGCCTGCACCGGCCTGGGCAGCCAGATGAAAATAGACCCGGACCGCATCATCCCCAACCGTTCCCTGTCCATCCTGGAGGGGGCCATCACCGCCTCCGGCTGGAACCACATCAAGTCGGACGGCATCTCCCGGATGTACTTTGACGCCCTGGCGAAAAAGTACCGCTTTAAGCTCACAGACCCGGTGGAGAAGCTGTCCGGCGAGGTGATGGACATCATCCTCTACGGCACCAAGGGGGAAAAGCTGACCCTGAACTACGACCAGCCCCGGGGCAAGGGCACGCTGTACCAGCCCTTCGAGGGCATTGTGAACAACCTGGAGCGCCGCTACCGGGAGACCCAGTCCGACGCCATGAAGCGGGAGATTGAGGAGTGCATGAGCGAGTGCCCCTGCCCCACCTGCCAGGGCAAGCGGCTCAAGCGGGAGGCGCTTGCGGTCACTGTGGGGGGCAGCTCCATCCACGACTTCTGCGAGAAGCCGGTGGACGAGGCCCTGGCCTTCCTGGACACCGTCACCCTCACCGAGACGCAGAACATGATCGCCGACCAAATCTTGAAGGAAATCCGCTCCCGGCTGGGCTTTTTGCGCTCGGTGGGCCTGCAATACCTGACCCTGACCCGTCAGGCGGGCACCCTGTCCGGCGGCGAGAGCCAGCGCATCCGGCTGGCCACCCAGATCGGCTCCTCCCTGATGGGGGTGCTGTATATCCTGGACGAGCCCTCCATCGGCCTGCACCAGCGGGACAACGACCTGCTGCTGGGCACCTTGAAGCACCTCCGGGACCTGGGCAATACCCTCATCGTGGTGGAACACGACGAGGACACCATGCGGGCGGCGGACTACATCGTGGACATCGGCCCCGGCGCGGGCGTCCACGGCGGCCAGGTGGTGGCCTGCGGCACCGCCCAGCAGGTCATGGACACCCCCGGCTCCGTCACCGGCGACTATCTGGCGGGGCGGAAAAAGGTACCCGTTCCCGCAGAGCGGCGGCAGGGCAGCGGCCACACCCTCACCGTGCGCGGCGCGGCGGAAAACAATCTGCGGCACATCGACGTGAGCTTCCCGCTGGGAACGTTTATCGCCGTCACCGGCGTGTCCGGCTCGGGCAAGTCATCGCTGGTGAACGAGATTTTGTACAAACGGCTGGGCGCGGAGCTGAACCGCACCAAGGCCCGCCCAGGCAAACACGACGGCATGGAGGGCATCGAGCACCTGGACAAGGTCATCGCCATCGACCAGTCCCCCATCGGCCGCACCCCGCGGTCAAACCCCGCCACCTATACGGGGCTGTTCAATGACATCCGGGATCTGTTCGCCTCCACCCCGGACGCCAAAAGCCGCGGTTACGGCCCGGGCCGGTTCTCCTTCAACGTCCGGGGCGGGCGGTGCGAAGCCTGCTCCGGTGACGGCCTTCTCAAGATCGAGATGCACTTCCTTCCAGACATATACGTGCCCTGCGAGGTGTGCAAGGGCAAGCGGTACAACCGGGAGACGCTGGAGGTGCGCTATAAGGGCAAGAACATCCACGAGGTGCTGGAGATGACGGTGGAGGAAGCCCTGCCCTTCTTTGAGAATCTGCCCAAGCTGTACAACCGGGTTAAGACCCTGAAAGAAGTGGGCCTGGGCTATGTGAAGCTGGGCCAGCCCTCCACCACCCTGTCCGGCGGCGAGGCCCAGCGGGTAAAACTGGCCACCGAGCTGTCCAAGCAGTCCACCGGCTCCACCATCTATATCCTGGACGAGCCCACCACCGGCCTGCACACCGCCGACGTCCACCAGCTGGTGGATGTGCTCCAGCGGTTCGTGGACAACGGAAACACAGTGGTGGTCATCGAACACAACCTTGACGTCATCAAGACGGCGGATTATATTATAGATTTAGGGCCAGAGGGCGGCTCCGGCGGCGGCAGCGTGGTGTGCACCGGCACGCCCGAGCAGGTGGCCCAGTGCCCCGAGAGCTACACGGGCAAATATCTGAAAACGGTGCTGAAGTAAAAGGAGCAGACCATGGAGCTGAATCTGCAATGGCTGATGGAAACCATGATGGGGGAGTTCACCCTCACCGTGCTGTTTTCTATGATCCCGGTGGTGGAGCTGCGGGGGGGCATCCCCTTTGGCGTGACCCTGGGCCTGCCGGTGTGGGCCGCCTTTATCGCCGCCGTCATCGGCAACCTGATCCCCGTCCCCTTCATCATCGTCTACATCCGGCGGATCCTCCAGTGGATGCGGGAGCGGATCCCCAGGCTGAACCGGCTGGTGGACGCGCTGGAGCGTAAGGCCCATCTGAAAGGGCGGCGGGTGAGCAAGTACAAATACCTGGGGCTGGCCATTTTTGTGGCCATCCCCCTGCCCGGCACTGGGGCATGGACCGGGGCGCTGGCGGCAGCGTTCCTGGATATGCCATTGCGTCGCGCCCTCCCCTCGGTGATCGCCGGGGTGGTGACGGCGGGCCTTGCCATCAGCATTTTGACCTACGGAGTCGCCAGCTTAATCTGATTTCTTTCCCCGCCGCAGGCGGGGAAAGAATTAAGCATAAACTGGGAGGAGAAAATCATGTATCTCTATCTGGTGCGCCACGGCCAGTCCACCGGCAATGAGCGGCAGCTGTTTTTCGGCGTGCGGGATTATCCCCTCACCGAGCTGGGCCGGGAGCAGGCCCGTCAGGCGGCGGACAAACTGAACGAGGTGGAATTTACCCACTGCGTGGCCAGTCCCCTGTCCCGGGCGTGGGACACTGCCATGATCTGCACCGAGGGCCGGTTCGTGGTTCCGGAAGCCTGCCCCGCCCTGCGGGAGCAGGACATGGGGGAGCTGGAGGGCTTGACCTGGGGCGCGGCGGAGGCCCGTTTCGGCGACCACATCGGCCGGCTCCTGTCGGACTGGTTCCACACCACGCCCTCCGGCGGGGAACCGCCCCAGCAGATGATGGAGCGGGTGGGCGGCTGCGTGGATGAGTTGATCCGGCGGGACGCGGACACCCTGGTGGTGGCCCACAACGGCTCGCTGTCCCTCATCCTGCACCACCTGGGACTGGTGGGGGAACAGGATCTGCTCCGCCCGGACTGGTTCTTCCGCCACGGAACTTACTCCTCCATCCACATAGATGAAAACGGGGCGGAGCTGGTGTCCTTCAACCGGTGACAAAAAAACGTCTGCCGCCATAGAATACCTCAGTTTCAATGAGGAGGCGGCGGAAATGACGGAAGTCCTTCAATTTTTGGCGGTGCTGCTGGCGGCCTTCGGGCTGGTGAGCCTGGGGTGGCTGGCGGTAGGCGCGCTGCTGCTGCCGGGGGTGTGCCCCGCCCGGATGGTGATAGACGCAAAAGGGGACGGCGGCGGGTTGGAGCAGACCGTCAAAGCCCTGCTGTGGCTGCGGCGCACCGGACTGTGGTGGGGCGAGGTGGTCATTGAGGATCGCGGCCTGGACGAGGGCGGCGCGGCCCTAGCCCATGCCCTGGCGGAACAGAACGGCGTCCGCCTTTCTGGGAGCGGCCCGGATCACGTTTAGAATCGTTTCACGTGAAACGTATGTTCTAATTTAATTGACAAAAGAAATGAGGAATGCACCATGGAACTGAAGGAAGCACTGGCCAAACTGGCCGAACTGCAAAAGAAGCTGTACGCCTACCAGGCGGCGTCCTCCTCCCTGTACCTGGACGGCACCACCGTGGCCCCCAAGGACACCGCCGAGGGCCGGGGCGTGGCCCTGGGCATCCTGGCCGGGGAGCGCCACAAGCTGTTCTCCGCCCCCGAGGTGGGGGAGCTGCTGGACTTCCTGTGGGCGCGGAAGGATGAATTGGAGCACCCCGTCCGCCGCCAGGTGGAGGAGCTGCGCCGCTCCTACGCCCAGCTCACCCGCATCCCGGCGGATGAGTACATGGAGTATGCCATGCTCACCAACGAGGCCAGCGACGTGTGGCACCGGGCCAAGGAAAAGAGCGACTTTGAACTGTTCCGCCCGGTGCTGGAGAAGCTGGTGGCCTTCAACATCAAATGCGCCGGTTACTATGACAGCACCTAGGCTCCATAAGACGCCCTGCTCAACGAGTACGAGCGCGGGGTGGATATGAAGTATTTGGATCAGTTTTTCGCCACCCTCCGGGAGCGCATCGTCCCCCTTATCCACGCCATTGGGGAGAAGGAGCAGATCGATGACAGCTTCCTGTGGCGCCCCTATCCCGTGGAGGCCCAGCGGAAGTTCTCCGACTACCTCATGGAGGTGCTGGGGCTTGACCGCGCCCACTGCACCATCGGCGAGACGGAGCATCCCTACACTCTGGAATTCAACAACAAGGACGTGCGCATCACCACCAATTATGACGAGGGCAATGTGAGCTTCTCCATGTACTCCGTCATCCACGAGGGCGGCCACGCCAAGTATGAGCTGGGCATCTCCGACGACCTCCAGTACACCTGTCTGGCCGGCGGCGTGTCCATGGGCGTCCACGAGAGCCAGTCCCGGTTCTACGAAAACCTGATTGGCCGCTCCAAGCCCTTTATTGAGGCCATCTTCCCCAAGATGCGGGAGTTCTTCCCCGAGCAGCTCGCCGACGTGACGGCGGAGCAGTTCTACCGCGCCGTCAACAAGGCCCAGCCCTCCCTCATCCGCACCGAGGCGGACGAGCTGACCTACTGCCTCCACGTCATGGTGCGCTATGAGATCGAAAAGCAGCTCATTGGCGGCACGCTGGCGGTCAAGGACGTGCCCGCCACCTGGAACCGGCTGTACAAGGAATACCTGGGCGTGGACGTGCCTGATGACAAGCGGGGCTGCCTCCAGGACAGCCACTGGTCCGGCGGCTCCTTCGGCTACTTCCCCTCCTATGCCCTGGGCAGCGCCTACGGCGCCCAGATGCTGCGCAACATGGAGCAGGACATCGACGTGTGGGGCCCCGTCTCCAAGGGCGACCTGTCCCAGGTGTCCAATTGGCTGAGGGAAAAGGTTCATCAGTACGGCGGCCTGATGGAGCCCGCCGACGTGGTAAAGAACGCCTGCGGTGACTTCGATCCCACCGTGTTTGCCGACTACCTGGAGAAGAAATACAGCGAACTGTACGGGCTGTAATCGGGCACAAAATCAATCCAAACCACAAAACAGCACCCCTGAAGTCCTCTTCAGGGGTGCTGTTTTGCTCTATGGCTGCTGCCCCGCCCGGAACTTGGACGGCGAGATGCCGAAGTGCCGTTTGAACACATAACTGAAATAGTTTGGGTCGGCGTAGCCGATGCGCTCAGCGATGAGGTAGGTCTTTTCATCGGTGTCCTGGAGCATCCGGGCGGCCTGCTCCATGCGCAGGTCGGTGACATAGGCAGTGAAGCTTTTCTGGGTTTCCCGCTTGAACAGGGTGGAGAAGTAGGCGGGGGACAGGTGGAGGTATGCGCACAGGGTCTCCACGCTCAGCTCCTTGTCGGCGTAGTGCCGCGCGATGAAGCTCTTGGCCCGCTCCACTGTTTTCCATGTGGAATCGCTGCGCTGGCGGTTGAGCCGCTCCCACAGCCGCAGGGCGCGCCCCAGCAGCCACTCCTCCAGCTCGTCCAGGGAGCGGAAGTCGGTGATGGACACCATACCGGTGAAGCCGGGGCCGAAAATCTCCTCGATATCCGCCTCGCCGGCCCGGGCCATTCGGGTGAGGGCAGTGAAGACCTCCAGGAAGAACATATGGCTCTGCGGCAGAGACAGCCGGGCCTCCCGCACACGATCCACCTGTTGGTGGATGAGCTGGGCCACCTGCTCCCGGCTGCCCAGCTTGACGGCGGCGGACAGGGCCTGATGATCCGCCTCCTCCAGGGTGAGGCCGGCAGACCGTCTCGCCTCCAAGCCCCCGATGTAAAGCACCTGCTCCGCCCCCATGAGCACCCGGTAGTCCGTCGCCGCCGCAGCCCCCTCCATAGATTTGTGGAGCAGCTCCGGGCCAGGGCAGGGCCGGCCCACCCCCACAAACAGGGTCATGCCCAGCAGAGGGACCGCCAGCGCGCACAGCCGCCCCAATTCCTCTGTCAGCGGGTCGATCTGCCCCTCATCCCGCATATGCACCAGCAAAGCCACCATACCGTTGTAGCCCACGGCGCGCAGGGCGCACCTCGCCAGGGAGAAGCGCCGCTGGAAAAAGGACTGGATGGACACCGTCCGCAATTCGTCCCCATCCGCCTCGCCGGTTCCCTCCTGTGCGTCCGCCAGCACCAGCGCCGCCGTCCAGCAGCCCTGGGCCAGCTCGATCCCATACCGGGCGGCCTGATCCGCCACCTGCCCGGGGGGAATGCAGCCGTCCAGCAGCCGGGTGTAAAACAGCTCCCGCAGGATGGGCAGACCCTCCTCATACCGGCGGCGCAGGAACTCGATCTCCCGGCGCTCCTGCCGCTCCCAATCCAGCCGCTCCCGCAGCCGCTCCAGCGCGCCGCCCAACTCCAGGGCGCTGACGGGCTTCAGGAGGTATTCGAATACGCCCAGTCCCACCGCCTGCCGGGCGCACTCAAACTCGTCAAACCCGGAGAGCACCACCGTCTTGGTTTCGGGCAGCAGCGGCTTCAGCCTGCGGCACAGCTCCAACCCGTCCATGCGGGGCATTTTGATGTCGGTGAGCACCACGTCCGGGCGCAGCCGCTGGGCAAGTTCCAAGGCCTCGATCCCGTCGGCCGCGGAACCGGCCAGCTCGAAGCCAAGCTCCGCCCAGTTGATTTTGTGGCGGATGCCCTCTCGGATCTCCTCCTCGTCATCCACCAGCAAAACCCGGTATCCTTCCATCTAGGGCCCACCTCCTTCCCGCGCGCAGCTCCGCTTGGCGTTTTGCTCCGCAAAACGCCATCGCCCATGGGCGATGATGACCCATTATATCACAGACGCGCGGCTCTGGAAATAGAAAATGTCCGCCCGCTTGAAGCGGACGGACATTTGAAGCTGTGATAATGGCTCTCTGCGCTTACTTCTTGGCCAGGTACTTGCGCAGGTCGAGGGCCACGGCCACGATGATGACCGCACCCTGGGCAATATAGGTGTACGCGGGATCCAGGCGGAGGAACTGGAGGCAGATCTTCAGCACCTCGAACACCAGCACGCCCACCAGCACACCAGAGACCTTACCTACGCCGCCGTTGGCGGATACACCGCCGATGGTACAGGCGGCGATGGCTTCCAGCTCGTAGCCGTAGGCGGTGGCGGTGGATGCGCCGCCGGCCTTGGCGCCCACCAGGAAGCCGGCCAGGCCGTACAGGATGGAGGCCAGAACATAGATGCGGATGATGGTGGCGGGCACGTTGACGCCGGCCACCTGGGCGGCGTTCTCATTGCCGCCGATGGCGTACATATACTTGCCGTGGCGGGTCTTGTTGTAGAGGAACCAGATGAAAAGTCCTACAATAAAAGCGAAAATGGCCAGGTAGGGGATATAGTCCAGGAATTCAATGCCGGTGGCGGCCTTCAGGCTGCCGCTGGCCACCTGCCGGTAGCTCTCCTTGTAGCCGCCCATGGGCTGGTTCCCGGTGGTCACAGAGCAGATGCCGTACACCACCAGCTGCATACCCAGCGTGGCGATAAAGGGGGGGACCTTCAAAAACGCGATGATGGCACCGTTGATGGCGCCGAATACGGCCATAACGGCCATAACGATGAGCATAGCGACGGGCCAGGGGATGTCGGGCAGATTGGGGAACATCTTGGACGCGTAGTCCATCTCCTGGAGCAGCATAGCGGACACACAGGCGGCCAGGCCGACCTGGCGGCCCGCCGACAGGTCGGTTCCCTTGATGATCAGACAGCCGGACACGCCGCAGGCGATGATGAACCGGGGGGACACATTGATGATCAGGTTTTTCAGGTTGCTCTGGCTGATGAAGTTTTCCGAATTGAAAGCGGTGAACACCGCCAGCAGCAGGATCAGCAGAATGATCGCGTTATCGGATACAAACTTTTTGGGGTTGAACGATTTGATTCTCTCCATGTTTTTCTCTCCTCCTTACTCAAACTGGGTGGCCAGCGCCATAATATTCTCCTGGTTGGCGTCCTTGCCGTCGATGAAGCCGGTGACCCGCCCGTCACACATGACCATGACGCGGTCGGACATACCGATCAGCTCACCCATTTCGGAGGAGATCATGATCACGCTCTTCCCCTTCTTGGCCAGGTCGGCAATGATGCAATAGATCTCATATTTGGCGCCCACGTCGATGCCGCGAGTGGGCTCATCCAGGATAAAGACGTCCGGATCACGGGCCAGCCAACGGCTGATCAGCACCTTCTGCTGGTTGCCGCCGGACAGGGATTGGATCTGGGTCTTGGAGGAGGGGGTCTTGATGGACAGCTTGGCCACGTTGTCCTGCACCAGCTCCTCGATCTTCTTGTCGTCCAGCATGATGCCCCCGATGAGGTACTGGTTCAGGGAGGCAATGGACACATTGTCCGCGATGGACAGCACCCCCAGGATGCCGGTGGCCCGGCGGTCCTCCGTGAGCATGGCGATGCCGGCGTCGATGGCGTCCTTGGGCTGGTTGATCTTCAGTTCCTTGCCCTGGTACGTAATCTTCCCGGCGGAGTGGCACCGCAGGCCGAACAGACCCTCCATCAGCTCGGTGCGCTGCGCGCCCACCAGGCCGGCCACGCCCAGGATCTCCCCTTTGCGGACGTTGAAGCTCGCATGGCGGAAGCTCTTGGGGTTGATGGAGGTGAAGTCCTCCACCTCGAACACCACCTCGCCGGGGGTGTTCGACCGCGTGGGATAGAGGTTGGACAGCTCCCGGCCCACCATCTTGGTGATGATGAAGTCGGTGGTCAGCTCTTTGGCCTCCCATGTGCCGATGTACTGGCCGTCCCGCATGATGGTGACTTCGTCGCTGATGCGCAGGATTTCGTCCATCTTGTGGGAGATGTACACAATGGATACGCCCTTGCCGCGCAGCTCGTTTACGATGGTGAACAGCGCCTCCACCTCCGTTGCGGTGAGGGAGGAGGTAGGCTCATCCAGGATAAGCACCTTGCAGTCGGCGGACACCGCCTTGGCGATCTCCACCAGCTGCATCTGGGACACGCTGAGGGAGCCCAGCTTGGCCTTGGGATCAAAGTTCAGATGGACCTCCTCGAGCACCTTGGCCGCGTCCTCATACATCTTTTCATGATCCACGAGGAACCCCATTTTCATGGGATAGCGTCCCACATAGATGTTCTCGGCGATGCTCCGCTCGGGGATAGGCTGGAGCTCCTGGTGAACCATGGCGATGCCCCGGTGCAGGGCGTCCAGCGGCCCCCGGATGTGGACCGGCTCCCCTTCGTAGATCACTTCGCCCTCGTCCATGTGGTAGATGCCGAACATACACTTCATCAGGGTTGATTTACCCGCGCCGTTCTCCCCCATCAGGGCGTGGACGCTGCCGGGGCGGAGCTTGAGCTGGGCATGATCCAGCGCCTTGACGCCGGGAAATGTCTTGACCACGCCGCGCATTTCCAAACGATATTCTGACAATTCACGATCCCCCGTTTCTTTCTCCGCCTTTACCTCTGGCCTGACCGGGCAGGGCGGCGTTATATAAGGCGGGGTGCGTGCGCACAAGCGCCACGCACCCCGCAGAAGCAGCCGCTTCTAAAATTAGTTCATAAAGTCGCCAACGTTATCGGGAGTAACCTTCACGTAGGGAACGTACACGCTCTGGTTGCCCTCAGAGTAGGTGGTGCCGCCCAGCAGCTTCTCCATCTGGTTGACAGCCTCGGTGGCCTGGCCCACGGCGTCGTTCAGCACGGTGCCGGTCATGTTGCCATTCTTCACCTCGTTCAGGGCCGCGTCCAGCGCGTCCACGCCCACCAGGTAGATGTCCTCGTTGACCTTGCGGCCCGCGGCCTGGATGGCCTGCAGGGCGCCGATGGCCATGTCGTCGTTGTTGCAGAAGATGACCTCGATCTGGTCACCGAACTGAGCCAGATCGTTGGCGGCGATCTCCTGGCCGCGGTTACGGTCCCAGTCGCCGCGGGTGAGGTTGAGCTGCTCCACCTCAACGCCGGCGTCCTTCAGAGCCTTCACGGAGTACTCGGTGCGCAGCTGGGCGTCGATGTTCTCGGGGTCGCCCTGGATCATGATGTAGGAGACCTTGCCGTCGCCGTTGATGTCGCCCTTGTTGGCGGTGTCCAGGATCAGCTCGCCCTGGAAGGTGCCGGACTGGGCGGCGTCGCAGCCGACGTAGACCAGCTTGTCATAAGCGGCCATCTGCTCGGCGGTGGGCTCACGGTTAATAAGTACGGTGGGGATGCCGGCATCCTTCACGGTGCTGATGATCTGGTCGGCCGCAGAGGTCATGACCGGGTTGATGATCAGCGCCTGGACGCCCTGGCTGATAAAGGTGTTGATCTGCTCGTTCTGCTTGGCCTGGTCGTTGTTGCCGTCCACGACGGAGACCTTGTAGCCCTTGCCCTCCAGGATCTCCTGGAGCGAGTTGCGGTAGGTGGTCATGAAGGCGTCGTCGAACTTGTAGATGCACACACCGATGGTGCCCTTCTCGCCATCACCGTCGGAAGTCTTGCCGCCGTCGTCCTTCTTGCTGCAGCCGGCGAACAGGGACATGACCATCAGGGCAGAGAGCAAGAGCGCAATGATCTTTTTCATTCTTATGTTCCTCCTATTGAAACTTTAGAATTTTCGGGAAAACTACGCTTCCCATATGGTCATTTTAACGGTTTTCGCCAGAGAAGACGATAGAAAATTCTTTGCTCATCTATAAAAAAACTTTGCTTTTCTGTCTTATTTTGAAAAAGGACACCACTCAGAGGTCCGGGCCCCCCTCTGCGGCAGAGATGGAACCGGCATTTCTGCCAGGATCAGCGGCAGGTGCGTCACGTCAATTTTGCATATTATACAAAAACGCCGCAGGACAGCAGTCCCGAAGATTTTTGCTCGGAAAGAAGTTTACTCCTCCTTTTAGTAAGAGAATGTTGATTCTACTCCAACTAACATCACATACGGCACTTGACTAAAGCGTTAAAGGTGGTGTATAATGCATGATATGTTTTTGCCTCTTCGTTGCTCTTTTTATTGAGATAGGCATGAATATCCGTCATCGGGCCTGGGCCCGATGGTTTCTCCCCGCGCGGGGGAGAAACTCGCTTTGGCGAACACAGGAAAAACCTGTTTGTTCCAAATATATATTAATAGGAGGATAGCAAAACATGAAAAACGCAAAGAAACTGCTGGCTTTGCTGCTGGCGCTGGTGATGTGCCTCGGCATGCTGTCTGCTTGCGGCAGCAAGCCTAACAGCGATGCCGACCCCACCGCCACGCCCGACAGCAACGCCAGCGAGCCCGGCACTGACGAACAGGGGCCCAAGCTGGACACCCTGACCGTCGGTACCAGTTACTTTGACGGCAAATTTTCCAGCTTCTTCTACACCAATGCCTATGAGAGTGACGTGCTGAGCTTCATCGTGGGCGGCATGTACGGCACGGACCGCGTGGGCGCCCCCGTTTTCAAGGCCCTCACCGGCGAGACCCGTGAGTATAACGGTGTGGAGTACAAGTATGAGAACGGCGTGTCCGACGTGGACGTGGTGGATAATCCCGACGGAACCGTTACCTACAAGTTCCAGATGCGCGAGGATCTGAAGTTCTCCGACGGTGAGCCCGTCACCATCGACGACGCCATTTTCTCCATGTACGTGCAGCTGGACCCCACCTTTGACGGCGTGTCCAGCCTGCCCTCCCTGCCCATCGTGGGTCTGGCCGAGTACCAGGGCTCCATGAAGAGCAAGTCCGCCGTGATCGCCGCCGCCGGCCGCGACAACACCGACTTCAGCAACTGGACCCAGGACGAGCAGGACGCCTTCTGGGCCGCCGTGGCTGACGGCGGCGTGAAGTTCGTCCAGGGCATCGTGGACTACCTGGTCGATGCCGGCGCCAACAGCGCTGACGACGACCTGTCCGTGGTGGCTCCCAACTGGGGCTTCGAGCTGCCCGAGGGCGCTACCCTCGAGGACTGGTTCGTGGTCATCGGCGATGCCTACGGCTGGAACTTCTCCGCGATGGAGGCCGAGATCGGCAACTCTGACGCTCTGGCCGACCTGATCCCCGAGGACGTGTACGCCATGGCTACCCAGGGCGTCGTGGTGGGCGAGGACGTGCCCAATGTGTCCGGCATCGTCCGCACCGGCGACTACTCCATGGAAGTTACCCTGTCCGAACTGGACGTGCAGGCCCAGTACCAGCTGGGCATCACCATCAACCCCATGCACTACTACGGCGATCCCGACCAGTATGACTACGACAACAACAAGTTCGGCTTCCCCAAGGGCGACCTGAGCATCGTGCGCGACAAGACCCCCTCCCCCATCGGCTTCGGCCCCTACACCTTTGTGTCCTGGGAGAACAACACCGTCACCCTGAAGGCCAACCCCAACTACTACCTGGGCGAGCCCAAGATCAAGAACATCGTTTTCCGTTCCATGGACGACAAGGACCTGATCCCCGCCCTGGAGGCCGGCACGGTGGACGTCGTCAGCCCCAGCTATAACAAGCAGGCCGTGGAGCAGATCACCAAGATCAACAACGGCGAGGGCGTCACCGGCAGCGTGATCACCACCCAGAGCGTGGCCAACCTGGGCTACGGCTACGCCGGCATCGCCGCCAAGAACATCAAGGTGGGCGACGACAGCGGCTCCGAGGCCTCCAAGAACCTGCGCAAGGCCATCTGCACCGAGGTGGCGGTCTACCGCAGCCTGGCCGTGGACTCCTACTACGGCAGCGAGCTGGCCAACGTCATCAACTACCCCATCTCCGACACCTCCTGGGCCGCGCCCCAGGTGACGGACGAGGGCTATCGTGAGGCTTTCTCCGTTGACGTCAACGGCGATCCCATCTACACCGACGGCATGAGCGCCGAGGAGCGCTACGCCGCCGCCCAGAAGGCCGCCCTGGGCTTCCTGGAGGCCGCGGGCTACACCGTCGAGGACGGTAAGGTCACCGCCGCTCCCGAGGGCGCCAAGATGGACTATGTGGTCACCGTGGTCGGCGCCGGTACCGGCGACCACCCGGCGTTCCTGGCTCTGAGCGAGGCCAGCAAGGCCCTGAATGAGATCGGCTTCAACCTGATCGTCAACGACATCAGCGACTTTGCCCAGATGTCCAACGCCGTCAACGCCGGCGAGGCGGAGATGTTCGCCATGGCGTGGAATGCCACCCCCGACCCCGATATGTTCCAGATCTACCACAGCCAGGGCGGCTCCAACGAGAAGAGCTACTGGGTGAAGGACGCGGAGCTGGATGAGCTCATCATGGCCGCCCGCAGCTCCAACGACCAGACCTACCGCAAGACCATCTACAAGGAGTGCCTGGACATCGTGGCCGACTGGGCCGTGGAGATCCCGCTGTATCAGCGCCAGAACGCCATCTGCTTCTCCACTGAGCGCATCAACATCGACACCCTGACCCCCGCGATCACCACCTACTGGAGCTGGTACAACGACATCGAGCAGCTGGAGATGAACTAAACCCTGTTTCCCGCACCCGTATGCCGCAGCCCGTATAGGCAAACGCAGAACGGAGGGGAGAGGCCTCTCTCCCCTCCGTTTGCCCTTATTGGAGAAAATGTGCCGCACGCGGACAAATGTTCCGATTTTGCTTGCCCGCGACCGGGACAGTTTCTGATTTCTGCCACCGCACACCGCCGGCCCCGGCGGAAAAACTATACCAAAGGGGGAACCACTATGCGAAAGTTTATCATCAAACGCCTGCTGTTGTCCGTCGTCATCCTGTTTTTTGTGACCTTCATCATCTATGTGCTGATGCGCTGCCTGCCCACCAGCTACGTGGAGGCGCAGGCCATCCGTCTGGCGCAGCAGCCGGGGTCCAAGTCCGTTGAGGAGTGGATGGCCCAGCTGAATGCCCAGTACGGCCTGGACCAGGACATCATCCCGGGCTTCTTCCAGCAGCTGGGGCATTTGCTGCGCCTGGATTTCGGCGACAGCTGGAAGTTCACCATCCCGGTGCTGGAGAAGTTCCGCCAGGTCATCTGGATCAGCTTCGCCATGGGCGCGATCTCCCTGGTGCTGGAGCTCATCATCGCCATCCCGCTGGGCATCATCGCCGCGACAAAGCAGTATTCCGCCACGGACTATACCATCTCCGCCGTGGCCCTGGCGGGCATCAGCTTCCCCACCTTCTTCTTCGCCACACTGCTCAAGCTGGTGCTCTCGGTGAAGCTAGGCTGGTTTGAGCTTAACGGCCTGCACTCCACTGCCGCCATCGTGGGCAACATGGGCGCGTGGGAGACCTTCATGGACGGGATCTGGCACATGATCATGCCCGTCACCACCCTGGTGATACTGAGCATCGGCTCGCTGATGCGCTACACCCGCACCAATATGCTGGAGGTCATGAACGCCGATTACATCCGCACCGCCCGGGCCAAGGGCCTGGACGAGCGCAAGGTCGTCTACCACCACGCCTTCCGCAACACCCTCATCCCGCTGGTGACCATCATCGGCGGTTCGCTGCCGGGCCTGTTCTCCGGCGCCCTGATCACGGAGACCATTTTCGCCATCCCGGGCATCGGCAAGGTGTCCTATGACGCCATGGTGGCCGGCGACATCCCGTTCTCATTCTTCTACCTGACCTTTATGGCGGTGCTGACGCTGGCGGGCAACCTGATCGCAGACATTCTGTACGCGGTAGTAGATCCCCGCGTGCGCATCTCATAAGGAGGTGAACGAAAGATGAGCAAGGATATAGACAAGCGGGACGGCGTGCAGGAAGAGGAGCAGTATTCTCTGAATGACGACCGCCGCGTCAAGGTTCTCTCTCCCGGCCGCCTGGTGGCCAAGCGCTTTTTCCGCAACCGCCTGGCCGTTGTGGGCCTGACCA
This sequence comes from Clostridiales bacterium, assembly GCA_014799505.1. Taxonomy (GTDB): domain Bacteria; phylum Bacillota; class Clostridia; order Oscillospirales; family Oscillospiraceae; genus Enterenecus. The sequence goes on from JAAVHV010000008.1 coordinate 83,259, forward strand.
TGCTGATAATCATGTTCCTGTTCTCCTTCGTGGGCGGCTGGATCGTCCCGTACAGCGAGGACCAGTTCTTTTACACCATGGAGTCCCAGAAAAAGGAGTACGCCGGTGTCACGGAGAACACCGAATACCGCTATCTCATCACCCCGGACCAGGAGCTGCCCACGCTGGTGCGGGCCAACCTGGGCCTGGTGCTGGGCAAGGACGACGTGTTCCAATACAAGGGCGCGAACTATTACATTGAGGCCGTGGGCGAGGAGCTCTACCAGATAACCGACGACGGGGGCACCCTGCTGGCCCTGGCCTACAAGGACATCATCAACCCCACCCAGTCCGGCGCCAGCCTCAGCTATGAGTTCAGCTATAACGCCCTGATGACCTACGCACAGGGCGGCGGCAGCTTCCAGGCCGACGGCAAGGACTACGACATGACCGAGCACGGTGTCATCACCGAGAACGGCCAGGATGTGGCCGACGTGGGCCGCATCATCGTCCAGTCCCGGATCAGCGGGCGCAGCATCCCCCAGACCTTTAAGGATCGGGTAGCCCAGGCCATCGAAAACGGCGAGACCGAGTTTACGCTGACGGTGGACGGCCAGGAGCGCGAGTACACCATGACCTACGACCCGGCCAAGCTGATCTACTCCGTGATGGAGGACACCCCCACCCAGGTCTACGACAAGTACGCCGCCCCCAGCCGGACCCATCTGCTGGGCACGGAGGGGAACGGCATGGACGTGCTGACCCGCCTGATGTACGGCGGGCGCGTGTCACTGATCATCGGATTCATCGTCATTATCATTGAGACGAGCATCGGCGTCGTCATGGGGGGCATTTCGGGATATTTTGGCAGCTGGGTGGACAACCTGATCATGCGTATCGTGGACATCTTCTACTGCATCCCCTCCATGCCGCTGATGATCATTCTGGGTTCGGCCATGGATGCCATGCGGGTGGATCCCCAGATCCGGATGCTGTATCTGATGCTGCTGCTGGGCTTCCTGGGCTGGCCGGGCATCGCCCGCCTGGTCCGCGGCCAGATCCTCTCCCTGCGGGAGCAGGAGTTCATGACCGCCACCGAGGCCACCGGCCTGAGCGTGAAGCGGCGCATCTTCTGCCACCTGATCCCCAATGTCATCCCCCAGCTCATCGTCAACATGACCATGGGTCTGGGCTCCATCATCCTCACTGAGGCCACGCTGAGCTACCTGGGCCTGGGCGTCAAGTTCCCCTTCGCCTCCTGGGGTAATATTATCAACGAGGTCAACAACTCCTATGTTCTGACGGAGTATTTGTGGGTATGGATTCCCGCGGGCATCTGCCTGCTGGTAACGGTCCTGGGCTTTAACTTCGTGGGCGACGGCCTGCGGGATGCCTTTGACCCGAAGATGAAGCGCTGAGAAAGGGGAAGAACGATGGCTAAGAAAAACCATGAGGGCTACCTTTCCGGCAAAGAGGCCCGGCGCATTTCTAAGGAAAACCGCCGCATCACCAACAAAATGGAGAAGCAGCGCAAGCGCAAAAACGTCCCTGAGAGCGAGTATCTCACCACCATGCACGACCCCAACAACGCGGTGGAGTTCGATAATCTGCACACCTACTTCTTCACGGACGCGGGCACGGTCCGCTCTGTGGACGGCGTGACCTTTGAGGTCCCTATCGGCAAGACCGTGGGCGTTGTGGGCGAGTCCGGCTGCGGCAAATCGGTGACCAGCCTCTCCCTGATGCAGCTGCTCCAGCGGCCCCAGGGCCAGGTCGTGGAGGGCGAGATCCGTCTGAACCTGGGCGACAAGGCCTACGACGTGACCAAGATGCCCAACGAGAAAATGCAGAATCTTCGGGGCAATTATATCTCCATGATCTTCCAGGAGCCCATGACGGCTCTGAACCCGGTGTTCCGCATTGGCGACCAGATCAATGAGGTCATTGAGCTCCATGACGGCGAGGGCAAGAGCAAGAACGACATCAAAGCCCGCTCCATCGAGCTGCTGGAAATGGTGGGCATCGCCAATTCCGAGGGCGTTTATCAGATGTATCCTCACGAGCTGTCCGGCGGTATGCGCCAGCGCGTTATGATTGCTATGGCTCTGGCCTGCAATCCCCGGATCATCATCGCCGATGAGCCCACCACCGCTCTGGATGTGACCATTCAGGCCCAGATCCTGGATCTGCTGCGCCAATTGAAGGATCGGATCAATTCCTCCATCATGTTCATCACCCACGATCTGGGCGTGATCGCCGAGATGGCGGACTATGTGGTGGTCATGTATGCCGGGCGCATTGTAGAAAAGGGAACCGCGGAGGAGATCTTCGCCCATCCCGCCCATCCCTACACCATCGGCCTGATGGCCTCCAAGCCTGTGGTGGGCAAGAAGGTGGATTCGCTCTATTCCATTCCCGGCAAGGTGCCCAACCCCATCAATATGCCCGACTATTGCTACTTTAAGGATCGCTGCGAGATGCAGTGCGAGGGGTGCGAGGGGGAGTATCCCCACGAGATAAGCATTTCTCCTACCCATAAAGTAAGCTGTTACCGCTACTATGAGGACAAGAAGGGAGGGGATCAGAAGTGAGCACACAGAAAGATTTGAAGAGCGATCTGCACATCTCCCATGATTTTGAGCCCGTGACCTACGATCCCCAGTATATCCTGATGGTCAACGCGCTTAAGAAGTATTTCCCCATCAAGGGCGGCCTGATGTCCAAAACCGTCGGTTATGTGAAAGCGGTGGACGGCGTCACCTTCAACCTGAAGCGGGGCACCACGATGGGCCTGGTGGGCGAGTCCGGCTGCGGCAAGACTACCACCGGACGCACCATCCTACGTCTGTCCGGCCCTAAAACCAGCGGCCAGGTACTCTTTAACGGGCAGGAGGTTTATGACCTGTCGCCGAAGGAGATGCGCGATCTGCGGACCAAAATGCAGATTATTTTCCAGGATCCGTTTTCTTCCCTCTCCCCCCGTCTCCCCATCGGTGAGATCATCGGCGAGGCTGTCCGGGAGCACAATCTGGTTCCGGCGGCAGAATTTGACGATTACATTGACCAGGTCATGGACAACTGCGGCCTCCAGCCCTTCCACAAAGACCGCTATCCCCACGAATTTTCCGGCGGCCAGCGCCAGCGTATCTGTATCGCCCGCGCCCTGGCTCTGAATCCCGAGTTTGTGGTGTGTGACGAGCCGGTGTCCGCGCTGGACGTGTCCATCCAGGCCCAGATCATCAACCTGCTGAAAGAACTCCAGGAGAAATACTCCCTGACCTATCTCTTTATCTCCCATGATTTGTCCGTGGTGGAGCACATCTCGAACACCGTGGGCGTCATGTACCTGGGGAATCTGGTGGAGTACGGCGAAACCGATGACATCTTCCGCAATCCGCTGCATCCCTACACCGAGGCCCTGTTCTCCGCCATCCCTATCCCCGATCCCACGGCCAAAATGAACCGCATTGTGCTGGAGGGCTCCATTCCCTCTCCGGCCAACCCGCCCTCCGGTTGTAAGTTCCACACCCGCTGCTCCCACTGCACCCAGCGGTGCAAGGAAGAGGCGCCTCGCCAGATTGAGGTGGAGCCCGGGCACTATGTGGTCTGTCATCTGTTTGACAAGTAATGGCGAAAAAAGTTTATGACGATGACGACGGGCGCACCATCGCGGATATGAGCGGAATCCAGCGTTCTCCTCTCTTTCTGCCTCGCCTGCCCAAGCGGGATCTCCCTGCCCCTCCGGCGCAGCCTGAACCTGAGCGTGACCGTCCATGGGAGATGTCGGAGCTAAGCCCTGAGGAGCGCCGGTGGTATATCCTGGGCGCACTGAAGGCCTCCATATTGGTTGCTCTGGCGTTCATCGGAGGGCTGGGACTGATTGTCCTGCTATTCTACCTATTTGCTTGAAAACTGCCGTCGGGCCAAGGCCCGACGGCAGTTTTTTCGTTTTTCCAGCAAAGGCCGGTCAGGCCGAAATCGCTGGAAAAAATTTTTGTTTCCCTCTTGACAGACACTACCATTCCTGCTACAATATCTATTGTTCGTTGCGAGTGTAGCTCATCTGGTAGAGCGCCACCTTGCCAAGGTGGAGGTAGCGAGTTCGAGCCTCGTCACTCGCTCCACATTCGAAAGCCCCTGCCGAGTTTGGCAGGGGCTTTCAGTTTTTCAAAACTGTGCGAGCCTTCGGCGACCTACTTTCTGCTTGTGCAGAAAGTAGGCAAAGACACACTTAGGGAGCACCCGCCGGTTCGGCTTCGGGCCGCATGGCGGCCCTAGCTCACAGGCGGGTTTCCCCCTAAGAATCCCCCTGTTACGGGGGATGCCCTATACGTCTGTCAGTCCATACCCTGCCGGCGCGTGCGGCTTTCACCCCAGCTCCCCCCATTTGCGCTGCCGCTTGTCTCTCGTGACTGAACCCGTTTGCCGCCCTCGGTTCTGCGCCTGGAAAGTGCGTCGAGCGACCTTGGTGTTTGAACAATTTCAGCAAATTCCCCATTGCGTCCGGCCTGTGACGCTGATATAATATCAGTACTTTACATCGAAAAAGGAGCCGATCCTTATGCTGGACATTAAAATCACCCGCGCCGAGACCCCCAAGCCCCAGCCCGACCCCGATACTCTGGTGTTTGGCAGAACCTTTACCGACCATATGTTCCTGATGAACTACGACGCTGGCCAGGGCTGGCACGACCCCCGCGTCGTCCCCTATGGCCCCCTGCCCTTTGAGCTGTCCTGCATGGTGTTCCACTACGCCCAGGAGATCTTTGAGGGCATGAAGGCCTACCGCACCCCTGACGGCAAGGTGCAGCTCTTCCGCCCCTATGAGAACGCCAAGCGGATGAACTCCTCCTGCCGCCGGATGTGCATCCCCGAGATTCCCGAGGATGACTTTGTGCAGGCCGTCAAGACCGTGGTGGGCGTAGACCAGGCCTGGGTGCCCAACAAGGTGGGCACCTCCCTGTATATCCGCCCCTTCATCATCGCCACCGACAACGGCCTGGGCGTCCACGCCTCCCACAGCTATCTGTTCGCCGTCATCTGCTGCCCCGTGGGGGCCTACTACCCCGAGGGCATCAACCCCGTGAAGATCTACGTGGAGGACGAGGATGTGCGCGCCGTCAAAGGCGGCACCGGCTTCACCAAGTGCGGCGGCAACTACGCCGCCTCCATCCGCGCCGGGGAGCGGGCGGAGGAGCAGGGCTTCTCCCAGGTGCTGTGGCTGGACGGCGTCCACCGCAAGTATATTGAGGAAGTGGGCTCCATGAACGTCATGTTCAAGATCAACGGCACTGTTGTCACCCCGGAGCTCACCGGTTCCGTCCTCCCCGGCATCACCCGCAAGAGCTGCCTGGAACTGATCCGCAGCTGGGGCATCCCGGTGGAGGAGCGGCTCATCTCCGCCCAGGAGCTGTTTGACGCCGCCCAGGCGGGCACCCTGGAGGAAGCCTGGGGCACCGGCACGGCGGCGGTGGTGTCCCCCATCGGCCTGCTGGCCTGGGAGGACCGCAAGGAGACCGTCAGCGGCGGCAAGATCGGCGAGCTGACCCAGAAGCTGTATGACACCCTCACCGGCATCCAGTGGGGCACTGTGGAGGACACCCGCGACTGGATCGTACCTGTGGAATAAACAAACAAGTGGAAACCCCGGACGGCATGCCGTCCGGGGTTTTTGTTACTTCTGTTTCTTGGCCGCCCCAATAAACTCCCTAAACAGCGGATGGGCCCGGTTGGGCCGGGACTTCAGCTCCGGGTGGAACTGCCCCGCCACAAACCAAGGGTGATCCGGCAGCTCCACCATCTCCACAAGCCGTCCGTCCGGGGACAGGCCAGACAGCACCAGCCCCGCCTTCGTCAGCGCCTCCCGGTACTCGTTGTTGAACTCGTAGCGGTGGCGGTGGCGCTCGTTGATCTCATTTGTCCCGTAAATAGACGCCGCCAGCGATCCCTCGGCCAGCCAGCAGGGGTAGCTGCCCAGCCGCATGGTGCCGCCCTTGGCCGTCACCCCCACCTGGTCGGGCATCAGGTCAATGACGGGATAGGGTGTCTGGGGCGCCAGCTCGCTGGAATGAGCCCCCGTCAGTCCGCACACGTTCCGGGCGAACTCCACCACCGCCATCTGCATCCCCAGGCAGATGCCCAGGAACGGGACTTTATTCTCCCTTGCGTAGCGGATGGCCTCGATCTTGCCCTCAATTCCCCGGTCGCCGAAGCCGCCGGGCACCAGGATGCCCTGGGCCCCGTCCAGCAGCGCCTCCACCGTATCCGGGGTGACCTCCTCCGAGTTCACCCAGCGCACCTCCACCGACACGTCGTTTTCAATGCCGCCGTGGGTGAGGGCCTCCACCACCGACAGGTAGGCGTCGTGGAGGGCCACATACTTGCCCACCAGCGCGATGGTCACCGTCCCTTTGGGGTGCTTGGCCCGGTGGACCATGGTGGCCCACTCGGTCAGGTCGGGCATATGGCAGATCAGCCCCAGCCGCCGCACCACCACGTCGGCCAGCCCCTCCCGCTCCAGCATCAGCGGCACCTCGTACAGAATGTCCGCGGTGAGGTTGGGGATGGCGTGATCCTCCGGAATGTTGCAGAACAGGGAAATCTTGTCCAAAATATCCTTGGGGATGGGGTAATCGCTGCGGCACATGATAACGTCTGGTTGAATTCCGAGGGATAATAACTCTTTGGCGGAGTGCTGGGTGGGCTTGGATTTCAGCTCCCCGGAGCCGGGGATGGACACGATGAGGGACACATGGATGAACATCACGTTCTGCCGTCCCCGCTGGGCGGCCACCTGCCGGATGGCCTCCAGGAAGGGCTGGGACTCGATGTCGCCCACGGTGCCGCCGATCTCCACAATGGCCACATCCACGTCAGGGGCCTCCAGGGAGTAGATGTGCCGCTTGATCTCGTCAGTGATGTGGGGGATGATCTGCACCGTACCCCCCAGATAATCCCCCGCCCGCTCCCGGTTCAGCACGTTCCAGTACACCTTGCCGGAGGACACCGAGGAGTTATACGTCAAATTCTCGTCGATAAACCGCTCGTAGTGGCCCAGATCCAGGTCGGTCTCCGCCCCGTCGTCGGTGACGAACACCTCCCCGTGCTGATAGGGGGACATGGTGCCGGGGTCTACGTTCAGGTAGGGGTCCAGCTTCTGCACCCGCACCCGCAGGCCCCGCTGCTTCAGCAGCCGCCCCAGGGACGCCGCCGTAATGCCCTTGCCCAGCCCGGACACCACGCCGCCGGTGACAAAGATGAATTTCGTACCCGTTGCCATAACAATTCCTCCTACGGCAGGCGCGGCCCCATTGCCTCAAACCAGTTTGTCGGGCGCCCTTGTCCGTCCCTGCCGGTTTTTCACTCATTAACCGTTTTATTTTACGCTTTGGGCCGGGACAAGTCAAGAGTGAGGCCGATCCCCCCCTTTTCAGATTAGGGCTGCTGATGCTCTGGTTTCTAAATTTTTTCTCAAAGTGCCAGACGGGCAGCCATCCATAACGGATAACTGCCCGATAAACTGAAAATGATTTAGTTAAACTTTGTCAATAGTAAATACAATCTCTGATTTTCCATTAAAATCTTCATATTTACTGCAATAAGTTTCAAAGCCAAATATGCTTTGCTTTGTATTATCCTCTATTTTTAATTGCTCAATATTTCTTAGATGTAACATCAGTCGATTCTTGACATATTTTTCATTGCTGTGCCCACATATATATTCTTTGAAATCCAATTCCAACGTCTTCTTGATTGTTTCGTATAAATCATTCATCAATAATGATCCATAATTAAATAACCACAATCCCTCATTTAAAGCGTCACCTGCAATCAAAAGCTTTTTTGCTGGTATTAAAAAACCAGCAGAGCCTTTTGTGTGCCCTGCTAAAGAAACAACAATAATATCTATATCTCCTAACGAAATTTTCTGACCAATTCGTATTTCTTTCAGATCATACGTTCTTGGTTTCTTTTCTTCAAAATGCCGTATTACGTCCCATTCTTCCTGTAAAGCATAAACAGTATCAAACCAATGATTTCCGCCGATATGGTCTGGATGTCCATGACTGTTTATCACTATGTATGGAGTGGATATATTTTTCTCAATAAAGGCTCTCAAATTACGCCTCCCATATCCTGTATCTATCAGGACGGCGAGCTCACTCCCCTTCACAAGTGTACAATATACACCATCGTCCTCTGCAATCTGCCATATATTGTCATAGATTTTTGTGTATTCATACATTTTATCACCCATAACCATCACCTCAAATTCCGATTTGCCGTTCTAAAATATTATCATAAGTATTCAGCAAATTCAATACGAGTTGGCAAAATTGCCGGGGGTTCATCCCAGCAGTCATTATCTTAAAAGAGGCGCCAAGCCACCGCCTTCCCCAAAACTTTTTCTAATTTACACCAAAAGAGGGTGGTAATTTACAAAAAAATGTGGTAAATTAATAATAGATTACCATTCAATCCCCGAGGCACACCGCCCCGGGACTAATTTTATGAGGAGGATCACAGACATGGGCACTATGAACGGCAAAACTGTCATCATCACCGGCGCCGGTCGGGCTGTCCTCAGTGACGGCACGAGCTGCGGCTCCATCGGCTACGGTATTGCCACCGCCTTTGCCAAGGAGGGGGCCAACATCGTCATCACCGGACGGAATGTGAAGAAGCTGGAGGATGCCAAGGAGGAGCTGGAGCGGCTCTACGGCGTGAAGGTGCTCCCCGTCCAGGCCGACGTATCCGCGGGATCGGACAACAAGGCCGTGGTTCAAAATGTGGTGGATGAGACCATCAAGGCCTTCGGCCGCATCGACGCGCTCATTAACAACGCCCAGGCCTCCGCTTCCGGCGTGACCCTGGCGGATCACTCCACTGAGCAGTTTGATCTGGCCGTCTACTCCGGCCTGTATGCCGCCTTCTACTATATGCAGGCCTGCTACCCCCATCTGAAGGAGACCCGGGGCTCTGTCATCAACTTTGCCTCGGGCGCCGGCCTCTTCGGCAACTACGGCCAGTGCGCTTACGCTGCTGCCAAGGAGGGCATCCGGGGCCTTTCCCGGGTGGCCGCCACCGAGTGGGGCCCCGACGGCATCAACGTGAACGTGATCTGCCCCATTGCCTGGACTGCCCAGCTGGAGAACTTCCAGAAAGCCTATCCCGACGCCTTTAAGGCCAACGTGAAAATGCCTCCGATGGGCCACTACGGAGACCCCGAGACTGAGATCGGCCGGGTCTGCGTTCAGCTCACCCACCCCGATTTCAAGTACCTCACCGGCGAAACGCTCACCCTGGAGGGCGGCATGGGTCTGCGTCCGTAAGCAGGCACCCCAAAATGATAAGGGGAGCGCACGCATGGCGTGCGCCCCCCTTTTTATACCTCTTTCAGGCCGTTTTCGGTCAGCTCCACCACCCGGGTGCACACCTGTTCCAAATACAATCTGTCATGGGACACACTGATGATAACGCCGGGGAAATCTGCCAGCACCCTTCGGATCACCGGCGCGGACAGGGGCGAGAAGTTCCGGGTGGGCTCGTCCAGCACCAGCACATTAGCCCCGTTCAGCACCATGGACAAAAACAGCAGCTTGGCCCGCTGGCCCCCGGACAGCCCTGCCGCCGGATGCTCCATCTCCTCCGCCTTATACTTCATGTTGCCCAGCAGGGTGCGGGCCCGGGTCACGTCATCCCTGTGCCCCGATGGGGCCAGCAGCTCCACCGGCGTCCTATCCCCCAGCAGCAGGTCGCCGTAGTCCTGGGGCATATAGGCCGAGCGCAGGTCGGCCCGGGGCAGCAGCTCCTCCGCCACCAGCTTCAGCAGGGTGGATTTGCCCACGCCATTGGCTCCCACAATGCCGATTTTTTCCGGCCCATCCACCCACAGCCGCACGTTTTGGGACAGCACCCGCTCCCCGGCGGTCAGCTCGGGCAGATCCAGCCGCAGCACCGTCTTGCCCGCCGGGAAGGCGGAGCGCCCCTCATCAAAGGCGGTGAGGATGGCCTCCTCCCACTCGGGCATGGCGGTCATGTTCTCCTTCTCCCGCTCAAACCGCCGGCCGATGGACTGTACCGCGTGCATTTTCTTTTTCAGCAGCCGTCCGCCGTGGGGATCCTGCCGGGTGATGGTGGCCTGCTGGTGATCCACCTTGTCCCGGATCTGGCGGTATTTCTCCATTTTCGCGTCAAAGTCAGCCCGCTCCTTCCGGGCCATCTGCTCCTGGTGGGCAAAGCCCGCCTGCCGCTGTTCCACATACTGTTCATACCCCATCCGGGACACGGTGCACCGGGACACGGTGCGCCGCCGCAGCCGCTCCAGGTGGATGATGACGTTGGCGGTGTTGGCCAGCAGCGTCTCGTCGTGGGAGATATACAGCACCGGAACTTTACAATTCAGCAGGAACCCCTCCAGCCACTCCAGGGTGGCCAGATCCAGGTCGTTGGACGGCTCATCCAGCAGCAGCACGTCCGGGCTGTCCAGCAGCATCAGGGCCAGCCGCAGCTTCACCCGCTCCCCGCCGGACAGGGTGGACATGGTTCGCCCGTCCCAGAACAGGTCGGCGCCCAGCCCCACCTGCCGGGCGGCGCGATCTAAGGCTTTTGGGTCTGCTTCCTCGAACGCCGGAACCTGCTGGCAGAACTCCCACACGGGCAGCTCCAACTCGTCCGGGGTCAGCTCCTGGGCCAGATACCCTTTGCGGAGCCCCTTGTCCACGATCTCCCCCGTCCACTCCACGTAGGGCTCCGCCAGGGCGGGATCGTACAGCAGCTTGAGGACGGTGGACTTGCCGTTGCCCTCCTCGCCGATGAGGGCTGCCCGGTCGCCAGGGGAGAGCACAAAGGACAGCCCCTCCACCAGGGTGGTCAGGTCTTTTTTATGGGTGACGGTGAGGTTCTTCACCTGTAACATACGCATCCGCTCCTTTGCATACAAAAAATCCGTCTTTCATGACAGAAAGACGGATCACATGACGAAAAGGCAGGGGCGTGACAATACGTCCCCGGTCAAGCAAGCCGCCCTTCGCGCCATGAAAGCATAGACCCATCCAAAAATGGGCCTTCACTCAGTGTTCACAGCTTGAAGTTCGACTTACTTGCGCATCTTTTCACCCTTTTCGGTTTTTTCTGAATGCTTTGGTTTTTCCGCCCTTCGGGCGGGAAAACCAATTGCGCTCACGAATTCATTATAGCAAAATGTGCGCGGGCTGTCAACTGCCACCCTCACACCTCCCGGTTGTAGATGGCGGCTACCGCCTTCCTCCCCCGGAACATGAACAGCCACACCGCGAAGAAGGTCATGCCGCTGAGCAGCAGGCACACCCGCCGCTCGGGCATGATCTCGGCCAGGCTGCCCGCCAGCAGGGTGCCGGTGACGCCCCCCAGGGAGGTGAGCATCTGGAAGGTGCCGTTGAACCGGGCCCGCTTGGTGTCCGGGATGTAGGACTGGGTGGCGGCAATGCGGATGTTGTAGGAGGTCATGCCCAGCAGGCCGTAGAAGAAAAAGGCGGCGGCCATGGCGGGTATGGGCATATACAGCACAGTCCCCTCCAGCACATCCACCACCAGATATACCACGATGGCAATGGTAAACTTTTTCTCCGTGGGAAATTTGACCTTATAGTGGATCAGCCCGCCCAAAAACCGCCCTGCTACCGCAAAGTTGGACACGATGGTGTACAGCGTCACCGCCGCCAAGGGCCACGCGGCAAAGAGGGCGGCATTGCTGCGGAAAAAGGGCAGATGGAGGCTGTTCCCCCCATTTCCCGAGATGCCGGACACCATGAAGTACAGCGTGATGACCAGCAGGCCCCGCTCCCCCCTGATGTAGTCCAGCCCCTCCTTCAGATCCCGGCCGAACCGCTTTGCCGCCCCCATGCCGTCCGCCGGGGCAGCCTTATCCATGTGGGTCTCCTGATAGCGGATGGTGCGCTCAAAGCAGGCGGCGGTGAGGAAGCACAGGGCGTTGAAGGCAAACAGGGGTGCGCTGCCGACCTGTTCATAGACCAGGGCGGCCAGGGGGGTGGACATGGCCGCCAGCGGCCAGAGCATACTGGAAATGGAGTATGCTCTGGAATAATTCCCCTCGGTGATGAGGTTGGGATAAAAGCTGTCGTAGGCCACCATGTACACCGAATTGATGGCCCCCACCAGCGCGCACATGCCCAGCAGCAGAGGATAGCTGAACCATCCATTCCGCAGCAGCAGGAACAGGCCGAAATAGATCCCGGCAGACAGGAAATCCAGCCGGTAGATCACCTTTTTCCGGCTCATACGGTCTAAGTACGGCCCCGCCAGGATGGGGCACACCAGCATGGGCAGCTGGTAGCACACGATGAATAGGGAATAGAGGAAGGTGGAGCCGGTGTAGTCCAGCACCATGATACTCAGCGCAAAGCCGGACAGGGCGTTGCCGATCATGGACACCACGCTGCCCAGGGTGATGATGGTGAAGTCCCGGGTCCACAGGCTCTGCTTTGGTTTGGTTGGTTCCATAGCGCTCCTTTCTCACGGGTGGCCCGCGGTCAGGCCAAATGGGCGTCGATGTACTGGAGATAGGGCTTCCCGTTTACCTCTCCGGGGTGGGCCAGATACCACGCGAAGGATTCCCGCAGCCCCTCGTCCAGCGGCTTTGTATCCGGCATAAGCCTCTCCTGGGCCGCCACGTCCAGGCAGTACTCGTAGTCATAAAAGCTGAAATAGTTCCTCTGCTCCACGCCGCTGTCCACCAGGACAAACTCGGCGCTCTTTCCCGCCGCCTGATAGCACAGGGCCACCCAGTCGCGGACAGACACCGTCTCCCGATTCCCCACATTGAATATGTGCCGGGCCGGCTTTTGCTCCAGTATGATGTCCATAAACCGGCACAGATCGTCCACATAGAAAAACTGGAGCCTCATCCCCCCGTCCCGGGGTAAGTAAAATTTCCTGTCCTTCAGCGCGCACTCAAATGCAAATGCCTCTCGGTATAGGTTATTCATCGGCCCATACAGGTACGGCGGGCGGAGGATGTAGGCGTTGGGGGCCCGTTCCATCAGGGCCCGCTCCGCCTCGATTTTGTTGGTCCCGTAAATCCCCCAGATCTGGTTCGCGCCCAGCTCCGTGTCCTCACGGAAGGGCTGGGGGCAGTACTCCGGGTATACGGCGCTGGAGCTGATCAATATATAGTCGTCAAAGCCTCCCACCGCGTCCAGCAGTCCGTTGACGTCGGCCGCAGTGTAGGCTGTGATGTCGAAAATCACGTCAAAATGGTATTGGCGCAGCTGGTCGCCCAGGTCATGCCTGTCCGCCTCGATCAGCGTGACGCCCTCCGGCTGCGCTCTGCTGTTCCGATTCAGCACAAATACGTCATATCCCTTTTTGACATAGTATTCCGCCGCATAGCGGCTGGCAAACACGGTCCCCCCGGTAATCAGCACAGTTTTCATCGTCGTTTCCCCCGTCCATTCTTGATCTGTCTCCGGCCATGGCCTCCATTCTAGCACAGGCCGCGGCCCGATTCAAGATATCCCGGCGAAATTGGCGCAGCCGCAGAACCACTCACAGCGGCGTTTCCTGCCCCGCCCCATTGTTTGGGCGGAATGCGGGCACCGCTTGGGGCCGCCGGACATAGCCCGCCAGCCCGGCCAGGGCGTCCTCCCCTTCAAGGGCAAATGTCCCATCCCCCTCCTCCACCTGGAGGGAGAAGCCCTCCCGGTCGGCCTGGAACACAGCCGCGCCGGGAACAGGGCGGTCCGCCACCTCGTATCCCATCCGCTCCAGCGCCAGGGTGAGGGCCGCGGGGCCGCGGGCACACACCGTCCCCAGTTCTCCTTGGTACTTTCCCGCTCGGTGGGCCGCCCAGGCGCAGTCCGCCCCGACCAGAAGATCCCACTCCCCCGTGCAGGGTTTGGCCGCCCCATCCGTCTCCACGGGGGTCAGGCGCTTGCCCTGCCCGTCCATGAGGAACAGCTCCACCTGCTCCCCTTCCTGCCGGATGAACAGGGAGGCGGGGAATCCATAGTACTCCGCCAGCCACGCCCCGCAGGCGGCGCAGCCGCCGTCGTGGAATTTCGCCTCACCCCCGGCCAGGGCCACGCCGCAGCCCGCCGCCCGGGCCAGCGCCCTTGCCAGCTCCCCGCCGCCGCTGCCGATGGCCACTGTGCCCAGTCCGCCCAGCCGCAGGCCCAGCTCGTAAAATTCCCGTCCCAGCTTCCTTCGATCCATGGGATCCCCTCCAATTCGGGGTGGTCACGTCCCCGTTTTTGGAAAGTCTCCCCACTTTTCGGCCGGCTTATTCCTGCGCCGCTCCCTCCCGGGGCGTTTCTTCCGACCCGCTCTCTTCCGCCTGCTCCTCCCGAGGCGGCCGGTTTCGGTACAGCGCCGCCGCCTGCTCCAGCCGCACGGCGAACTCATCCACCGCCCAGTCCGGGCCCAGCACCTCCACCCCCGGCCCCAGGCCGAACAGCCAGCCCCACAGCGGCGGGCTGACCACCAGATCCACCGACGCGGTGAAATGCTCCTCCCCGTCTGGGATCAGGGCCACCTCCAGCCCGAAGCGGTCGATGAGCACCCCGGCCAGCCGGTTCTCGCACCGCAGCCGCAGCCGGCAGGGCGTCCCGGAGTACATCCCGAAGTGCTTCCGGGTATAGCCTTCCGCCGTCCAGTCCCCCTGGGAATGGCCCTTCATGCCGGTGACGGTGATGTCCGCCATCTTGTCCACCCGGTAGTGGCGCACCTCTTTCCGAAGCTCGTCCCACCCGGCCAGGTAGTAGTTCTCGCTGTCCCAGATCAGGCCGTAAGGGGTGAGCTTGTACCGCGCCCCCTCCCGGCGGAACACCCGCTCACGCTGGGCGTTGTACTCAAAGTAGCGGAAGGTCACCACCTTGTTGCTGGCAATGGCCCCCTGGAGCTTGTCCACATTGTAATAGATGCTCTCGTTCATGGTCTTGACCCGCCGGTCCACGTACACCTGCCGCTGGAGCTGGCGGGCCTGGTGGACGCTGGTCAGCCCCTCAAGCTTGTGGATGAGGGCGTCGCTCTTCCTCTTGGTCAAAAAACGGCTGGACTGCACCGCGTCCACCAGCAGCTTCAGCTCCGCCAGCTGGAAATCCCGCTCCCCGATGAACCAGCCGCCCCCCTTGCCCCGGCGGCTCTGCACGTCCAGGCCCAGCTCACGAAGCTGCTCCATGTCGTCGTAAATGCTCTTGCGCTCCGCGCTCAGCCCCCACCGCTCCAGCTCCTCCTGCATCTCCTGCCGGGAGATGGGGTGCTCCTCGTCGCTGCGCTCCAGCAGGAGCTTGGCCAGAATGGGGAGCTTTCGTTTATAGTTGGCGCTTTTTGCCATGGCCGCCGCCTCCTTTCGTCTGATATCCTAGCAAAATAAAAGTCCGATATTCAGGGATATTATAACAGACGGGGGGCGGCGGCGCAAGACAAAAGACAGCCCCGGCAAAGCCGGGGCTGTCCAAACCCGCGTCAATTTTTTGTGATATAGAACACATAGCTGGCGGTACCGTAACCATCCCACGACGCCGACACCTCGTAGATCCAGCCGCCCTGGTTCAAGGCTATCTCATAGTCCAGCGTCAGTGAACTTCGGGCGACCAAACACTCCTGGCTGGCGGCGGAGGTGTTGCCCCATTCGCTGTCCGGCCAGCAGACCACGCTCACCCGGTCGGGCGATCCGGCAAAGCTCAGCTTTGCCCTCCCCTCCGCCGTGGTCAGGCTGGGGGCCTCCCGGAAGTCCAGGGGATGGAGGCCGCAGGCATTCGTGCCGCTGGTCAGGCCGTTCCCCAGATCCACCTTCCACGTATAATTGCCGCTGCCGCCGGTCAGGCTGTCGTCCCCGCACACGACGTTCAGCTTGGGCGGCGCGCTCATATCCGGCGTCACGCCGTCCCCCGGATCCGGCACGGGATAGCCGGCGCACATATCGGGGTCGTAGGGGTGGGTGTGGGGGGTACCCACCGGGAATGTGTTCCCACAGAGGTCACAGGTATAGGTGGCATCCGCGCCGATGAAGGCGTGGTTGTGAGCGGTACCGGTGGGGAAAACGTGTCCGCAGTAGGTACAGACATAAGTCCCGTCCTCCGGCTGGCACACATCGGCGGTCCCGTCCACCGAATACAGTCCCAGCCCCCTGTCCGCCACGTGGCACACCAGACGGCTGACCCGCTCCTCCGTCTGGGCGCGGACGGTTCCATTGATGTCAAAGCGGTAGCCGTAACCGTCCTTCATGAAGCTCACCCGGCGGGTGCTGGCGTCCACGACCACGGAGTCATATCCGTCGGCGGTGACGGTGAGGCCCCGGATCTCCTGGGTCACGCTACTGGGATAACCGATGCAGGTGGGGGGCAGCTCCCCCGCCGTCACGGCGAACTCGAACTGACTGGTCGGGCCGTTGTAGTTCGGCAGGAAGCCGTTGATATACGCCCCCCAGAAGGAGCCGTCCTCATTCCACGCCGCCCAGCCGGTCAACTGGTATTCGCCCCAATCCAGGTGGGTGTTCACCGCGTCCTCGCCGCCCATCAGGGTAATGATTTCATCCCAGGTCAGATCCCGCCGGACAGCCCCCCGGGGGATATCCCAATCCAGCGAGGCGCTGGCCCCCTTAGCGCCGTCCGTCCTGCCGTAGTCGATATAGGGCAGGATATAGTAAGTCGTCATGGCGTTTTCCCCGCTGCCGGAGATCACCTCGTACCCGCCGATGGTCTTTTCCCCCGGCTCCGTCACGTCGCTGGGCTCCACCAGGGCAATGTCGGGCACGGGCTCGTCGGCGATCTCCGGAGCGACTGGGGCGTAATCCACGAGGCGGGGATCATAAACTTCCTCCCGGCCCAGCCACCAAGCCCCCAGGCCCAGCACCAGGGCCAGCGCCGCCGCCATAGCGCCGTATTTCTTCCAGGTCACCGGCCGCTTTCCGGAGGTCTCCAGCCCCAGCAGCCGCTGGTGGAGGGTGTCGGACGCCCTCACGCTGTCCATATACTCCCTGTATTTTTTCATGTTATGATTCTCCTTCTTCGCCGTCAGTTAGATACCGCCGCAGAGCGTCCCGGGCACGGCTGAGGTGGGAGCGCACCGTCCCGGGCCGCTGGCCCAGGATGGCCCCGATCTCCTCCGAGGTATAGCCCTCGTAGTAGTGCAGATGTACCGCCGCCCGCTGGTTGGCGGGCAGGGCCAGGATGGCCTCCATCAGCTCCCGGCAGGACCTGTCCGGGGCGGGATACACGTCCAGCAGCTCCACCGCCGGGTGGCGGCGTCGCTGCCGCAGGACGCTCTTGCAGCGGTTGGCCGCCACCTTTAGCAGCCACGCCTTCTCGTGGTCGCTGTCCCGGAGTTCGGGGCGCTTTTCCAGATAGCGCAGGAAGGTGTCCTGCACCGCGTCCTCCGCCTCCTGGGCGTCACCTAAAATGGCCAGCGCCGCCCGGAACAGCGTATTCTCATGTTTGGTCACCAATTCTTCCAACCGGTTGGAGTAGGTCACTGCTTTCCCTCCCCTCTGCCTATAACACGCCCCAGGCCCTTAAATCGTTGCACCGGGGAGAAAATTTTTTGTTCTGGCCTTTCCTCTCCGTATATGATATACTAGATTTGCCAATCACGCAACGAAGCAAAAAGGAGAACCATCATGGAAAATGAACTGCGCTTAGCCGTCCTCATCGACGCGGACAACGCCCCCCGCACCGCTCTGCGGGAGATCATGGCGGAGGTGGCGGTGTACGGCGCGGCCACCATCAAGCGCATCTACGGCGACTGGACCGCCCCCAACATGGGCAGCTGGAAGCCCCTGCTGCTGGAGCACGCCATCACCCCCTTCCAGCAGTACAGCTACACCACCGGCAAAAACGCCACCGACTCCGCCATGATCATCGACGCCATGGATATCCTGTATTCCGGCAACTGCGACGGGTTCGTGCTGGTGAGCAGCGACAGCGACTTCACCCGTCTGGCCACCCGGCTGCGGGAGGCGGGGATGAAGGTGTTCGGCATGGGGGAGAAAAAGACGCCCAAACCCTTCATCGTGGCCTGCGACAAGTTCGTATACATCGAGTCGCTGAAGGCCGCCGAGCAGGCAGCTCCCGCACCCTCCGGCAAGACCGCGAAAAAGAAGTCCCAGCCCCCGGCGGAGACCGCCACACTGTCCGTCAAGGAGCTGATTGCCCAGTCGGTGGAGGATCTTGCGGACGAGGACGGCTACGCCTACCTGGGCGACCTGGGCACCCTGCTCATCAAGAAGCAGCCCGACTTCGATTCCCGCAACTATGGCTACACCAAGCTGTCCCGGTTTATCGCCGCCCTGGACGGCTTTGAGATCGACGAGCGCCACAACGCCAATTATCAGGGCACCCAGGTATTTGTGCGCAACAAAAAATAAAGCATAAAAACAGCCCCCCTCTTTCGAGGGAGGCTGTTCGTATGCTGTGGACTGCCGCTTAGGCGTACAGCTCGATGAGCTTCTGGAGGTGCTCCCAGCGGGCCATGGCGGCCGCCTCGTTCTCCTTGAACAGCTTGTCGGCGCGCTCCGGGAAGGAACGGGTCAAGGAGGAGTAACGGGCCTCGTTGAGCAGGAACTCCTGATAGCCGCCAGCGGGGGCCTTGGAGTCCAGAGTGAACGGGTTCTTGCCCTCGGCCTTGTTGGCGGGGTTGTACCGGAACAGGTTCCAGTAGCCGCAGGCCACGGCCTTCTTCATCTCGCTCTGGCAGTTGGCCATGCCGCCCTTGATGGAGTGCATCTCACAGGGGCTGTAGCCGATGACCAGGGACGGGCCGTGATAAGCCTCGGCCTCGCGGATGGCCTGGAGGGTCTGGTTCGGGTTGGCGCCCATGGCCACCTGGGCCACGTACACGTAACCGTACTGCATGACGATCTCAGCCAGGGACTTCTTGCTGATGCTCTTGCCGGCCGCGGCAAACTGCGCCACCTGGCCGATGTTGGAGGACTTGGACGCCTGTCCGCCGGTGTTGGAGTACACCTCGGTGTCAAACACGAAGATGTTGATGTCCTCACCGGAGGCCAGCACGTGATCCAGTCCGCCGTAACCGATGTCGTAGGCCCAGCCGTCGCCGCCGAAGATCCACACGGACTTCTTGTTCAGGTAGTCCTTCTGGGACAGGATCTCCTGGATCAGCTTGCAGGCGTCGCAGTCGCAGTACTCCTTGCCGGCGTCCTTCAGCTTCTTGCCATAGGCCTGGATCTCCTCTTTGGGGTTGGCAAGCAGCTCGTCTGCGGTGCACAGGCCCTCTTCCAGGGCGGCGATATATGCCTTGGTGGCCTCCTGGTTGGCCTCGCCGTCGTCCATGGTGTCCAGCCACTTCTGAGCGGCTTCCTTCAGAGGCGCGTAAGCCCACTCAACGGCGATCAGAGCGCGGGTCTTTTCAGCCAGCGCGTTGCGGATGGCCTTCTGGCCCAGGTGGATGCCCAGGCCGTGCTCGGCGTTGTCCTCGAACAGGGAGTTGGCCCACGCCACGCCCTTGCCGTCCTTGTTGACGGTGTAGGGGGAGGTAGCGGCCGGACCGCCCCAGATGGAGGAGCAGCCGGTGGCGTTGGAAACATACATACGCTCGCCGCACACCTGGGTGACCAGGCGGGCATAAGCGGTCTCGGCACAGCCGGCGCAGGAGCCGGAGAACTCCAGCAGGGGCTGCTTGAACTGGCTGTCCTTGACGGAAGCGGTGCCTTCCATGTCGGCCTTGGGGGCGACCTTGGCGACCATATAGTCGAAAGCGGGCTGACGGCCGGCTTCCTTCTCCAGGGGCACCATGCTCAGGCTCTTGGTCGGGCAGACGCCCACACAGACGGAGCAGCCCATGCAGTCCATGGCGGACACGGCCAGGGAGTACTTGTACACGCCCTTGCCCTTGCCGGCCTTGACGTCCACGATCTGGGCGCACTCGGGAGCGGCCTTGGCCTCCTCCTCGGTGAGCGCGAAGGGACGGATGGTGGCGTGGGGGCAGACGTAGGCGCACATATTGCACTGCACGCAGGTGTCGGGGTTCCAGGCGGGAACGCTGACGGCCACGCCGCGCTTCTCATAGGCGGCGGCGCCCTGCTGGAAGGTGCCGTCCACGTAGTTGGAGAAGGCGGACACGGGCAGGCTGTCGCCGTCCATGCGGTTCACGGGCTCCATGACGTCCTTCACCTGGTTGACCAGCTCGGCGCGGCCTTCCAGGTTGGCGTCGCCGGCCTTGTCCTCGGCGGTGGCCCAGGATGCGGGGACCTCGAATTTCTTGAAGGCGGTGGCGCCGATGTCGATGGCCTTGTGGTTCATGTCCACGATGTCCTGGCCCTTCTTCAGGTAGGAGTGGGTGGCGGCGTCCTTCATGTAGCCGATGGCCTCTTCCTCGGGCATGACCTTGGCCAGCTTGAAGAAGGCGGACTGGAGGATGGTGTTGGTGCGCTTGCCCATGCCGATCTCAATGGCCAGGTCGATGGCGTTGATGGTGTAGACCTGGATGTTGTGCTCAGCAATGTAGCGCTTGGCCACGGCGGGCATGTGCTTATCCAGCTCCTCATCGTTCCACTGGCAGTTGATGAGGAAGGTGCCGCCGTCCTTCACGTCCCGGACCATGGGGAAGCCCTTCACGATGTAGGCGGGCACGTGGCAGGCCACGAAGTCGGCCTTGTTGATGTAGTAGGGGGACTTAATGGGCTTGTCACCGAAGCGCAGGTGGCTGATGGTCA
>JAAVHV010000009.1 GCA_014799505.1 Clostridiales bacterium
TTTGCTGGCTCATCTTCGCCGCCACCCTTCTTTTGGTACGGCTATGCTATCATTTTTGCTGTCCCATTATCCACCACTATATCTTGGGACTTGTTGACTTATCACGATAATCACAAAAATTTTTGCGATTTTTCTTCGGGTTAGAGAAACCCGAAGGTCACAGTTTTCGGATAAAGGAGAAGTTAAAAATGGAGAACAATTTTGAGCAATATGGGACGCTGATAGATAGTGCATCCGAGACAGCAGAAGCCTGTTTGGATATGGAGGGTGGTGCATTTTTCCTAGCCTGGGTTGGCGAGTTAATCCAGGAGCTGGCGGTAGCAGGTTATTTTCGGAGTGCCCGTTTGACGGCTCAAAAGCTGCGCGAAGCGGCTGGCGCTGACTGGGCACGGACGGAGCGTGATAAATTGGAGCCATCGGAGATGCAAGCTTGGCTGAATTTGTTCGCTGAAACTCTGATGGATCATGTGATAGCAACCGCGAAGTAGTTTCGCGGTATGGAGCTCACAGGAGTAGTTCATCCCCCTGCTTGACCCGCTGTTCCAACACGTCGTGAAAAATTTCCCCTCGACCAATTACGTACTACGTGGTATAATAGAGTCAGAGGATGTGAGCCTATGAATCAGCAACTCAAGAATCGCAGGCTGGCGGCAGTTAAGGTCGCTGACGCTATCAATGCCATTGAGGGTGTCCCTGTGTCCGATTATGTCCGCAGTCTTTCAGATCGCTGGGTTGCGGGCGAGATTACAGGTACTGAGATGAAAACTGCCCTGTTGGACTATTACCGCAAGCTGGCATCGGGGGTGCCCCAGGGTGCCTGATATTTACTTGTACGATGATGTGCCTGTTTTGAAAAATAAGCTGGGCATCAAGGACAGCGATCTGCTGGACGCTGTAGAGGCTGGAATGTCTCGCGCGAACATGATGCTTCTCTACGAAAGCGGATTTCAGGATTTTTCTCCAGCAGGACTGTGTGAGATTCACCGCCGCCTTTTTAGTGAGGTCTATGAGTGGGCCGGGAAAATTCGCACGATTAACATCGAAAAGCGAGAGCGGCTTTTGGCTGGTCGAAGCGTATGGTATAGCAATGATGATAATATCCCAGCTGATCTGTACAGTGCCTTTGACAAACTATTATCCCAACCTTGGGGCAATTTTTCGAGAGAAAAATTCGTTTTTGCCTTGGCGAGATATTTTCCTCCTATCTGGCAGGTCCACCCGTTCCGGGAGGGGAATACACGCAGCATAGTGATGATGATGTCCTTATTTGTAGAGCACCATGGATTTTATATGGATCACGAACTGCTTGCTGTCAGCGCAGGATATGTGCGGGACTCCTTCGTTATGGCTTGTCTAGGCCAGTACTCCGAATTTGAGCATCTGGAGAAAATTCTGTTGGATGCAGTCTGTAGCGATCCCGTTTTTTATGAGGAAACCGATGATGGCCCAGAGGCTGAAAGATCGCCCAGAACTGAGAAGCGTATAAAGTACCAAAAGGAGCCCTACAAACCAGAGCCTCACTATGAAAAGCCTTAATGGATCAAGATTTTTACCCTGACCATTGGCCCTAACGCCGATGATCAGGGTAATTCTATTGCCAAGGAAGTGTGGCTGATCCTGTGATTAACGCATTTTTAACACATTTAGGGAAAAGCACTGCCAAAGAGGTTTCGTGCTTTAGAGAACGACGGTGTTTACTCGATCCTGGATAGCGGACAACAATGCCCCTTGTCGGTTTTTGAATTTTCTTGGTAAAAATTTCTCACAGGTTGTAGAAATTCCAAATGGATTATGCTATACTAAAATGAACGACAATATGTAAACATCTCTTAATAGATGCTGGATATAAAATAAATATGCGATATAGTCATAAGAGTTTTACTAAAACAGAAAAACCCAGACCTAATGCCACCAAATAAACGAGAGGTATTTGTGAGAGGATATTTGTCATGAAAGACCGCACACATGTTCCGGACAAGTTAGAGGGATATTTGCTCCAGACGCGTCATGCTCTGTTTGATTTGATATCCTTTGACACTAATCGTATTGTGAGTGTAGAAGCATACGATGATGTTGCCACCGAGTATGGGAACTTTGTTGTTGCCGAGCAGATAAAGAGTGTCCTCTCTGGAAATAACCCGCTAGCAAACAGATCTATTGCGTTTTGGAAAACGATCTACAATTGGAGCATGTATATATCTTCCGGTTCTTTCAAAGGGAAGGAACTGACGCTCAAGTTTGTTATTGTGGCGGCCAAAAAGTTGAATACGGGTACAATTGCTCAGATGTTTCATAACGCCGCGGATATCCAACAGGCTAAAGCAGCCTTAAAGGCCGCAAAGTTGGAAATTTGCGGTGACCCCAAAACACCCAAAGAGGTTTCAGATTCTTTGAAACCGTATATCAAGTATTGTTTCTCACAGGAAAACGAGTTGGCTGTTTTAGATGTAATTAAACGGTTTACAGTAGAATTGCATTCAGGTGATTATGATGAGAAATTAAGAAAACGCTTTAATGCCCAGTCTATCCCAGTAGAATACACGAATGAGCTATTCCTGCATATGCTTGGTTGGGTTGACGAAGAGATTCACAATCAGATTAAGAAGAATATGCCGGCCTATTTATTAGTGTCTGAATACTTAGATGAGTTGAGAGCGCAGACTCGAAAGTACGATTGCAATCACATATTATCTGCTGTCTCCGCTCTGCCAGAAGATAGTGAAAAACTCAAAGAGATTCAAGGCAGATCCACCTATATACGGCAGCTTGAGTTTATCGGCCTGGACTACACCGATTTATTTGAAGCTGCTGGCGATTTTCTCAGGTCACGTACGGAAAAAATTGAATGGGCAAATAGAGGTCTCATTACACAAGATAGCATGCGCGACTACAATGATGGCTTAATTCGGTTATGGAAAGCGCAAAAGAGAATTGCGAAGAATATACCTGGTGGTGATGCTATAAGTGTGGGGGAACTGACTTATAGTACTTGTATCAGTGAAGTACTGCCTATGCGTCTACAAGGTTGCGAAGTTCCTCCGTTTTTTGGACCCGGGTGTCTATATTCTCTTTCCAATGAGCCCAAATCTCACCCCACAATTGGTTGGCATCCGAATTATGTTCAGCTATTAAGGGAGGCGAAAGATGATAGTGAAGCAGTTTGACCGCGAAATCTCCAATGTCCAGAATCCAGCGATCGGTGCTGCTATCCTATGGAGATTTGTTTGTGGGCATTATAAGCGTGATTGCAAGTCTGTTCCTTTCCCTCTGCTGTTCGTTGTCCTACCAATTGTGTTCCGTGAAGATCTGTGCATAGTGATCAGAAGTACCCAGCAGGCGAGCGGATTCAGCAAAGTGTCAGAGAAGCTGTTCAAAGGTTTTTCGAATGATCAGCTGCTCTCTGTCAATAATGCTGCAATCTCTATGCGGGAATTGACTCTGCAATCCTTCAATATCGGGATGGCTGCAAATCTCTATTCCATGGATTTTGATACGGCATATGTTTTCCCACTTAGACAAACGAACTGTTCTGGACTGTCCAGCCCTACAAGAAGGTTACTTAGTGTTTCGGAAAAAATGGGAGGATGGTGTGCAGAACTCAGTCTTTTGGAAATATGCAATCTGCTAAAGGTGAGGTTCTGATATGAAATTTTCAATTGACTCTATCATCTTGTGGCCTAAGCGGGATGAGTTTTCCTATCGGCGGCTTCCCTTTGCCGATGGGAAAATTAACATCATTACAGGGGCTTCAAGAACCGGAAAATCCGCTATCATTCCAATTATTGACTACTGCTTGTGTTCCAATAAATGCCAGATTCCAGTTGATGTTATCCGCAATTCCTGTGAGTGGTTTGGTGTTCTGTTTAATTTAGAAGATGGACAACTTCTTCTGTGCCGCAGAGAGCCTGGTACTCAGGTAAGTACAGGCGAGATGTATATAACGCGAAATGACATTATTGATATCCCCCAGCATATTGAAGCAAATACCACCGCAGATGCAGTCAAAAATACTCTCAATGAACTGTTTTCTATGTCCTTTCTAGACATGGACCCAGCGGGTATCAGCTTTGCAGCGAGGCCGTCTTATCGGGACTTCATGGCGTTTCTTTTTCAGCCGCAGAATATTATTGCAAATGCGGACGTTCTGTTTTATAAGACAGACGCCACTGAACATCGCCAAAGATTGATCAATATCTTTCCGTATGTATTGGGAGCGGTCACCCCTGAGGTTTTGGCTGCGCGGCAGGAATTAGACCGCCTTAAGAAAAAGCGGGATAGATTGCAACGGGACATTGATACGATTAAGGACGTTTCTGAGATGTGGAAGCAGGAAGTTTTCGGCTGGCTTTCCCATGCAAAAGAGCTGGGACTGACCCAGTATATGCCATCGGAGAATAGTACATTTGAAGAACAGGTCGATCAACTCGGATTGATTGTGAATAAATCAGACAATGATACCTTGATTCAAGATGCGCAGATTCAAGGATTTTCTGCAGAATTGACTAAATTGAGGAACGAAGAACAGCAGATTTCTTCCCGCATGTTTGCTTTGCAAAGACGGCAGAATGAAATGTCCATGCTTAAAAATTCCATGTCTAAATATGATCATGCGCTACAGATTCAGTTACAGCGCCTTGAAATCTCCTCCTGGCTCAGATCCATGGTAGATCCGGACAAGATGCCACCATTAGGTCAATCGGGCGATGATAGTCCGGCTGAAGTGTTGGACAAGCTGTGTAATGCGATTGCGGCAATCGAGCAATCGTCTGGAAACATGAAAACTATACCAGCCGCATTTGAGCGGGAATTGGCATCCGTAGAAACAGAGATCAGTCGAGAAGCAGAAAAGCTCAAGGCAATTCAACGAAGAATTCAAGAAGAAGACAACTTGTATGTAAAATCTTCCGACCAGAAATATACCCGATCTGCCGTATCGCGATTCCTTGGCAGACTTGAAGCGTCTATCGAAACATACAGACGCCTAGGCAAAGACGAGCAACTGGAATTTCAATTAAGCCAAGTCAATGCTCGTATAGAAGAATTGTCGGATAAAGTCAATGAGAATGAACTGCGGAAAAAGCAAGAGGCAGCGTTAAGATTTATTAGCCAAAAAATGGGAGACATTGTTCCTTACTTGGATACAGAACACCCAGATGATCCTGTAGACTTCATAATTAAAGACTTAACCGTCAGAATTAAAAATAAAACTGGCAGAGAAGACTATCTTTGGGAGATTGGTAGCGCCTCAAACTGGCTTGCCTACCATGTGGCTACAGTTCTATCATTTCAGTGCTTCTTCCAGAATAGGGCAACAGTATCTGTGCCCAATTTCGTGATTTTTGACCAACCAAGTCAGGTCTATTTTCCTCAACTTGGTCTGCGCCAAGAGACGAAAGATGATAGGCGTTTAAATATTGTATCCGATGAAGACAAATTAGCAGTCCGTAAGGTGTTTGAAGCTATGTCAAAAGCCTTGCAGGATATGGGATCAAAAGTTCAAATTATCGTTGTGGAACATGCAGACGAAGATGTTTGGGGAGAAGTAGAAGGAGTACACTTAGTTGAGAGATGGCGTGACACAAATCAGAAATTGGTTCCAGCTGAGTGGATTAATGGATGATTTACAGATATATACCTACATACTATACGACGCTAGCAACTGTCTATTAGAGGCTAACATTTTTCGCCGGATAATGCAAACTATTATCGATAGATAATAAAGAATTATCCCTTGCTTGCGCCTGTAGCTTTGGGTGATTATAGTGGGGTGATTGGTGTATGGGCAAAAAAAGACGTAGAAAACGAACGGGTGCCGCGCAGAGCAAAAGCAAAAACACAAGCAATAGCACAAATCACGATGCACTTCCAGCAAGAGAGGACCGTAAAAAGGACACATTAAAAGCGCCTGTAAAACAAGTTCCCCAAACACGTCAAAAACTTTCTATAAAGCACAAAACTCTCAACCTTATAAAGAAACGGTTTCCTTTTTTGATAGAGCCATCAAAGATTTTTGATGAGAAGAGGCGGCCTCAAACAGAAATGGTGAAAATCTTTGTTTGGGCCGCCGCGTTATTTATTGGATTCATCCTGAACTCTATATGGAACTTTCCTAATTTTAAGTTTTATGTCATCCTGTTTTCACTGATCTTAACCATCACTTATGCTTCACTCTCTTATTTTTATCCCGGCATGAACACTCTGCATACAGAAGTAACTGGACTCCAACCCTTTGAGAAATCGGAATATTTCTATATAGAGGAAACTGCATCATCAATTTTTTACGCTGTTTTCCCCATATGCATTATTGTGATTTTCGGGGTCGGCGGATCAATTATATATGGAGGGATTTCCTTCACCCCAACCTTTATTTGGTGCCTGTTCTATTTTACTGTTGTGGTCTACTTTAGTATGTTAGCGTATTCACAGTATATCAGGTTTGCCATCTACCTGTATAAAGCAGCTCACAATGAAACGCAATTCACAAACATGATTATACCAGATCAAAGGGAATTTCCGCCAAAACTTTCCTGGCTGATCCATATCACTAAGATTTCACAAGTTATGAACTTTATGTTCTTTATGGTTGGTGGACTATATATCCTGGCTTTTGCAATGTTCTGTTTTTCCCCGGTATACCATGTCAAAATTGGTGCAGTGCTGTTCTATGCACTGTGGATCATTATTTTTGTCCTAATCGTCTTGGCCTTTCCAGTCGTATACTACCAGGAAGTGACCGATATCAAACAATTAGTAGCCAAAACTAAGCACTGCTATATTCGTGAAATATTATTGGAAAATCAGTTGCAGCAATCACCAGTAAACGACATTGGGCGGCTGTCGATCATTATGAGAAACTACTGCATTTCAATCGTACTAAACACCCCCAATTACCCGGATAGCGGAAAAGCAGCCGCATTTTTTTCCACAGTTGGCGTTATAATCAATTTTGCGGCATCCATTGCAACTGTTTTGGAGTATCAAGGCATTCACCTATTCAACACCTAATTTCCCATAAGCCTTCTGCTTCATCCGGTTCATAAATTGAATATAACCCTCAATCCATTCGGAGGAAAGTGCAGCATTTTTCCGGAGCTTAATGAAGATGTTATCATAATACAGTTCGGTCTTTTTCAGAATAAAGTTCAAAATATGATATTTTTGCATCAAATCATAGATAATCTCAGGTGCTCTATCCAATATCAACTTTTGATCTGCGGGTCTTGCAATGTTGTAAAGCAGCGCGACGCCAAGATTCTTCCTGCTTATACTAATGTCATCGTTGGCCGCTCCCTTGTGAGTAGCCAGTGCCTCTGCATCGGAAAATGCTTCCAGATCATTCATGGCCTGGAACAGGTAACCAAACTGGTCGCCCAGTTGCTTAAACAGCTGACTGATAGCCAAATCGGTACCACCACCGGCATAGTAGCCCAGTTGCATGGCGTTTCCGATAATTTCTGCCGTCTCAAGCCTTGCGATCATCTTAATGTGCTCCAAGTTTAGGA
The DNA here is from genome assembly GCA_014799505.1 of Clostridiales bacterium. Lineage (GTDB taxonomy): Bacteria > Bacillota > Clostridia > Oscillospirales > Oscillospiraceae > Enterenecus. Next base: position 7,503 of record JAAVHV010000009.1, read on the forward strand.
TATTGTTCTCAAGACGAAGCTCTTCCAACGCACCCTTTGACATAGAAAAGATGGTTTGGGCCAGAAGATCTGCACAGGTAAAGTAGTTGTTTGCAAGTTGGGGGTCCATGGGTAGAACCGTCTTCAATCTCACCATAGAATCACTAACCATATGCAGGGCGAGAATAACAGTGTAGTACGGGTCAAATTCCACATGGAATGCTTTTTTACCATGCCTCGCCTCGTCCTGATCAATCCAGTCGTCCAACAGAATGGTACCCTTATGAATTAGCTCAACGCTTACCGCCACTTTGGCAATATATTCTACATCTGCAGACTCCTGGTGATCAACCGTAGCGAGATATCCCCATAATACCATAAGCGGGCGGAGCCTGCTCCCCCCATTTAATTGAGCTTGGCTGCACTTATACTGTTCTAGAGTTTCATTCCACGAACATTCGAAAGCGCGCAGAAAACGATCCTCGATTTCTAAATTAGACAGAATTTTCATGTTTCATCCTTTCTGAACCTCATCAGCCTATATTGCAAATACCCATCTTCCACCATAAGCCGCATCATAATACCAGAAGGCATACTGCGGGAAACTGCGTCTGGGCACAGCTGCAGCAGAATTTTCAACAACGGGCCACCGGCTTTCAAATATCGGTACATTCTTTGTTCAATCTCAATCAAATACGGCATGGCAAGGGGGCTGAGATTTCTATCTTCACAGAGCGTAAAACCGCACGCTTCCGCCTCTTGGATGAATTTCTCATAGTGATCCAACGGACTCAGATAATATGATCGCTCCATGATATTGAGGTACAATTCATCGATTGGCTCCAATTGCTCTCTACGCTGACCTAAAAAGATATCAAAGAGCAGAAACGTACCATTGCCTTTCAATGTTTTATAAACTGCGTCCAACAACTTGGCTTTGTGGGGAGAGTAACAGGTTGTCTCAATGGCAAACACAGTATCAACAGACTGGTTTTTAACTGCGGAAATGATATGATAATCATCCTGGCATATTATTACATTATCTGCTTTATGAACATTCTTTTTATTTGGGAAAAGATCAATCCCATAAAATTGAACCTGCGGGAACTGTGATGATAAGATGCTTAGGTTTGCACACTGTCCACATCCGATTTCTAACACATCAGCTGCAGCAGTGCTGGTGATTGCTTCTTGAACAATTTGCAATTGATATAGTTCGTAACCGGCATCTTTTTTGTAGGTACCGTTTTCGCTGAGGCCCACATGCATAAATCCCTGCCTGGATGCAAATGTCCGATAAAATAATCTTTGGGACTTTTTGTAGTAGTCAACAATCCTGTCTTTTCCATAATTTTGTGTGGAAAGAATAGCTGCAATATCAAAATATTTTTGTAAATACAGAATCCGATCGATTTTATCGTAAAAGCTTCCCATACACCAATCACCCCACTATAATCACCCAAAGCTACAGGCGCAAGCAAGGGATAATTCTTTATTATCTATCAATAGCCAAAGGCCACCAGATATCTGGTGGCCTTTGGCTATCATCAGAGAGAGAACGTCATTTTACCCCTTGGATGCTTTTCAGCCAGCAGCAGGGTTTGCTGCCGAGTAGTTACATGAGTGTAGATTTGCGTGGTAGAGATGGAACTGTGTCCCAGAAGAGATTGAATGTATCGTATATCCATCCCAGCTTCTAAAAGTGATGTAGCAAACGTATGGCGAAACATATGGGGAGTTACATGACTGGACGTATCAATTTGATTCAAATACCTGTTGATAATTCGTCGAACCGACTGCGGTGAAAGAGGACATCCTCGCCGATTGAATAGAATAGCTCCTTGCTCTTGGATCTCTTTAGAAAACATATCACAATATGTTTTCGTAATTTGAAGCAGTTCTGGTGTTGTAATTTGAAGTATACGTTCTTTTCGGCCCTTCCCTTTGACTAAAAGCCGCAATCCACTCTCGCTCAGCAGGAAGGTGTCCTGTGACAACGCACATAGTTCTGACACCCGAAGCCCGGTACTGAACAGGAGTTCCAGCACCATGATATCCCGAAGAACTTCCCGGCACCCCGGTGCATAGGCATCATAAGCACTTTGCAAGAGAGACTGTACGATTTGCTCAGGAATAATCCGTGGTAGCTGCTGCGGCGAATGGATGCGGAGGTGAAGTTTGTCAAAAGGATTCTCTGCCAGTTTTCCCGATATCTCCATCTCATGGTAAAATGCGCGTACACTTGCCAGTTTGCGTTTGACAGAACGCGGAGCGAAATGTTGATTGAGGTACTTGATGTATTGATCCAACATATCTTTGTCTGCCCACATATCTTTCGTAAAGTCCGAAAACTGCTTTAGGTCAATACGGTAAGCCTTTATCGTATCTGGTGATAGTTGTTTTTCATGCTGACCTGTTTCAAGATAATTAGCAATTAGTGATGACAATGTTTGCATAATGAAGCCTCCATTTTCTAAAAGGTCTCTCCATTATGGCAATTCTGCATATGTCTGTCCATGGCAAGTAACTATATTCCGATATGGAGATTCACATTTTCGTCGCCAGTATGGTTGCCAAAGCAACCAAACATTAAGGTTTGGGAGACACGGAAGCACCTCCAACTGTGAGAAACAAATATTTGATTACATTTCCGCACTCGAACATATGGACAAACTATTTTGCATGGTGTATACTGAGATCAGTTCACACCAATGCCAGAGAGGAGGAGAACTTATGCCGGACAGGGTCTACATTGCCTGCGATCTCAAGAGTTTTTACGCTTCGGTGGAATGCATCGAGCGCGGCCTGGACCCCTTGACCACCAATCTGGTGGTGGCGGACAAGAGCCGGACGGAAAAGACCATCTGTCTGGCAGTTTCCCCCTCGCTGAAAGCCTATGGTGTTTCCGGGCGGGCGCGGCTGTTTGAGGTGGTGCAAAAAGTAGCGGAGGTGAACGCCCAGCGACGGCAGAAAGCGCCGGGACGGCAGTTCACCGGCTCATCCTGGAACGACCCGGAGGTGAAACAGCACCCCGAACTGGCACTGGACTACCTGGCGGCTCCGCCACGAATGGCCCATTATATTGAGTGGAGCACCAAGATATATAACGTGTATCTGAAGTATGTGGCCCCCAGCGACATCCACGTGTACAGCATCGACGAGGTGCTCATGGATGTGACCAACTACCTACCCACCTACAAGCTCACCCCCAGGGAGCTGGCCCGGAAGATCGTGCTGGACGTGCTGGACACCACCGGCATCACCGCCACGGCGGGCATCGGCCCCAACCTCTACCTGGCAAAGGTGGCCATGGATATCTGGGCCAAGCACACCAGGCCGGACAAGAGCGGTGTGCGCATCGCCGAGCTGGACGAGNTGAGTTATCGTAAGCTGCTGTGGGAGCACCGTCCCCTCACNGACTTNTGGCGGGTGGGCCGGGGCTNCNCCAAAAAGCTGGAAGCGCAGGGGCTGTTNACCATGGGNGATATCGCCCGCTGCTCCATCGGGAAACCCACCGACTACTACAATGAAGAACTGCTCTATCGGATGTTCGGNGTCAANGCGGAGCTGCTCATCGACCACGCCTGGGGNTATGAGCCAGTCACCATGGCGGANNTCAAGGCNTACAANCCNGANGCNAAAAGCGTAGGNTCCGGCCAGGTNCTCACCTGTCCCTATGACTTNGACAAGGCCCGGATGGTGGCTTGGGAGATGGCNGACCAATTGGCGCTGGATCTGGTGGGACAGCGGCTGGTGACCGATCAGCTCACCCTCACTGTGGGGTACGATATCGACAACCTGCGGGATCCCGGCCGCAGGAAGCAATACAAGGGCGCGGTGACCACCGACCGCTACGGACGGCAGATCCCCAAGCACGCCCATGGCACCGCCAATCTGGACGAGTACACCGCCTCCACCAAGCGCATCACTGCGGCGATTTTAGAGCTGTTTGACCGCATCGTAGACAGAAGCCTGCTGATCCGCCGGATGTATCTCACCGCCAATCGGGTGATGGAGGAAGGCTCGGTCTCCCCTTCACCCGTCATGGAGCAGCTGGACTTGTTCACCGATTTTGCGGCTGTCCAGGCAGAGAAGAAGGTCAAAGAGGCAGAACTGGCCCGGGAGCGGAAGCTCCAGGAGGCCATGCTGGGCATCAAGAGCAAATTCGGCAAGAACGCTATCCTGAAGGGCACCAATCTGATGGACGGTGCCACAGCTGCCGACCGAAACGGCAGAATAGGGGGGCATAAAGCGTAATGGGAGCCTATGACGACATCATCCATCTGACCCATCCCACATCGCCCAGGCATCCCCGTATGCCTATGATCGACCGGGCGGCGCAGTTTACCCCGTTTCAGGCCCTGACGGGCTACGGGGACGCCATCCAGGAGACAGCCCGGATCACCGGAGAAAAGGTGGAACTCACTGAGGATGAAAAGGCGGTGCTGGATGAAAAGCTGCGGCTTTTGACAGACACCGGCAATGAAGCGGCATTCACCTACTTCCAGCCGGACAGCAAAAAGAGCGGCGGGTCTTATGTTACCGCCTTGGGCACGATAAAGAAGCTGGATCCATTGGAGGGGCGGCTGGTTCTCTCTGATGGGATCGCCATCTCGATTGACGATATTTTGGAGATCGAGGACGGAGTATCTGTGGATCACCCATTCGGAGAGGAGATATCATGAGCCAAGCGGAACGCAGAACAATTATGGAGCGTATATATGAATCCCTGAAGAAGTGGGGCTATCGGCCTATGGATCAGCTCATCGGCTACATCCTGACGGGCGACCCCACATATATCACCAACCACAGCAACACAAGACAGCTGGCAGCGGATGTTGACCGATACGACCTACTGCAAGATATGCTTCTGGCGTATTTATTAGTAGACGAAACAGTCGAGCGTTCTGCATGAGCTGATACCTTTATGCAGATGCCAATAGCCGCTTCGTGGTTTTGACGACAGGTCAAGAGCCTTGCTGGACTTGAATTCCCTGCTGTATGGTCCCTCAGTTTGCAGTTATGTATACTACATATTGTGCAAAACGAGGAAAGTAGCGCTACAACTTGAACCTCAGCAATCAGAGTGGTATACTGTTGGCAGACAGGAGAGTGAAGAACATGGTATTCGTCTGTGAGCATTGCCATTTTGAATTAGAAGCTGCGGCTAAACCCAGCCAGTGTCCAGATTGCGGGAAACTGAACCATATCCGCACAGCAACCCTAAGCGAAGGCAAGGAGTTCCAATCTCGGAAGCTGGAGGATGTCTGGCAGAATTCCACACCTGCTCTGGCTGGCTGAAAGTGAACTCTATACCTGTGAATATGAGCACAGGGTACGCAGTACGGAATTTTGCTTTCGAAAACCGTTGCGGCGCAATACTTTCCGAAAAAGCATTTTTGCAACATTGAGCCATAAACCCCTTGAAAACACTGGGTTTCAAGGGGTTTCCTTTTGCTGTGGGAGCTGATTATGAAGTCAAAAAATAAGAAATGGTGCCCATGGTGCCGGGATTTGTGGTGCCCAGCCAGATTTTACAGATGAATATAAATGCGGATTCTGAGCGCCGTGGTGCCCAAATGGTGCCCGGCACCACAAATGAACCTATGGAAATGAGCGGGAACTTGTGAACGCTGGTTTGCTGAATAAGCTCTGCAAAGGGGCTGCGCAGCACTGCGGTGCTGCGGCACCTCGCGTCCATAAACTTCTACCTGCGGTAGAAGTTTATGGACGCGAGGTTTTGGGTCTTTCATCCCACATCCAACACAGCCTGATGGTATGTATCTAACACCACCAGCTTGCGCTCCAAGCGTACGTCCACGTACTGAGCAGTAACAGCTTCCAGATTGGTGGACAGATTGAGCTGGATGCCGATCCCTTTCAAACTGTGGCCCAGGATTTGCCCCACCGTGTAGAAGTCCCCGGTGAGCTGGTGCATATTGGTCGCTGCGCTGTGACGGGTATCGTGGAACCTCATATGTGGCATACCCAGGTGGCGAAGCAGCTGCCCGAACTCGGTGGATATATGCTGTGTCCGGTCTGGGATGCCGTTGGGTTTGGCGATCACCAGGTCATTGTCATAGTATATCTGTCCGGCTGCTGCCATCAGACGCTTCTGCTCCTCCTGCTGTGCGCGGTGCCGCTCAAAATAAGGGCGGGTGCTTTCCGTGATAGGCAGGACGCGCTCACTGGACTTCACAGGAGCCATCTCTGCAACCTCAGTAGTCCCAGGCGGGAGTCGGAAGGGCAGCTGTTCAACTACTGCAAAACTGCCATGGATCAGGTCAACATTCCGCCAGCGGAGGCCAAGAATTTCCCCTGCTCTCAGCCCGTATAAGCCACCCAGGACGACGACAAGCTCCCACCAAGTCCCCATGACATTGGCAAGCAGGCTCCGCATCTGCTCCACGGTGTAGGGGTCTGGGGTCTTGCCCTGTTTCCCGAACTTGGTGATCGTGTCCCTGGCGGGGTTGCTGTCGATGTAGTGATATTTCCGGGCGTGCTCCAAGGCAACGCCCATGATCCGGTGGGCATATTTTACCGAAGATTGGGATAGACCCTTTTCGGAAAGCTGGCGGTACATATCATCCAGCATGGACGGAGACAGCTGGCCCAGGAATACGTCACCGATGCAGGGGAAGATGTGGTTCTTCATGTGGCTCTGATAGCTGGCCCTGGTGCTGGGCCTGAGATTTGCTGAACCATGACGATCCAGCCAGTCCGTCATGTACTCTTGGACAGTCTGTTTGCGCTGGGCCGCTCTCGGCGGGGAGTAGGAAGGGCTTGCCAGCTTCAGCTTCATTTCCGCCTCATGCTGCTGGGCCTCACGCTTTGAGGGGAATCCCTTGCGGGAGTAGGTCTTAGGCTGGCCATCGGACTTGTACTTGATGTTTACATCGTACACAGTCCCTGCCCTTCCGGTCAGTTCACCGGAGGAGTTGCGCTTGTTCTTCACAGTTCGTTCTTGAATTGCCATGATTCGACCTCCTCAATAATTTCGGGTGAGCACCCTATATATCTTGCAAGCAGATATATAGGGTGCTCACTGGTTGACATTGGAGCGGGGGTGCGTTAAAATTACCTTGCCGCGACTTTCTCGCGCTGGTAATAATCCAGCAGGGCCTTTATGGTGGTAAGCCTGCGGTTACCGTTCGGCAGATACTCAATCTTCCCCTCGTCCATCAGACGGCGGATCAGATTGACGCCGAGGCCGCTTACTTTGCTGGCCTGCTCCGGTGTTAAGAACAGCGGACGGATTGCTTCGGTTGATTTCCTCATGTACAACAGCTCCTTCATGATAATGATATGTGTTCCAATTTGCTGGAACGGCTGAAAGCCTTGCGGCTCAATGAATTCATGCCCACTGTTCCAAAGTTCCACAGCTGGGGGTTCCCTTCTTAAGCGCGATTCCCATATGGCCTTGGCGGTTTTCGGTTCCAATCCGGACGCGCTTGGCATATACACCCGGAACCCCCGAAAGCAAATCATAGAGCACCTGCTTTGAGACTGCTTCCAGACCATTCCGCTTGCAGTAGGTGACGTAGGCGTCATACAGATCCGTATTAAAGACACGGGCCGCAGGATCGAGGTCGCAGCATTCAGCCAAGAACCCACCAAGGACGTTTCCACGCAGTGTGAAAGAGCCCAGGAACTTCTTGGAATCCTCTGGCTGGGTGAACTCAAAGTTGCGTTTTATCAGCCACTGCACTGCCTGGAGCGCCAGCGTTAGAATGGAATCCCGCTCGCGCCACAGCTCGTCAGCAAGTCGCTTATCCTGCTTCTCTGGCGGGATGCTGTTATTAAATAGCAGCACGCGGATACGATTGACGAATGCAGCGGTTGCATCCGTTTCCGTTGTGAGCGGCAGGGTGTTTCCTGAGAACAGCAGCTTGCAGCGAGGGGTAAAGTAGAATGGGTCACGTCCCTTAAACTCGCCAGCAATGCGATCATTTCCGGTGATGGACTTGAAGATTGATATATCCCTCAACGCACGGCCCGCAAGCTCACCAGCGACGTTGAGCTTCTTACCAGCTAACTCTGCTCGAAAGAAACGATCTGCCAGTTGATGCAGGGGAATGTTGGAAACCAGTTCCTTGTCGAATAAGCGAGCAGCGAACGAGGAAACGACACTCTTACCGCTGTTGGGCTGACCCTTGAAGAACAGGGCGCATTTCCCAGCGTTCGTGTCTGTGCAGATATACCCGATAATTTCCAGTAGGAGCTCTCGTTTCGCGGCAGTTCCATCCAGAGAGGTCTTGCAGAACTGCTCAAACGCAGGGCAGGAAATTTCCGAGGGGTTCTCCAAGTATGAGGCATGAACCTGATAGGTGAAACGGTAACTGGCGTCATGCTCCATCAATTCAGATGTTTCCAAATTGAACACCCCGTTTTGCAAGTTCACTAATTTGGGGTTGCTGTTGTAGCTATCCAGATTACACCGAATAGAAGTCTCCCACGATAGCCGTTCCGCAATTTCACGGATATTGCGAGAGAGAAGGCTGCGCGTGGTTTTAGGTGGAAGCATATTTGCCAGATACGCTTCGAGATTGGTGACGGGCTTGTAGTACCCGCCATCCTCTTGATAGGCAAATGCCCTCCCATCTTCGGTCAGGAGCAATTTACCCTCCGCAACGATCCGCTCCACTAAGTCAGACAGGAAACGTGCTTGGACACTGGGCGTTTTCTCTGGAGCCGGAGATTGCGCAACCGGAGCAGAAGACTCGGATACAGTTGCCGAATCAGAATAAGGCGAAGATTCTGTATCTTCATCCTCATTCAATTCCGAGAGCAGATCATAAAGCTTGACAGCTTTTGACAGCTTGACCATTAAAGGCGATTCATACTCCAAGAAGACCTCGCTTTCATCAGAATACCCACTATCGTAGGGGCCAAATGGAGTGTTAACCATACATTCGATCAACCCTTTCTGTGATAATTTATGGACTTTCGCTGCACGCATTGTACTAAATTCCCCGCCGATTGACTACATCCTGGGGGGCAGCGTGTTTTTAGGCAAATTTTCCATAATCTCAAAAGGGTAGACTTGGAAGGACTATGCTATGGATGCCGAACTTAGCAGCAAAGAACAGTTAGCACTTGATGCTATTGCTGATTGTATGAAAAAGAGACTATATGGGAATGTGAAGTATAAAGACCCAGCCGCAGCAAAAGGAAGGGCTTGTGAAATACCCCACATATCGGAGCAAGTCCACCAGTTTTGGAATAAGTGTACTCCTGCATTCGAGCAAGCAGTGTCCAAACTTTTCAGTAGCCCTGATATCAAATTACGCGAAAATTATAAGCCAGAATATGGCCCCGAGACAGAGGTGCCATATTCTGAGGAATCTTTATCCGAAGAAAGGTATGAGTATGATGAAGGTCGTGGTTGGGTAACTCCTCTACGCGCATTTGAAAGAGCGTACGATGAATTCATATACTCATCTGGCATTGATAATCGCAACCAGTTGAAAGTGTTGAATAGAATATTTTCCCAACTCTGCTCCAAAGTAGATGATTATAAGGAACGCAACAAGAAGAAATATCGACTAAGAGGAACGATTTTAGGGAAAGCTGAGTTTGGGAATCTTGAGTATTTGCTTGACTTGCAGGAAGACGCCATTCGCCAGCTTTTACCCTATTTACTAACTGCCTATACGCTTACTTCCTGTAGCAGTCGGTTCTTTTACAAGGATCAAACGTTAATTCGCCTAATTTGTGCCACTAAGGTCAAAGACTCTGAACGCATTGACCCTATAGAAGCTTCTAAGGTAGGTGAAAGGATTAAGCCACTCAGCAAGGTGTTTAGCCTTAACGGAGCCATAAGTGCATCAACGTCTCGACCAGTTCCCGAAACGACACCATTAGAAGAAGTAATCTCCAACGATGAGAAACCCTATGTCAAGAATATTGCTGTGCTAACCAGCATCTATAAGATCTGGGGGAAAGTTATTTCAGACTATGGATATTTGGCAGAAATAGATGGGTTTCCATCAGATATTGACTGGGATGCCTGCCAGAAACTCTATTCCTCTTATACTACGACATCCAGAAATTAAGTTGACTGGCGAAGGGGATGAGTCACCCCCTTTGCCAGTCAATTTGGCTTATAAGGAATTCTTCAATCGCTGCATTCGAAATCCGCCAGCTGTGTCCTACGCGAACCCCATGCAGCTCCCCCGAGTTCAGCAGCCGGTATATGGTATTCCTCCCCACTCCCAAAATGTCCATGGCCTCAGCTGGGGTAAATACGATGGGAAGCTGTTCCTCCTTGCGCTGCTCCAGATTTTCAATGAATGCTTCGTTTCTCATGATAAAATCCCTCCTATGGATTATTTAACACCTTGTTGGTCCTTCCTGTACTTTTCAAACATATATCATTTCAATAGAACACCGGAAACTGCCGATGGTTTTAACCTGGACACAGTTTCCGGTGTTCTGTCATTCTGAAGAAAGTGAGGAGGAACTATCATGCTGAAAACGCTGCTGCTGGTCATCCGTGGAATTATTCTGGAGCTTGTCGATCTGCTGCTCCAGGAGGTTTGCAGCCTGGGGTGATGATGGACGGGAGAAAGGCCATTCAGGACAAGGCCCTGAGTGTCCTTGTTGCTGCTGTGGCCGCGCTGCTCTGTGCGGTCATTGACCATTTGACGAAGGAGGAACATCCATGACCGAAGAAACCTTTACCTGCTCCTGCTGCGGGCATACCTACCCCATGCACGAGCGCACCATCTTTGAGGACGAGGAAATCTGCCCCCACTGTCTGGATACGGAAACCCGCGTGTGCCGGGTCTGCGGGGAGCGTATCTGGCGGGACGATAACGCCGGGGACGAGGATACTGCCCTGTGTGAGCGCTGCTATGAGCGGCACTATACCAGTTGTGCCCGCTGTGGTGCGCTGCTCCCGCTGGACAGCGCCTACTATCTCAGCGACGATGCCGCGGATGACGATGACCCACTGTGCCATGACTGCTATCTGCTGCGGAGCGCGGACAGGGAAATCCATAATTACTACTATAAGCCTGACCCCATCTTCTATGGGGATGGGGGGCGCTACTTTGGTGTAGAGCTGGAAATTGATGGGGCCGGGGAGCGGAATGACCGGGCCTGCCGGCTGCTGAACATTGCCAACAGGAGCGGCCATGAGCACATCTACATCAAGCACGACGGCTCCTTGGAGAACGGCATGGAGATTGTCACCCATCCCATGACCCTGGCTTATCACATGGCTGAAATGCCCTGGGGTGACGTGGTGGCCGAGGCCCTGCGCATGGGTTACACCAGCCACAAAGCCTGTACCTGCGGCCTCCATGTCCACGTCAACCGGGACGCTTTTGGAGAGACTGATGACGTGCAGGAAGAAGTGATCGCCCGCATCCTGTTCTTCGTGGAAAGCCACTGGAACGAGCTGCTGCGGTTCAGCCGACGCTCCCGCTCACAGATGGAACAGTGGGCGGCGCGGTATGGCCGGAAGGATGATCCAAAGGCCGTACTGGATAACGCCAAGAAGGAGCATTACCAGCGCTACAAGTGTGTGAACCTCACCAATTACAGCACCATTGAGTTCCGGATGTTCCGGGGAACGCTGAAACTGAACACCCTCCTTGCCACATTGCAGATGGTTGACCGCATCTGTGATGTGGCACTTTATTTGACTGACGGGGAAATGCAAGACTTGACTTGGACGGAGTTCGCGGCGGGCTGTACGGCTCCGGAGCTGGTGCAGTACCTCAAAGAACGGCGGCTCTATGTCAGTGATCCTGTGACTGCTGCCGAGGAGGTGTGACCATGTGCGCCATCTTCGGAGTGCTGGACTTTCGGAGGAAACTCACCCCGGCCCAGCGGCGGGCAGTCTTTCGGGAGTTGGCCAATGCCGCACAGATTCGGGGCACTGATGCCAGCGGTGTGGCCTATGTGCGGGACGGGGCCATACAGATCCAGAAAGCCCCCAGGCCCGCCAGCAAAATGCGCTGGCGGATTCCCCCGGAGGCCCGGCATCTCATGGGCCACACCCGTATGACCACCCAGGGGGCTGCCTCCAAAAATTACAATAACCACCCATTCCCCGGCAGGGCTGGCAGTCAACCCTTTGCCCTGGCCCATAACGGTGTGCTGTACAACGATATGGAGCTTCGGCGTACCCAGCGTCTGCCTGCCGCCAAAATTGAGACGGACAGCTATGTGGCGGTGCAGCTGATTGAGAAATGCGGCAGACTATCTGCCGACAGTCTGTGTCAAATGGCTGAGGCCCTGGACGGCACTTTCACCATCACAGTGCTGGACGCAAATGATACGCTGTACTTGGTGAAGGGCAATAACCCGTTGGCGATCCGGCTGTTCCCTGGCCTGGGCTGCTATCTCTATGCGTCCACAGGTGAGATTTTGGACATGGCCCTGGATGCTTTGGGATTGTCTAAGCTGGCTCAGACCAATATCCCCATCACCCAAGGCGATATTATGGAAATTGATGCCAAAGGTCAGCGAACTGTTACCCGGTTCGACGATGCCCGCCTGAGGACACCGAGATATTTCTGTGACTGGGGTTGGCCGCGTCCGACTGTGCCCGGTGAGCCGGACGATTATATGGAAACGGTGCTGGAATACGGCCAGCGTCGCGGTGTGCCAGAATGGGAGCTTCGGCTGTTGCTGGATGCCGGGTATGACGCCCTCGACCTGGAGGAGATGATTCATGACGAGCAATTCCGGGAGAACTGCGTCCGTGAGGTCATGGCGGATTTGGGGGTGCGCTGAGGTGTGCCAATAGGGTATACCCCAGCGGCACAGTCAGAAAATGTGCCAATAGGGTCGGTTTCGGGGTTTTGGCATATGCCAGTTTCTGAACCGATCCTATTGGCAGTGAGGGTGATTATTTTGAAGATTGGATATGTCCGGGTCAGCACCCAGGAGCAGAATACCATCCGGCAGGAGATATTGATGAAGGACCTGGGTGTAGACGATGTATATATTGACCGTATGAGCGGCAAGAGCGCCGACAGGCCGGAGCTGAAGAAGCTGATGGAGTATGTGCGCCGGGGCGATACAGTGATTGTGGAATCCATCAGTCGCTTTGCCCGGAATACCCGTGACCTGTTGGAACTGGTGGAGCGGCTGACAGCCAAGGGGGTGGAGTTCGTATCCAGGAAAGAGGCCATCGACACCACAACCCCCAGCGGGAAGTTTATGTTGACTATCTTCGGGGCCGTAGCCGAGCTGGAGCGGGAGTACATCCTGCAACGCCAGCAGGAGGGGATTGCCATTGCCAAGGCCCAAGGGGTTTACAAGGGTCGCAAGCCCATTGAGCGCCCGGAGCTTTCTCAGGTAGTGGCGCAGTGGCGGGAAGGGAAGATTACGGCAGTGGAGGCTATGCGGCGGCTGAACATGAAGCCGAGCACATTCTACCGGAAGGTCAAGGCATTACCCTAAAGGGCGAGGGGTCGCAACTCATGTGCGACCCCTCGCCCTCATTCAGATTTATTCTGCACTTCCCGCAAGGCCCGTTTGGCTGCCGCCAATACCTCTACGAGGGCTTTCATTTCTGTGCTGGAACAGTCGGCCAGCAGTTCATTGATGTCCTTTACTCGCACATGGGTGGACTTGCTCAGATTGTCGCAGAGCAGATCATCAATGGAAACATCAAGCACATTGGCAATGCGGATCAGTGTGGGGAGGCTCGGCTTGGTGTTGCCGCGCTCAATGTGGCTGTAATGGGCCGGCGTCAAATCAGCGTATTCAGAGACACTTTCCTGTGTAAGGCCGCGTTCCAGACGGTATTTCCTGATCCTGCTTCCAATGGCGCGGTAATCAATCTCCATAACTTATCCCTCACAGCGTTTTCTATATTGTAAAGTCAAAACGCCTGTGCTATAATACGATTTAAAGTCATTTAGACTTTATAAGATAAGTCTGGCGAAATTTTCCCATACAAATTGTGACCTGTGCAATTCAGATTCAGAAAATGAGGAGGACATGAAAATGGGAGCATTCCTTGTATTGGCTGCTGCCGCATTCTTGATTTACGCAATGGTCATTGAGCCAAGACGCATTGGCTCAATCATTGAAACCCGCGTGTTCGCAGGAGATCTGTTGTCTGGCCAATTCAGCTATCAAGAAATTGCCGAACTGCTACAGGCAGCGACATGGATCAGGGACAAGAAGGAAGTCAAGCTGAGCGATCCTGGTGAAGATGACCACTCCGGCCTGATCGAAGTGGTCTGCAAAGGCGTTACATATCAGGTGCGCATTGCCTCCTATGGGGAGAACTCGTCAAAACTGACAGTTTCAGGGGTCTTCAAATCTGAATCCTGGGATATGGAAAGGGTTCGCCGCTTACAGGAAGCGAACCGGATTCGGTGCCGCATCATGGAACGGGCGAACCCCGGTTTCACGGAGCAGCCCCAGAAATACTATGGTGCAATCAAGACACTGTGTCTTCTCCAGTATTGCGCAATCGCACTGATCGCGGCGTTCCTTTGCTATATAGCGGTGCCCCAGATTCTGACCTGGATCTTGGGGGCCGGCTCGGTTCAGGGAATCCACGTTTTGGGTATGATGGTCGTGGTGATCCTGTTTATCTATTCCGGCGTTGCGCTGTCTCCCTATATCATACACACCAGGTCTGAAAAGCTCCTGGACGGTGTTCCGGTACCACAGTATTGGAGCAATGACGATCTTATGGAGCTGCTGCGGGATAAGTTGCGTATCAGGACAATGCAAAGTCTCTATTTTGATGAAACCGGAAGCGTAGCGATCAAGGGGAAACACGCTGCTTATGTGGTCAGGGTTTCCGCCGAGTGTCCCAGGCTGTCTATTGAAATTCAGGACAGCAGTGAGGCGGCAGCGTATCAGGAGGCCGATTATATCCAGTGCTCTATCGCAAAGCTGTTCAATTCTACTCACCCGGAGAATCCGGAAGCGATGTATCAAACGCTGGCTATGATTCGCAGAAGCAGCCTGATGGCGGGAATTTCGGTAGTGGCATTTATTGCGCTTCTTGCCGCGCCGTTCCTGCTTAACCACTTTGGCTCCAGGGGAATCGCAAATTCCTATTTGACGCAGTATAGCGAAACGGTGACAGTCGGTGAGGCATTTGAGGCGTTCTTCGGCGATCCCAAATGGGAGAGTTATAAAGCCGGAGCTCAAGAATATGTGGATTTCACCGGGAAATGTACTTACATGGGTGAAAATGCTACAATGAGGATCACATTTGCCGTCTTTGATGATACGTTTAATGTCAGTAACATTGCTGTCAACGGAATTGATATGTCGGCACTGCTCTGGCCCGGATTCTTAGAGGCAATTTATTCAGGGGCAGAAGATGCACCCTCTGCTGCGGATACCCCGAACCAGGGTGAACACACCTCAGACGTTCCCAGGCCGACACAACCTCCCGCAGGCGGGGGAGAGCAGTTTCCTCCCACGCTGCCGCCTGTTGATCCAAATGACCCCAACGCTGATATTCTTTCAGACCATTTGGGTCTATATATCAACGAAAATGGATGCTACCTTAGCATATGGGCAGCATCAGGGAATGGTTACTATTATGGAGCAATTTACGGCAATCGCGCCGATGCGGAAAATTACGTGAATCCGCTGCTGGAATTTTCAATGGGCGGCAGAAGTTTTGAGGGAACCTTCATCTTTGTGGACTCGGAAGAGAATACACTTTTCCTTGCCCGCGATAGTTCAATTTCTGACTATAACACGTTATTCTTGTACGGAGACCCGCATTATGACGGCGTTGATATCACTCCGTACTTCGATACCACTTTCTACATGGTAGAGCAGTACATTGATGTGATGTATTGATCGAGCGGTATAGCCCGCAAATTAGGCTCTGTCCTTCGAGCAGGATAGCACGGAAGCGCCCTGTGGCCCATCACCAGGCCACAGGGCGCTTCTTCTTTTCTACTTGACGAGAGAATAAACCAGGGCTATACTGACTAATATAGAATCAGATTCCGAATTAGCCATGAGAGGTGAGACGTATGAATTACATCCCCCGAGCCCTTGAACGATATGTGGAGCACTCCGCCAAGACCTTTAAATGCGTCCTGCTCACCGGTGCGCGGCAGACTGGGAAATCCACCATGCTGAAACGGCTCTTTCCCTCCTACAAGTATGTGCCCCTGGATGACCCATTCGTGGAGGATCAGGCAAGAGAGAACCCCGATATGTTCCTGATGCTCAACCCGCCCCCGGTGTTCCTGGACGAGGTTCAGCGTACCCCCGGCCTGTTCCGCTACCTCAAGATGAAATGCGACGAGAGCAACGAGCGGGGGCGGTTCCTACTGTCCGGCTCCCAGCCGCTGGAACTGATGGAGAACGCGTCGGAATCCCTGTCCGGGCGAGTATGCGTCGTGGAGCTGTCCGGGCTGTCCCTGCGGGAAATTTCCGGGGACACATTCAGCGAACCATTTGTGCCCACCATGGAGTACATCGCCCAACGGAATCAGACGGCCAAGGCCCTCGACAATATCTGGGAGATCATCCACCGTGGTGGCTATCCCGAGCTGCAAAACCCGGATGTGGAGTGGTCGGCCTTCTTCTCCAGCTACGTGAAGACCTATCTCGAGCGGGACGTGCGAAAGTTGTCAGCGGTGCAGGATCTGGACGATTTCCGCCGCTTCATGGTGGCGGTGGCGGCACGCACCGGGCAAATGCTGAACTACTCCAACATTGCCGACGAGATCAGCAAGGACGCCAACACTGTGAAGCGGTGGCTGTCGCTGCTGGAGGCCACCGGCATCGTATATCTGCTGGAGCCCTACACGCCCTCGGTGCTGAAACGGGCTATCAAGACGCCTAAGGTCTACTTCCGGGATACCGGGCTGGCCTCCTACCTGACCCGCTGGCTCACGCCGGACACCCTGGCCAACGGCGCTATGAGCGGGGCTATGTTTGAGACGTTCGTGATCTCGGAAATCCTGAAATCCTACTCCAACCGGGGGATCGACTACCGCTACTGCGTGTCCTATTATCGCGGGAAGGATAAGAAGAAAGCCCGGGTTGACGGTGCGGAGGTCAATGTTGAGAGCGAGGTGGACTTGATTATTGAGGAAAACGGCATCCTCCATCCCATTGAGATCAAGAAAAGCGCCAAGGTTACAGCAGACCAGACCGCGGCGTTCACTGTATTGGATCAGGTGCCTGATAAGAAGCGCGGGGACGGGGCCCTGATCTGTCTATGCCCACAGCCCGGAAAGCTGCGGGAGAACGTGTTCCAAATCCCTGTATGGTTCATCTGATTTAGGGATCATGGTGCCCAAATGGTGCCTGCGGCCATCTGACGCAGCATAACGACTAAAATCCCCAGGTGTGAGGAAATGTAAGTTTCTCCACCCTGGGGATTATATTCGATCAAGAAAAGTGACGCTATATTATGATGTGGGTAAATTTCGCATTCATTTTTACCCTCGAAATCAGGTGTACCAGCAATGGTACCGTGGGTTCGAATCCCACCCGCTGCGCCAATGAAGTCGGCAAATTTCGGCAAGAAATTTGCCGACTTCCCCTTTTGCTGAGATGTTTTTCTGTGGCATCCAAAGTGTTCGCCCTTTCCAGCGAAGTCGACAAATTTCGACAAGAAATTTGTCGACTTCCCCTTTTTGCGAACTTATGGTTCGGCGCATCTTTTTCGTCAACGCATAACATCGACAAAAATCGACAGGTTTCGATAAAAACCTGTCGATTTTATTTTTATTGGCCCAATCCCATCAAGAAGCTCTCATCACATAAATGCACCTGGATTTTCTATCAGTCTCCGGGGAAAAGAATACCTGCTTTTTTGCGGGAAGATTCCAGCGTCGCCACGACATCCAGCGTGACGTCCAACCGCTTATAGATGGCGGCATAATCGTCCGTCAGCACCAGCTTTGTCAGGTTCTGCACCTCATAAGACCAGCGATCCGGGTTAGGCTGGTCGTTGAAAGTCTCATCGCTGGTCTTTGTCACGACCCGTACCTCCGCAATGCCATTGCTCCCGTCTTTGATATAGATGTAGCCTTTCTCTCCCTCGATCTGGAAAGAGTTGACGCCCCATGTGTCTTTGGCCCCAGTGGACTGGCTGACAAAGCCATCATAGCACATCATCAAAATGCCGGAGGTATCGGCCATGCCAGGGTAGATGTTGGGGTAATATACAGCATCCTTTGGTTTGCCAAACAGGGCAATGTTCAGATAGACATTGTAGAAGTTCAGATCCATCAGGCAGCCGGCGCCGCACTCCGGGTTAAAAACATTCGGCACCTCACCCTTCAGCAGTTGATCGTAACGGGCGGAATACTGGCTATAGTTCCCCAGCACCAGCTTGACCTTTCCGATTTTCGGCAGTTCCCGCTTCAGGACATCAAAATTCGGCAGGAACGCGGTGGGAACCGCCTCCACCAGAAACAGGTGCTTTTCCTTCGCAAGAGCAACCAGCTCCCGCGCCTGCTCCGCTTTGGTGCAGAAAGGCTTTTCGCAGATAACGTTTTTTCCTGCCAGCAGCGCTTTCTTGATTTGCCCATAGTGGAGCAGATTGGGCGTTGCAATATAGACGAAATTGACCTCATCATTCGCCAGAAAAGCGTCCATATCCGTATAGACCTTCTCTGCGCCATACTCCGCTGCCAAAGCCTTGCCTTTATCCTCAGTGCGGGAATATACGGCGGCCAGCCGAATACCATCCGTTGCTTTCACATTGTCCAAAATAGAGTGGACGATTGCACCGGAACCTATGGTTCCAAGTCTGATTTCTTCCATGTGGATGCCTCCTTTTTACCGACTGTGCTTATGTTACATGGGAAGAATTTTTCCGCCAACGATGATCGTCTTCGGATGAAGCTCTTTATCCAAAATCAGGATATCAGCTTCCGCGCCGGTTTCTATGCTGCCGATCCTGCCCTCCTCGCCAATGGCCCGGGCAGGATTGATCGTAGCGGCTTTCAGCGCGGCTTCCAGCGGTACGCCAAATTTCACCGTGCGGCGGACGCACTCGGCAAGATTTGTCGTAGAAGCGGCAATCGACCCATTTGCAAGATACGCGCAGCCGTTCCGTACAAAGACCGCCTGCTTGCCAAGTTCATACTCACCGTCCGGCAGGCCGCAGGCTTTCATCGCGTCGCTGATGATGCAGACCCTGTCTCCAAACATGGCGAACGTCGCTTTTACCACCGCGGGATGGACGTGAATACCATCACAAATCAACTCGACGTACCGGGTATGTTCCGCCGCCGCTCCGATCACACCGGGAGCGCGGTGCGTAAAAGCGGGCATCGCGTTATAAAGGTGGGTAACGTGCGACGCGCCATTTTTGAAAGCGGCCACCGCCGTATCGTAATCAGCCTGGGTATGGGCAATACTCACAACGCAGTCCTTGCTCGCTTTTTGGATAAACTCCATTGCGCCGTCAAGCTCCGGTGCCACATCGATCAATTTCACATGATAACCGGATTTCTCGTTGACGCGGCTGAAAAAATCGTAATCCGGATTGACGATGAACTTCTCATTTTGCGCACCGCGTTTCGCCTTTGAAACGAATGGGCCTTCCATGTTGATCCCACAAATCTTAGCGCTATATTCAGCCGGATCGGCCATGCGGGTTTTTACCGCTTCAGCGACCTCACTGAGGACATCCTCCCCAAGCGTCATCGTCGTGGCGCAAAAGCTGGTTACCCCTTGCTTTGCGAGGTGAGCGGCCATAATATCAAGGGCCCCTACCGTCCCGTCACAGCAATCGCTCCCGTCCGCACCATGGATGTGAAGGTCGATATATCCCGGCACAACGTACATACCTTCAGCATCTATCGCGTCCGCCTCCGGCGCGAAGCTGGACACATCGGATATCTTGCCGTGGTTAATGCTGACATTGGTTTTGCCAAAGCTGCCATCCTTGAAAAATGCAGTGCCGTTTTTAATTTGCATATTCATGCACTCCTTTACTTCCACGTTTTCACTGCATATAGGGAGCCGTTAAAAATCAGCATAGACTAACCTTTCAACGTTTTAACATCTACCATATCTAAAATCAAGCGTAGACAACGGGGATAACCATTACCCTGGATCAAACTCATTTGATGTGGATTTCTGCTTAAAATATGCTGCACTACAGCCCCATGATTTGAGACCAAACCGGCTTTGAGGTGCGGGTATGTCAGCTGTTCCTCATGCTGGCGGACTGGGACAGTCCGGGGATGGAGGCACGGATCACGCTGGTGATTTTGGCCATTAACCTGGCAGGCTCTCTCTGGCTTCCCGGCTGATCCGCATCCACCAAAGCGCTCCGCCTGAGATCTTATAAGAAGTCGGAGTTTGGATGCATCCCGTTCAGTGCCCCCTGGCTGGATTTATACCAGGGATTATCCTATCAGTATTTTAGTGCTGTACCCAGTATGGCATACCCTGTCCGTCAACTGGCTCCGTTGGCATGGATGACCCCTCAATACCGGCGGAAGGACTTCTCTTTATACCAGGTCAGCCGTTTCTTTTGTGCAAAACTATGATTACAAAATAAAGTATCAGACAGATTTTGTCTATGCTTACCATAACCATACAACTTATTCATTTTTTCTTTGTAAGTTGTTGCGCCAAATTTTTTCATATGCTATGTTTGAATCAGCCGGGAGATATCCCTCCCCCAACAGTTTTGAAAAGGAGAATGAACATGAAAAAGAGAGTGCTGAGCCTCAGTCTTGCCCTCGTCCTTCTCACCGCCACCCTGGCCGGGTGCGGCGGCAAGAAGAACGCCACTTGGAAGGTCACCTGCCCCTGGGCCCCCTCCGGCGTGGCCGCCATGGTGAGCCAGCAGGCCGCTACCAAGTCCACCAGCTATTCCGACACCATCACCCTGGTGGCCGAGGCCCAAAAGGGCGACGCCGCCACCGTGAACACCTGGGTGGCGGACACCAAGGCCAATGACACCGAGCTGGTGTTCGTGGGCGAGGGCCTGCTGTCCATCACCTCCATCCTGGATCCCGCCAAGCTCCAGTTCGGCTACGAGGACTTCGTGTTCGTGGAGAACCTGTACTCCTCCATCTTCGTGCTGTCCGCCGATGCCAGCCTGGGCATCAACTCCATCGCCGACCTGGAAGCCTATGCCCAGAGCGCCGGTGAGATCAGCGTGGCCGTCAACGGCGCGACGGGCTCCGAAGCCTTCCTGGCCGCCTCTCTCTTCGGCGCCATGGGCGCGGGCAGCCAGCTGAAGCTGACCCCCTACCAGTCCGCCGCCGAGGCCGCCCAGGCCGTGGCCCGTGGCGAGACCCAGTTCGCCGTCTCCCACCAGTCCCAGATTCTGGAGACCTGGCAGCAGGGCGGCGTCACCGTGGTGTGCGCCTTTGACGAGAAGGCCATCGAGAACGGCCCCTTCGCCGGCGTTGAGGGCGTGGGCTCCAAGGGCTACCCCTACTTCCGCAACCGCTGCTTCGTCATGGCCCGCGCCGGCACCGATGAGAAGAAGGTCGCCGAACTGAAGGAGCTGTACGGCAAGATCCTGGCCGACAAGGAAGTGGCCGACTGGCTGCATGACACCATGCTGCTGGAGGTTGACACCATGTCCGTGGCCGACGTGGAGGCCCACATCGACAACGTGAAGGACATCGTAAATCAGTACAAGGACATCGTGGCCGGCTGAGCCGCATAGAAACAACGGGGAATGGGACTGGGACAACGCCCGCCCATTCCCCGTTTTATCCCTTCAAAAACCACAAATATTATTTTGAGAGAAAGTGGAAGGAGGAGAACCATGAAAGATCAGCTTGACCGCCTCGACGCTCGTCTGGACGCCATTGGCAAACGTCTGGGAGAAAAAGAGCTGCGCTTCCCGGTGGATCTTGTGACGGGAATTCTCTTTGCCCTGTTTGCCCTGGTAATCCTGTGGGTCATGCCGGATCAGGTGGTGGTCTCGGAGAAGGACGTGGTCAACGGCCGGGCCTTCCCCACCCTGCTGATGGCGGTGATGCTGCTGTGCTGCGTCATGCTCATCGGCAAAGAGCTGTATAAGCTGGCCACCAAGCAGCCCCTCACCTGGAAGACCATCAACCTGCTGGTGGAGATAAAGGCCCTCATCATCCTGGCCATCCTGGCGGGCACCTATTTCCTGAGCAAGCTCACCGGGCTGTTTGTGGTGGGCGGCGTGTTCTGCTGCCTGGGCTTTTTGATCTACTTCCGGTGCCGGAAGCCGTCCTATTACATCATCACCGTGGCCCTGGCCGTGGGCATCTGGGCGGCTTTCCGGTTCGTCCTGGGCGTAGATTTCTAAGAGAGAGGGGGAACCAATCATGTTACAGCATATCCTGCCGGCCTCCGGGCTGCTGTTCACGCTGGAAAATATCCTGTGGATCAACATCGGCGTGTTCATCGGCTCGGTGTTTGCCGCCATACCCGGTCTGAGCGTCATCCTGTGCGTCATTTTGTTCCTGCCCGTCACCTACTCCATGACCGCCATCCCCGGCATGATGTTCCTCCTGGGCATCTACTGCGCCGGCGGCTACGGCGGCAGCGTGTCCGCCATCCTCATCAACACCCCCGGCACCCCCCACGCCGCCGCCACCATGCTGGACGGCCACCCCCTGTCCGAGCAGGGCCGCACCAAGGCTGCGCTGAAGATCGCCCTGTACGCCTCCACCTTCGGCGGAATCTTCTCCGCGCTGACGCTGCTGTTCCTGGGCCCCCAGGTGGCAAAAGTCGCCGCCCAGCTGGGCACGGCGGAGTACTTCATGGTGTGCGTCTTTGGCCTGACTATCATCGCCGGCGTGTCCGGCAAGAGCATGATCAAGGGCCTCATCTCCGCCTGCCTGGGCCTGCTCATCTCCTGCATTGGCGCCGATCCTATGACCAGCTATGACCGCTTCACCTTTGGCGTCACCCGGCTGTATCTGGGGCTGGATCTGGCCGTCTGCCTCATCGGCCTGTTCGCCCTGGTGGAGATCATGGCCAAGGCGGAGAAAAAGCCGGGCCGCCTGGATCTGAACGCCGAAAAAATCAAGGACGACGGTGTCATCACCAAGGATGAGTACAAGCGGATGATCCGTCCCACCATCGTCTCCTCCATCATCGGCGTCATGGTGGGCATCATCCCGGGCACCGGCGCGTCGGAGGCGTCCTGGTTCAGCTACAACACCGCCAAGAATATGTCCAAGCGCAAGGAGGAGTTCGGCCACGGCTCCGTGGAGGGCATCGCCGCCGCCGAGTCGGCCAACAACGCCGTCACCGGCGCCACCCTCATCCCCCTGCTCACCCTGGGCATCCCCGGGGACGGCACCGTGGCCATCATGCTCTCCGCGCTGATGATCAACGGCCTGAACCCCGGCCTGAGCCTGTTCACCACACAGGGGGACATCATGTACGCCATCATGCTGGGCCTCATCCTGGTCAACCTGTTCATGCTGCTCCAGGGGAAATTCCTCACCTCCCTGTTCGCCAAGGTGGTGTCCATTCCCCAGGAGATTTTGACCCCCATTATCGTGATCTTCTGCTTTGCCGGGGCTTACTCGGTGAACGAGAACTACTTCGACGTGGGCGTGGCCCTGATTTTCGGCATCCTGGCCTGGGTCCTGCGCAAGCTGGAACTGCCCCCGGTGCCCATCCTGCTGGGCCTGGTGCTGGGCAGCATGACGGAGACCAACTTCCGCCGCGCCCTGCTCATCTCCAATGGAAGCCCCAAAATCTTCTTCAGCAGCGTGTACTGCATCATTTTCCTGATTCTTATCGCCGCGGCCGTGGGCACCATCGTGAGAGGCAAGGTGCTGGAGCGCAAAGCCGCCGCCAAAAAGGAGGACTGAGCCCGTGGCCTATAACATTATTTTCTACTTCACCGACCAGCAGCGCTGGGACACCTGCGGCTGCTTTGGCCAGCCCCTGGACATCACCCCCAACCTGGATCGTCTGGCTGGGGAGGGCGTGAAGTTTGACAACGCCTTCTCCCCCCAGCCCGTGTGCGGCCCCTGCCGGGCCCTGTTCCAGACGGGACGCTACCCCACCGAGACGGGCTGCTTTCGCAACAACATCATGCTCCCCGCCAATGTCAAAACGCTGGGCAGCTATATCGAAGAGGCGGGCTATGAGACCGCCTACATCGGCAAGTGGCACCTGGCCAGCGATGGCGAGCTGGAGAAGCCCCCCACCATCGACCACACCGTCACCGCCATCCCCCCGGAGCTGCGGGGCGGGTACACCGGTTATTGGCGGGCCGCCGACGTCCTGGAGTTCACCTCCCATGGCTACGACGGCTTTGTCTTTGACGAAAACAACAACCGCATCGACTTCAAGGGCTACCGGGCGGACTGTATCAATGACATGGCGCTGGAGTTCTTCGACACCTACGACAGGAAAAAACCCTTCTTCATGACCATCTCCCAGATCGAACCCCACCACCAGAACGACCGGAAGCACTACGAGGGGCCGGACGGCTCCAAGGAGCGGTTCAAAAACTTTATCCTTCCGGAGGATTTGAAGATCCTGGGCGGCAACGCCGCGGAGGAGTACCCCGACTACCTGGGCCAGTGCGCCAGCCTGGACGAGAACCTGGGCCGTCTGGTGGACCGGCTGAAGAAGGAGGGGCTGTATGAGAGCACGGTCATCATCTTCGCCTCTGACCACGGCTCCCATTTCCTGACCCGCAACCGGGACGACCACCTCAACGGCTATGATGATTACAAGCGCTCCTGCCACGACGGCTGCCTCCATGTGCCCCTGGTCATCGCGGGCGGCCCCTTTAAGGGCGGCATCGCGGTGGAGGAGCTTGTGAGTACCGAGAGCCTGCCCAAAACCATCCTGGCCCTGGCCGGGGTAGACGTGGGCGACGCCATGATCGGAGAAAACCTCCTTGACGTGGTGGAGAAAAAGGACGATAATAGACCCAACCAGGTATTCGCGCAAATTTCGGAGAGCCGGGTGGGCCGGTGCATCCGCACGCCGGACTGGCTCTATTCCGTCTACGCCCCCGGCGTCAACGGCGGCGAGGCGGCGGCCTCTGACACCTACGCCGACGACTTCCTCTACGACCTGAGCAAGGATCCCTGGCAGCTGGACAACCGGGTGGGCGACCCCGCCTATGCCCAGGTGAAAGCGGATCTGCGCGTCCGTCTGCTGGACTGGATTGAGCGGGCGGAGGGGACCCGGCCCGTCATCACAGATTAAAAAACTGCGCAAGGGCGGCCATGGCCGCCCTTGCGTCTATGTGCAGAGACAGAGGTGAGAGCCTATGAACGGCAGGGATCGAAAATGGGAAATGGTGTACTCATGGGTGCGGGCCTATATTGAGGAGAACAAGTTCTCCGGCAACACTCGAATCCCCTCGGAAAACGCCCTGAGCCGCCGGCTGTCGGTGAGCCGGGAGACGGTTCGCGCCGCCCTGGACTGCCTGACCCAGGAGGGGCTGCTGCGCAAGGTCAAGGGCAGCGGCACCTACATCAACAAGGAGCAGGCCCTGTCCTGGGAGCCCGGCGGCAGCGGAGGACGGATCAAGATCGGCCTCATCCTCCAGGGGCAGGACGGTGACGCCAACTCCAGCCTCATGGACGGCATCCGCAGCATCCTGCCCCCGGACCAGGTGGATCTGCGCACCTTTCTGACGGATAACAAGTTCGCCAACGAGCGCCGCTGCCTCCAGTCCGTGGTCAACCAGGGGTTTCAGGGATTCATCGTGGACGGAGTGAAGGCGAGCCTCCTCAACCCCAACCTGGACTGCTACCAGAAAATTTATCAAAAACACATCCCGGTGATCTTCTACAACAACTACTACAAGAACCTGAAGTATCCCCGGGTGGTGGTCAACGACCTCCAGTGCGCACGGGAGCTCATCGGCCCGCTGATCCAGGCGGGCCACCGGCACATCGCGGGCATCTTCCTGTACGACAACTATCAGAGCATCGAGAAGTTCCAGGGCATGGTAGAGGCCCTACGGCAGAACGGGGTTGAGTATCAGGATGACTACATCAAGTGGTGTATCTCCAACGAAGCCCACGACGACCGGTTCACCCGATCCATCGACCGGTTTTTGAAGGGTTTGCCCCGCTGTACCGCCATCGTGTGCTGCAATTATATGATCTATCGCCTGGTGCGGCAGGTGCTGGACAAGCAGGGGCGGCGGGTGCCGGGGGACTGCTCCCTGGTGTGCTTCGACTACTCCGGCCAGGACTGGGAGGCGGAGGGTATCACCTGCTCCATCCATCAGGGCCGGGAGATCGGACGGGAGGTAGCCTCCCGTCTCATGAAAATGATCCGCAACCGGGACTGTGAGGATAAGAACTATTCCTATGTGCTGGCCCCGAAAATCTATGTGGGCCGATCCATCGAACCTGTCCACCCTGCGGAAAGGAGGAAGCCATGCCCCCATTGAGTCTTTTGCTGAAGCCGGCCTCCAGCGCCTGCAATCTGCGCTGTGCCTATTGCTTTTACGCCGACGAGGCCCAGAAGCGCCAGGTGGCCAATTACGGCATGATGCCGGAGGAGGTGGCCCAGGCGGTGGTGGACAAGGCCCTGGCCGCCGCGGAGGGGTCGATCTCCTTCCTGTTCCAGGGGGGCGAGCCCACCCTGGCGGGGCTGGACTTCTACCGCCGGTTCACCGCCCTGGTGGAGGAGCACGCGCCCAGAGGACTTTCCGTGCACTACGCCATTCAGACCAACGGCACGCTGCTGGACGAGGCGTGGTGCCGGTTCTTTGCCGAAAAGCGCTTTCTGGTGGGGCTGTCCCTGGATGGAAACCGAACCTGCCACGACCGTTTCCGAAAAAACAGCGCGGGCCGTGGCACCTACGACCAGGTGGTAAAGGCGTCTAAGCTGCTGGATCGGGCCGGCGTGGAGTACAATGTGCTTGCCGTGGTAACCAACCATCTGGCCCGGCATATTCAGAGCGTTTTCTCCTCCCTGTGCAAAAGCGGCTTTCGCTTCCAGCAGTACATCCCCTGCCTGGATCCCCTGGAGGAGACACGGGGCGGGAATCCCTATTCCCTTACTCCGGCCCAGTACGGGGACTTCCTCAAGACCCTGTTTGACCTGTGGTACCGGGAGCTGGAGCGGGGAGAATATTATTCCATCCGCTATTTTGACAACCTGGTTTGGATGCTGTCGGGGCGGCCGCCGGAGCAGTGCTCCATGCGGGGCAGCTGTTCCAACCAGTATCTCATCGAGGCGGACGGAAGCGTCTACCCCTGCGACTTTTACGGGCTGGATGACTATAAAATGGGAAATATACTGATCGACTCCTGGGCACGGCTGGATCAGGCCCGGGAGAAACTGGGCTTCGTGGAACAGTCCCAACCCATCCCGGAGGAGTGCCGCGCCTGCCGCTGGTATGCCCTGTGCCGGAACGGCTGCCGCCGGGATCGGCTGTGGATGGACGGCGAGCTGGGGAAAAACTATTACTGCCAGTCCTACGCCGCCTTTTTCGACTACGCCCTGCCCCGTCTGCGCCGGGTGCGGGATATGCTCCGATCATGAGCGAGGAGGGCTTGCAGGCGCCGAACCCTCCGCCCTCCCGCCGCATAAGATATCATATGGAACGTTGATCACAAGGAGCATTTCATATGAACAAACCATCATCGTGCGGCCATTCCAAACTCCATCTTCTCTCCGTCCTGCGGGGAAGGGCGCAGGCGGCCGCTAATATCACCGGCAGCGAAAGCTATCCGGAGATATCGGGCACCGTACGGTTTTACCAGACCTGCGAGGGCGTGATCGTCCTGGCTGAACTCAGCGGCCTCCCTCATGACGGCCTCCCCTGCCATGACCGGATCTTTGGATTTCATATCCACAAGGGGGGCGACTGCGGCGGCAGCATGGATGATCCGTTTGCGGATGCCATGTCCCACTACAACCCGGACGGCTGCGACCATCCATACCATGCCGGGGATCTGCCGCCGCTGTTGGGAAACGGCGGATCCGCGCTCTGCCTGTTTTTGACCAATCGGTTTTCCGTCGATGAGGTAATTGGCAGGACGGTCATCATCCACGACCGCCCCGACGACTTTACGACGCAGCCATCGGGCAATTCCGGCACAAAAATCGCCTGCGGCGTGATTCAAAGGACGGCGGGCGCATTCCCGCGCAGCCATCAATGACGCGGCTCATAAATCATCCGGGCAAAAGGTGCGCTCACCTTTTGCCCGGATTGCTTTTGCCGCTTTTTAAAAGTTATGTTTAAGCCCGTATTTTACAACAGCGCTTCTACCTCCGTCAGCTCCGGCATGGAGCGAATGGCCCCCTTCCGGGTGGTGACGAGGTACGCCGCCGTGTTGGCGAAACGGAGCATCTCGGTGAGATCCCCCTCCGTCAGCCCGTCCAGGCCGTGATCCAGCACAAAATTCAGCACGCTGGCACAGAAGGTATCCCCCGCCCCGGTGGTCTCGATGGTGCCGCCCAGCTTGCAGGCGGGCACGAACACCCGCTTGTCCTCGTAATAGGAATAACTGCCGTCCGCCCCGGCGGTGACGTTAAACAGCTTGATATTGGGGTATTTGTCCCGCAGGATGGCCGCGCCCTTGTCAAAATCCGTCTCCCCGGTCATGAATTCCAGCTCATTGTCCGCGATTTTCAGCACATCACACCGGGCCAGCCCGTACTCGATCTGCGCCTTGGCGTCCTCCAGGCTTCCCCACAGCGGGGGGCGCAGATTGGGATCAAAGGAGATCACGGCCCCGCTCTGCCTGGCGTGGTCGATGGCCTTGCAGGTGGCCTTCCGCACCCCCTCGTGGGTCATGGACAGGGTGCCGAAATGGAAAATCCGGCTGTCCGCGATCACGTCCAGCGGCAACTCATCCTCCCGGAGCATCATGTCCGCGCCGGGATTGCGGTAGAAGGAGAAATCCCGGTCGCCGTTGGCAAAGGTTTTCACAAAGGCCAGGGTGGTGCGCACATCTTTGTCGAACACCAGATGATCCATGCAGATGCCCGCCTCCACCGCCACACCGTGAAGCAGATGGCCGAACATATCGTCCCCCACTTTGCCGACAAAGGCGCAGGAACGCCCCAGCTTTTTCAGCATGGCCAGCACATTGCAGGGGGCGCCGCCGGGGTTGGCCTCAAAAAGCGTGTTCCCCTGGCCGCTGAGGCCGTTTTCCGTGAAATCGATGAGCAGCTCGCCCAGGGCGGTCACGTCAAATTTCTTTTCGCTCATGGTTCAGTCCTCCTTGTCTCCGTCGACGCATCTTTTGTGTCAATGTAACTCAAAAAATCAGATCGTACTTCTCCACATCAATCAGCACCTGTCCCTCCGCCTCGAAGGTAATGGCATCCGCCTCCTGGGGGGTGTAGATCACCGCGCTGGCCGCCGCCTCGCCATCATTGACGAACACCTCCACACTGAACCGATCCAGGATCACCCGAAGCTTGATCTCCCCGTTGTTTGGGGTCACCAGGAAGCTGCGGGTGTGAACGATATCATGGGGCAGGCCGCTGCGGGTACGATCCATTTTAAGGGTGCTCTCCCCGGGCTTATAGCGGATGATGGTGTCATGCTGGCCGTCCTTGGCCACGTGGAGCCGGAACCAGCGGTAGGAGCCCTGGCCCATGGGCCGCAGGATGACGGTCATGTCCACCGTCCGCCCCTGAACGCCGGGGAGATTGGTTTCCCCACACACTGAGATATGATGGTGGATCACAGGCCGGCTGCGGTACTGCTCCAGCTCCCGGACAGGAACCTGGTACAGCCGCCCGTTCCGCACAGACAGCTCCCGGGGCAGGGTCATCTGCCCGAACCAGCGGCAGTGGAAGGGTTTGGCTCCCACGGTACTCCAGTTCTGCATCCAGGCGATCATGATCCGCCGCCCGTCGGGGGCCTCCAGGGTCTGGGGTGCGTAGAAATCCAGGCCGTAGTCGATGGCCTGTACCCGCTCCCGGACAAAGCCCTTTACCCGGTCATAGCTGCCCATGAGGCACAGGGTGCCGTTGCCCGCGTGGAACTCCAGCCCGATGGGCATCATGTCCTGGGGACTGGTGAGGATGATCTGCTTGCCGTCCAGGGCAAAGAAGTCCGGGCACTCCCACATACGGCCGTACTGGTTATGGCAGCGATCCAAGGTGCGCACGAACTCCCAGTTGAGGCCGTCAGCGCTCTTGTACAGCAAAATCGCGCCGCTGCCGTCCTCGGTACGGTTGCCGATGACGGCGTAATAGGTATCTCCCTCACGCCACACCTTGGGATCCCGGAAGTCGATGGTGCTGCCCCCCTCGGGCAGATCCTTCCCGGACAGCACCGGGTTCAGGGCGTGTTTCTCATAATCCACCCCGTCTCCGATGGCCACGCACTGGGTCTGGATATCCTGAATAAAGCCCTCCGCGTTGTGGTGCCGCTGCACCCCGGTATACATCAGCAGCTGCCGGCCGTCAGGCAGCCCCACCGCGCCGCCGGAGAAACATCCGGAGGCGTCATACCCCTGGTCGGGCGCCATGGCCGCGGGGAGCCGTTCCCAGTGGAGGAAATCCTTCGTTTTGAGATGTCCCCAGTGCATGGGTCCCCAATCGGTAGAATAGGGGTGGTACTGGTAGAACAGGTGGCACTCCCCCCGGTACATGGAGAAGCCGTTGGGGTCGTTCATCCAGCCGATGGTGGGGGTGGCGTGGAAGGCGGGACGTTCGCTGTCTGGAATACGGGGGCCATACTGGGCTTCAAAGTCCCGGGCCTTTTGCAGGGCTTCGCTGGTCATGACGTGACAACCTCCTTGGCTGTTGCGGTTATAGTTGATATCATAACGCGTTTTCGCGCCGATAGCAATGCTGGTTTTTTTAAAAAGGGGCGACAGGTCGCCGCCTTTCCATCATTATACGGAATAAGCATGATGAGCAATTCAAAACAGGCACTTTACATTTCGCGGAGATGCTAGTACAATAGATTTACAGAGCTGAAGAAGTATACAGCCAAGGACAGAAAGGGTGGTCGCTATGGCAGTCAAACAGACAGCGGGCAGAGAGACCCTGGGAGAATTTGCCCCGAAATTTGCCCAGCTCAACGACGACGTACTTTTTGGCGAGGTGTGGAGCAGGGAGGAACAGCTGTCCCTGCGGGACCGCTCCCTGGTCACGGTGACGGCGCTGATGGCCCAGGGGCTGACGGATTCCTCCTTCCAGCACCATCTGATGGCGGCGAAGCAAAACGGCATCACAAAGTCGGAGATCGCGGAGATCCTGACCCACGCGGCCTTTTACGCGGGCTGGCCCAAGGCTTGGGCGGCCTTCCGCATGGCCAAGGAAATCTGGACGGAGGACGGGACCGATGAAAAATCCGCCCACGCCAACGCCATGATCTTCCCCATCGGACAGCCCAACGACGGCTTTGCCCAGTATTTCATCGGCCGGAGCTACCTGGCGCCCCTCTCCACCCAGCAGGTGGGCGTCTTTAATGTGACATTCGAGCCGGGATGCCGCAACAACTGGCACATCCACCACGCGGACAAGGGCGGCGGACAGATCCTGGTCTGCGTCGCCGGGCAGGGCTGGTATCAGGAGTGGGGCCAGGAGGCCCAGGCGCTGCGCCCGGGGGACGTGGTCAACATCCCCGCCGGCGTCAAGCACTGGCACGGCGCGGCGGCAGACAGCTGGTTCTCCCACCTGGCCATCGAGGTGCCGGGCGAGAACGGCCGCGCCGAGTGGCTGGAGGCTGTGGATGACGCGCAGTACGGAAAATTGGGCAAATAGAGAGGTTTTACCATGGAAATCATTGAAAATCAACGCTTTGACCAGGAACGGGCGCTGTACGGCAGCAGGGATCTGACGGTGCGGGGCTGCGCGTTTGACGGCCCCGCGGACGGTGAAAGCGCCTTCAAAGAATGCAGCAACATCGCGGCGGAGGACTGTTTCTTTAACCTGCGCTATCCCCTCTGGCACGTCCACGGGCTGGCCATCCGCCGCTCGGAGATGACCGAGCTGTGCCGGGCCGCCCTGTGGTATTCGGATCACATCTCCATCACCGACAGCAAGCTCCACGGCATCAAGGCCCTGCGGGAATGCGCTGACATCTCCATCACCGGCACCGACATCCGCTCCCCGGAGTTCGGCTGGTCGTCAAAGAACGTGGAGCTGCGGGACTGCGACGCGGAGAGCGAATACTTTTTCATGCGGGCGGAGAACCTCTCCTTTTCCGATGTCCGCTTTAAGGGGAAGTATTCCTTCCAATACATCAAAAACGCCCGCTTTGACCACTGCACATTTGACACCAAGGACGCCTTCTGGCACGCTGAGAACGTCACCGTCACGGACAGCGTCGTGAAAGGCGAATACCTGGCCTGGTACTCCCAGGGGCTGACCCTGGTCCGCTGCAAAATCATCGGTACTCAGCCGCTGTGCTACTGCAAGGATCTGAAGCTCATCGACTGCGAAATGGAGGGCACCGACCTCTCCTTTGAGAAATCGGAGGTGGAGGCCACCGTCACCACCCCCATCGTCAGTGTGAAAAACCCCCGCTCCGGCGCCATCACCGCGCCCGCCGTGGGCGACATCATCATGGACGACCCGGAGGCCCAGGGAAAGATCGTGATCTGTGAACCAGCCAAGAGCGGCTGTACTTAAAAAGCGAAGGCCGAAAAATCCAACCCCCGCCGTTCAAAAATAGAGCTTGACAAACCAAGCATCCGTACTATAATAAGAGTACGGATGTTTGATTTTGTGTGGCTCACCCCTCTGTTTCTCATCGACGCGGGGGCCGTGTCCGCCCACTGACCGGAAAGGGGGAGAATTCTGTGGATGTCATGGACAAGCTGACGATCCTGGCCGATGCCGCCAAGTATGACGCCGCCTGCACCTCCAGCGGGGTCACTCGGGGCGCCAAGCCGGGGACTATCGGCACCGCTGCCAGTTCCGGCTGCTGCCACACCTTTTCCGCCGACGGGCGGTGCGTGTCCCTGCTGAAGGTGCTCTACACCAACCACTGCTGCTACGACTGCGCCTACTGCGTCAACCGACGCTCCAATGACGTGCGCCGGACGGCCTTCACCCCCCGGGAGCTGGCGGAGCTGACCATCCAGTTTTACCGGCGCAATTATATCGAGGGGCTGTTTCTGTCCTCGGCGGTGCTGAAAAGCCCCGATTACACCACAGAGCGGATCATCGAAACCCTGCGTCTGCTGCGCACCGAATACCATTTCAACGGCTATATCCACGCCAAGGCCATTCCTGGGGCGGATCCCGGCCTCACCTACGAGCTGGGCCTGCTGGCGGACCGGCTGAGCGTCAACATCGAGCTGCCCTCGGAGGGCTCCCTCCGGCTGCTGGCCCCCGACAAGAGCAAAACCGCCATTTTCAAACCTATGGCACAGATCCGGGACGGGGCGGCACAGTCCAAGGCGGAGCTGAAGCTCTACCGCCACGCCCCCCGGTTCGCCCCGGCGGGGCAGTCCACCCAGATGATCGTAGGGGCCACCCCGGAGAGCGACCGGCACATTTTGTCCCTGACGGAGGGGCTTTACCAGAAATACCACTTGAAGCGGGTATTCTACTCCGCCTATATGCCGGTGTCCGACCACAAAAACCTGCCCGCGCCCGTTGGCTTCAAGCCGCCCCTTCTGCGGGAGCACCGGCTCTATCAGGCCGACTGGCTGCTGCGGTTCTATGGCTTCACCGCCGGGGAGATCCTGGACGACGACCACCCCAACTTTGACGAGGCCCTGGACCCCAAGAGCGACTGGGCCCTCCGCCACCCGGAGTTTTTCCCGGTGGAGGTGAACCGGGCGGACTACGAAGCCATCCTGCGGGTGCCCGGCATCGGGGTCCGGGGCGCCCAAAAGATCATTGCCGCCCGGCGGTACGGCCCCCTCTCCTTCGAGGGGCTGAAGCGGCTGGGCATCGTGATGAAGCGGGCCCAGTATTTCATCACCTGCTCGGGCCGGATGCTGCCCGGGCTGCGGTTCGGCCCCGACAGCGTCTACCGCCGCCTCACGGGGCTGGAGCGGATGGAACTGGGCGGAGAAAGCTGGCAGCAGCTGTCCCTGTTCGGCCAGGAGGTGGGCTGAGATGACGGCCTACCGGTATGACGGCACCTTCGCCGGCTTTTTGACCTGCGTGTGGGACGCTTTGGAGCACAAAAGGTCGCCTGCGGAGTTCCTGCGTTTCGACGATGAGGCCAGCCTCTGGGAGGCGCTTGAGATGGCCACAGACGAGGGGTGCGCCAAACGGCTCTATGCCGCGCTGGCCCGCCGGGTCTCCCCCGCCTTTCAAACGCTCATCGCCCGGGGGTTTTTGACCTGCCTGCCCCAGAAGGAGTTGGCCCTGCTGGAGCTGATCCGCCGGGGGCTTCGGGAGGGAGACCGGGTGCGGCAGGACCTCAGCGACCCGGTGGTGGCCAGGGTCAACCTGGCGCTGACCAAAATGTGGACGGAGTGGGATCATTTGAAGGGCTTCGTCCGCTTTTCCGACCTGGACGGCATCCTGGCCGGGGAGATCGAGCCCAAAAACCGGGTGCTGCCCCTGCTGGCGCCCCACTTTGCTGCGCGGTACTCCGGGGAGCGGCTGGCCCTCTATGACCGCACCCACCGCGAGATCTTCCTCTCCGACCGGGGGCGGTGGAAGATCCTCCCCGCCGAGGACTTCCGCATGGGCCCCGCCGGCACAGAGGAGCGGGCGTTCCGGGCCATGTGGCGGAACTACTTTCAGACCATCGCCATTGAGGGACGGATCAACCCCAAATGCCAGTCTACCCATATGCCGAAACGGTATCGGCACGTGATGACCGAGTTTCTCTCCGACGAGGAGATGGAGACGGGCCTGCCGGGTCAGACTGCCAAGGCGCTGGGAGAGCGCCCCACAGCCTGAACACCGGATTGCGGGCGTGAAAATCTACTGGAAACGGAACAAATCCACGGGTCATGACAATTTGACATGGTCCGTGGATTTGTCGGCAATGCGGTTTCCCGCTTGACGGACGGGGCGCGGCGAGGTATGCTATACCCATGCGAGAAAACGCGGGGCCCAGTGGGCCCATAGGATACAAAGGAGAGGAACGCGTATGTCACAGCCTGTCACATTCGCCATCTGCGGCTGCGGGGCCCGGGGACTGGAGGCCTATGCCCCCTATCAGGAGCGGCACCCGGACGAAATGAAAGTTGTCGCCGGAGCGGACATCCGGCCCGAGCGCCTCGCCATGCTGCGGGAGCGGTACGGTGTGCCGCCCGAGCGGTGCTTCGCCTCCGACGCGGAGCTGCTGGCCCAGCCAAAGCTGGCCGACGTGATGATCGTGGCCACCCAGGACCGGCAGCACGTCGCCAACGCCCTGGCCGCCCTGAACAAGGGATATCACGTGCTTCTGGAAAAGCCCATCTCTCCCAATCTGGAGGAGTGCCGCGCCCTTCAGGCGAAGGCCCACGAGACGGGGAAAATAGTGGTGGTGTGCCACGTGCTGCGGTACACCAGGTTCTACTCTGTCCTGGAAGAGCTCCTGCGCCAAGGGGAGATCGGCAAGCTGGAGACCATCGACGCCATCGAGCACGTGGCCTACTGGCACCAGGCCCACAGCTTTGTCCGGGGCAATTGGCGAAACGACCTTGAGACCAGCCCCATGATCCTGCAAAAGAGCTGCCACGACATGGACATTTTGCGCTGGCTGGCGGGGGAGTCCTGCCTGAAGGTGCAGAGTTTCGGCGCGCTGGACTATTTTACGGCGGAAAACGCCCCCGATGGGGCGGCTCTGCGCTGCCTGGATGGCTGCAAATGCAAGGAGGCCTGTCCCTATGATGCCGAGAAAATTTACATCACCGACCCCCGCACCGGCGTACACGGCGGCGGAAAGGGGTGGCCCTGCGGCGTGCTGGTCAGCGACCCCACGGAGGAGAAGCTCCGGGAAGCCCTGCGCACGGGGCCTTACGGGCGCTGTGTGTTCCACTGTGACAACAACGTGGTGGATCATCAGACGGTGAATCTGGAGTTTGCCAACCACATCCACGCCACCTTTACCATGACCGCCTTCACCCAGTCCTGCCACCGCACCATCAAGGTGACGGGCACTTTGGGCGAGATCGAGGGGGATATGACGGAAAATACCCTCCATCTCCGCCGGTTCGGCTGGCCGGAGCGGCTCATCGACCTGCGGGAGGAGGGCGGCCAGTACTCCGGACACGGCGGCGGAGACTTCGGCCTGATGTCCAGCTTCTGCAAGCTCATCGCGGACGGCGGCTCCCAGGGGCTCACCGATGTGGACGCCTCTGTGGAGAGCCACGTCATGGCGCTGGCTGCCGAGGCCTCCCGTCTGGCGGGGGGCAAAACCATCACACTGGCTGATTTTTAAGGAGGTCTTTGACGTGGAATTGACGGAACAAGCCATTCTTCTCCAGGCGCCCAACCCCGCGGCGGCGGAAAACGGCAGGAAGCTGTCCAAAAAGGGCAGCTTCTCCGCCCACCGCAGGACAGAGGACGGCACCCTCTACTGGTGCGAGTGCGCGGGCAGCGGCAAGAACCCATACCGCGTGTCCATCGACTACACCAACGCCGACGCGCCCACCTGCCGGTGCTCCTGCCCCAGCAGGCAGTTCCCCTGCAAGCACGCCCTGGGGCTGATGTTTGAGATTTTGGGGAACGCCCCCTTTGAGGTGGCGGAGATACCCCAGGACATCGCCGACAAGCGGGCCAAGCAGGCCGCCCGGACGGCGAAGAAGGAGGCGGCGGCTGAGGAGGGCGGAGGCCCCGCCAAGCCCAAAAAGCCCAACACTGCCGCCCAGAAGAAAAAGCTGGCGAAACAGTTAGAGGGCCTGGACATGGCGGAGAAGATGGTGGACGAGCTGCTCACCTCCGGCCTTGGCACCCTGGCGGGCAGCTCCGCCCAGACCTTCGACAAGCTGGCCAAGGATCTGGGGAGCTGCTACCTCACCGGACCCCAGACGGCGTTTACCCGCATCGCCCTGACGGTTCGCACCGTGCAGAAGGATCCCGCCCAGGCGGACGCGGCATACGCCGAGGCGCTGCGGCTTCTGGTGGCGCTGCGGTCGACCATCAAGAAGGGCCGCGTATTTTTGGAGGGCAAGCTGGAGGCGGGCGACTATTCCGCCGAGGATTCCGCCCTGTTCGAGGCGCTGGGCGGCGTGTGGAAGCTGGAGGACCTGAAGGCCATCGGCTCGGTCAAGGAGAACGCAAAACTGGTACAGCTCTCCTTCGACGTATCCTTTGACGAGGCAAAAAAGGAGTATGTGGAGCGGGGCTGGTGGCTGGACATTGACAGCGGGGACATCTGGCAGACGCTGAACCTGCGCCCGGTGAAGGCGCTGAAATACGTGAAGGGGGACGACAGCCGGTTTGGAGTGCTGGAGGTCCCCGCCCTGTACATCTACCCCGGCGAGGGGGATCGCCGGGTGCGCTGGGACAGCGCGTCCACCCGGCCCCTGACGGCAGAGGAGCAGGCCGCCCTCCCCACCCTGGCCCAGCCCGATCTGGCGGCCGCCGTGAAGCTGGTGAAGGGGAAGATCAAGAACACCCTGGCCCCGAAATTCCTGGCCGTACTGGCGCCTATCGGGCAGGTCAGCACAGTGGGGGAAACGGGGATTGGATCCGGCAGCGCAAGCACGGGGACCGTCATTGCCGCCTGCGGCGTCAACGACCGGCCCGGCAGCGCAAGCGCTGCCTATGTCCTGGAGGACGCCCAAGGGGGCCGCATCCTCCTCCGAAACCGCCCCGAGGACGGCGCGGATCACGCCTGCACCGGGCGGCTGGGGATGCTGCCCCGCGCCATCCCGGCGGGCAGCGCCCTGTTCGGCCTGATGTTTTACGACGGACGGGACAAGGCCCTGTGCCTCCACCCCTACAGCGTGGTGACGCCGGACGAGATCATCCGGCTGCAATATTGAGGAGGTGCTCGCATGAATTTACAGCCTCTTTATGACGTGAAGGAGCGGTTGGAATATGCCGCCATCGCGGGCGTGTCCCTGCTGGGGGAGGACTTCCGCCTCCAGCGGGCGGCGGAGGGCCTGAAGCCCCTGGCCGCGGCCAGCCCGGTGCTTGGAAAGATCGACGCGGGGCTCACAAAGCTGCTGGCCGCGCCCCCGGAGCAGCGCTCCGGCCTGCTGCTGGACGTGCTGGCACTGGTGGACGCGGTGGCGTACACCCAGGCCGGGGCCGGGTTTGAGGGGGACTTGGAGCCCCTGAGCGTCGGCGGCGGGGTATACCGCCAGATTTCTTACGGGCAGATCAGCCCCCTGCTCACCGCGCTGACCACCACCGGCGGCGGGCGGATGGAGATCGTCAAATCCGCCTGGGAGAACCACCCCGAGTTTTTTGAGGACTACCGGGTGCTGCCCGCGGTCATCGTTGGGCTGGGGGACGGCTACGGCGAGATGGGGGAGCTGTGCGCCACCCTGCTGAAAGAGCTGGGGCCGTCTGTGATCCCCGCGCTGAAGCAGGGCTTTGACCCCGCCGGCAACAAGGAGATGGCCCGCCGGGTGGAGGTCATCGCCGCGCTGGACGGCAAAGCCGCCACTCCCTGGCTGCGGGAAATTCTGCCCGAGGCGAAAAAGGATGTGCGCTCCGCCGTCATCACCGCCCTGGGCGGGGACAGGGAAAATACCAGTCTCCTGCTTGATTTGGCGAAATCCGAGCGGGGCAAGAACCGGGAGACGGCACTGGAGGCCCTGGCCAAGCAGGACGGAGACGAGGTCAGCGCGTTCTGGGAAAGGGAGCTGGGCAAAAACAGTCAGGTCGTCGCCTTCCTGCGCCCCACCCGGGCGGACTGGGCCTCCGACCTGGTGGCCCGGGGACTATGGGACCGGGTGGAAGCCGCGGTGGAGCAGGGCGGCCAGATCGGCAAGGAGACCCATGCGGATGTCTCGGCCTGGCTGGCCTCCGCCGAGGGCAAGTCCTCCCCCTCCATGCTGGATTTCTGGCGCTGGGCGGACGCCGAAACGGAGGCCATCGGCAAGCTGCAAAACCACACCGGCCAGCCCCTGCGGCTGGGGGCGCAGCTCGCCGAGCTGCTGCTGGACAGCCTGTGTACCGCCGGGCCGGGGCCGCTGTGCGAGCTGTGCCTGGAGCTGTGGGGGAAGCACAAGGACGAGGCCCGCTGGCTGCCCCACGCAGTCGTGGCGTCGCTGCTGACCCGCTCGGCCAGCGAGGTGTACGACCAGTTCTCCCCCTATGTGCCCGCCGTCAAACCCCTTCTGGGCGGCGCCCAGAAGCAGGCGCTCCACAACGCCGTCCTCGAAGGGCTGGGGCGGCTGGCGTGGAAGGAGGACACCGGGGCATATCTCATCAACGGCGTCTGGCCCACCGCCCAGCCGCTGGACAAACGGTGGATCAAGCGGCTCACCCATGCCGTGTGGAAGACCACGGGAAAGAATGGGAGCGGCTCAGCCTATGCCTACTGGGAGCCCATTGAGGAGTACGATTTGACCTTGATCCGGCTGTCCGACCCATCGGACGAGGAGACACGGGCGCTGCTCGTCCCCTACCTCCGGGAGCGGATGGCGGAGAACGGGCAGCCATACAGCTACAGCCATTATCTGTTCCGATTCGGCGGCAGCCCCAGGGGTGTGCTGGGAAAGGCGATGGCAAGGAACTCCAAGAGCAACCGCCTTGGCGTATTATGGCGGCTGATGAATGACGCGGCCCAAGTCCTGCCGCCGGAGGAGACGGCGATGCTTTTGGAGGAAGTGTTGTCCTCCGGCGGCATCAACAAGGAGGCCCTGCCTACGGCCCAGAAGGCCATCCCCTGGACCATTGAGCAGCTCCGGGCGGGCAAACCCTTCCCGGACTGGGACGACTGGCTGAATCTAAGGTAAACGGAGGAATGTGACATGGCAGACAAAAACGTACAGCGCCTCCCGGCGGAGGAGCTTTATCAAACTGAGCTGGACGCCCTCATCTCGGCGGAGACCGACATCATCCCCACCGGGTGGCGGATGTCCCCCCGGTCGGTGCTGACCTACCTCACCGGAAACGTGAAGGTGAAGGGCGTGGACATCACCCCCAAGTACATGGGCAATCGCCGTCTGGTGGAGATCGCCATCGCTACCCTGGTCACCGATCGCGCCCTGCTGCTCATCGGCGAGCCGGGCACGGCGAAATCCTGGCTCAGCGAGCACCTGACCGCCGCCGTCAACGGCGACTCCACCAAGGTGGTGCAGGGCACGGCGGGCACCACCGAGGAGCATATCCGCTACTCCTGGAACTACGCCATGCTCATCGCCAAGGGCCCCTGCCCCGAGGCCATGGTGAAAAGCCCGGTGTACCGGGCCATGGAGACCGGCTCCATCGCCCGGGTGGAGGAGATCTCCCGCTGTGCCAGCGAGGTGCAGGACGCGCTCATCTCCATCCTGTCGGAGAAGCGGCTGAGCGTCCCCGAGCTGGGCCTGGAGGTGCCCGCCGCCAAGGGCTTCTCTGTCATCGCCACCGCCAACACCCGGGACAAGGGCGTCAACGATATGTCGGCGGCGCTGAAGCGGCGATTCAACATCGTGGTGCTGCCCACCCCGTCGGATATGGAGACGGAACTGGACATCGTGCGCACCCGTGTGGCCCAGCTGTCCAACGGCCTTGACCTGAACGCCCGCCAGCCTGACGAGGACACGGTGGAAAAGGTGGTCACCATCTTCCGGGAGCTGCGGGGCGGCGCCACCCTGGACGGCAAGCAGAAGCTGAAAACCACCTCCGGCGTGCTGTCCACCGCCGAGGCCATTTCCCTGCTGGCCAACTCCATGGCGCTGGCCGGGAGCTTTGGGGATGGCCGGGTATCCGACGGGGATCTGGCCGCCGCCCTCCAGGGGGCCGTGGTGAAGGACGAGGAGAACGACAAGGTCACCTGGAAAGAGTATCTGGAGAACGTGATGAAAAAGCGGGGGCACGAGTGGCTGCCGCTCTACCGCGCCTGCCGGGAGCTGAACGGGTGATGGGAGGCCCAATCTTATTCGGTGTGCGCCACCTGTCCCCAGCGGCGGCGTATCATCTGCGTCGGGCGCTGGACGCGGCCCAGCCGGAGCTGGTGCTGGTGGAGGGCCCCAGCGACCTGAACGACCAGATGAAGTGGCTGTGCCACCCGGACACCCAATTTCCCGCCGCCATCATGGCCTACACCAAGGAAGCGCCGGTACGGACGATTTTGTGGCCCTTTTCCGTCTATTCCCCGGAGGCCCAGGCCATTTTGTGGGCCAACGAGCACAAGGTGGAGTGCCGGTTCATGGATTTGCCGTCGTCGGTATTTCTTGGAATCAAACCCTGGTTTGCCCCGGTCACTGAGGAGAACGAAACCGGGGAGGATGACGGTCCCGGCGGTTCAGCCGCGAAAAGCTCTGAAGAGCCCCCCACAACTGAGAGCGTCTACCGCCGTCTGGAGACCCTCACCGGCGAAGATCACGACACCTTCTGGGAACGCACCTTTGAGCAGATCGAGGGCGGGCCGGATTTCCAGGAGGCCAACAACACCTTCGGGCGGCAGCTCCGCGCGGCGACTGTGGACGATCAGCGCCGCATGGCTGAAACCATCGTACGCGAAGCGCACATGAAACGGGTCATTCAGCAGGCTGTTGACAGCGGCATTCCGGCGGAAAAGATTTTCTGCGTCTGCGGCTCCTTCCACGTGGCGGGGCTGGAGGAAAACCAGCCCATGACCGACGAGGAGGAAGCGGCCCTACCCCGGGCCGACTGCTGCGCCACGCTGATGCCCTATTCCTATTACCGCCTGTCCTCCCGCTCGGGCTACGGCGCGGGAAACAAGGCCCCGGCCTATTTCGAGCTGTTGTGGGACGCCCTCAACAGGGGCGGCGTGGGAGAGGCGGCGTACCTCTACTTGACCCGTCTTGCCGCCGCCCATCGCAAGGCGGGCAACCTCACCTCCTCCGCCGAGGTCATTGAGGCGGTGCGGCTGGCGGACACGCTGGCCGCCATGCGGGGGAGCAAATACCCCACCCTGTCCGACCTGCGGGATGCGTCGGTGACCACCATGGGCCACGGCAGCTTTTCCGAGCTGGCCCTGGCCGCGGCGGACACGGAGATCGGCAAGAAAATCGGCTTCCTCCCGGAGGGGGTGGCCCGCACGTCGGTGCAGGAGGACTTTTACCGGCAGCTCAAGGAGCTGCGGCTGGAGAAATTTCGCACCGCTGAATTGCAGCGCCTTGACCTGGATCTGCGGGAAAAGCTGAATGTGAAGTCGGAACAGGCCGCGCTGGGCGACCTGCGGCGCTCCTTCTTCCTCCACCGCCTGCGGGTGCTGGGGGTGCACTTCGCCAACCTCCTCCCTTCCCGGCAGGACGGGGCCAACTGGGGCGAGTACTGGGAGCTGCGCTGGACGCCGGAGGCGGAGATCGAGATCGTGGAATCCGCCCTCATGGGTGAGACCATTGAAGGCGCCGCCGCCTTTGCCCTGAAGGAGCGGGCGGACAACAGCGGCTCCATCGCGGAAGCCGCCGCCATTTTTCAGGACGCGTTTTTGTGCGGAATGCCCGCCGCCGCTTCCCACGCCCTGTCCGTCTTGCAGGGGCTGAGCGTGGACTCCGCTGCCATTTCGGAGGTGGCGGAGACAGCTTCCCGGCTCAGCCTGGTGGTGCGGTACGGCGACCTGCGGCGGTTCGATCCCGCACCCGTTATTCCGCTCATCAAGCAGCTCTATCTGCGCTCATGCCTGACACTGGCGGACGCCTGCGTGTGCGATGCCAAGGCCGCCCCCGAGGTGACCCGCGCCATGGATCAGCTCAACGCCCTCCAGCTGGGCCACGACTTTCTGGAGGAAAGCCGCTGGCTGGATCTGCTGGC
Source organism: Clostridiales bacterium (assembly GCA_014799505.1). Taxonomy (GTDB): domain Bacteria; phylum Bacillota; class Clostridia; order Oscillospirales; family Oscillospiraceae; genus Enterenecus. The sequence goes on from JAAVHV010000009.1 coordinate 50,097, forward strand.
GGACATCTCCGACCGGGACGATTTAAACACCCGGTGCTCCGGCTTCGCCATGGCGATCCTGCTGGAGCGGGGAAAGGCGGACGAGGCCCTTCTCTCTCGCGAGGTGGCCCGGCGGCTGTCCCCCGGCGTGCCCGCCGATCTGGGCGCGGGGTGGTTCGAGGGGCTGGCGGGCAAAAACCGCTATGCCCTCATCGCCCGCCTGAGCCTGTGGCGGCAGCTGGACGACTACCTCAGCGGTCTGGACGACGAGACCTTCCGCCGGGCACTGGTGTTCCTGCGGCGGGCGTTCGCCGACTTCTCCCCCAGCGAAAAGAACGACATCGCGGAAAACCTGGGCGAGATCTGGGGTGTCAACCCCCAGCAGGCGGCGGAAGTGCTGATGAACGACATCACCGAAACGGAACAGGCGGTGCTGGACAGCCTGGACGAGTTCGACTTTGACGACATTTAGGGGGAGGGAAAATGCTGTGGCACAGACCGAACAATTATCCCGCTGGCGGCTGATTCTCGGCTCGGAGACGGAGCAGTCCTTCACCGGCATGGGCGGCGGCGCGCTGTCCCAGGACGAGCTGCTGATGGACGGCGCCCTGTCCGCCATCTACGGCGGGCCGGGGGAGGGCTTCGGCAGCGGAGGCGGCCCCACCGGAGGGCGTGGCCCCTCCTCCCCCGTCATCTCCAAGTGGCTGGGCGACCTGCGCTCCCTGTTCGACCCGGAGATCGTGGCGGTGGTGCAGAATGACGCCATCGAGCGCAAGGGGCTGAAGCAGCTCCTGCTGGAGCCTGAGCTGTTGGAGGGGCTGGAGCCCGATCTGAACCTGGCCTCCACCCTGCTGATGCTGAAGGATCAGATCCCCAAGAAATCCAAAGAGTCGGCCCGGAAGTTCATCCGCAAAATCGTGGAAGAGATCAACAAGATGCTGGAGAACGACGTGCGCCGGGCGGTGACGGCGGCGCTGAACCGCCGCGCCCACTCCCCCCTGCCCTCGGCATCCGCCATCGACTTTCCCTACACCATCCGGCGGAACCTACAAAATTATAATCCTGAGTTGAAAGCGGTCATCCCTGAACGGGTGTATTTCTTCGACCGCTCCAGCAAGATCAACCGCTGGCACATCATCCTGGACATTGATCAGAGCGGGTCTATGGGGCAGTCCATCATCTATTCCTCGGTGCTGTCCTGCGTGCTGGCCTCCATGTCGGCGGTGAAAACCAGCGTGGTGGCCTTTGACACCCAGATCATGGATCTGACCCCCCTGTGCGCCGACCCGGTGGATCTGCTGTTCGGCTTCCAGATGGGGGGCGGCACCGACATCGCCAAATCCATCGCCTACTGCCAGGAGCTGGTGGAGTCCCCGGCCAAGACGCTGTTCTTCCTCATCTCCGACCTGTACGAGGGGGGCAACCGCGCCGCCCTGCTGCGCCGGGTGGAGGAGCTGAAAGCCTCCGGGGTGACGGTGGTGGTGCTGCTGGCCATCGCCGACGGCGGCAAGCCGTTCTATGACCCCGAGACCGCCCGGCGGATCGCCAACCTGGGAATCCCCTGCTTTGCCTGCGCCCCGGAGCGCCTGCCCGAGCTGTTGGAGCGGACGCTGAAGGGGCAGAGCCTGGAGGGACTGGCCAGCCAAAAGGGGTAGCGTATTAGTTCCGCCGCTCGGCACTTCCCAGCCCCCATCCCACATAACCCGACCGCCCCGGGAGGAAATTCCCTCCCGGGGCGGTTTTTATTGCGCCGAACCATCAATGACACAGTCTGCCGCCGTATAAGTCAGGTTTACTCTCGCGGGCGCGGGACCGGGGGAACGCTCCGGCTACCACTCCCGCTTGATCTCGCTTTCCTCCACCTGGTACCGATACAGGAACTCCCGGAGGTCGGCGTCCCCCCGTATCAGCATCAGCTCCTCAAACCTCCCGCTGGTCAGATCCTTGAACCCCGCCGTCTGTTCCCCGGTGCAGATACTGGAACGGATGACGGGGATTTTTCCTGTCTTATCATAGGCCGCAACCGACGGACTTTTTCGTCTGAAAAACATCATGATCCCTTCCTTTCTGCCGTAATCAGAAAAACTTGTCCTGTTCTATCAAATTATATCATATCTGTCCCCACAGGGGAAGATATCCTCCCCGCCGTCCGGCACATGGCGCGCGCGGTCCATTTGCAACAGGGATTGCTTTTTTCATCGCTTTCAAGTATAATCAGAACAGTTGTTTTAATCATGCGATCCCGTCTCTCAAAACCGCGGGAAATCTATTTGCGAATGTGAGGTTGCCATGAACCAAAAAGAGATCAGCGAGCTGCGCCGCCGCTTCCGCCTGAACAAGAACGCCATCAGCCGCATCTATGGCTGCTATGTCAGCTGTCGGAAAGAGATCATTTCCTCCCTGGACGAGTCCCTGGGGATGATGCCCCAGGAGGAGGCCGAGCAATACCTGGGTTTCTTGAAAAAAGCGCTCTCCGGCGCTCTGGGGAGAAATCTGCTGGACGTCGAATTTTCCACCCAACAGGTGGCGGACAGTGAGGAACACCGGCTGCTCATGGCCCTGCGGAGCTCCGGGCTGAAGGACAGCGAGGTACGGCGGCAGTTCTATCAAAGGGTCATCGACTCCCTGGACATGGGGGACAGCAATTACCTGATTCTGCTGGCCCACGATACTTATGACGTCCCCTTCCGGGGCAAGGATGACGAGCTCCAGGCGGACGCCTCCGACCAGGTGTTTTCCTACATCGTCTGCTGTGTGTGCCCGGTGAAGGACGGCAAGCTGGAGCTGCGCTACTGTCCCGACGAAAACGGGTTCCACAACTCCCTCCCCAGCCAGCTTGTGGCCCCGCCGGAGCTGGGCTTCCTGTTCCCCGCTTTTGATGACCGGGCGGCCAATATCTACAACGCCCTGGCCTACACCCGCAAGCCGGACGAGCTGCATCAGGAGTTCCTGGACGCCGTCTTTCACACCGAGCCGCTCATGTCCGCCAGTGAGCAGCGGGAGGCGTTCCAATCCGCTCTCACCGAGGCGCTGGCGGGAAATTGCGGCCTGGAGGTGGTTCAGGCCGTCCACGAACAGCTGACCCAGCAGATCGAGCAGCACAGAGAGAGCCGGGACCCGGGGCCGCTGACCCTCACCGCCAACGATGTGGCCGACATCCTCCAGGACTGCGGGACGGAGGAGGCTCAAGTGACCGCCTTTTGTGAAAAGTGCGCGGAGCGGTTCGGCGAGGGGGCGGCGCTCAGCCCCGCCAACCTCATTGACAGCAAGCGCTTTGAGGTCAAAACCCAGGACGCCGCCATTACCCTCGACCCGGAGCACAGCCACCTGGTGGAGCTGCGGATCATCGACGGCAAAAAGTATCTCCTCATTCCGGCCAGCAAAGACATGACGGTCAACGGAATGCCGGTGGATTGGACATAAAAGGAGGGTTTTCTATGCCCTATGTGTTTTCCCGGGAGGAATATGAGCGCCGGATGGCCTGGTATACCCAGGCCCGGTTCGGGCTGTTCCTCCACTGGGGGCTGTACGCCATTCCCGCCCGTGGGGAGTGGGTGCGCAGCGTGGAGCGCATCCCCAACGAGGAGTATGACCCGCTGCTTCGGCAGTTTGACCCCCGGCACTGCGATATGCGCGCCTGGATGGCGGCTGCCAAGGGGGCCGGGATGAAATACGCCGTGCTGACCGCCAAGCATCACGACGGCTTTTGCCTCTTCGACAGCGCATATACCGAGTTCAAGTCCACCAACTCCCCCGCCGGGCGGGACTTTGTGCGGGAGTTTCTGGACGCCGCCCGGGAGACCGGACTGCGGGCGGGGCTGTATTTCTCCCTCATCGACTGGCGGCACCCGGATTTTCCCCATTACGGGGACCGCAACCACCCCATGCGGGACGACCCGGCCTATGGCAACGAGGGCCGGAACTTTGACCGCTACCTGGAGTATATGCACGCCCAGGTGCGGGAGCTGTGCAGCAACTACGGCAGGCTGGATCTGCTGTGGTTCGACTTCTCCTACGACAACCTCCGGGGGGAGGCGTGGCGGGCCACCGAGCTGATGGAGATGGTGCGTACCCTCCAGCCCGACGTCATCATCGACAACCGGCTGGAGGTCAGCGGAGAGGGCTTCGGCTCCCTGGCGGCGTGCAAGCCCACCCCCTACCACGGGGACTTCGTCAGCCCGGAGCAGATCGTCCCGCCCCACGGCCTGCTGGACGCAGAAGGACAGCCCCTGGTGTGGGAGAGCTGCGTCACCATGAACAACCACTGGGGCTACTGCGCCACAGACCGCTATTATAAGCCCGCCCCCATGCTCATCAAGAAGCTGGTGGAGTGCGTGTCCAAGGGGGGCAACCTGCTGCTCAACGTGGGCCCGGACGCTGCGGGGCGCTTCCCCGGCCAGGCGCTGGACATCCTCCAAGAGATCGGCCGGTGGATGGAGCGCAACGGGGACAGCATCTACGGCTGCGGCCCCTCCGGGCTTGACAAGCCGGATTACGGCAGGATCACCCGCCGGGGGGACACCCTGTACTATCACATCTTTGAGAACACCGTGGGGCCGCTGCCCCTCTTTGGGGTGGACAAAGACCAGATCGTCTCCATCCGCCGCCTGGCGGACGGCAGCGAGGCGCCCCTGTCCACCAGCTGGGTGCACAGCGACTACCCAGAGCTGGCCTTCGCCGACCTGGGGCCCGACCCGGTCCTGCCCGACCCGGTGGACACGGTGCTGGAGGTGCGCCTGCGTACCTCTTCCGACATATAAAATTAGGAGGGATTTGTCATGATTCAGCTGTGGAACAACGAACCCGTCCAGTGGCGGGTGGAGTTGGAGACGCAGAAGGGAGAGCCCCTGTCCCTGCGCACGGGAGTACAGGGACGTGTCCTGATCGTGAACCTGGGCGAAGAGCCCAAGGCGGAGACCGTCCGCCGCGCCGCCGCCAAGGCGGTCAAGACCGTTCAGAGCCTGGGCGGGCAGTCCGCCCTGTTCGATGCCGCCCCGGCGGCAGAGGCCCTGGGGACGGCGGGGGTGTCCGCCCTGGCCCAGGGAGTGGATCTGGCCTGCTACCGGCAGGAGAGCTGGAAGCACGCCCCGGACAAGCCCTTTGACGCGTACCTCACCGGCACGGATGGGCTGGACACCGCCGCCATCCTGACGGAGACTGGGGCGGTGACCCGGGCGGTGTGCTTTGCCCGAGATCTGGTGAACTGCCCCGCCAACCTCCTCACCCCGGAGCGGATGGCCCAGCGCATGACCGAGGCGGCAAAACCGCTGGGGATCGAGACCCAAGTGCTGGGCGAGGAGGACACCCGCGCCCTGAATATGGGGGCGTTCCACGCCGTGGGGGACAGCGCGGGCCACCCGCCCCGGCTCATCGTGCTGCGTTACCGGGGCGGAGCAACCGACGCCGCCCCCATCGCCCTGGTGGGCAAAGGGGTGTGCTGCGACACCGGCGGCTACTGCCTCAAAACCGCCGGCGGGCTGAAGGGGATGCGGGGCGACATGGCCGGAGGGGCCGCCGTGTGCGGCGCGCTGCTGGCCCTGGCGGAGAACCAGGTGCCCGTCAATGCCGTGGCGGTGATCCCGGCGGTGGAAAACCGCATCTCCCCGGACAGCTTCCTTCCCGGGGACGTGGTGACCTCCATGTCCGGCAAGACCATCCAGGTGAACAATACCGACGCGGAGGGCCGACTCATTTTGGCCGACGCGGTGACCTACGCCATTGAGAAGGAGGGGGCGAACCGGGTGGTGGACATCGCCACCCTCACCGGGGCGTGTGTGGCCGCGCTGGGCTTCACCACGGCGGGGCTGGTGACCAACGACGAGGGCCTGTTCCTGGACGTAATGAACGCCGCCGCCCGGGCCGGGGAGCAGTATTGGCGCTTCCCCGATTTCCCGGAGTACAAAAAGATGATCGAAAGCCCGGTGGCCGACCTGTGCAATCAGTCCAACGACGGCTGCGGGGCCATCACAGCGGGGCTGTTCATCGGCGCGTTCGCGGAGGGGCGCCCCTGGGTTCACCTGGACATCGCGGGCACCGCCTGGGTGGACCGTCCCCGGTGGGAGTACCAGGTTCCCGGAGCCACCGGCGCGGGGGTGACCACCCTCTACGAGCTGTGCCGGGGCCTGGCCCAGGCGCGCTGACATGGCGGAGCGATGGAGCGGGGCGCTGGCCGCCCTGTCCGGCCCCCGCCGCCGGGCCATGGAGTTTTTGGCGCGCCATCTGCCGGACAGCGACCTGGACTGCTACCCCTTTGAGCTGTTTTTGCAATTTGCCGACCACGCCCTGTTCCTCCGGGAAACCGACCCCTTGTGCGGGGCGCTGGACTGGGAGCTGTTCGCCCACTATGTCCTGTTCCCCCGGGTGAACGACGAGGATCTGTCCTTCCACCGGGTTCTGTTTTACGAGGAGCTGTGGCCCCGGGTGGGGGCACTGCCCACCGTGGAGGAGCGGGTGCTGGAGGTCAACCGCTGGTGCCACGAGCACGCCTCCTACCAGGCCCAGGACGAGCGCACCGCCTCCCCGCTGACGGTATTCCGCTGCGGCAGCGGACGCTGCGGGGAGGAGTCCGCCTTTCTGGTGTCCGCCCTGCGCAGCGTGGGCATCGCCGCCAGACAGGTGTACGCCCCCCGCTGGTCCCACTGCGACGACAACCACGCCTGGGTAGAGGCCCTGTGCGATGGCCAGTGGCGGTTTCTGGGGGCCTGCGAGCCCGAGCCGGTGCTGGACCGGGGTTGGTTCAACACCCCCGCCTCCCGGGCCATGCTGGTCCACAGCCGCCTGTTTGGGGAAGGGGGCTCGCCTCTCCACGGACAGCCCATCGGCAGGGAGGGGGCCGTGGTCTGGTACAACCAGACCGCCCGGTATGCCCCGGTACGGGAGTACCGCTTCCGGGCGCTGGCGGACGGCCTGCCCGCACCGGGCGCGCGGTTCCAGCTTCAGGTGCTCAACGGGGCCGGATACCACACCATCGCCACCCTCACCGCCGATGAGCGGGGGGAGGCCCGCGCTGAGCTGGGCCTGGGTGATCTCCACGTGCTGGCCGCTCTGGACGGCCTGCGGGCCGAAGGGGACTGCGCGGGCGGGGCGTTGACGCTGGCCCTTCAAGCGCCAACCAAGGGGGACTCCGGCCGGGAGGACTTCGATTTTCACGCCCCCGCCCCGGTAGAGATCCGCCCCACCGAACTGACCCCGGCCCAAAAGAGGGCACGGGCGGATGTTCTGGCCCATGGGAACGCCCTGCGGGAGCGGCGGATGGCGGAGTATTATGACCATGGCCGGGCCGCCGGCCTCCCCGGCTGCGACGACCTGCTCCGGGCCGCCCGGGGCAATTTTGAAGAGATTTTCACCTTCCTCAGCGGCAAAAACCGCCCCGTCCGGGAGCGGCTGGTTCGGACGCTGGTGGACAAGGATCTGCGGGACGTGTCGGCGGAGGTGCTGGAGGATCATCTGGCCCACCTTCCGCCCCGGCCCGAAGAGATGCCGGAGGATATCTACTGGCGCTATGTGGCCTGTCCCCGGATTGGGCTGGAAAAGCTCAACCTCTGGCGGGGGGCGCTGACAGGCTGGCTGTCTGACTGGGCAGGCGGCCCCGCCCAGCTGCGCCACTTCCTGCGGGAGCTGCTGCCAGACGCCGGAGAAAACCGCTATGGCCAATTATACTGGCCCCCGGCGGCAGTGTTGGAGGCTGGGGCTTGCGACGAAAAAAGCCGTGATCTGCTGCTGGTGGCCGCCCTGCGGACGCTGGGGGTTCCCGCCCGGCTGCGGAAACTGGACGGTGCGCCGGAGTTCTGGCGGGACGGCGCCTTCCATCCCGTCTGCCTCGAAGAAACGGGGACGCTGTGCCTGACCTGGGCGGGGGAGGCTCCGCCTCTGTACCAGCAGAACTGGTCGCTGTCCCGGCGGACAGAGGAGGGCTGGGCGGTGCTGTCCCTGCCCGACAGCGGCTGGGAGCAGGGCAGGCGGACGCTGTCCCTGCCCGCCGGACACTACCGACTGATCACGTCGGCCCGTCTGCCCAACGGAAACCAGCTGGCCTCCTGTCGGGATCTGCCGATCAAGGCCGGAGCACAGGCCAATGTGGAGCTGCGGCTACGCTCCTGCCCCCTGGCCGAGCTGCTGGGCCGCACGGCCATGCCCGCCGCCCCGGCCCTGCGGTTGGACGGCTCCCCCGTCCCCGACCTGTTCCGCCTGGATGGCCGTCCCTCCCTGCTGCTCTGGCTGGAGGAGGGAGGCGAGCCCACCGAGCATCTGCTGGGCGAGCTGGCCGATCTGCGCGATGCGCTGGCGGCGCTGCCGCTGAACGTGGCGTTCCTCCTCCGGGACGGGGCCGGCGTCGGTCACCCCACCCTGAGCGGACTGCTGGAGCGGTGGCCGGAGATCCAGGTTTTGGTGGACGACTGGGCCTACGACCTGGAGGATACCGCCCGCCGGCTCACCTGTGACCCGGACACCCCGCCCCTGGCGGTGGTATGCGACGGGACAGGGACTGCGGTCTACGGCGTCAGCGGCTACCGGGTGGGCTCCGCCGGCCTGCTGGCCCAAATCGCCGCCCATCTGTGCCAATAATTTGAACAGGCTCCCTCTTTCGAGCGTTTTCTCGAAATGGGGAGCCTGCTTTGTACGCAAACAGTCTGTAGTTTTTTACGCGGGAAAGCGGCGCGGTGGTATCAGGCCAGGTATTTGGCCCGGATAAAGGCGGCGATGCCGCTCAAGCCCCGGGCCAGCACCTCGGTCTCCTCCGCCGTCAGCGTCTCCACAGTGGCCGCCACCAGCTCCCGGTGGAAGTCGGTGTGGCGGCGGTCGGCCTCCCGGCCCTTCCCCGTGGGGCACAGGCGGACAGAGCGCTTGTCGCTGCTGTCCCGAACCCGCTCCAGATAGCCCTTGGCCTCCAGCTGGTTCACCGCCGCGGTGAGCGTCCCCGCCGTCACCCCCTGGGCGGCGGCGATGGCGGAGGAGCGGTTGTCCCGCCCCTGATCCACCGCCCGGCACACCTCTTCGATCAGGTGCATTTCCCGCACGGACAGGTCGGCGCAGCACTCGGTGACATAGAGTTCCTCCGTTTTCAGGATGTCGTTGAACACCTCCACCAGGAAATCGTTCAGCTCCTTGGCGCAGCGATCGTGTTCCATGGCTTCCCCCTATTCCGCCGCGATGTAGGCCACACCCACGGCCCCCGGGCCCACATGGGTGCCCACCACCGCGCCGATGGATCCCATCAGCGGGGACTTGCCCTGGGGCAGCGCGTCCTTCAGCGCCTCCATGCACACCGACACCCGCTCCGGGGAGTTGGAATGGCCGTAAGCCACCAGACGATCGGGATCCGCCGGGGTGTTTTTGATGTGCTGGGCGATCCAGTCCAGGCCGGAGGCGATGGAGCGGGCCTTGCCCAGGGCCTCCACCGTGCCCCGGCTGTCCACCCCCACGATGGGCTTGATGCCCAGCAGCCCGCCCACGGCGGCGGTGGCGGCGGAGATCCGCCCGCCCTTCTTTAAGTAGGTCAGCGTATCCACCACCGCCAGCAGGCGGGTCCGCTGGGCCAGCTTCTCCACCCCGGCGGCGATTTGGGCGGCGAACAGACCCTGATCCCGCATCCGGACCGCTTCCTCCACCAGCAGGGCCAGGGCAAAGGTGACGGTGCGGGAATCCACAATATGGATCTCCCCGCCCTCCACCATCTCCCGGGCGATGCAGGCGGACTGACAGGTGCCGCTGAGCTCTGTAGACACAAAAATTCCCACGATCTCATCCCCCTGGGCGGCGTACTTCTGGAACAACCCCAGAAAATCGTCCGGGGTGAGCTGGGAGGTGGTGGGCAGCTCCTGGCTGGAGGCCAGGCGGGCAAAGAACTCCTCCCGGGTGATGTCCACGCCGTCCAGGAAGCTCTCCCCTCCAAACATGACCCTCAGGGGAATGACGTCGATGTTCAGCTCCGCCGCCCGCTGGGCGGACATATCGCTGGTGCCGTCGGTGATGATGCGTACCATATCAAACAACTCCTCGCAGATATTTTGATAACCAAATATTTTGAGATTCAAATGATTCGACTTTCAAAGTATCATACACGGACAGCGCCCGCTTGTCAATTTCCATTCCTCCAAAAAAAGGGATGAAAACGCCGCCGGACCGTGACAGTTTCACGATCCGGCGGCCGTTTGGCACGCGGCCCATCATCATGGGCCGAGCCGTTACCGCCCCGCCGCGAGGCTTTTGAAATAGGCCCGGTTGTGCAGGACCGGGGCCGCGTCCGGCTTGAAGGCGGCGGCCAGCTCGTTCATCCGCTCCGCCCGCTCCAGATCGCCCAGGCGGCTGTAACAGACGCACAGCTGAATGCAGGGCAAATAGCCGTAGCAGTCGGGGGAGATAAACCCGCCCCGGCGGTCGTCCCGGGGGCAGGTCAGGGCCAGCGAGTACCAATAGGCGGCCAGGGACATCTGCTCCCGCTGGAAAAACCAGCGCCCCAGCTCACAGCACACCTCGGCCCTGGGCCGGTCATAGGCAAAGCTGCGCAGCAGCGATTGCAGCGCCCGCTCCGGCTGCTCCATGTGCTCATAGCAGTAGGCACAGTGGCAGCAGGCGTCGATGCTGTTCTCCACCCAGCCCTGGCCCTCGTTCAGAAAATCCTCAAGAACCTGGACGGCCTGGGCGTAGCGCTGGTGGTAATACAGCTCCCGCCCGTAATAAAACTGCTGCCGGGGCTCCAGCTTTATCCCCTGCTCCAGCTGCTTTTCGTAGATCAGCAGGTTCCTGTCCGGGTCGGAGGGGCGCAGCTTGCGGTGGGTGACGGCGAACTGGCTGTAGAGCACCCGGCCCACCGGGGCGATGGCCTCGTGCACCGCGCCCTCCCAGCGCATCCCGGTGTGGTTTTTGATGAGCCGCTCCCGGAAATAGGAAAATGTCACGTTCCCGTTTTCATCGAACCCCGTGTCGTATTTGGCCATGACCACGCAGACGTCGGGCTCCAGCGTCTCCTTCAACACCCGGAGCGCGGCCCGGTCCGCCTCTAAGATCACGTCGTCCGCGTCCAGCCACATACAGTAGTCCTTCTCCGCCAGGGAAAAGGCGTAGTTCCGGGCCGCCGCGAAGTCGTTGATCCAGGTGAAGTCGTATACCCGGTCGGTGAACCGCCCCGCAATCTCCCGGGTGTGGTCGGTGGAGCCGGTGTCAATAATGATGATCTCATCCACCAGATCCTCCACACTCTCCAGGCAGCGGCTCAGCACGTCCTCCTCATTTTTTACGATCATGCACAGGCTGACCGTAATCATAGGCATCCTCCTTTTAAGTTTGGCTTCCCCGCCGGTTGGGCGGGGAAGCCATTGCACTGTCAGGGGCGTTCCGGTCAGCTCAGCCGGATAATCATGAGGGACGCGCCCGCGCCGCCGCTGATCAGCGCCGCCACTCCGGCCAGCACAAGGGGATAGAGCTGGAGGGAGACGGTGGAATTGGCGGCCAGGTTGACCTCGATCTCATTCTCATAGTTGGAGATGGACAGCGCCGGCGCGATGGTGGACGCGGTGTTGTTCACCCCGTTGATGACCAGGCGGCTGCCCATCAGCAGGGTGGCCGTGGTGTTCACATGGTAGGAGATGCGGTAGCGCCCGGCGGTGGCCACGGTAAACACGGTGCTGCTCGCGTTGGGGGTGATGTCCGCCGAGAACACCTGGGCGTTGGGCAGCGGGATGGGGATGCCGCCCAGAGACACGGACAGGCTGGCGCCAGCCGTGTTGGCGGCAAAGCCCGCCGTTGCCGTGGGGTTGGGGCCGTTAGGGCCGGTGGCCCCGGTAGCTCCGGTGGGGCCGACGGCACCCGTGGCCCCCACAGCACCAGCCGCGCCGGTTGGGCCGATAGCGCCGGTGGAGCCAGTCGCGCCAGTGGCACCGGTAACGCCGGTGGCCCCTGTGGGGCCCGTCGCGCCGGTGGCGCCGGTGGATCCGGCGATCCCAGTGGGGCCGGTGACGCCGTTCGCACCGGTCACACCCATAGCCCCGGCAGCGCCGGGCAGGCCGTCCGCGCCGGTAGGCCCGATGGGGCCGGCAGCGCCGTCAAGGCCAGTCGCGCCGTCCGCGCCGGTGGGGCCAACAGGGCCGTCTGCACCTGTGGGGCCGGTCACGCCGGTGGCCGGGCCGGTGGGGCCGGTGGGGCCAGTCGCGCCGGTGGGACCGGTGAACACCGGCGCGTCCAGCGCCGCGTTCAGTTTCGCGCCCAGCAGAAGCTGCTGCTGGGTGATCTCGTCCAGCGTCCGCTGAACACTTCTGTTGACGTCCAAAACGTCCTCAATGTCCGCGCCGCCGCTGAGCCCGGGCAGGGTGCCCAGAACAAATTGCAGCTTTTCGCCCTCGGCGTTCAGGATGTGGCTCAGGCTCAGCTCCTCGGCGGCAATGGAGGCAATGATCTCATTGACGCTCCCGTCCCGGGTCAGAGGAGGGTCGATCTGGGGAAAATTGGGCTGCGACATACCAGTGCACCTCCTCAGCTCAGGCGGGTAATCATCAGAGAAGCACCCGCGGAGCCCGGAAGCAGCGTCGCGGCGGACACGATCCCGAACATACGCAGGGATACGGTGGTGCCGGCGGCCAGATCCAGCATGATCTCATTGGAGAAGTGGCTGAGGGACACCAGCGGCGCGATGGTGGATGCCGTATTCGCGGTGCCGTTGATGACCAGGGCGGTGCTGGCGGCCAGGGCGGCGGTGGTGTTGATCTCATAGGACAGGCGGTAGCGCCCGGCGGTGTTCACCGTAAAGACGGTGTTGGCGGCGTTAACCGTGATGTCGGCGGGGAGCACCTGGGCGTCAGGCAGGGGAACCAACACCCCGCCCAGCACCACGGACAGCACCGTGCCGCTGGTATTGGCCGCAAAGCTGGAGGTGGCCGTCACATTGACGCCGGTGGGGCCAGTAGCGCCCGTGGCGCCAGTCGCGCCGGTAGCGCCAGTGGCGCCGGTGGCGCCAGTCGGGCCAGTGGCACCGATGGGGCCGGTTGCGCCGGCAGCACCAGTGGTGCCGATGGCTCCGGCAGCGCCGGTGGGGCCGGTGGCACCTGTCGCGCCGGTGGCGCCGGTGGGCCCGGTAGCGCCGTTCGCGCCGGTGGGCCCGGTGGCGCCGGTCACGCCGGTGGCACCCGTCGCACCGTCAGCACCAGTGGGGCCGGTCACGCCGGTAGCGCCCGTCGCGCCGGTAGCGCCCGTGGCACCGGTGGGGCCGGTAGCGCCAGTCGGGCCGGTGGCACCGGTGGGGCCGCCCGCAGGGCCGGTGGGGCCAGTGGGACCGGTGGGGCCGGTGGCGCCCTGCATCTGGGACGCCTCCAAAGCGCCCTGCATCTTCGCCCTCAGCAAGAGCTGATTCTGGACAGTGGTCTCCAGCAGGCCGCGCACACTCTCGTTGGCCGCCAGCACGTCGCTGACCGTGGCGGGAGGGCCGCTGAGGCCGGGCAGAGTGCCCAGGATATATTGAAGCTTCTCGCCCTCGGCGTTTAAAATATGGCTGAGACCCAACTCCTCCATGGCGATAGAGGACAGGATCTGATTCACTGCGTCTTCCCGGTCGATGGGAGGATCGACAACGGGGAAGCTGGGCATAGACATGGCAAAACTCCTTTCCAAACGGCGCCAGACCGGTCTGCCGCGCTGCTTGGCCGGACGCTCCGGCCCCGGCAGGCGCCTGATATATGGTATGCACCCACGGTTCGGCGGGTTCCTTATTTCGACATTCCCCAACAGGGCGACGGGCGCATAAAATAAAACGGCGGCGCGGGCGGCCGCGCCGTACGTCCGCCGATTGGAGTCAAACATTATGTCTATGCCTTCATTCCCCCCCTGCGGGGCGGATATGACAAAAGATGAGGCACTCACCATGATTATCGCCTCCATTGCCATGGAGGAGCTGGCTCTCAGTTACATCGTCAACGCCGAGGGTGAAAAGCTGCAATACGTTCTGGGCACTCTCCCCGGAAGCCACAAGCCCTGTGCCAGCACGCAGGAGATCCTGGCGGTCAACAAGAGCGCGGCAGCGCTGTTGGACACCGTGATGCAGAGCCAGATGCTGCTGAAAGGGAAGCTGGAAAAGGCGTTGGAGGCCAGCGGCTGCAAACCCGCGCCGGAGCCGCCCTGCAACGATCCATCGTGCTGCCGGAAAAGCGCCATCCATCTGGTCAGCCGGTGCGAAGGATTCTCCTGGGATGACGGTTATCTCCTGTCCTGGCGGTGCCGGGGTCAGCAGGGCTGCGGCATTCGGCAAAACGAAGAAAACCCCGCGCTGGTGGAGTTGGATCCCGGGAAAGCCTATGGGCTGAATTACACCATAAACGTCCGAGGCCCTTACCGCGGGGACAGCGCGGGAGCCATCTGCGTCAAGCTTACGCCCTGTGATGCCTTTCCGGATGTTCTGCCCCGCTATTTTTCTGTGAGAGGTCTGAGGTGCGAGCCTTTAACACTGCATTACTCCACTGTGCTCTTTCCCCAGGCGTGCCCATCTCCCTGCGCCGACCTCTCCCTGCTCCTGGATTACGGAGGCAGTCTGTTTGTAGAACAGGCGTCACTCAATATTTTTGAGATCTAGAGAAATTGGCGCGTTCAGCAGGCAAAAGGAACATCCCTCTTTCCGGTGGGACGTTCCTTCTGCTGATGTCTTGTGGTCAAAAGCCTCACAGCGCATCACCCCTTTCTGGTCTGCGCCTCCTGTTCAGCGGCTTCATTGACTCAATGTGGCAAAAAATCAAAAAGCAGAAAAGCCAAAAACAAAACTTGTCGAATTAAAAAGTGTCAAAAAATATGATAAATAATGCAAAAACCGCAGCCCTTTAAAATTAAAGGGTTGCGGTTCGTCGCAGCGGCCAAAAATATAGTCCAGCGACACATCAAAATAATCAGCGTCCCGCCGATGGATGGGACGTTCATTTTTCGCATGATGGTACCATCATGCCCTGCTTTCCATATTTTTCTGTGCCGCCATTTTAGCGCACAGTTGATTCCCGAACCATCAGATTTGATGTGGTCACATAGGTCTGCACCTGGGTATTCGGATGGCGGATCATGTCCAGCAGAAACTTTCCCGCCTGACTACCCATCCCCCGCACATCAATATCCACCACCGTCAGCGGCGGCTCCATGATCTGGGAAAAAGGATGGTCGTCAAAGGTCATGACCGCGATTTGTTTGGGAATTTCAAATCCGTGCTCCCGAATGGCGGAAACACACCCCAAAGCAATATAGTTATTGGCGCACACGACGGCATCAGGCAGCGGCTCACGGCTCAACAGCTTGTCCGCCATCCTCAGCCCATCCGCCGGGGTGGAATCCCCCAGCCAGATATATTGGTCATCCAAACACAGTCCTGCGTTCTCCAGTCCTTGACGGATTCCTTCCAGTCGGTGGACAGAGTTACGGTCATGATCCTGCCCGCCCAGAAAAGCAATCCTCTGATAGCCCTCCCGGGCCAGGTGGTCAGCGGCAATGATGCCGGAGGAGATGTTGTTGATGTCGATCCAGCACACCTGGCTATCGAACGTCGGCTTGCCCAGCACAATATGGGGGAAGTGGGTGCGCACCAGCAGCGCGGCCAGCTGGTGGGTCATGATGGACACATGAATGGCCAGTGCGTCCGCGCTGCGTCGGGAGATGAATTCCTCGGCCATCTCGCAGGCGGTGGAGGGCTGGGCGCCGCACAGGGTCAGCCGGTAGCTCCGCCCTCGCAAAGCCTCCTCCATGCCGGCAATGATCTCGAACATATGGGGGTTGGAGAATGTAATGTTGGGCCCCAGGTCAGTGAGGACAATGACTGTTCGGGTGGCCCCTTTCGCAAAGCTCTGGGCGCTGGCGCTGGGATAGTAGTTCAGCTCCCGAATCACCTGCCGCACCCGTTCCTGTGTTTCCTCAGAAATGCTGTAATGGCCGTTGATAACCTTCGATACAGTAGAGATGGAAACCCCCGCGGCCTTGGCTACATCTTTGATCGTCACACCCATGGCACGAGCTCCTTTCGCCAGATGGTTCCATGATAGAACAATCAGCCGTGTTCGTCAACCAATACGGCAAAACCAAAGCCTGCCAATCGTCCATTTTCCAAACCCTCGGCCCAATATTTACCGTCAGACAGTGGTGGCAGTTCTGCCGGTTCCGGCGAGCAGTTGAGGCAGACAGCGACCTTTTCCCTGCCGAAGCTCCGGGCGAAAATCAGCAGTCCCGAATCATGTCCCGCATGGAGGACACGGAAATCTCCTCTGCGAAGCGGGGCTAACTCATGACGCATGGCAATGGCCCTCTGGAAGAACGTACACAGGGCGGTGTCGCCCCCCTGCCAGGGCATGGGGGCGCGGTACTCCTCCTCCAGTACGCCCTGCACCCCCAACTCGTCCCCATAAAAGATGGTGGGCATCCCCACAAAGGACATCAAAAACAGAATTGCCAGCCGGTAAGGCCGCGCATCCCCGCCGCACAGGGACAGGAAGCGGCTCACATCATGGCTGTCCAGCAGATTGAGCTGGGCGGGGAGCAGCTGCGCCCGGTAGCGCGTGAGCATATTGGTGAGCCGCCCGGAGAATTCGGCGGCGTCCATGGACCGCTCCCCGAAAAAGCGGCGGCAGTGCTTGCGGAAATCGTAGTTCATGGTGGAGTCGAACATATCCCCGCCCAGCCAGTGGCCGGCGCTCTCCCACACCTCGCCGATGAGCAGGGCGTCCGGGTTTTCCGCTTTTACGGCCTTGCGGAAGGCTCTCCAGAACCCGTCGTCCACCTCGCTGGCCACGTCCAGCCGCCAGCCGTCGATGCCGAACTCCCGCACCCAGTGGGCACCTACCCCGGCGAAGTAGTCCCGGACTTTTGGATTGGCGGTGTCCAGCTTGGGCATCATCCGCTCGTAACCGAAGCAGGCGTAGGTGGGATAGGTTTCCGGGTCGTCGGGGCGCACCACGGGAAACTCCAGATGATAAAACCAGTCCTTGTATACAGACTGTTCCTGGTTGCGCACCACGTCGTCAAAGGCGAAGAAGTACCAGCCGCAGTGATTGAACACCCCGTCGATGATGACCCGGATGCCCCGCTTATGAAATTCGTCTACCATGGCCCGGAACGCCTCGTCCCCCCCGAAACAGGGGTCTACATGGTAATAGTCCAGCAGATCGTACTTGTGGTACTCCCCCGCCGCGAAGATGGGGTTGAGATAGACACAGTTGACCCCCAGCTGTTGGAGGTATCCGGCGTTCTCCGCCACGCCCCACAAGGTGCCGCCCAGCCTGCTTTTGACAGGTACGCCGTTGTAAAGCTGCTGGGAGGGGGATAGGGAGATTTCCTCCCGGGCGGAGGCAAAGCTGTCCGGGAAGATGTTGTACACCACCGCGTCGTGAACCCAATCCGGCACATGGGCGATATCCGCCCGGTGGTTGAAGGGGAGCTTGAAATATTCCGAGCGGTCATCCACCAGATGGTCGGTGAACACATCGCCATAGTAGAGGACGGTCTCCCGCCCATCATTCAGCTCAAAGTAGTAGTACAGCCGCTGGTAAGGGCTGTCCAGGATGACCTGATAATAGTCGTGGTACTGGTCGCTGAGGGCCAGTTCCATGGGGACTGAAGTGAAGATAATGGGCGTCACACGGCAGGCTGTGTCCCCGTAGTAAAGGGTGCAGCGTTTCAGATCACCCCTGGCACAGCGCAGGCGGAACACGATATGGTTTTCATCCAGGCCGTGGGCGTATTCCGACATGGGTATGTGCAAAACGGCATCCAATCTCATCCCTTCACACCTCCTGCCGTCAGCCCGGAGGTCATGTGCTTCTGGCACAGGAAGAAAATCACCAGCACCGGCAGGGACACCGTGATGGACGCGGCGGCAAACACNGGCCAGCTNCCGCTCATCTCGGTGGCCTGGAGGGCGTACAGCCCCGCCGCCAGGGTGTAGTTTCGCTCCCCGGTGAGGAAGGTGGTGGCNTAGATGTACTCGTTCCACACGTAGATGAGCACCATCAGCGCCGTNACCACNATGCTGGGCTTNGCCAGGGGCAGGACGATCNGGGTCACCACCTGGAGGTTCCCCGCCCCGTCGATGCGGGCCGCTTCCTCGATCTCGGTGGGGATGGTGTCNAAGTANCCCTTGGTNTTCCACAGGCTGAATACCGCCATGGTGCCGGTNTAGACCAGGATCAGGCCGATGCGGTGGTTCACCAGCCCNAAGGAGCGCAGCAGGCGGTAGATGGCGAACATNGACAGGATGGCGGGNAAGGAGTTGAGCAGCACCAGNCANTTGAGGATGGCCCGCCGNCCGGGGAACCGCCGCCGGGAGAAGCANTAGGCNGCNGGAATGGCCACCGTCANNGACAGNGCNACNGTNGACNCCGCCAGCAGCACNGTGTTGCCGAACCAGNCNANGATGTCCTCGCCNANNAANACCTGGCGGTANTTGTCCAGAGTGAATTCCTTGGGNATAAAGGANAAATCGGAGCTGAGCAGNCTGTTCTGNCCGTTGAAGGANACGCTCANNGCGTAGAGGATGGGNATGAGCGTNACNAAGCACAGCNNNATGAAGAACANNTTCAGCGCGGCCAGCCCCACNCGCTCCCTNACCTTCTTTCGACTCACAGGTCACCCTCCTCTCTCAGCTGGAATCGGGCGGAAAANACNATGAGCAGGATGAAGATAATGATNGAGATGGCGGAGCTGTAGCCNTANTTNTTGGTGATGAANGCGTTCTCNTAGGCNTAGGTGAGGATGGTGTGGAAGCCGGAGCCGGTNTTGGCCCCNGTCTGCTGGGTGAGCAGATACACNACGTCGAANTGCTTGAAGGTGGTNAACACGGTGATGATNACCGCCGGGGCGATGATGGGCNTGATGGCGGGNACGGTGATNTACCGNGTGCGCTGGAGCCAGCTGGCTCCGTCCAGCAGGGCGCTCTCCTCATAGCCCCGGTCNATGCTCTGCATGGCNCCGTCCATAATCATAATCATGAAGGGCAGCGCCAGCCACAGGTTNACCACNGTGCAGCAGAGGAANGCGGANANNTCGGAGGACAGCCACCGGGCGGTNTCCAGCCCCAGCTTTTCCATCCACTGGTTGAGCAGGCCGAACTGGGTGTTGAACATCCCCGTTTTCCACAGCAGGATGGACACATAGCCGGGCATGGCCCAGGGGAACATGAGCAGGGTCTTGTACAGCTTGCGCAGCCGCAGCTTCTGGATNTTCAGCAGGGAGGCCAGCACAAAGGCGATGACCAGTTGGAGCACCATATTCACCACNGTCCANACNATGGTGGCCAGCAGGGCGGACAGAAAACCGGANTCGAACACAAACAGCGCCCGCAGATAGTTGTCCAGCCCCACGATGGTGAAGTCGAACCAGTGGTATACGTTCATNTTGGTGAGGGAGATGTATCCCGTATAAAAGATGGGGAACACCACCATCAGCGCNATNAGCAGCAGGGACGGCGTTGACCAGGCGTAGGANTAGAANATCCCTCTCCTGCGTTTTTTNGCCGCCTCGGTTTTTTCTTGTTTTTTCATAGTCCCACCTTATTTCATGGCGGCAATCAGATCATTCGCTTTGGAAAGTGCAGCGTCAAAGCTCCCGTCCACATCCTTGCCGGACAGGTTTACATCGGTGAGCAGATTGCCCACCACCGTCCACATCACGTCCATCTCCGGGATNTTGGGCATGGGGACGGCGATTTCCGCNGTNGTNCGCATGGACTGCACCAGTTCGTCGTTGGCCACGGCGGGGTCNTNGTAGCACTTGGNNTTGGCNGGGGCGCAGCCGCTGGCCANNGCCAGGGAGGTGCCGATGGCGGGGTCGGTGAGGGCGGCCAGCAGGGTCTTGACCGACTCCGTTTTCCCCTCGGCGGCAAACTTCAGCACATGGATNCCCTGGACGCCGGAATAGGGNGCCAGGGGCCTGCCGGTGGCGTCCACTGTGGGCATGGGGGCGATGCCCAGGTCAATGCCCGCCTCCCGGGCAGAGGGCACCATCCAGGGTCCGCCGATGGTGGCGTCCGCCTTGCCCTCCAGGAACAGGGTGTTCACCGTGCTGTACTCCGTCTCCCCCGGCATAAGGGAGACAAATTGCAGATGGTAGGCCAGCGCGTCCCGCACCGCCTGCCCATCCGGGAAGGGGGCGCCGCTCTCGTCGATGATAGCGCCGCCGAAGCCATGGATCCAGGCGGCGCTGTAGTAGGCGGTGCTGTGCTGNTCCACAAAGCCGTACCGGCCCCGGCCGGTGTTGCGCTCCATGTAGTCCAGCAGCTCGCCGGTGGTGGCGGGCGCCTCGTCGTCCTGCATATANCGGCGGTTGTACATGAACAGCAGGGTCTCAAAATACAGCGGAAGCTGGTAAAGCGTGTCCTTATAGGTGGCGGCGGACAGGGTCATGGGCAGNTAGTCCGCCAGGGCGTCCGTCCCCAGCAGGTCATCCACGGGGGCCAATATGCCCATTTCGGCGAACACGCCGATCTTGTCATGGGCGAAAATGAACAGGTCCGGCGCGGCGGTGGGGTCGTTGCCCACCAGCTTCAGGGAGTCGGTGAGGCTGGTCTTTTTCTCAAAGACGATCTCCAGATCGGGGACGGCCTGGGCCAGATAGTCGGACAGCGTCTGGATCACGGCCTCCTCCTTGTCGTGCCAGATCACCAGCTGATTTGTGTTCCCGGCAGAGGCGGCGGGGCCGCCGCAGGCCGCCAATCCCAGCAGCATGACCAGGGCCAGGAGCAGTGCAGTCAATCGTTTCATCGCGATACCTCCTCGCTGAAATGGCGTTCTGCGGGTACGCGTCCGCCGCGCACCCGCAGAACAGCGGAATTATTTCTTCTTTTTCTTGGACACGGCCAAAGCCGCGCCGCCGCCCACGACCACCACGGCCGCGGCCACACCGCCTACGATCAGGCCGGTGTTATTATTCCCGGCAGGCTCCGGCTCAGCGGCGGGGGCAGGCTCCTCGGAGGTCACAGGCTCAGTCTCCGTAGGATCAGCCTGGGCGGGCTCACCCGCAGGCTCCTCGTAGGACACCACGGCGTCATCCGGGCCGTTCACCACCACCCAGATATCTTTCCCCGGCTCCACCGACAGGTCGCTGGTCTGCACCGAGCCCTCGTTGCCGTTGATGATGACGGAGTTGATCCAGCCGGGAGCTTGGATGGTGTACCAGTCCCCGTCCTGGGTCAGCGCCTCGCCGGGCCAGGAGGCGAAAGCATTGGTGCCATCCGGCGCGGACCAGGCCCACAGGCAGGGGCCGGCCCAATCGGCGGGCACTTGAGCGCGGACGGTGATATCCTCGGCGGTTTTGTTGGGATCCTCATAGGCCAGATCGTAGCTCAGATCCTCGTAAACTGTGATCCACAGCTCCTTGCCCTCCACGGACACGTCCTCGGTCTGGACAGTTCCCTCGTTGCCGTTGACGATGATGGAGTTGACCCAGACAGGGGCCTTGCCGGTGAACCAGCCATCGCCGCCCTCCTTCAGGGCCAGGCCGGGCCACGCGTCAAAGGCGTTGGTGCCATCCGGCGCTGACCACGCCCACAGGTTGGCCGTTTTCCAATCCAGCGGGACATAGGCATGGACTACGAATTTCTCTACGTATTCCGGAATCTCGATCCGGGCCTGGGATTCATAGGCGACTTCCGCCGCGGCATCTTCTCCGATGGTAAGCCACACCTCTTTGCCGGCTTCCACCACGATTCCCTCCGTCTGCACCGGGGCATCCGTGTCGTTGTTGGCGTTGACGATCACGTTCTGCACAAAGCTGGGGACGTAGGCGTAGTACCAGCCGCCCTCCAGCGGCTCCAGCTCCTCGCCGGGCCAAGCGGCAAAGGCGTTGGTTCCGTCGTCCGCCCAAGCCCACAGGCAAGGGGCGTCCCAACCATCGGGCGTCTTGACCACCACGGGAACCATCTCGTCCGCTTCGGCAGCAAAAGCGGCGGATGGCAGGCAGAACAGGCACAGCATGATGGAAAGCAAAAGAGCAAATTTCTTCTTCATGGTTCTCCCTCCTGATATTTGTTGATGTTTCTAATATATCGTTGAATTTATGATGCGTCAACGAAAAATCAAGAAAGCAGTTTCCTGCCGATGTGCGGCAAAAACGACGAAAACACCCTCAAAAAATTGTGTGATATGACGTATAAAACATTTCTGTTTGCGCGACTGCTCTTGCTTTTTACCGTTGGCACCCAAGACCGTTAGGAAATCGCTTTCTTATTTTCTCGGTATCGTGCATAGATGACGGGCGCATCGTTGAATGCGATGCGCCCGTCCTTTCTCTTTTATGTGATCTGCCTCTTTTTCCTCGACCCTCTCGGTTTGGAGGTCGGCTTGCGCTGTACCCCGTTGCGGAAGTAGGTGCTTTCATATCGGTCAAAGAAAACCAATTAATCCGAACCCATCTCCTATCGGAAAAAGGTTCGGATTATACGGGTTTGGTGCGGATGACGGGACTCGAACCCGTACGGCCGTGGGCCACTAGCACCTCAAGCTAGCCAGTCTACCAGTTCCAGCACATCCGCAAATAATGGCGCCGCTTCCATAAAAACATTTGCGTTTTGAAGTCAGCATAGCATATTATAGTGCGCAAAATCCCATTTGTCAAGAGCGCAGTTTTTATTTTCCCCTTACCTTTTACGTTCATATCTTCACCGGCGGCTCCCCTGTTGGAACGCTTCACAAAAAGGCTAGCTTTTCCTGTAACATTATGCTATAATGCCTAGGCGGTCAGCGCCCTGACGGGCGGTGGGCCGTCTATCTAAGACCGTATGGGAGCTATGACGCATGGAAAAACAGACGATAACGATCGGCCTGCCCAGGGCCTTGCTGTACTACCGTTACCGTGTCCTCTGGCGCGCCTTTTTTCAGGAGCTGGGGATGGAGACGGTGGTCAGCGCCCCCACAGACCGGGATATCCTGGAGCGGGGCACGGCCCTGGCCATTGACGAGGCCTGCCTGTCCCTGAAAATCTACCTGGGCCACGTGGCGGCGCTGGTGGGCAAATGCGACTACATCCTGGTGCCCCGGGTCAGCAACTTCGGTCGCCAGCGGAGTATGTGTACCCGGTTCGAGTCCACCCCTGATTTGGTGCGCAACGTGTTCCGCAACGACCGCCAGAAGTTCCTGTCCTATGAGGTGGACGAGGAAATGAAAAAGCAGAATGAGGAGGACGCTTTCCTGGAGATGGGCCGCGCCCTGGGCTGTTCCGCCAAGGCGGTGAAAAGGGCCTATAAGCAGGCGAAAAAGCTGGAGCTGGCCCAGCACAAGGAGCGGGCGCAGAAGCATGAGCAGCTGTACAAGCGGGAGGGCATGAAGGTACTCATCGCCGCCCACAGCTACGTGGCCGAGGATCCGTATATGGGCAAAACAGTCAGCGACTACCTCAAGCGGGTGGGGGTGATTCCCGTCCGGGCCGACCTCGTGGACCGGGAGGCGGCGCTGAAGCACAGCCGGGAGCTGTCCCCCACTTGCAAATGGGAGATCAACCGGGAGATCCTGGGCGGCATCGCCATGCACCAGGACGATGTGGACGGCATCATCCTGCTCGGCGCCTTTCCCTGTGGGCCGGACGCCATGGTCAACGAGCTCATCACCCGTCGGGTGAAGGGCGTGCCTATTTTGAACCTGGTGCTGGACAGCCAGACCGGCACCGCCGGGGTGGAGACCCGGCTGGAGAGCTTCATCGACATCATCCGCTTTAAGGAGGGGAAGCTGTAATGGCCGAAGCGAAAAAGAGAAACGTCTCCTTCCCCCGGTACGCGGAATACAACTGCGCGTTCAAATACATCGTGGAACAGGCCCTGGGGTGCAAATACGTCATGCCCCCCGCCCTCACCAAACGTACCATGGAGCTGGGCACCAAATACAGCCCGGACTTTGTCTGCACCCCTTTCAAAACCATGCTGGGCAGCATGATCGAGGCGCTGGAGGCCGGGGCGGACACCCTGCTCATGACCCATGGCCTCTGCCGCCTGGGCTATTATGGGGAGCTGCTGGAACAGATCCTGCGGGATCTGGGCTACCAGTTTGACTTCATCAACCTGTCCGACTATGACATGGAGAAGAAAAAGGAGTATATCCGCATCGTCCGGCGGTTCAACCCCAAGGTAAACCCCGCCCGGTTCCTCACCCAGTTCATGGAAGGCGTGCGGATGGTGGAATATCTGGACGACATCACCGCCGAATACTACCAAAACTGCGGCTTTGACGCCACCCATGGCCAGTACAAGGGGGCGTATCAGGACTTTTTGACCGCCATGTACACCGCCCAGAGCAAGAGCGACGTGGAAACAGGCTACCAGGCCGCCAAGCGGGCGCTGCGGGCCGTCCCGCTGGACAAGCCCAAGCACCCCCTCCGGGTGGGCGTTGTGGGCGAGTTCTATACCGCCATGGACGCCTTCTCCAACCTGGAGCTGGAGCAGAAGCTGGCGGATATGCGGGTGGAGGTTCATCGCTGGATGAACGTGACCAACCAATTTTTGCGCTACGGCAGCGGCCAGAAAAACCTGCGGGTGAAGATCCAGGACCTCTGCCAGTACGACATGGGCCCCACCTCCACCGCCAACATCTGGTACGCCCGGGAGTGCGCCGACCGGGGCTTTGACGGACTGATCCACATCAAATCCGCCACCTGCACCCCGGAGATCGACGTGATGCCCGTGCTGCAAAACATCAGCGCGGATTACAAGATCCCCGTGCTCTACCTGACCTATGACGCCCAGACCAGCGACGTGGGCCTGATGACCCGGCTGGAGGCGTTCTACGATATGATCGACATGAGAAAGAAGGTACTCTAAGTTGGAACACGCGTATTTAGGCATTGACGTGGGGTCCATCTCCACCAAGGGTGTCATCATCGACAAGAAGAACAACATTCTGTCCAGCCAGTACATCTGGACCCAGGGCGACCCCATCGGCGCGGTGAAGGAGCTGGTGCGGCTGCTGGAGCAGGGCTTTGACAAGGAGAAGTACAAGATCGTGGCAACCGGCACCACCGGCTCCGCCCGCAAGCTGGTGGGCACCATCCTGGGCGCCACCATGGTGAAAAACGAGATCACCGCCCACGCGGTGGGCACCACCACCTTTTACCCCGACGTGCGCACCATTCTGGAGATCGGCGGACAGGACTCCAAGATCATCCTGGTGGAGAACGGCGTGGCGGTGGACTATGCCATGAACACCCTGTGCGCCGCGGGCACCGGCGCCTTCCTGTCCAGTCAGGCCAAGCGGCTGGGCATTGAGGTGGAGGAGATCGGCGACTATGCCCTGCGCTCCACCCACCCCACCCAGATCGCCGCCCGGTGCACCGTGTTCGCCGAGTCCGATCTCGTCCACAAAATCCAGATGGGCCACCCCCGGGAGGACATCATCGCCGGCGTCTGCAACGCGGTGGCGGCCAACTACCTCAATAACGTGGGCAAGGGCAAAAAAATCGTCTCCCCGGTGGTGTTCCAGGGAGGCGTAAGCAAAAACAAAGGGGTCGTCGCCGCCTTTGAGCGGACGCTGGGCTGCCCGGTCATTGTGGATCCCAACGGCCACCTGATGGGGGCGCTGGGCGTAGCCATTCTGGCCCGCCGGGGCAGTGGGCGAAAGGAATTCGATTTTGCCATCGAAAACATGGAATTCCGCACCCGGGAGGCCAGCTGCGGCGGGTGCTCCAACCGTTGCGAGATCATCTGCGTCTACCGGGGGGACGAACTCATCGACTCCTGGGGCAATCGCTGTGAGCGGGGGGCCAGGGTTCGTTCCTGACCCCCGCCCCGCTCCGGAAAACGCGCGGCGGCGCTATTCCCGGAGCACGTCCGACTTGTCGTGGCGGGCCAATCCGGCCACCACACCGCGGCGAATGAGGTCGTAGATGACGGCAAATATGGGCACCCCAATCAGGATGCCGATAAAGCCAAACAGCCCCTGGAACAGCGTGATGGCGAACAGCACCCAGAACCCGGTGAGCCCCACGCTGCCGGCCAGCAGCTTTGGCCCCAGCACGTTTCCGTCAAACTGCTGTAGGATCACGATGAAAATCAGGAAAATCAGGCAGTTCCGGGGGCTGTTGATGAAGATCAGCAGCGCGGAGGGCACCGCCCCAATGAACGGCCCAAAATATGGGATCACGTTGGTCACTCCGATGATCACGCTGATGAGCACCGCGTTCTGGAACCCCGCCACGACGGACATAACCAAGCAGAACACATAGCAGATCAGCCCCACAATGGCACTGTCCAGGATCTTCCCGCCGAAAAAGCCCACAAAAGTTTTGTCGATGAAGTGGAACTCCTCTAGCACCTTGTCCCCACTGGCTGGCTTCAGCAGGGCGTATACCACCGCCTTGCCGTGGCGGGCCAATTTTTTGCGCCCCAGCAGCAGATATACGCAGATGATGATTCCCAGTACGATGTTTTTCAGCACGGTGATCACTGATCCCACCGTATTCACCACGCCCCCCATCATCCCCTGCATGGTGGGCAGCAGGTCGTGGGTGGCCCAGTTGGTCAGCCAGCTCTCCAAATTCTCAAACGCGGTGTTCACGTAGTTTTGCAGCACCTCGTTGCCCTCCAGGTGGGCCAGCACCCACTGGGTGAGCTGCTCGATCTTCGCCGGGATAGCATTGGCCAGGACGATGACGCTGCTGACCATCTCCGGGATCACCATGCTGGTCAGCAGATAGAGCACCAGCACCGCAAGGAGCAGCACCGTCACCACCCCCAGCGGGGTGGCATACTTTTTGTATTTCACCGGCAGGTGCGTTTCAAACAGCCCCTCCAGGAACCCACAGGGCGTTTTCAGCAGATAAGCCATAGTGCCGCCGTACACAAACGGCGTCAGCACCCCCCGCAGCCACTGGAGGCTCTGGCGCAGCCCCTCCGCCCGCTGAATGCAGAAATACAGCACGATGGCCAGAGCCAGCGAAAGAAACCCCGTCAGCGATCCCAGGAAGATCTTCTTCAACGATTCCTTATTCATCCTTCATCCTCCTTTTTGAAAAGGGGGCCCGGCCAACTGGCCGGGCCCCCTTTGTGCCGTTTGCGTTATGCGATTTTACTTGCTGAACGCGCGCTGCAGGAATGCCGCCATCTCGGCGCGGCTGACGGCATAACCGGGACGGAAGTAGGTGTTGCCGCTGTAGCCGTTGGTCAGGCCCTTCTGACGGGCCCAGGTCACGGCCCTGGAGTAGGAGGCGTTACTGGCCACATCCGCGAAGCCGCTGGTGCCGTACACGCTGGGAGAGCCAGCGCGCTTATAGAGGATCTGCACGATCTCCGCGCGGGTGGCGTAGCCAAAGGGGTTGATGGTGCCGCCGCTGATCAGGCCCTGGTGATAGGCCCAGATAAAGGCGTTGTAGGCCCAGTGGCTAGTGGGAGTCACATCGGTGAACGGATTGCTCAGGCCGGCCACAGAGGGAGAGCCGGCGGCCTTATACAGCATGGCCACCACCTCGCCGCGGGTCATGTAGTTAGCGGGGCTGTAGGTGTAGCTGCCAGTACCCTCAATGTACTTGTTCTGGTAGGCCCAGGTGATATAGCTGGAAGCCCAGTAAGTGGACAGCACATCGGCGAAGGGCGTGCCGGTGTTGGCGTCAAAGTTGGGCGTCACAGTCACGGTGGTAGCGCCGGCGGGCACGGTCACGTTGAAGGTGTTGGTGCCCGTGCGGGTGACCGCGGCGGTGGCACCGTTATTGCCCCGGGCTGTGAGGCCGACGGTGCGGTAGCTGCTGCTGTTGGGCACAGTGGTAACGGTCACGGTGCTTCCCTGCTGGGCCTTGCCGTCAGTGGTGCCGGTGTTCACCACGGCGGTGCCCTGGTAGTTGTTGCTGTTCACCACGAAGTCGGCCGTGGTCGCAGCCGCGAAGTTCGGGGTCACGGTAATGCTGGTCGTGTTCTGGGGCACCACGAAGCTGTACTCATTGAGATTGCCGGTGGGAGTGGCGGGGACGACAGTGCCGTTGTTGGTTTTAACGGTGACGCCCCTGGGAGTCTGGCCGGCAACGGGGAGAACGGTCACGGTGACGGTCTGGCCAACCTTGGCGGTGGTGGCGGGCAGGCTGACGGTGCCCTCGTTAGTGGCCTGGGCAGCCAAGGCCACGGTGCCGGCGACCACGGCGTCACGCTTCAGCTCAACAGCGTAGACATAGCCGGCGGCGACCTGAGTGCTGAGCTTATCCACGGCCACGTTGGTGCCGGTGGCGGTCACGTCCTGCTGGCCCTTGGCATTGATCTTCACCTTGCGGGCGATGCCGGTCATGGTGATGGCGCAGCTGCCGGTATAGCTGCCATCGATCACGATCGTGTCCATAGTCTCGCCAGCGACGAGGATACCGTTGACGGCCGCGTCGGTCTGGATAATAGTGCCGCGCACGGTGTCGTCAATGGCAGCCTGGAGGGAGTCGTAGGTGCAGGCCAGCTGTGCGATGGTCGGGGTACGGGAAGCAATCGCGTCGGTCGCGGAACCATCCATGCTGATCGGGCCGATGAGGCCGTTGATCACGATGGAACCCAGGGAGCCGTTGGCCCCGGCGTGGGTGATGGTCCACGCGCCGCCAACACCGGTATAGACATACTTACCGTCCTGGTGCATCTTCTGGGTGTCGAAGCTAGAGGGCAGGCCCAGGTCTACCACAACACCATCGGGGCACATCGTGCCGGTGAGGGCGCTCATGGGACGGCCAGCTTGCACGGTATAGTAGAAGTCGGGATCATAGGTCGCGCCGCTGACATCCACACGGTAGTAGGGGGTCAGGGTGGCGGTCATGGTGCCGTTGCGATCGTAATCGGTGATGTTCACCACCAGGTAGGGCACGATGTAGGCCTTAGCGAACAGAGAGGCAATCTCCGCGCCCTCGGGCGTAGTGGTGTCGAAAGTGCCGGTGTTCGGGGTCAGGGATTTGCCATTGCTGACCGCAA
This sequence comes from Clostridiales bacterium, assembly GCA_014799505.1. Classification (GTDB taxonomy): domain Bacteria; phylum Bacillota; class Clostridia; order Oscillospirales; family Oscillospiraceae; genus Enterenecus. The sequence continues at coordinate 78,925 of JAAVHV010000009.1, forward strand.
AGCCGTTCAGAGCAGTGTTCTTAGTCGTATCGGCACTCTTGTAACCACTGCGCCAGACGTTGTTCTTGGCGTTGGTGATCCAGCTCTGCACGCTGTTGTCGCTGGTGATGGTGGCCTGGGCGGCGTTGATGGCCTCCAGCACGGCGCGGTTATTGCCGATGGTGAAGGTGCCGTCCTTTTGGATCAGGTCGATCAGAGCCTGGCGCTCAATGCCAGTCCAGCTGGACAGCTTGCCGCCGGTGGTGACCACGATGGGGCTCTTATTGGCGGCGCCCATATAGAGGCCCAGGGTGGGGGCGGAAATAGCCAGGTTCGCGCTGACGGTGTACTTCTCGCCGGTGCCGTTGTTCAGCGTCAGGACAGCGCCGTCGGAGCTGATGATGCCGCCCGCGTCGTTCACAGAGGGCTGGATCATGTTGAACTTGACCTGCTTGGTGTTCGGATAGTAGTCGATGGCCACCTTCTCCAGCTTGATGGGAGCGCCGTTCTCATCGATCGCATCGGTGAGCAGATCCACATAGATAGTGGAAATGTTGCCCACGCCGGACTCAACCGCGCCGGACAGTGCGATGTTGTTGCCGTTCAGGGCCACGCGCACGTTCTGGTTCGTCACAGGGGCGGCCGCCGAAATGGTGGCGTTGGTGATCTTCTTTGCCTCGGCGGTGACGCCGCTGGCGTTCAGCTCAAGCGTAGTGCCGGTAGCGGGGAGGGGAATTCCCTGCACCACGCCGGAGGTGAGGATGATGTTGTGGTTATTAGGGGAATACCACTGGGCGATCTTCATGCCGTTGATGGACTCGGGCATGATCAGGCCGGTGGAAGCGCTGTAGCCGATCTGCGCCAAGGTGTTCTGGCCGTTCTTCAAAACGATGTTGTTCGCGGCAGTCTGACCCACCACAATGATGTTGCCGGCGGTCTTGGCGTTATCCGTGGTGATGTCAGAGATAGCGCGGGCCGTCTCGTTGGCGTTGTAGAGGTCGGTGGTGCTGGTCTTGGCGTTCTTGACATAGAACTGGACGTTCTGGCCCAGCCACTTCATCTTGGTAGCATTCTCGAAGGTCTGGGCGCTGTTAAAGGAGCCGCCGGTGATGCCGTTGCCGGTGTAGTCGTTCAAATTCACAGTGCCGTAGTTGCTGCCGCTGCCCTCAACCAGGCGCTTGGCGTTCCAGCCGGTGATCCGCAGGTTGGAGCCCTTGCCGTTAGCGACCGTGATGCCGCCGTAGGTGCTGTTGGTGGCGGACAGGTTCAGGGTGGTCGTATCCGTGTCGCCCAGAGTCAGCGTGCCGCTGACATGGACGTTGTCCTGGGTGGCGTTCAGCGCGCCGGCCTTGACGGTCACACCGCCGTTCACGTTGCCGTTGGTCAGGTTCACGGTGCCCCTCTCAACGCTGATCGCGCCGGTCTGGGTGTTGGTGTTGCTGACGGTAATGGTGATGGAGTTCTTGTTGCCGGCAACGAGGGGCTGGGTAATGGTGCCCACGGTGCCTCCGCTGACATTAACAGTGGGGAACGCCCCGTTGAGGCCCCGGGCAGTGGCGGTGATGTTGCCGAGGGTGGTGGCGCCGCTGATGGAGACGGTGCCGGCGCCGGTGACGGACAGGGTGTTGGTGCCGGCCTTCGTGTCGGCGATCCGCACGTTGTTGCTGTCGCCGTTGATCGTGATAGCACCGCCGATGGTGGTATTGTTGCTGGTGGTCAGGGTCTGGCCGGCCCAGGTGTCGGCGGTAGCGGTCTGGGTATTGCGGTAATTGCCGTTCATGGTAATGGTGCCAGCAATGGCGCAGTTATTCAGCGTCACGTTGTTGGCCCGGCCGGTCAGGCCGATGGAGGCAATATTGACGTTGGTGGCGTTCAGCGTCACGCCGCTGGTGGGGTTGGGGGCGGTGGCGTAAGCGCTGCGGTTAATGCTGTCCAGGCCAGCCACAGTGCCGGTCTGGGTGCTCTGGAACTTGCTGGTGACCGTCAGGCTGGTCAGGTTCTCAGGCACGGTCAGGGTGCCGGTACCATCCATGTCAACGTTCAGGCTGGTGCTCGTCCAGTAGTTGGTGGTAGTAAACCCGGCCATGTTAACATTGGTAGAGCCCAACATGGTGAAGGTGGTGCTGCGCAGCGCCTTGGTGGTCACACCAGTGCTGGTGTTGGTGTTGCTGGTAAAGAATGCGGTCTGATCCGGGTACCACTGGCCGGAGCCGTTGTTGCCCACGATAATGCCGCTGGTGACTTCATGATACACCGGATTCTGGGAGTCCCGGTTATTCAGCCAATACCAGTGGCCGTAGATCCGGTTGGTGCCATCGTTGCCGCCTGCGAAGCGCTGGACGGTGACGGTGTTGTACCCGGTAGTTTGACCCTGGGCGTTCGTGATCGGCTCGTAATAATAGTGGGTGGTCGTGACTCCGTTCACAGTCGTCTGGGACTTGATGGTGTCACCAGGAAGGTCACTGCTGATGGCCCCATATTCCACCGCGGCAAACGCGGGAACCATGGTAGCCGGGATCAATGTCAGCACCATGGCCAGGGCCAAAACGGCTGACAAAAGTCGTTTCTTCATGTTTTCTCTTCCTCCTGTTCTGGTTTAAGTACGCTTTAGGGTGTTTGAGCTGCGCCGGGAAAATACCGGCTTGTGTTCAGTTCCCCGATACGGGGCGTGGCCGGGCATACGGCCCTCCTTCCATCGGAATGATTGGCTGTCGCCTCCGACGCCACAGTTATACAGCTACTATTATACTCTATCGGCAAAATTTTGCAAGGGTTAACCCAAATTTTTTACAAAATAAAATGGAAGGGCTCCCAGCCCCTCCCAGCGCTTGCTTTTCTTATTATAATGTAGTATAATCAATTTGCACTTAAAATTTGCTCTTGACCAGAAAAGGAGGCCGGGAAAATGCCCGCCGAGAGCGAGATGAAGCGTATGGATCTGGCAATGCTCTACGAACTGCGCCTGATCCTTAACGAGAGCGACAAGGAGACTTATACCAAGGCCGAACTGATGGAGCTGTTGGATCAGATCGCCGTCACGAAAAAGTAAAGGAGGCAAAACGATGCCCACCGAAAACGAGCGAGAAGTCATACAGAAGGCCATGGCCTACGACTTGCTTCGCATCTTGAAGCAGGAGCCGGGTAAAACCTACACCGCCGAGGAATTGGAAACGCTGATCGACGCCTATATTTCAGGGCTGAAGCAGTAAACCGCAAAAGGGGCCGGTTTCCCGGCCCCTTTCCCTTGTCAGGAGGATCAACATGGACTACGACCTGCTTTTGTCCGGCTGCTGTGAGGTAGCCCGTCAGCTCCTGCGCCACGGCGCGGAGATCCAGCGCGCGGAGGACACCGCCCGCCGCATCCTGGCGGCCTACGGTCTGGAGGGGGACGTATTCGCCATCCCCAACTGCGTCTGGGTGAGCGCCCCCTGTCCTGACGGCCGGATCCGGACGGTGATGCGCCGCGTCCCCCCCTCCTCGGTGGACGTCGAGGGCATTGAGCGCTTCAACGACCTGTCCCGCCGCCTGTGCTCTGACCGGCCGGAGGATCCGGGCGAGATTCTGGCCCTGTGCCGGGAAACGGAGGCAGGACTGCGGCGGTATCCCGCCGCGGCGTGCGTGTTTGGGTACTTTGTGGGGGCGTTTTTTTTCGCGCTGTTTTTCTCCGGCGGAGTGGCGGAGGCCGTGGCGGCGGGGCTGGCGGGACTGGCCTGCGGCGTGTGCCTGACGGCTCTGGGCCGAGTCGGGGCCAACGGCTTCCTCACCACGCTGGCCTCGGCCTTCGTGCTGGGCGGGACGGCCTACGGCATGGGGGCGCTGGGCGCGCCCATCAGTCTGGAGATTACCATTGCCGGAGCAATCATGGTGCTGGTGCCGGGGCTGGTGTTCACCAACTTCATGAGCGACCTGTTCACCGGGGACATGGTGGCGGGCCTGGCCACCTTTGCCCGGGCGGTGCTGTCGGCGGGGGCCATCGCCCTGGGGGCCGGCATCGCCATGGCACTGTTCCGGGAAGCCGCGTCCACCCCCGCCGGAGCGGCGGCGGAGTACGGCCCGGTGCTGTACTGCGTGTTCGCGTTCGTGGCCTGCCTGGGCTTCTGCCCCGCGTTCAACGCCCAGGGCGTGGGCGCGCTACTGTGCTGTCTGGGAGGCGCGCTGGGCTGGGCGGCCTATCTGCTGGCGATGGGCCTGGGGGCCAACATTTTCGCCGCCAGCCTCATCGCCGCCATGGCGGTGTCCGCCTGGTCGGAATGGATGGCCCGGCGGCGGCGGTGCCCGGCCACGTCCTATCTGGTCATCGCCATGTTCCCGCTGGTGCCCGGGCTGACCATCTACCAGGCCATGGACTATGGCCTGCGGGGAGACACGGATCTGTTTCTCGAAACCTTCTTCCGCACCGTGGGCATCGCGGGCTGTCTGGCGCTGGGGCTGCTGCTGGTATCGTCGGCGCTGGGGCTGCTGCGGCGGGCGAAGCGGTAAGCCTCTTCCCTGTTACAATTTGGTTCCGCTTCGTAACCCTTTTTCCCTTGACGCTCCCGGTATGTGGTGCTATCATAACCGGGAAGTCGAAAAGAAGGAGTTCCTGTCGAAATGCACCACAAGAAACCATTGATCCTCTGCGCCCTGGCGCTGGCCCTGCTGGCGGGCTGCGGCAGCGCTTCGGGCCATTATCAGCCCACGCCGCCCCCGGACACTCCCTCGCCGGAGCTGACCGCCGTGCCGGAACCCACCCCCACACCGACGCCGGAACCCACGCCCGAGCCCACCCCCACACTGGAGCCGGTAGAACCCTATGAGTTCGGCACACCGCTGGAGGAGAGCGAAGCGGTGGAGGACGACAGCTTTTTCGACAACTCCGTGTTTCTGGGCGACTCCCGCACCGAGGGCTTCCAGCTGTTCAGCGGCCTGAAGCACGGGGACTTCTACTGGGCCCGGGGCCTGTCGGTGTTCCGCGCGGACGACGAGGACTTCCGCTTTATCGAGAAAGACGGTCAAACGTACAACCTCCTGGAAGCACTGGCCCTGAAGCAGTACGACAATGTGTACATCATGCTGGGGGTCAACGAGCTGGGCTTTTCCGCCGAGACATATGAGAGCGGATTGAGCGAACTGCTGGACAAAATCATCGCGCTCCAGCCGGACGCGGTGGTGTATTTGCAGATCATGCCCCCGCTGAACGATGCCATGTGCCGGCGGAACGGCCTGGCGGCGTACATCAACAACGGGAACCTGGGCAAGTTCAACGAGGCCATTGTGCGGGTGGCGGCGGAGAAAAAAGTGGTGCTGCTCAACACCGCCGAGGCGTACGCCGGGGAGGACGGCCAGCTTCCCGCGGAGCTTGCCAACGACGGGTGCCACTTCGCCTACAGCGCCTACACCCTCTGGGCGGACTATCTGCGCACCCATACCATCGAACGGGAGCGGTACTTCGCCAACCGGGAGCTGGCATTGGAGCAATAAAATAAACGGCGGTCGACCGGAGGCGGTCGGCCGCTTTTTCGCAAAATTTTCCGGGGCCGTGTGATAATCCGGCCCCCTCAATCGTTATATGGGTGCAGCTGCAAAAAGGAAAATCATCAACTAGGGGGTGACCGCGACGGACACCGAACAGCTGGCGGATCTCTTCCGCCAATACGGCGACGACGTGTTCCGGCTGGCGTACAGCTATCTGGGCGCCCGCGCCGACGCGGAGGACGTGTGCCAGGGCGTGTTCCTCCGGCTGGCGGAGGGCAAAACGGCCCTGCTGCCCGGGCGTGAAAAGGCGTGGCTGCTCACCTGCGCCGCCAACGCCTGCAAAAGCCAGCTGCGATCCTTCTGGAGGAAAAACGTGGGAGAGCTGGACGAGTCTCTCCCCTTCCGGGACGAGACCGACCGGGAGGTGTGGGACGCGGTGATGGCGCTTCCCCCCAAGTACCGGGCCGTGATCCACCTCTATTATTGGGAGGGTTACGACCAGGGGGAGATCGGGGACATCCTGAAGATCTCCCGCACGGCGGTTCAAACACGGATGGCCCGGGCCCGGGCCATGCTGAAAAAGGAGCTGAGCGATGATGAAGGATTACAGGCATATGATGCGGCAGGTCATGCTGAGCGATGAAAAAAAGGAGGAAATCATGGATATGTTGGAAAACAAGAATACTCAGAAGCGGCGTATGCCCGCTGTGGCAAAGATCGCGCTGGTGGCGGCGCTGGCGGTGGGGTGCGTGCTGTCCATCGCGGCGGGCCTGCCCGCCCAGGTGTACAACCTCATGTCGGGCGGTCAGCTCGTTATCGAACCGGGCAGCGCCTCCATCACGTTTAACGACGATGAAGCCGCTCCCCTGACGGTAGAAGACGGACGGCTGTGGTTCACCGCCGACGGCGAGAAGGTCGACATCACCGGCAAGGTGGACGAAAACACCCCCTATATCTACGAGCGCACCGACCCCGCCACCGGGAACAAGGGCTACGTGATCGTGGGCGGTACCATCGACGACCATGGCTGGGCCGAGATCTTCATGACGGAAGACGGCACCTGCGCCATCATGGGCGAGAATTTCTCCACCTCGATCGTGGCCATCGCCGGGGAAAACCTCACCTGGACCGAGCTCACCGAGGCGCAGCTGGATATGCTCAACGAGGGCGGCGGCACGATCACAAGCGTGAACCACCCCTGGCTGGACAAGGCTATTGAACAGCTGGGTCTGGAGCTGGACTGACCCATACAACCACTCCAAACGTAAAAGAACCCCGCCCGGAACATGGTTCCGGGCGGGGCTTCTTTTACTCTTTGGGCTGTTCGGGCGGCTCCGGCCCTTCCCCTTCCGGGGACTCCTCCCCGTCCCCGTCCTCCTGGGGCGCGGGCATGGGGATGGGCTCGTTCACGATGTGAACGTGCTTGGCCGGAGGCTCAATGTCCCCGGACAGCTTGGGCTTGGCGTGGGTGGATGTATAAGCCCCCTCCACCAGCGCGGGGTCGCGGCCCTCGATGATGGCCACCATCTCGCCGCCGGTGATGGTCTCCTTCTCCAGCAGGTAGGCCACCACTTTGTCCATGTCCTCCCGGTTGGCGCGGATGACCTCCACCGCGTCCTTGTAGCACACGTCCAGCACCGCCTTGACCGCCTTGTCCATGACGGCGGCGGTGTCCTGCGCGCAGTCCAGGCCGTAGCCGCCGTCCAGGTACTGGTTCCGGACGGAGCCCAGGGCCATCATACCGAATTCCTCGCTCATGCCGTACATGGCAACCATGTTCCGGGCGATGTTGGTGGCCTCCTGGATGTCCTGGGACGCGCCGTTGGTCATGGTCTCCATCACCACTTCCTCGGCGGCGCGGCCGCCCATGGACACGGTGATCTTGGCCATCAGCTCTTCCCGGGTGCGCAGGTTGGTCTTGTCCTCCTCAGGCATCAGCAGGGTGTAGCCCAGGCTGCCCTCGGTGTGGGGGACGATGGTGATCTTCTGCACCGGCTCGGCGTTCTTCTGCTTATACGCCACCATGGCGTGGCCCACCTCGTGATAGGCCACCAGCTTGCGCTCGAACTCGGTGAGGACGGAATTTTTCTTCTCGCTGCCCGCGATGACGAACTCGAAGGAGGCCAGCAGATCCTCCTGGGTGACCAGGCGGCGGCCCTTGCGCACGGCGCGGAGCGCCGCTTCGTTCACCAGGTTGGCCAGATCCGCGCCCACGCAGCCGGCGGTGGCCAGGGCGATCTTGTTGAGGTCAACGTCCTCGGCCAGCTTGATCTTGCGGGTGTGCACCTGCAAGGTGGCCAGCCGTCCCGCCAGGTTGGGCCGGTCGATGGTGATGCGCCGGTCGAACCGTCCCGGCCGCAGCAGCGCCTTGTCCAGCACCTCGGGCCGGTTGGTGGCGCCCAGCACGATGACGCCCTTGCCGGGGTCGAAGCCGTCCAGCTCGGCCAGCAGCTGGTTCAGGGTCTGCTCCCGCTCGTCGTTGCCGCCCATGCGGTTGTCGCGGGACTTGCCGATGGTGTCGATCTCGTCGATGAAGATGATGCAGGGGGCCATCTTGCTGGCCTCTTTGAACAGGTCGCGGACACGGGACGCGCCCACACCCACGAACATCTCCACGAAGTCGGAGCCGGAGATGGAGAAGAAGGGCACGTTGGCCTCGCCGGCCACGGCCTTGGCAAGCAAAGTCTTGCCGGTGCCCGGGGGGCCCACCAGCAGCGCGCCCTTGGGCAGCTTGGCGCCGATCTCGGTGTACTTGCCGGGGTTGTGGAGGAAGTCGATGATCTCCTCCAGGCTCTCCTTGGCCTCGTCCTGGCCCGCCACGTCCTTGAAGGTGACGCCGGTCTTTTTCTCCACGTACACCTTGGCGTTGGACTTGCCCACGCCACCGATGCCGCCGAAACCTCCGCCGGAGCCCATCTTCTTGAACATATAGCGGTAGAGGAACATCAGCGCCACCACCATGAGCAGGATGGGCACCACATTGCCCACAATGACGGAGAACATCTGCTGCTCCTGGGTCACCGGTTCGGTGCCAAAGTGTTCCACGCCGTGTTCCGCCAGCCATTCCACCAGATCCGGCCGGCTGATGGGGCCCACCTGGAACTTGATGGAGCTGCTGGCGGCGGTCTCCAGATCCCTGCGGTCAAACGGGCCGAAGATGCTCTGCAGCGCCCCGGTGCCGTAGGTGCTGGACATCTCGTCCACCAATTCCTTCAGCGGCGGGGCGTCCTCCTTCAGGGTGAAGGTGTACACCGTGGACTCCAGTCTCACCTCTTCCACGTAGCCCTGCTCCACCCACATCTTGAAGTCAGAGTAGTCCACCTCATGCACGGTGGCCTTTTCCACCGAGCTTCGGCACATATTCAGCAGGAACACCAGCATCACCGCCCACAGGACGATGCTGAAAAACCCCAGTGGGGCTCGCTTTTTGTCGTCTCCGCCGCCGTTCTGGTCATCGCGGCGGTTGGGATCGTTGGGCTTGAGCGGGCCGGCCATAGGCACAACCTCCTTTATCAACGGGGCAAAGCCCCGGACCAGTATCGTTTTTTGAGATACCGCTATGGAAGTATACCACACCTTGCCGACAAAAACAAGAAATGTTCTTCATTGGGGTGTAAACTTTCTATGACGAAAAAAGGCGAGGAAAAAGATATCCCCTTCCCCTTTCACCCCGGCAAAAATTATGGTATACTTGATCGTTGTTGATATTGTAACCCAAAACGTCAGAAAGCAAAAGGAGTTTTTCCCATGCGTGAGGATAAAAACCAGCGCAAACCGCTGGAAGCGGAGGCCGACGGCCTCATCGAGGGGCGCAACGCCGTCATCGAGGCCCTGCGGGCCGGAACCGCCATCGACAAGATCTACATCGCCCGGGGGGAGACCGACGCCACCCTGGGCCACATCGCCTCCACCGCCCGGGGCAAGGGCATCGTGGTCACCGAGGCCGACCGGCGCAAGCTGGACGGCATGAGCCGCACCAAGAGCCACCAGGGCGTGATTGCCGTGGCCGCCGTCCGGGAGTATGCCAGCGTGGACGACATCCTCGCCGCCGCCCGGGAGAAGGGGGAGAGCCNCCCCTNNTGGTGGTNTGCGACGAGNNNTCCGACCCCCANAACCTGGGGGCNNTNATCCGCACCGCCGAGTGCGCCGGGGCCCACGGGGTCATCATCCCCAAGCGGCGCTCCGCNGGNCTNACCGCCATCGTGGCCAAAACCAGCGCCGGGGCGGTGAGCTACCTGCCCGTGGCCCGGGTGCCCAACCTGACNGCCGTNCTGAAGGAATTGAAGGACGAGGGGCTGTGGGTGTTCGGCACCGCCGCCGACGGCGGNACAAGCACTCTANNANGCCGACCTGAAGGGCCCCGCCGCCATNGTCATCGGCAGCGAGGGGGACGGCATGGGCCGCCTGGTGCGGGANCAGTGCGACTTTCTGGTGTCCATCCCCATGAAGGGGCAGCTCAACTCCCTCAACGCCTCCGCCGCGGCGGCGGTGGTNCTNTANGANGCCGTCNGNCANCGCNNNTAANGGAGGNNNCATCCATGTCCGATGAAACNAAAAAANCGGGCGGGCGGGAGTACACCGTAGACGAGATCCTGGCGGAATACGGCTCCAAAGGCNNGAANGNCNCANGCGAACCGTCCCANGGNGAAAANCCCAAAAAAGTGGTGGACTTCCCCACGGAAAAGCTTCCNGTGCTGCCCNCTGANGNGGAGGACGCCCCCCAGCCCCNCNNNCGGNCNGCGGNAAANAAGCCCGCCGCCAAGNCCAANGCGGACNAGCCCATCCCNGAGATCGTCCCGGAAAATGTGGGCCGCNCCATCGGGGCCCATCTCCACACCCTGCTGCGCCGGGNGGANAACTACGCCGACCATATGTANGACCAGGCCGAGCCGGACGNGGAGACNCGGAAGGCGGAAAANTACATCCCCGGCGTGGACAAGGAGGANCTGCCCGANGAGGACGCTCCCCCCCGCCGGCCAAGGCTNCGGGTGGTCAANCCCCGCCAGCTTCCGCCGGACACNNCTCCCGCCAAGCTGGCCGCCCGGTACCANAAGGGGCTGAAGGGCCAGAGCGTCCGGGTGAGATTTTCCANNCTGCTGGCNNTGGCCGCCGTCNTGTGTTCGGTGGAGCTGCCCTTCCTGCCCTGGGCCNCCCTGGCNGGAAATCTGGCCGNGACGGGGATCGGGGTGTTCCAGCTNCGCTGCTGGATCCTCACCGCCCTGCTGNTTTTGGAGGGCTNGCTNTGCTANGAGATCATNGCCGCCGGGGGNAAGCAGCTNTTCACCCTNCGTCCCCGGGNNGANACCATTTTGCTGTTCTCCTGGGTGTTNACCCTGGCAGACGGGCTCACCGCCCCNANNATGGACGGGCGGGACGGNTTNCTGCCCTTCTCNGCNGTGGCGGCCCTGGGGCTGGCCTTCGCCCTGCGGGGGGAGCACGCCCGCCGCCGNGGGNACCGNCTGTCCGCCAAGGCCGCGGCCCAGGTCCGCGCCCCCTATATGGTGTCNATGGCGGACAAGCTGTGGTCCAGCAANCCTACTTACACCAAAATGCTCCGGCTCCGCCCTGGGCTTNGGCAGCCAGCTCCAGATGGAGGACGGCGGCCACGCCGCCTACCGNGTGGCCGCCCCCCTGCTGCTGCTGGGGGCGCTGCTGTGCTCNGTGATGGCNTCNNNGGGCCANAAGGCCCCNGANCGGCTGGNCTGGGCGGCNTCCGCCTGCTTCACCGCCGCCGCCTCCTGGTCGGCCCTGCTGGCCTTNGCCATCCCCTACCNCAAGCTGGCGGAGCGGNTNAATAAGNTNGGCGCGGCGCTGGCCGGCTGGACGGGGGCCGTCCGGTGCCGCCAGGGCGGCGTCATCGTCAGCGACCTGGANCTGTTCCCCACCGGCTCGGTGACGGTGGCCCAGGTGAAGGTGTTCGGCGGCGCGGCCACGGAGAAGGTGGTGGGNTACACCGCCACCATGCTGCGCNTGATGGACTGCGGCCTCACCCGNCCCTTCCACGACCTGCTGCGCACCCACGGCGCCCTCTACCGGGAGGTGTCCGGCCTGGAGTGGCACGAGGGCGGCGCCTCCGGCGTCATCCGCAACCAGGAGGTGCTGGTGGGCACCTCCGCCTATATGCACCTGATGGAGGTGCCCCTGCCTCCCGGCCACAACATCAAAAACGCCATTTTCTGCGCCATCAACGGGCAGCTGTCCGGGCTGTTCCTGCTGAACTACGCCATGAGCGACGGGGTGAACCCCAGCCTGTCCGCCCTGCTGAAGGCGGGCGTGNCCCCGGTGCTGGCCACCCGGGATCCCAACCTGATCCCCGCCCTGCTGGAGCAGAAGTTCAAGCTGGCGGTGGACAGGATGGAGTTNCCCCCGGTGGAGCGGCGGCTGGAGCTGTCCAAGCCCGACCCGGAGGAGGTGGGCGGCCTGGTGGCNCTNCTCAGCCGGGAGGGCTTAAGCGTCTACTGCGACGCGGTGGTGGGGGGNCGCAGGCTGCGCCTGGCCACCTGGTGGGGGCTGNNCTTCGCCCTGGGCGGGTCGGTCATCGGGCTGTGCCTCACCTTCTACCTCACCTCGGTGGGGGCCTTCGCCTCGCTGACCGTGGTCAACTTCCTCATTTTCATGGCCGCGTGGCTGGTGCCCCAGNTTTTGATCGCCAACTGGGTCAATCAGTACTGAAAAAANTCATGGGCNCNCCGCCCATCTGTTATTTGATTTTTAAGGAGGAACCATCAAATGGTTGACAAGCTGTTCGAGGAACTTTGCGCGCTGGANGAGGTGGAGGCCCTCGCCCTGGGCGGCTCCCGCGCCGGGGCGCTGTATGACGAAGCCTCCGATTACGANGTCTATCTGTACTGCACCCGCCCCATTCCCGAGGATACGCGGAAACACATCCTGTCCAAATACTGCTGCNTGATGGAGATCGGGAACCATTTCTGGGAATATGAGGACAACTGCCGCCTGAACAACGGGATCGACATCGACATCCTCTACCGGGATCTGGACGNGTTCGCCGAAGGNATCGCGGAGGTGGTGGAGCGNTTCCAGCCCCACAACAGCTACACCACCTGTATGTGGCACAACCTGCTCACCTGCAAGGTGGTCTANGACCGTGACGGACGCCTTNCCCANATCAAGGAGCGNTTTTCCGTCCCCTANCCCCGTCANTTAAAGGANAATATCATGGCCCGCGGCTGGCAGCTGCTCCATACCGCCATGCCCGCTTANGACGNNCAGCTCGCCAAGGCGGTCAAGCGGGGGGATCTGGTCAGCGTCAATCATCGGACGGCGGGCTTCCTGGAGACCTATTTTGACCTGCTGTTCGCCATGAATGANTTGACCCATCCNGGCGAAAAGCGCCTGATCCAGATCTGCCGGGAGCGGTGCAAGCGCCTGCCCGCCCATTTTGAGGAGAATCTGGAGCGGCTGTTCGGGGATCTGTACCAGGCCCCCGGCCGGGTGGCGGAAGATATCGCCGNCATCNTCTCGGAGCTGGAACAGGTGGATCCCTGGGGCTGACGGCGCCGCGCCAAGCCCCTCATCCCGGAAGGAGNNCTGGAAATGCAAAAATNNTTCAAATTTGTCGNCGCNGCGGTGATCGGNCTGTCCCTGACCGTCCTGCCCGCCCAGGCCTCCTTCCGCGACGTGGCCCCCGGAAGCTGGTATGAGGGGGCGGTCACCGAGCTGGCCCAGGCCGGGGCCATTACCGGCTATCCNGACGGCACCTTCCGGCCCAATCAGCCCATCACGGCGGCGGAGTTCGTCACCATCACCGCCCGCCTGGCGGGCCTCTCCCCCGCCCAGGGGCAGACCGCCCACTGGGCCGCCGGCCATATGCAGGCGGCGCTGGAGGCCGGGTGGTACGACTGGGACGAGATCCCTCCCACCGGCGAGCGGTTCGGCCTGCCCATTACCCGGCAGCTGGCGGTCAAGATCCTCATGAAAGCCCTCCTGCCCAGCGCCCGNGGGGACTACAACACCGAGTCCGCCAAGATCAAAGATTTCGCCGCCCTGGACGGCCGCTATTACGAGGCCGTGCTGGCGGCCTATGCCAGCGGCGTGGTTCACGGGGACAACAATGGGAATTTCCTGCCCCTGGGCACCCTGACCCGCGCCGAGGCCTGCACCCTGTTCCGGAACATCGGACGAAACCAGACGGATCAGCCGTCCACGTCCGCCCCGGAGCCGTCCCAAACCGTGCCGGAACCGGTTCGGACACGCCAAGGCGGCGTGTCCGAAAACGGCTGGCTGCAGGTTGTCGGGACGCAGCTGTGCAATGAGGCGGGCAAGCCCATCGCCCTGCGGGGCATGAGCAGCCACGGCATCCAGTGGTACGGCCAGTTCACCTCGTCCAAGGCCATCGCCAACACGGCGGACTATGGCGCGAACCTGTTCCGGGTGGCCATGTACACCGGGGAGGGCGGCTATCTCAGCCAGCCCGAGGCCGTCAAGGCCAAGGTGATCGCGGCGGTGGACGCCGCCATTGAGAACGATCTGTACGTCATCATCGACTGGCACATTTTGAGCGACGGCAACCCCATGGCCCATGTGAACGAGGCCGTGGCGTTCTTCCGTGAAATGGCCCAGCGATACCAGGACACGCCCAACGTCCTCTACGAGATCTGCAACGAGCCCAACGGGAACGTGAGCTGGGCCGGAGACGTGAAGCCCTATGCCCAGCGGGCGATTGCCGCCATCCGGGAGCAGTCCCCCAAGGCGGTGATCCTGGTGGGCAGCCCCACCTGGAGCCAGGACATCCACCTGGCCGCCGCNGACCCGCTGGAGGGGGAAAACCTGATGTACACCCTCCACTTCTACGCCGGAACCCACGGCGCCGATCTCCGCCAGCGCGTTGACGACGCTTTGGCCCGCGGCCTGCCCATCTTCGTATCCGAATGGGGGACCAGCCGGGCGGACGGCAGCGGCGGCGTATTTTTGGAGGAATCCAAGGTATGGCTGGACTTTTTGGACGCGCGGGGGATCAGCTGGTGTAACTGGTCGCTGTGCGACAAAAACGAGACCTCCGCCGCCCTGCGTCCCGGCGTCTCGCCGGAGGGCTCCTGGAGGCAGGAGGATCTGACGGAGTCCGGGCGGTTCGTTTTCTCCCGNTTTTCGCGATAAGCGGCCCTCACAGCCGCACGGGCACCGGCCTGGTCATGGTCAGGCCGTTCGGGGTAACGGCACACTCCACCGCCAGCACCTTGACGCCCGCCCGGGCCGCTTCCCGCAGGGCCGCGCCAAACTCGGGATGGGTGCGGTCGTTGGGGGAGAACGCGGTCATGCCCTCCATTTGGATGACCACGCACACCGCCGCCTCGTACCCCGCCTCATGGCAGGCGATCAGCTCCCGCAGATGCTTCACCCCCCGCTCGGTGGGGGCGTCGGGGAACAGGGCGAGGCCGTCCTCCTCCAGGGTGCAGCCCTTTACCTCTATAAANCCCCGTCGGGGCGCGGGCGTTTCACGCGAAACATATGTTTTATTTTCTGGCAATTTGGGGCCCCCGCAAAGCCGCCCTTTGGCTTTGTGGGGAGAGGAGGGGCAAGGGAGCGGGCGAAGCTTTCGCCGCCACTCAGGCGGAAGCGGAGCAAAGCGGACNTTGCCCTGACGACACTCCCAGTAAAAATCAAACCGNGAATTCCCCCANGTTGTCTCCGGGCGGAGCAGCGACGGCTTGGGCAGNCCCAGCTCCGCCCCCAGNCCNGCCGCCATCCACTCCCCGAACACCNTGTTGGGCGCCTGGGCGTCCATNTTGATGAGCAGGGACTTCCCGTCCGGGCGGAGCTTCTCCACCGCCACCAGGTCGAATTTCGTCTTGCGCTGGGGGTTGGCGCTGCCCTCCAGATATACGGTGCAGCCGGGAAGTAAAAGCTCTTTACACCGCCCGGTATTCTTCACGTGGACGGTCTCTTCCCCGCCGTCCAGCTCCACCCGGGCGATGAATCGGTTGGGCCGTGCGATAAAGCGGGCCGGGTGGATGTCCTGATACGTCACGTTCCATCCTCCCTTTCATCCTTCAGTTCCTCCACTCCGGGAGTGCCCGCGGTCCGCTCCGGCGGCTGGATATTTCCCGGGACGGGCTTGTCCCCCCGCGCGGGGGCCCTCCCCGCTCCGGCCTGGGCCACCGGCTCGTAGGGCAGCAGCACGTCGATGCCGCAGGCCAGCGCCACCCCAACCACCGTCTCAAACACCCGCTCGATGGAGTCGATGGCGGGCTTGTCCCCCGGATCCACCACCAGGCACATGATCACCATGCAGGCCATGCCGGCGCAGCCTGGTTTTTTGATGGCCAGGCACAGCTCGATGACGGGAATGAGGAGCAGGGACATCAGCAGATAGCGCAGCAGATCAATGTGCAGGATATTCAGGGCGTTCATCGTGTGCACCGTCAGCACCCCCACCACGCCGCCGATCAGGGTGCCCAGCGCCCGGTCAATGGACGAGTGGATGGTCTTGCCCGCGGAGTTCTGAACGCAGAACAGGGCGGCGAACATGGAATAAAGGGCGGATGTGTTCCGAAGAAAGGCCAGCACGCCGCACAGAAACACCGCGATCACCGTCTTGATGATGCGCATTCCGATGCGGCGCCGGCGCTCCGGGGTCATGATTCGGATATTTTTTTGTTCCATCGCCGTACCTCCGTTGACTGAAATTAGTTTCGATATCATACCACAATGCAGGATTTCCCGCAACGGGCTTTTGTAATATATTCAATGAGGTGATTTTATGCACATTCCAAGCGGTGACACCGCCCTGCTGGAGCTGATCCCCTTCGACGACGCCCTGGCCGGGGCGCTGGCCCCCTCCCCTGATTACGATATTACGAAATGGCTTTATGTGCCCAATCATTACGGAGAGTATCGTTACATCCTGGGTACACGGGGGGAAAAGCCCCTGATCTGCGTGGGGGTGAATCCCTCCACCGCCGCCCCCGGCGACCTGGACAACACGCTGAAATCGGTGGAACGGGTGGCCCTGCACAACGGCTACGACAGCTTTATCATGTTCAACGTCTACGCCCAGCGGGCCACCCGGCCCGAGGACATGGAGCGCTCCCGCAACGCCGCCCTCCACGCCGAGAATATGCGGGCCTTTGACTACGCGCTGTCTTTGGACAAAGAGGGCGCGCCCGCGGTGTGGGCGGCCTGGGGGGCGGTCATCGAAAAGCGGGACTACCTGCCCCAGTGCGTCCGGGACATGATCGCGGTGGGGGAAAAGCGGAACGCCCGCTGGTTCTCCGCTGGGAAGCGGACGAAGGCGGGGCATCCCCACCACCCGCTGTATCTGCGTAAGGACAGCCCGCTGGAACCCTTCGATGTGGGGGCGTATCTTGATGCCCTGTGAGGGCAGGCCCTCCGGGGGCCTACTTTCTGTCGCGCGACAGAAAGTAGGCAAAGAACGCGCATAGGGGCTGCGGCCCCTATGTACCCCGCAGGGGACGCTATATACGACCGTATGCGCAACCTTTCCGGCGCGTACGCGCGGGACTGAGTCCCCCCTATTGGCGCTGCCGCTTAGTTCCACACACTGTAAGCAGGCAGGTCCACGGTCCAGCGCCTAAGTGAATGGGATTATTGTTTCGGACGCCTATCTTGTGCAATGCCCAACTGCAAAGTTTTCTTTGCAAACGGGGTCCCCGCAAAGCCGCCCTCCAGGCTTTGTGGGGAAAGGAGAGGCAAGGGAGCAAATTTTGTTTTCGCCGTAGGCGGAAATAAAATTCAGCGGACTTTGCCTCGACGTCTTGACAAGTACACTTGGCAGTGATATGATAGCCATACCAAGTAAACTTGGCAATACAGTTTGGGAGGTTCGCCTTATGGATAAAGACGAAATTTTGGCGAGAAGCCGGAAAGAGAACCGGGATCAGGATCTGGTCGAGCTGGAAGTGCTGCACAAGGCCCACTCCATTGCCTTGGGCATTGGCATGATCGCCAGCGGGCTGCTGTCGGTCCTCCACGCCATTTTCCAAGACAAGCCGGACTACAGCGTCTGGATCATAATGTGGGCTATGTTGACTTCCGTGTTCTTTGTCAAATTCTACCGGCTCCGTAAGCGCCATGAACTGCTGCTGGGCCTGCTCTACCTGGGCTTCTGCATCTTTTTCTTTGTGCTCTATCTGCGTGACGTGCTGGGGGTCTTTTAATGGACGAGAGCCTGATTCTGAAAAACCGCCTGAAGGAGGCCCGGGCTGAAAAGGGGCTGTCCCAGGGACAGCTAGCGGAGCTGGTGGGCGTGTCCCGCAACACCATCAGTTCCATCGAGACGGGGCAGTTCAACCCCACCGCCAAGCTGGCGCTGATTTTGTGCGTGGCGCTGGATAAGAAGTTTGAGGAATTGTTCTACTTTTAAGGAGGTATCACCGTGGAAAAAACATATGCGGCAAGCCTGTGCTGGAACGGCCTGCTGGGCGGCTGGCTGATCCTGGATGACGAACGGGTGACCTACCGCACGGGGAAGCTCCAGGTGCCGCCGGACATCCGCAATCTCCAGCTCCCCTTCTGCCGCATCAAGAGCGTGGAGAAAAGCAAGGCGCTGTTCCTCCCCACCGTCACCATCGGGATGGAGGATGGCAGGGAGTGGAAGTTCCTGGTTTTCCAGCGGGGCAGCTTCCTGAGTAATTTGAAAACCGCCATGGACGCATATGACTCCGGCGATTGAATCAAAAAGTTCCCCGGTGCTGGCGCACCGGGGAACTTTTATCATTTGCCAGCCAGACACGCGGCAGTCCGCGCGGCTACCTTGGCGTTGTTGAACACCAGCTGGATGTTGGAGTCCAGGCTGTCGCCGCCGGTGAGCTCCTTCACCTTGGCCAGCAGGAAGGGGGTGGTCTCCTTGCCGTGGATGCCGTTCTCCTCCGCCTGCCGCAGCGCCTCGTCGATGGCCGCGTTGATGACCGCCGGGTCCATGGAGTACTCCTCCGGGATGGGGTTGGTCACCAGCATACCGCCCTCGAAGCCCAGCTCCAGGCTGGCCCGGAAGGCCGCCGCCAGCTCCTCGGGGGTGTCCACCTGATAGTCCACCGCGAAGCCGCTGTGGCGGGTGTAGAACGCGGGCAGCTCCTTCGTGCCGTAGCCCAGCACGGGCACGCCGTGGGTCTCCAGGTATTCCAGGGTCAGCCCCAAGTCCAGGATGGACTTGGCCCCGGCGCACACCACCATGACGGGGGTATGGGCCAGCTCCTCCAGGTCGGCGGAGATGTCCATGGTGGTTTCCGCGCCGCGATGGACGCCGCCGATGCCGCCGGTGGCAAACACCTTGATGCCCGCCATGTGGGCAATGATCATCGTCGTGGTCACGGTGGTGGCCCCGTCCTGGCCCCGGGCGCACAGCACGGCCAGGTCCCGGCGGCTGGCCTTGGTGACCCCGGCGCCCGTTTTGCCAAGATATTCGATCTCCTCCTTGGTGCAGCCCGCCTTGAGCCGCCCGCCGATAACGGCAATGGTGGCGGGGACGGCGCCGTTTTCCCGGATGATGTTCTCCACCGCCAGGGCAGTCTCCACATTCTGGGGATAGGGCATCCCGTGGGAGATGATGGTGGACTCCAGAGCCACCACGGGCTTGCCGTTGGCAAGGGCCTCAGCCACCTCGGGCGAAATGTCAAGATACTTGTTCATAGTCAGTTCCTCCTTATTTATTCAGAGCGAAACACAGTTTCGCGGTCAAAGTTTTTCTTTCAGCGCCTCCGCGCTCATGGCATCGTTGATGGTCTCTCCGCTCTCCATGGCGATGGCCGCGGCGGCAAGGCCCGCCCGGGCGGTGTCCTCCAGCGCGGTGCCCTCCAGATAAGCCCAGGCCAGCGCCGCCATAAACGCGTCCCCGCAGCCCGTGGTATTCACCATATCCCCCTCCATGCAGGGCAGGCGCACCCGGCCGCTGTGATCGGCGGCCAGCACACCATCCCCGCCCAGGGAGATGAACACCCGGCGCAGGCCGGTGTCCAGCAGCACATCGGCGGCGCGGTTCAAGCTGTCCTCGTCAGTGATGGGGACACCGGACAGCAGCTCGGCCTCGATGCGGTTGGGTTTCAGGGTGTGGAGCCTGCCCATCACCGGGCGCAGCTTTTCCGCTTTGGCGGTGGACACTGGGTCGGCAAAGATGGGCGGCTTGACGTGCTGGGCCAGCCATTCAATGGCCTCGGCGGGGATGTTGGCGTCCACAATGACCAGTTGGGCGTTTTGCAGCAACGGGGCCCGGGAGGCCAGAAACGCCGGGGTGATGTGGCGGTAGATGTCCATGTCGGACAGGGCCAGGGCCATCTCCCCCCGCTCGTCAGCGATGAACAGGTAGGTGGAGGTGCGCTCCCCGGGCACCACCAGCGACCGGCTGATGTCGATGCCCAGCTCTCCGCAGGAGGCGGCGATGCGCTGGGCGTGTCCGTCGTCCCCGAAAGCGGTGAGCAGCCGCACATCCAGCCCCAGAAGCGCCATGTTGTGGGCGATGTTCCGCCCCACGCCCCCCAGGCTCATGCGCACCACGCCGGGGTTGGAGTCGGCGGGGATCAGGGCCGCGCTGGACACGCCGCCGATGTCCATGTTCACGCCCCCCACCACCACGGCATAGGGCGCGGTGGACACGATGTAGCCCTTCCCGGCGATGTGCCCCTTTTTCATCAGGTTGGAAATGTGCACCGCCACCGACGACCGGGCAATGCCCGCCTTGTCCGCCAGCTCCTGCTGGGAGATCAGGGGGTCCTCCTCGATCCATCGGAGGATCTGGCGCTCCCGCTGGGTCATGGCCGTCACCTCTAAACTTCTCTCTTTTTATTAAGCATATGCTTATTCTGTGCCGTTGTCAAGGGGTTATCCAAATTTCGCGTAAAAAGACGGCGCATGGAAAACCATGCGCTGTCTTTTACGTCTATCAGCCCAGCAGCAGCTTGTCGTCCGCCTCGTCAGAGCCGGTGGCCTGGCCGAACTTGGCCAGCAGCTGCTCCACAGTGAGCTTCTTCTTGTCCTCCCCGGAGATGTCCAGGGCGATGTTCCCCTCGTACATCATGATGAGCCGGTTGCCGTGGACAATGGCGTCCTTCATGTTGTGGGTGATCATCAGGGTGGTGAGATGATCCTTCCGCACAATACGCTCGGTGGCGTCCAGCACCTTGGCCGCCGTCTTGGGGTCCAGGGCGGCGGTGTGCTCGTCCAGCAGCAGCAGCTGGGGCTTTTGCAGGGTGGCCATGAGCAGGGTCAGCGCCTGCCGCTGTCCGCCGGACAGCAGCCCCACCTTGGACGTGAGCCGGTCCTCCAGCCCCAGATCCAGGATCTTCAGCATCTCCCGGTAGTGATCCCGCTCGTCCCGGGTGATGCCGGGGCGCAGAGTGCGCCTCCTCCCCCGGCGGGCGGCCAGGGCCATGTTCTCCTCGATCTGCATGGTGGCGGCGGTGCCCATCATGGGATCCTGGAACACCCGGCCGATGTGGCGGGCCCGCTTGTGCTCCGGCAGATGGGTCACGTCCACCCCGCCGATAGAGATGGTCCCCTCGTCCACCGGCCACACCCCCGCCACCGCGTTGAGCAGGGTGGACTTGCCCGCGCCGTTGCCGCCGATGACGGTGACAAAATCGCCGTCGTTCAGCGTCAGAGACACCCCCCGCAGGGCGGTCTTTTCGTTCACCGTCCCGGGGTTGAAGGTCTTATAGATGTTCTTCACGTCAAGCATTGGTGCTGCCCTCCTTCCGCGCGGGCTTCACGGCTTTGGAGAAGTACTTCTCCTGCCAGTAAGGGACGGTCAGGAACACGGCCACGATGGCGGCGGAGATCAGCTTCAGGTAGTTGGCGTTGATGTTGCTGAAGGACACCACCGCCTGGATGACCACATAGTACACCACGCCGCCCAGGGAGACGCCCAGCAGCTTCAGGGCGAAGTTTTGGAAAAGCCGGGAGAACAGCACCTCGCCGATGATGACGGCGGCCAGGCCGATGACGATGGCGCCCTTGCCCATGCTGGCATCGGCGAAGCCCTGGTACTGGCTGAGCAGCGCCCCGGACAGGGCCACCAGCCCGTTGGAGATGACCAGGCCCAGCACCTTGTTGTACTGGGTGTTGATGCCCTGGGCCCGGGCCATGTGCTGGTTGGTGCCCGTGGCCCGGAGGGAGGCCCCCAGCTCGGTGCCGAAGAACCAGTACAGGATGGCGATCAGCGCCGCAGTGAACAGGCCCGCCACGAAAATGGGATGGCGGTAGAGCACATAGTTGCGCAGGAAGCGGGAGCACACCAGCAGCCGCTCCATATTCTCCTTGTCCAGCAGGTTGATGGCCACATTGGAGGTCATGCCCATGACGGCCAGGTTGACGGACCACAGGCCCAGCTGGGTCAGGATGCCCGCCAGGATGGCCGGGATGCCGCACACCGTGTGGAGCAGGCCGGTGACCAGCCCGGTGAGCATACCCGCCAGCAGGGCCGCCAGCAGGGCCAGCCAGATGTTGACCCCTTTGCCGAACAGGACCACGAAAACCGCGCCCCCGGTGCAGAAGGAGCCGTCCACCGTCAAGTCGGCGATGTCCAAAATCTTATAGGTGATATACACGCCGATGGCCATGATGCCCCAGATCAGGCCCTGGGATATGGCGCCCGGCAGCGCGCCGATGAAATTCATCATATGCGTTCCCCCCGTGCTCTTTCTATATTCTTACTGTGGCAGTGTAACACATAACAGCGGGAAAGGAAAGACCCTTTCCCGCTGTTTTTATGCGTGTTTGTGTTTCCCGAAGCCGATCAGTCCTGCGCCAGGGCCTCGTAGCCGTCGGGCACGGTAATGTTCAGCGCCTCACAGATGGTGGGGTTATACTTCTTCACGAACTCGGGGGCGTACTGGATGGGCATGGTGGAGATGTCCGCGCCGTTCAGCAGAATTTCGGCGGCCATTTCGCCGGTCTTATAGCCGATGTCGTAGTAGCTGATGGACAGGGTGGCCACGCCGCAGCCGGAGCAGATGCCCTCTTCGCCGCAGAACACGGGGGTGACGCCCCGGCAGATGTTGTCGATGATGGGGGTGTTGGCGGCGGCGGAGTTATCGGTGGGGACGTAGAGCACGTCGCTGTTGTCGCTGGCAGTCTGGCACACGGCCTGGATGTCGTTGGAATCGGAGAACGCGTACTGCTTGCACGTATAGCCCATGCCCTCCAGGTAGCCCTGGACGGTGTCCACCTGGTACTGGCTGTTGGCCTCCTTGGAGCAGTAGAGCAGGCCGATGGTCTTGGCCTCGGGGTACCACTCCTTGATCATCTCGGCCTGCTGGTCCAGGGGGGCCAGGTCGGAGGTGCCGGAGATGTTGCCGCCCACGGTGCCGTTGAAGTTCTCAATGTTGAAGGCCACGCCGTACTCGGTGACGGAAGTGCCCAGGATGGGGATGTCGCCGGTGGCGGTGGCGGCGGCCTGGAGGGCCGGGGTGGCGTTGGCCATGATCAGGTCAACGTTCTTGGCCACGAAGGAGTTGGCGATGGTGCCGCAGGTGGGAATGTCCTCAGCGGCGTTCTGGAGGTCGTACTTCCAGCCGTCCTCGCCCAGCTTGTCGTTCATGGCGTCGATGAAGCCCTGGGTGGCGGCGTCCAGCGCGGGATGGGTGACGTACTGGGAGATACCCACCTGGAAGACCTTGCCGGCGGGGGCGGGCTCGTCGGGATCGTTGTCGGCGGGCTGGGACTCAGCGGGATCGCCGGTGGGGGCGGCGGAGTCCTCGGCATTCTTGCCGGAGCAGGCGGCCAGGGACAGGATCATGGTCAGTGCCAGCAGCAGCGCCAGCAGCTTGAAACTCTTTTTCATTCTGTATTCCTCCAAATCTTGCTTTATCACTTTGTGTCGTCAAAGTGCCTGGGCACAAAGAAACGAGTCTCGCAACTCATAGCCGCTAGTATAGTCCTTTCCCCTGTCCATGTCAAGGGCCAATTATGCCAATTTCCCCAAAAGTCCCCCAGTTTCTCCCGTCATTCTGCCGGGGAGGATGAACGGACTGTAAATACTTTCCGCCATGGGTGGACTTTTTTCCAAAACTATGCTAAAATACCGGCAAAATGGATCGTTATGCCAAAGAGGAGGGAACGCCATGCGGGTGGACGTGCTGGGCGTGGCCTTTGACAATGTGACCATGGACGAGGCGGTGGACAAGGCGCTGGAGCTGCTGGAGCGGGACGGCCCCCACCTGGTCGTCACCCCCAATCCGGAGATCGTCCAGCGGGCCAACAAGGACCCTGAATTCGCGGATATTCTGTCCAAAGCCGACCTGGTCATCCCCGACGGCGTGGGGGTCATCTACGCCGCCAAAATCCTGGGCAGGCCCCTGCGGGCCCGGGTGCCCGGCATCGACTTTGCCGCCGCTCTGATGGCACGGGCGGCACAGTCGGGCAAGCGGCTGTACCTATTGGGAGCCGCGCCGGGGGTGGCGGAGCAGGCCGCGGTCAATCTCCGGGCCTCCTATCCAGGGCTTGTTGTGTGCGGAACCCATGACGGTTATTTCAAGGAGGACGGCCCGGTGGCAGACGCCATCCGGGAGGCCAGGGCCGACATCGTGTTCGTCTGCCTTGGGGCCCCCAAGCAGGAGAAGTGGATCGCCGCCAACGGCGGGGCCGCCGGGGCGAAACTGTACATCGGCCTGGGGGGCGCCATGGACGTGTTCGCCGGCAAGGTGGAGCGGGCCCCCGAAACGTTCCAGAAGCTGGGGCTGGAGTGGCTGTACCGGCTGATGAAGGAACCCTCCCGCATTGGCCGGATGTCCAAGCTGCCGTTGTTCCTGGTGTCCGCCGCGGGCGCGCGTATCCGTGGAAAATAACACAGTACACAATACATTAACATTATAAATGAAAGGCAGATGCTCTATGGTCTATATTCTGTTGGGCACAGGCTTTGAGACGACGGAGGCCCTCACTGCCGCCGACGTGCTGCGCCGCGCCAATGTGCCCGTCACCCTGACGGGCATCGGCGGGGACACCGTCACCAGCTCCCACAGCGTCACTGTCCGCGCCGACCTGCCCGTGGAACAGGTCACGCTGGAGGCGGGCGACATGGTGGTCCTCCCCGGCGGTCTGGGCGGCGTGGCCTCCATTGAGGGCAGCGAGGCCGCCATGGCCCTCATCCACCAAGCGGCGGGGGACGACAGGCTGTGGCTGGCCGCCATCTGCGCCGCCCCCACCCTGCTGGCCCGGGCGGGGCTGCTCTCCCCCGGCGCCCACTGCGTGTGCTACCCCGGCATGGAGGGTGCGCTGGCCGCCGCCGGTGCGATTCCCATGATGGAGCAGTCCGTGGTCACCGAGGGCAGGCTGGTCACCGGCCGGGGCCCCGGCTCCGCCTTTGACTTCGCTCTGGCTCTGGTGGAGGTGCTGGCGGGCACCGCCGCCGCGGATCAGGTCTGCGCCGCGCTGCACTACCGCGGATGACGGTCAAGGAACGCAAGGAGGAACTGCGCCGCCACGCCGCCGGTCTGCCCCAGGTGGAGGCCGGGGCGCTGTTCGACCGCTTTCTGGCCCTCCCCCAGGTGGAGGGGGCGGACACCGTGATGGTGTTTTACGGCACCGGCCGGGAACCCAATACCGTCCCGCTCATCCGCGCTTTGCTGGACATGGGCAAGCGGGTGGCCCTGCCGGTGTGTCTACCCCACCGGGGCATGGAGGCCCGGCAGGTGCTGGACATCGACCGGCTTGTCCCCAACCGCTTCGGCATCCCGGAGCCGGACGGCTCCTGTCCCGTCATCGGGAAGCATGAAATCGCCGCCGCCCTCATCCCCCACCTGATGGTGGATCGGGACGGCTACCGCTTGGGCTGGGGCGGCGGATACTACGACCGCTGGCTGGCCGATTTTCCCGGCTTCACCGTGTGCGTGTGCCGCCCTGGGCGGCTGGTGGAGCATATGCCCCGGGAGGAGTTCGACATTCCGGTGCAGCTCGTCCTCATTGAGGAATAAGGGCGGGCGGAGGGTTGCCCCTCCGCCCGGTGGGCAGTGCAAGCACTGCCTCCCCATACTGGCTGGTTTATAAGGACTAGTCAGGCAGACTGCTCACGACGGCTCAACAGCAGCCATTTTCGTGCTTTACCTGCTCACGACGCGGTTCTAAGCCCTCCGACTCCGCAAAAGCCGTCCGGCCCCTCCGGGCCCTCCCCGCTTTCGCTCCGCTTCGGTCTTAGCCCGCTGTTCGCGACGGCTCAGCAACAACCGTCGTTGCAGCCGCAGCCGTTGTTGCAGCCGCAGTTGCAGCCGTTGTTGCAGCCGCAGCCACAGCCCATGTTGTTCCCGCCGCCGCAGCAGCAGCAAATCAGGAGGATCAGGATGATGATCCACCAGCAGCCCCCACCGAAACCACCATTGTTACCACAACACATGATTTTGTCACCTCACTAATAATTTCCCGGCCACAGGGACCGGCCCCGACGTCGCCTTCGGCGGCGCCGGGGGCGAGCCCCGTTTTCCACCCCGTTTCTGCGTTATACTATGTGGGGGCCGAAAAATTGGTTCCCCCCTGCCGCAACCCAAAGGAGTGAGCTACATGGCAGATGAACATCGCGCCAGCGAGCGCAGCCAGTCCCAGCGTGAGCCGTCCCAGCCCCAGCCCCGGAAGAAGCGTCCCCGCCGCCGGCGCAGCGCGGCGGCTCGGGTGGCCGGCGCGTTTTTGTACGTTCTTTTGGTCATCGGTCTGTCCGGCGTCCTGGCCACCCTGGGCTGGACCTGGGCCTGCGACCTGCTGGGATTGAACAAGACCTATGCCTCCACCGTGATCACCATCGAGGAGGATACCGACTTCAATGCCATTGTGGACCAACTGGAGGAGGAGGGGCTGATCCAGTACAAGTTTCTCTTCAAGCTCTACACCCAGTTCTCCCACGCCAAGGACAAGATCGCGCCGGGCACCTACGAGCTGAACACCGAGATGGACTACCACGCCCTGGTGTCCAGCATGGGTTCCTCCTCCGCCACCCGGCAGACGACGGACATCACCCTCAAGGAGGGCCTCACCATCGACCAGGTCTTTGATCTGCTGGCCGACCGAGGCGTGACCTCGGTGGAAAAGCTCCAGGACATGGCCGCCAACTATGACTATGCCTTCGACTGGCTCCAGGATCGTCCCCTGGGGGATTACCACCGGCTGGAGGGCTACCTGTTCCCCGACACCTATACCTTTGAGCTGGGTGAAAACCCCAAATACGTCATCAACAAGATGCTGGTGAACTTTGACTCCAAAATGGACGAGTATATGGCTCAGTACTCCGGCGAGGAGGCCCAGTACTCCCTCCATGACATCGTCACCATCGCTTCCATGATCGAGAAGGAGACCGACGGCACCAACACCGCCGAACGCAACGACTACAGAAGCATCGCCTCCGTCATCTACAACCGGCTGGAGAACCCCGCCGCCGAGACGGCGGGCTACCTGCAGATCGACGCCACCCTGGTGTACCTCAACGGCGGAAAGATCCCCACCGAGGCGGACAAGTCCATCAACTCCCCTTACAACACCTATTTGTACCAGGGCCTGCCCGCCGGGCCCATCTCCAATCCGGGTATGCAGTCGCTGCTGGCCGCCATGAACCCGGCGGACACCAGCTACTATTACTATGTGCTCAATCCCGAGACCAAGCAGCACGAGTACAGCCGCACCTTCGCCGAACACAACGTGCTGGTGCAGCGATACAGCTCCAATGGCTAAGCCGGAGGTACTGTCTCCGGCAGGAGATAGAGAAAGGCTGGACATGGCTCTGGCCTACGGGGCGGACGCGGTGTATCTGGCCGGGAACGCCTTTGGTATGCGGGCCTTTGCCGGGAATTTCGACCGGGAGGGGCTGGCGGGCGCCGTGGCCGCCGCCCACGCCAAGGGTGTGCGGGTTCACGTGACCTGCAACACCCTGGCGAGGAACCATGAGGTGGCCCAGCTCCCCGAGTATCTGGAGTATCTGGACGCCATCGGCGTGGACGCGGTGATCGCCGCGGGGCCCGACGTGCTGGATCTGTGCAAGCGCCGCGCCCCCCATGTGCAGGTGCATATGTCCACCCAGACGGGCATCACCAACTACGAGACGGCACGGGTGTGGCATGAGCTGGGGGCCAGCCGGGTCATCCTGGCAAGGGAGCTGTCCCTGGACGAGGTAGCGGAGCTGAAAGCCAAGGCCCCACGGGGCCTTCAGGTGGAGTGCTTCGTCCACGGGGCCATGTGCGTGTCCTGGTCTGGGCGGTGCCTGCTCTCCAACTATATGACCGGGCGGGACGCCTCCCGGGGGGCCTGCGCCCAGCCCTGCCGCTACCAGTACGCCCTGATGGAGGAAAAGCGCCCCGGGGAATACTTCCCCGTGTTTGAGGAAAACGGCGAGACCTTCATCATGAACAGCCGGGATATGTGCATGATCGACCACATCCCGGAGCTGATTTCCGCCGGAGTGGATTCCCTGAAAATCGAGGGGAGGGCCAAAAGCGCCTACTACGCCGCCATGACCACCGCCGCCTACCGCCACGCCGTGGACGCGGCGGGTTCGGGCGTCCCCATGGATCCAATATGGCGGGCGGAGGTGGACAAGGTGAGCCACCGGCACTACTCCACCGGTTTCTGGTTCGGCCAGCCGGGGCAGTACACCGACTCCGCCCGGTACGTCCGGGACTGGCAGGTGCTGGCCATCGTCACCGCCTGCGACACTCTGGGCAATGCCACCCTCTCCCTGCGCAACAAATTTGCCGCCGGGGACAAAATCGAGGTGGTGGGGCCGGACGTGCCCGCCTTTTCCATGACCGCCCCCATGATGCGGGACATGGACGGCTTTGATCTGGCCGAGCCCAAGCGGCCCCAGATGGAGCTCCGGATGAAGCTGCCCCGCGCCGTCCCCCCGCTGTCCATCGTCAGGGCTTGTAGGCCCAATTCATAAAACATCTGCCTGGACGGAAGTCCAGGCAGATTGCTATATGGGCTTTCATGGGCATACTATAGTTAAGTGTGCAAAACTCTGAAAGGGGGCCCCGCCATGCTGGACGCCATCCTGCGCCGCTTCATCCCTAACTATGGCCAGACCCACGACTCCAGCCTCCGGGAGCGCTGCGGCCTGCTGGCGGGCGGGGTGGGGCTGGGACTCAACATCCTGCTCTTCGCCGTCAAGCTGTGTGCCGGGGTGCTCACCGGGGCCATCTCCGTCACCGCAG
Source organism: Clostridiales bacterium (assembly GCA_014799505.1). GTDB lineage: Bacteria > Bacillota > Clostridia > Oscillospirales > Oscillospiraceae > Enterenecus. Next base: position 107,451 of record JAAVHV010000009.1, read on the forward strand.
ACGCCTTCAACAACCTGTCCGACGCCGCCGGATCGGCGGTGACCCTGGCCGGCTTCAAGCTGGCCTCCCAGCGGGCGGACGAGCGCCACCCCTTCGGCCACGGCCGCATCGAGTACCTGGCGGGGCTGGGGGTATCCCTGCTCATCCTGCTGGTGGGGGTGGAACTGGGCCGCAGCTCCCTGGAGAAGATTTTTCACCCCGAGGAGACCGCCCTCACCCCCCTGGCCGTCTGCCTGCTGCTGGTTTCCATCGCTGTAAAGCTGTGGATGGGCTGGTTTTACGCCGCCCTGGGCAAGCGGATCGACTCCTCCGCCCTGTGCGCCGCCGCCACCGACGCCCGGTCCGACGTGCTGGCCACGTCGGCGGTGCTGCTGGGCCTGCTGGCCTCCCGGCTGTTCCAGGTTCCGTTGGACGGCTGGCTGGGACTGCTGGTGGCGGCGTTCATCCTGCACTCAGGCTGGGGCGCGGCCAGAGACACCCTGGATCCCCTGCTGGGCACGCCCCCCGATCCCGCCATGGTGGCGGACATTGAGGCGCTTGTCCTCAGCCATCCTCAGATTTTAGGGGTTCACGATCTGGTGATCCACGACTACGGCCCCGGGCGGCGGATGATGAGCGTCCACGCCGAGGTGCCCGCCGACGGCTCCCTGGTGGAGCTTCACGCCGTCATCGACCGGGCGGAGCGGGAGCTGGGGGCGCGGTTCGGTCTGGAGGCGGTGATCCACCTGGATCCGGTGGAGCGGGGCGACCCCCGCTCGGATCGGCTGCGCGCTCTGGCGGAAGAGCTGGCCCGGGAATTGGATCCCGCCGCCACCATCCACGACTTCCGCCGGGTTGGGGACGGACAGATATCCTTTGACGTGGTGGTGCCCTACGACGTGCCCCTGTCCGATGAAGAGGCGCGGCAGGCTTTGACCGAAAAGCTGCTGGCCCGGGAGCCAGGCTGCGCCCCTGTCATCGGGGTGGATCGGTCTCATGTACTCTAATTTCGGTTTGTTTACAAATAACTATGGAAATCCGACGTGGTTCGCACTATAATAGCAGAGGAATCATTTTACTATCGAACGGAAGGGTGTGCGTCTTATGCCCCGCAGCATTCTCATCGTAGAGGACGACAAGAACATCGCCGACCTGCTTCGGCTGTATTTGGAGAAGGAGGGCATGACCTGCCATGTGGCCGGGGACGGCCTGGAGGGACTGGAGAAATTCCAGGCCGTCCAGCCCGACCTGGTGATCCTGGACATCATGCTGCCCTCCATGGACGGCTGGTCCGTGTGCCGGAAGATCCGGGAGACGTCTAAGACCCCCATCATCATGCTCACCGCCAAGGGCGAGCTGGAGGACAAGGTGTCCGGCCTGGAGATGGGCGCCGACGACTACATCACCAAACCCTTCGAGACCAAGGAGGTGCTGGCCCGCGTCCATGCGGTTCTGCGCCGCTACGGCGAGGAGGAACAGCCGGAAAAGCGCCTGAGCTTTGACAAGCTGGTGGTGAATCTGGACTCCTATGAGCTGCTGGTGGACGGCAAGCGGGTGGACACCCCGCCCAAGGAGCTGGAATTGCTGTTCCACCTAGCCTCCTCCCCCAACCGGGTATTCACCCGCAATCAGCTGCTGGACGAGGTGTGGGGCTTCGATTACTTCGGCGACAGCCGCACGGTGGACGTACACATCAAGCGCCTGCGGGAGAAGCTGGAGGGCGTGTCCGAGCGCTGGAGCCTGAAAACCGTGTGGGGCGTGGGATATAAATTTGAGGTGGTAGACGCTTGAAAACCATGTATGGGCGGCAGTTCGCCACCATGGTGGGCATGGTGCTGCTGTCCTTCCTGATGCTGGGGGCCTCCTTCGCCACCCTGAGCTATCAGTACACCATCCGGGAGAAGAAGGACACCCTGGAACGCAACGCCAAATACATCGCGGAGTTCACCTCCAGTTCTGTCAGCGCCGGCGGGGGCGGGGTGTGGCAGACCCCCGCTTTCCAAAACTACCTCAATTCGGTGGCCAAGGTATCCGATTCCCATGTGATGGTGGCCACCCCGGACGGGGTCATCCTCTATGCCGCCACCGGGGACGGCGAGCTGGCCGAAATGCAGGCCGCCACCCTGCCCCGGCCTCTCACCGAGCAGATCGTGGCGGGCTCCCGCTACGTGGGCATGACCACCCTGGACGGGCTGTATGGCGAGACCCGGTACCTGGTGGGCCTGCCCATCACCAGCGGCCAGGGATACCTTCAGGGCCTGGTGCTGGTGTCCTCCTCCGCGTCCAACATCAGCGGCGTATGGCGGGATCTGTCCGGCATCCTGCTGGTCACCGCCCTGGCGGTCATCCTCATCGCCGCCATCATCAGCTCGGCCACCAGTATGCGCCAGTCCCAGCCCATCAAGGAGATCGCCGCCGCCGCCCGGCAGTTCGGCCTGGGCCAGCTGGACGTGCGGGTGGACGTGGGGGACCGCCGGGACGAGGTGGGCGAGCTGGCCGAGGCCTTCAACGCCATGGCCGAGTCCCTGTCCATCAGCGAGCAGCGGCGCTCAGAGTTCATCGCCAACGTGTCCCACGAGCTGAAAACCCCCATGACCACCATCGCCGGCTTTGCCGACGGCATTCTGGACGGCACCATCCCCCCGGATCAGGAGCGGCACTACCTGGAGATCATCTCCTCCGAGACCCGCCGCCTGTCCCGGCTGGTGCGCTCCATGCTGGACCTGTCCCGGCTCCAGTCCGACGAGCGGGCCGCCCAGCAGCAGTTTGACATCTGCGAGACCCTGGTGCGGGCCCTGGTCACCCTGGAGCGCAAGGTGAACGCCAAGCACCTGGAGGTGGACGCCCAGCTCCCCGACGACGAGCCCATCCCCGTCTGGGGCGACCAGGACGCCATCACCCAGGTGTGCTACAACCTGCTGGACAACGCCATCAAATTCTCCAAGGAGGGCGGCGTGCTGGGGCTGGGGATCACCGTGAAGGGCGCCAAGGCCACCGTCACCATCAGCAACCAGGGGGAAACCATCCCCCCCGAGGAGCAGCAGCTGGTCTTTGACCGGTTCCATAAGACCGACCACTCCCGCAGCGCCGACCGGGACGGGGTGGGCCTGGGTCTGTATATTGTGAAAACCATCCTCAACAGCCACAAAGAAAGTATTGTTTGCACCAGTGAGGACGGGGTAACCAAATTCGTGTTCACGCTGACAAGAGCGTAGAAAAGGGGTGCTTCCCATGGACAACTATCTTTCCCACCGCTGGCCCCAGGGCCCCGGCGTGCAGCCGCCCCCGGTGCCCTCCCTCCAATCCCCTCCGCCCAGACAGAAGCCCAAGCGCAGCATCCGCCGCTGGCTGGTATCCATCGTGTGCATCCTGCTGTGCCTGTCCATGCTGGGCGGGATCAGCTTTTGGGCGGTGAGCCGCATCGCCGCCCTCATCGCCGAGGCCGAACAGGAGCCCCCCTCCATAAAGGATTCCCTCCCCCGGCCCAGCCAGTCGGCGCACGTCGAGTCCGGCTGGACCCAGGACGATCTGCCCTGGGGCAAGCCCGATCCGTCCGTCTCCCTGTCCGTCCAGCCCGCCGGGGCCGCCCTATCGCCCAAACAAATCTATGCGGAAGCGCTGCCCAGCCTTGTGGTAATAGAGGCCGCCCACCAGCCCGAGGGCCCCAGGCGAGTCCAGGGATACAGCATGGGCACTGGGGTCATCGTCACCGCCTCCGGCTATGTGCTCACCAATTACCATATCATCGACGAGGCCGTCAGCATCCAGCTCCGGCTGCTCACCGACACCAATGACGCCTACGACGCCCTGGTCATTGGCTTTGACGAGGAATTTGACATCGCCGTGCTGAAGTTCGACCCGGACGGCGCGCAGCTTATCCCCGCCCAGCTGGGCAACTCTGACAGCCTAATGGTGGGCGACTGGGTGTACGCCGTAGGCAATCCCATGGGCTATCTGCTGGGCTCCATGTCGGCGGGTATCGTGTCCGCCCTGAACCGGGACGAGGACGAGTCGGGCGGCGCCCTGGGCCTCATCCAGACCGATGCTGTGCTGAATCCCGGCAACTCCGGCGGCGCGCTGCTCAACGAATCCGGCCAGGTGGTGGGCATCACCTGCGCCAAGATCACCGGCCTGGTCCGGGAGGAGGGCGAGGCCATCGATGACGCCGCGGTGCTGGAGGGCATGGGCCTCGCCATCCCCATGAGCGATGCCATCCCCTTTGTCAACCACATCCTGGCCACCGGCGAGAGCTGTCGGCCCACCATGGGCATCCTCTGCTTTGCCGCCACCGTGGACGGACAGCAGGGCATCCAGGTGTCCGAAGTGACCGGCGATAACGCCCGAGCGGCGGGGCTGAAGAAAAACGACCTTATCCTGTCTGCCAACGGCTCCCCCGTCACCTCCCTGGTGGAGCTGAGACGGGTGCTCTACCGCACCGGCGTGGACGGGGAGCTGACCTGCACCGTCCTGCGGGGCGGTGAGGAGCTGGAGATCTCCTTCCGCCTAGTGGACGGCTCGGAGCAGGATTAGGAGCGCGGCGGTATGGAACGAGAGCAAGTAGCCGCCCTGCTGGCCCAGGCCGAGGGCCACATCTCCGGCGAGGAGATGAGCCACGCCCTGGGGGTCACCCGGGCGGCGGTGTGGAAGGAGATCGAGGCGCTGCGTCAGGCGGGCTGGCCCATTGAATCGTCCACCCGGAAGGGTTACCGGCTGACGGGGCCTCCCCCCGCCCTGTCAGCCCCCTACATCTCCGCGCAATTGAGCAAAGACAATCTGTTTGCCGGGAAGGTGCGAGTGGAGCCCATCGTGGACTCCACCAACACCCGGCTGAAGGCAGTGGCCGCCTCGGCGGCCACAGGCTCCGCCCTGCTGGCCGAGGAGCAGAGCGGGGGCCGGGGCACCCATGGGCGCTCCTTCCAGTCCCCAAAGGGGGACGGGCTGTACCTGTCGGTGCTCATCCGGCCCCATGTGGGTTTGAGCGACCTGCTCACCCTGACCGGCTGGGTAGCTGTCGCCGCCCGGGAGGGCGTGGAAAAAGCCTGCGGCGCCCCGGTGGACATCAAGTGGCTCAACGACCTCTATCTCAACGGGAAGAAGCTGTGCGGCATCCTCACCGAGTTCGCCCTGCTGGCGGAGAGCGGTGAGCCGGACTACGTGGTCATCGGCATGGGAGTCAATATGAACCAGACCCGGGACACCTTCCGGGCCCAGGGGCTGGAGGATGTGGCCACTTCCCTGGCCATTGAGGGATACCCCGTAGAGCAGAACCACCTGGCGGTGTGCCTGTTGGAGGCGCTGGATCAATTAAGTCGGGATTTCCCAGCCAAGCGGGCAGACTATCTAGAGCGCTACCGCGCCCACTGCGTCACCCTGGGCCGCCGGGTCAGCTTCGACGGCGAGGGGACGCTCCAGACCGGCACCGTCGCCAGGGTGGACGATAACTTCGCCCTGCTGGTGGACGGGGACGACGGAAAAGCGCATACCGTGTCCTCCGGGACGGTGAAAATGATATGAAAAAAGCCCTGTGCTGTGCACAGGGCTCTTTTTTGCTCATTTCATGGGGAAATAATCCCCTCCCACATAGATACCCTCGATTTGCTCCGCCTTCACCGGCTCAAGGAAGTTCCATACCCTCACCCGGTAGCTGTTCCCCGCTTCAAGGGGCGGGAGGAATATCCCGCACGCGTTGCCCTGCGGAGCTTCCACGATGGAACCGTCCTTCAGCTTGACGCTGACGCTGCCGCTGTTACTCTCAACGGCGGGCCGCCAAATATCATAATCCTCGAAGATGAAGGTCAGGCCCAGAGGGGACAAGCGCACCTCCGCCGCGTCCAGGCCGGAGGCCAGCGGCGAGCCCGCGTCAAGCACAATGCTCTCCACCGGCTTCACGTCCACCGGGATGGTGACCCCCTCCTCATTGCGCCATACCACCTCATAGTCCCCCGTCAGGTAGCTGTTCATCTCAAACATCTCCACTGCGGCGCCGGTAAAATCTTCCGGCATCATTTTCCAGGTCGAGATAACCAACAGAGCGGTTCCGCTCTCCTCATCAAAGCCCAAGCACTCTGCCCCATGCGACCAGCTTTCGGCCGCATTGGGATCGAGCCACTCCGTGATCAGGGGGAGCTCCACCCCTCCCTGTATACGGGTCGGTATGGTCAGGTCGTCTATCCCACTGAAAATGCCGCCCTCCAGATCCTTCGCCTCCACGTAGGCCCGGATGGTGAAGCTGTCCGCCAGTACAGACTTCACCCGGAACTCAATTCCATTAATCACACAGGGCTCGCCCTCCTGCTCCTGGGCATAAGGCGCGAAGCCGCCTAGGGCTGCGGCCAGCGCCTCCCGCAGTCCGGGGGATGCCGCCACCGCCGTCCCCATCAGCGCCAGGCACAGCGCTGCCGCGATCAGCCCCGCCCGCAGGGAGCGGATACCTCGCCGTTTTGCGGAGTTTTTCCCCTTCTGTTCCATTAAGTTATTCATCATTCGCTCCTTTGCTTCATCCGAAAACCGCAGGCCGTCCAGCGCGTCCCGGTACTCCCGCTCAGTTTGCCTGTTCATATTCATTGCCTCCTAACATGGCCCGTAATTTTTTCCTGCCCCGGCTGAGATGGGCGGACACCGCCGCCTCGCTCCGCCCCGTCAGGGCGGCGATTTCCCTAGTCGAATACCCCTCGTAATAAAAGAGGTAAATCGCCTCCCGGTATTTTCCCGGCAGCTCCATCACCGCGTCCAGCACATCCGACCGGGCCACCTCCGGGGCCGCCGCCTCCGCAGCCTCCTCCAGGGGCACGGCCCTGCGCCGGAAGGCGCGCAGCTCGTCCTTGCAGGCGTTAGCCGTGGCCCGGATGACCCACGCTTTCTCGTGCTCGGGGCTGTCAAAGACCTCGTCCCCGGTGAGCAGCTTGAGCAGCACCGTCTGGCAGATGTCCTCCCCGTCCTGGGTGGACTTGAGGTAGGTATAGCTCAGCCGCAGGATCAGGTCGGAGTAGGTATCCACCAGCCGCTGGGCCTCCTGTTCATCTCGTTTCATGTGGTTCTCTCCTTCAAAGGCGCCTTCACTGACAATACGAACGAGGGGGGCAGATCCTGACAGGGCGGCAAAAATTTCTTCGCCGTCCGCCCCGGCCTTAACAAAGCCGCAAATCCTTCCGATATATTCCATATAGTAATGGAAACGAAAGGAGCGGTCAACATGGAGCTGCGCACCACCCGGGAAATGCGGCGGAATGAACGGCTTTCCAAGGCCATGGCGAAAAAGGCGGACGCGTCGGGTGCCCCCGCAAAAACCCAGGCCCAGCCCGTCAAAGCCCAGACCCCCACGGACAAGGTGTCCCTGTCACAGCAGGCGCTGGCTTTTGTGCAGGAGCAAAACCGCAAAATGTGGGAGGCGGCCCAGCAGCGGGAGCAGCGGCGTCAAGCCCGCTTGGACGACAGCCTCAGCGCCATGGAGAGCGCGAAAAACGAGCTGGACATCATGAAAAAGCAGCTCGAGGTGATGAACAAGTGCCAGAAAATCGCCGCGTCCATTATGAAGGGCAACCGGGTGCCGCCGGAGGATCTGGAGTACCTGATGAACAACGACCCGGAGGGCTACAAGCTGGCCATGGCCATGCGCCGGGAAAACCCCGACCCTGAGGACGAAAAGAGCGTGCTGGACGACGAGGATAAAAACGGCGGCTCCGCTGACAGGGCCGGAGACAGCGGGGAGCGCCACCAGCTCTCCGCTCCTGAGGCAGCCGGCCGCGGCGGGGAAACCTCCGAGGCAGAGTAAAAAACAAAATATATTGGAGGAACGCAAAATGTGCCTGATCTGTGACCGGATCGAAATGATCAAACGGGGGGAAAACCCCTATTTTGTTAAGGAGCTTGACACAGGCTATGTGGTCATCGGCGATAACCAGCATTTTCACGGCTACACCCTGTTCCTGTATAAGTCCCACGGGAACGTAACGGAGCTGTTCCACCTTGACCGCGCCGAAAAGATGAGATTCCTCGAGGAGATGTCCATCGTCGCCCAGGCGGTTTCCAACGCGTTTGGGGCGGAAAAGATGAATTATGAGCTGCTTGGAATGGGGGACGCCCATCTTCACTGGCATCTATATCCAAGAGTGACCGGGGACATCGAACACTACGGAAACAACGGTAAAGGCCCTGTCTGGTGGTACCCCATGGAAAAAATGTATTGTGACGACAACCGCCCGACAGAACATGAACTGTCAGAGATGAAGCAAAGGCTGTTGGTGGAACTGAATAAGCTGCTGTAAACGAAACCCCCCCTGCCCAGCAAAGCTGGACAGGGGGGTTCTTTTACTGCACTGTCAGCTCACCGTCCCGTGCATCCACAGTGAGGACGGAATCGGGCATCGTCTCCCCGGCGATGATCTTCCGGCCCACCAGGTTTTCCACGGTGTGCTGGAGATACCGGCGCAGGGGCCGTGCCCCGTACATGGGATCGTAGGCGGCGTCCAGGATCAGGGACTTGGCCCCGTCCGTCAGCTCCACGCGGAGCCGCTTGTCCTCCAAGCGGCGGTTCAGGCCCGCCAGCAGCAGGTCGATGATGTGGTAGATGTTGTCGCGCGTCAGCGGCTTGTAGAATACGATTTCGTCCAGCCGGTTGAGGAACTCCGGCCGGAAGGAGCGCTTAAGCAGCTCATCCACTTGAGCGCGGGCTTCTGTAGAAACCTCCCCGTCCGGGCCGATGCCGTCCAGCAGGAACTGGCTGCCCAGGTTGGAGGTGAGGATGATGACGGTGTTCTTGAAGTCCACCGTCCGGCCTTGACTGTCCGTAATACGGCCGTCGTCCAAAACCTGGAGTAATACGTTGAACACGTCCGGGTGGGCCTTTTCCACTTCGTCAAACAGGATGACGGAGTAGGGGTGGCGGCGCACCGCCTCGGTGAGCTGTCCGCCCTCCTCATAGCCCACGTACCCCGGAGGGGCCCCGATGAGCCGGGAGACGGAGAACTTCTCCATATACTCGCTCATATCAATACGCACCAGGTTCTTTTCGCTGTCGAACAGCGCTTCGCTGAGGGCCTTGGCAAGCTCCGTCTTGCCCACGCCGGTGGGGCCTAAAAACAGGAAGGAGCCGATGGGCTTGTCCGGGTCGGCGATGCCGGCGCGAGAGCGCAAAATGGCCTCGCTGACCAGCCGCACGGCCTCCTCCTGGCCCACCACACGCTTGTGGAGGATGTCCTCCAGGTGGAGCAGCTTTTCCCGCTCGCCCTCCATCAGCTTTGCCACCGGGATGCCCGTCCAGCGCTCCACAATGCGGGCGATCTCCTCCTCGGTGACCTTGTCCCGGAGCAGGTTGTCCTCCTTGGACCGGGCGGCGCAGCGCTCCTGCTCCTCCAGCCGCTTTTTCAGCTCGGGGATGGTGCCGTATTGCAGCTCCGCCGCCTTTTCCAGGTCATACTCCCGCTGGGCCTTTTCCAGCTGGGCGTTGGCGGCTTCCAAGTCCTCCCGCAGCTTCTGCACCTTGCCGATGGCGTTCTTCTCGTTCTCCCACTTGGCGCGGCCCGCGTTGAACTCGTCCCGCAGCTCGGCCAGCTCCTTCTGGATGTCCGCCAGACGGGCCTGGGAGAGCTGGTCGTCCTCCTTTTTCAGCGCCGCCTCCTCGATCTCGCACTGGATGATCTTCCGGGAGATCACGTCCAGCTCGGTGGGCATGGAGTCCATCTCGGTGCGGATGAGGGCGCAGGCCTCGTCGATGAGGTCGATGGCCTTGTCGGGCAGGAAGCGGTCGGTAATATAGCGGTTGGACAGGGTGGCGGCCGCCACAATGGCCCCGTCGGTGATCTTCACGCCGTGGAACACCTCGTAGCGCTCCTTGAGGCCCCGCAGGATGGCCACCGCGTCCTCCACCGTAGGTTCGTTTACCATGACGGGCTGGAAGCGGCGCTCCAGGGCGGCGTCCTTCTCGATATACTGGCGGTACTCGTTCAGAGTGGTGGCCCCGATGCAGTGGAGCTCGCCCCGGGCCAGCATGGGCTTCAAGAGGTTGCCCGCGTCCATGGCCCCCTCGGTCTTGCCCGCGCCCACGATGGTGTGCAGCTCGTCGATGAACAGCAGGATGCGCCCCTCGGACTGCTTGACCTCGTTCAACACGGCCTTCAAGCGCTCCTCGAACTCGCCCCGATACTTGGCCCCGGCGATGAGGGCGCCCATGTCCAGGGCAAAGATGGTCTTGTCCTTCAATCCGGCGGGCACGTCGCCCTTGACGATGCGCTGGGCCAGCCCCTCGGCGATGGCGGTCTTGCCCACGCCAGGTTCGCCGATGAGAACGGGGTTGTTTTTGCTCTTGCGGCTCAGGATGCGAATGACATTGCGGATCTCGTCGTCCCGACCGATTACCGGGTCCAGCTTGTTCTGCCGGGCTCGCTCCACCAGATCCGCGCCGTATTTTTTCAGCGCCTCGTAGGTGTCCTCCGGGTTGTCGCTGGTCACCCGCTGGTTCCCCCGCAGGGCGGCCAGCGCCTGCATGACCTTCTCCCTGTCCACGTTGTAGGTACGGAACAGTTCCTTCAAATTGCCCTCCGCTGTGTCGATGAGGGCCAGCAGCAGATGCTCCACGGAGACGAATTCGTCCTTCATGCCGCCCGCGATAGTCAGGGCCTGGTTCATGGCCTTGTCCACCCCGGCGGAAATGTAGACCTTGTCCGCCGCCCGGCCGGAGCCGGACACCTTGGGCAGGATCTCCACCTCATGGCGAACGGCGGCCCGGAAGGACTCCACCGTCAGCCCCATGTGGGTGAGCAGCTGGGGGATAAAGCCTCCCTCCTGGTCTACCAGGGCCAGCAGCAGATGGGCCTGCTCGATCTGCTGGTTGCCGTGCTGGACGGCGAGGTTCTGGGCGCTTTGGACGGCCTCCAGGGATTTCTGGGTAAATTGGTTCATGTTCATGAAGTTCACACTCCTCTGAGCTGGGGAAATCCTCAGCAGCTTGTATTTCTAACGTGTAGTATACCCCTCTTTCCTTGAAATTCATGAACTGGGTGTAAACAATTAGCACTCTCGTTGTGAGAGTGCTAAAAAGAAGCGTGAAGCCGTCGTGAGCAGCCATAGCGTGACAACAAGCTTATTTGCATAATTCCAGAAACGCCCGGAAGATCTCCCCGCCATCCACCGTGTCGGGCCGCGCCAATGCCCCCGTCATCCGCTCCGGGTGGAACTGGACGGAGATGAGGGGCAGGGCATCATGCTCCACCGCCTCGATGACCCCGCCCTCTGACCAGGCGGTCGCCCGCAGCCCCTGGCCCAGCCGCCCCAGCGCCTGATGGTGGCTGCTGTTCACCGGGAACACCGGGCCGTACAGACGATGGAGCAATGAGCCCTCCGCCGCCCGGATCAAATGGACCTGGTCGCCCTCCTCTTTTCGGTGAAAGGGAACCAGCTCAGGCCCCAGATCCTGGATCAAATCGCCGCCCAGCCACACATTGACCACCTGGTGGCCCCGGCAGATGGCCAGCACCGGCTTGTTCGCCCCCAAAAAGGCGTCCAACAAGGCCAGCTCCGCCTCGTCCCGGGCCCGGTCGATGCCTTGGGAGCCCTGATTCTCCTGGCCGAACAGGGCCGGATCTATGTCGTCCCCGCCGGTGAGCAGCAGACCGTCATAGCCCGGGCTGGAGGAGGGGAGATAGTGGGCGTCCCCCACGCCTCCGGCGGCCTCAATGGCGGCCAGATAATTGGCGGCGTTCCCCCCGCCGGTGGAGATCAGAATGCGCGGTTTCATAGCGCTCCTCTCTTTCTCTTGAAATACGCCCCAAACCGGGCAAACAGGTCAGTGACGGACACCCCCTGAGCCAATAGCGCGGCGGAATAAACCGCGATCCCCAGCAGCCCGCACACCAGCGACGTCCAGCCATGGCCGCACCCGGCGTCGTTCATCACGCGGAACAGCAGATTGCACCACAGCCCCATCAGCACCGCCGCTAACAACGGACGGGCAAACCATTCAAAGGCTTTTACTTTTAACTCCGCCGCCCGGAGGACGGAGGCCAGATTCAGCCCCGCCCCCACCAGACCGGAGGCTACAAACCCCGCCGCGAAGCCCGCAAGCCCGAACCGGGACACGGCAAAAAAGGTGAAGGCCAGCTGCGCCACGTCGCTGAGGATGGCGTTGCGGGCGGCCTTTCCCTGGAGGCCCAGGCCGTTCAGCGCCCCGGACAGCACCGACTGCCAGCACCCCAGCAGGGTGCCCGCCGCCAGGGGCAGGATCAGCTCCCCCACCCGCTCGTCTCGGAACAGCGCCGCCCCCACCGTGGGGCCGATCACTGTCAGCAGGGCCATGGCCGGGGCCATGAGTAAAGAGGTGGCGGACATCACCCGGTCCAGAAACCCCCCCGCCGCCCGGCGGTCGCCCTGGGCGGTGCGCCGGGCCAGGTCGGGCACCATCACCAGGCACAGCGCTCCGATGAAGCCCGTGGGCAGGGCCAGCAGGGGCAGGGTCATGCCGCACAGCACCCCGAACTCGGACATGGCCTCGGACAGGGTCATGCCCCCTTCCACCAATTTCGCGGGGATGAGCACAGCGTTGGCGGAGCCCAGCAGCGTCCCCAGCAGGGAGGTGGCCCCCACGGGAAGGGCGATGGTCATCAGCCGCCTGCCGCTCACCTCCGCTCCGGCGGGACCGGGGGGAAACCGCTTCCAGTGCCGCCGGAACAGCAGGGTGAGGGCGCAGGCGGAAAACACCTCGCACAGCACCATGCCCAAGGCGATAATGCCCACCGTCTCCTCGGCACTCCGGGGCAGCAGCGCCGCCAGGAGCAGCAGCACCGCCGCCGCCCGGATGAGCTGCTCCGCCGTCTCCACGGCGGCTGGGGGGCGCACCCGGCCGATGCCGTAAAAACAGTGCTTGTGGAGATTTTCCACCCCGGTGAGCAGCATACAGGGCACCATCACCACCACGCCCAGCCGCGTCCGGGCGTCTCCCAGGAGATAGACGGAGATGGGGTCGGACAGCGCCACGACCGCCAGCCCCAGCGGCGCCGCCAGCAGCAAAAAATCCCTCAGCGCGCGGCGCAGCACCAGCTTGACCGTGCCGCTGTCCCCCAGGGCGTGGTACCGGGCGGACAGGGTGGACACCGCCACCGTCAGCCCCACGGCGGTCACCGACATGAGCATGGAGTACACCGGCATCACCAATTGATACAGCCCCATGGTCTCCGCGCCGATGAGCCGGGACAGGGCCATGCGGTACAAAAAACCCACCACTTGGGAAAACAGGCCGGTGGCGGTGAGCAGCAGAGTTCCGGCCAGGATCGTAGACAAGGGCTCGCCCCCCTTCACAGGATGAGTTCTCATTCATCCTATGAGGGAGGGCTTGTCTAAAATTCGTCATTGACCTGCCACCCGGGTCAGCGCCCCGGTGACGCAGTCCAGATAGTAATTCGCGGTGTCGGTGGTCACCAGCCACACAGGCGTCAGCCGGGCGCCGCCGGACAGGGATTGGGCCGTGCCCCGGTAGCCCGGCTCCATGGCGCGGATGGCGGAGCACACGTCGCCGGTGGCACCCAGCCCCTCGGAAAACCGCATCAGCGCCGTGGGCAGCGTGAGCGTTTGCCCCGCCTCCGCCGTCCCCTCCGCCGCCATCAGCAGCGTGCCCCGGAGGGTGGTCAGATACCCCTCCCGGTACACAAACTCCACCTCGCAGGAGAACACCGGCGCCCCGTTCCAGCTCTGCCGAAATCGGAGGACGACGTCCTCCCCCTCGCCCATCTGGTTGGTCAGCGCCCCCTCCACCCCCAGCTTTTTCAGCAGGGCGGCGGCGTGATCCTCCGGGTGGTCAGTTTTCCAGTGGTTATCCTGGGGGAAGTCGGCGGACAGCTCGCCCCCGGCCCGGAGGCTCACCTCCCCCAGCTTACCCTGGTAGAGATACAGCCCGCCCCCTCGGTTGTCCCCCTGAACCTCCTCGTCCAGCAGGACGCTCACCAGCCGGGCCTCCCGCTCCACATCCCGTTCCACCGTCATGGGGGTCAGTCCGTCCGCGGCCGCGACAGCCTCAATGTCCACCTGTACGCCGCCCTTTTCCAGCACCTGGACGGTCTGCTCCAGCGCCGAGCGCTCATAGCGGGCGGACTCCTCCCTGCGGATGCCCACCAGCACCAGCAGAAAGCCGTTCACCGTCAGCAGGATGAGGATGATCAGGTTTTTCAGTTTGCGCCATTCCACGCCACATACTCCCCTTTCACACCGCCACCCAGTCCGGCGAGACGGCGGCTCCCCCGCCGTCCCGGTACTGAATGACCAGCTCCCGCCGCTCATCCGTCAGATCGGGCAGCATGGCCGCCGCCTTGTCAACGGGCAGCAGCAGGGCGCGCTCCCCGTTGGCGGCGTAGCAGCGAAAGCGAAGGGTGAACCGGGTGATATAGCCACTCTCCACCCAGAACTCCGCCGCCCAGCCCTCGCCGCCCAGGCGGACGGCGCAGCCGTCCAGCAGATAGCCAAAGCGCACCCGCAGCGCGCCTCTCTCCTCCTGAGCGGACATGAGGTACAGCCGGGCCTCGCCGCACAGTGCGCCCAGCGTACGCTCCGCCAGCGCCCGAACGCCGTCCACCTGGTCGGCAATGTCCTTGCCCACCGGGTATTTCTCCGGCTGGGCCGCCCGGTAGGTCACCGTGCCGTTGTCGCTCACCACCAGGCGGTCGCCGCCGTCCAGGTACACCTCGCCGCCGCTGACCGGGGCATGGTTCTGCGCGCTGTAGTCCAGGGCCTCCAGCACCGCCGCCGCACCGGCTCCGCCCGTCAGCGGGACGGACGCATCGTATCCCTCGCGGCCCTGCTCCCCCTCGGTGATGAGGGTATAGGGATCCAGCAGCCGGGTCAGCTCCTGGCTCTCAAAGGCAAAATAGGCTCCATTGGAGGTCGGCCCCTCCGCCGCCGGATCCAGATGGAGGCTCTGGGTCAGCGCGGTGGAGCAGGAGAAAAACTGGCCGCTGCCCGCCTCCTGCCAGCACAGCAGCACCTGATCCTCCGTCCCGGCACACAGCAGCACCCGCCGGGCGGAGCCGGATGGTGATCCGTCTTCCGGCCCCTGGAGCCACCGCTTCAGAGCGGCCAGGGGAACCTCGCCCTGAAAGTCGAAGTACACGCCCGTCCCGCCCAGATACCGCCGCCACTCCCCCTCCGTGATGGGCTGGGGCGTCCCGGCGGAGGCCAGCGCGTCCCCCAGCAGGGCGCCCAGCGGGGGAAACAGCTCCTTCAGGCGCTCCTCGTTATATTGCACGCCATAGCGTCCCCCTTCCCCGGTGACAGCCAGTCGGGCGGGGAGCATGACCATCCCCTGGCTCTCCTCGGACAGGCCCGCGCCGGGGCTCTCCCGGGGGGACAGCAGATCCATGACGCCGCTGTCCCGCACCAGCGGCGTCATGGTCAGCAGATAGATGGCGGACAGGGTGAGCAGGACGATGAGGACATCCTTTCCCCATTCGATCCAGCGACGCTTATTCCTCATTCCTGGCCTCCTCCCGGGGGCCCCGGATGGGCAGCTCCATGCGGATGGTCAGGCCGGGCTCCTGCTTGTCCACCAGGTACAGCCTGCCCTCGTGCTGCTTCATGATCTCCTGGGCGATGGACAGCCCCAGCCCCGTGCCGCCGGACTGGCGGGAACGGGCCTTATCCACCCGGTAGAACCGCTCGAAAATGCGGTCCCGGTCGCCCTCGGGGATGCCGATGCCGTTGTCGTCCACCTCCATCCACACCTTGTCCCCCGCCTGTCCGGCGGACAGGACGATGCGCCCCCCGTCGGGGGTGTACTTGATGGCGTTGGACACAATGTTCATCATCACCTGCATCACCCGCTCCCGATCCGCCCGCACCTCCGGCAGATTTTCGGGCAGAACCAGCTCCACCGTGTGGGAGTGGTTCTGGGCGTCCATCAAAATGGCCTGATAGGTGTCGTCCACCGCCCCGGCGAAGGGGAACCGGGCCAGCCGCAGCCCGCTCCGCCCGGAGTCGAACCGGGACAGGGTGAGCAGATCCTGGAGGATATGGGCCATGCGGTCGGACTCGTTGAGGATGACCCCCAGGAACCTCTGCTCCATCTCCGGGGGCAGGTCCCCCACCCCGTCGTCCAGTGTCTCGGCGTAGCTCTTGATGTTGGTCAGCGGGGTGCGCAGCTCGTGGGACACGTTGGCCACAAAATCCTTGCTTTTCTGCTGCTCCCGCTCCAAATCGGCGATGGTGGACTGGAGCTGCCGGGCCATGACGTTGAAGCTCTCGGTGAGCTGGCCGATCTCATCGGACGAGGTAACCTCCAGTTTCCGGGAGAAGTCCCCCCGGGCAACCTCCTCAATGCCGTTGGTCAGGCGCTGGAGGGGGTTGACCATGGTCTTGGCCAGCAGGAAGGACAGCAGGATCGAGATGATCAGGCCCAGCGCCAGCGCCTCTATAATGAGGGTGAACATCGACCCGTTCAGGCTGCGGGCGGTCTCGCGGCTGTCCAGGATATAGACGATGTAGGGCTGCCCGCCCCGGGTGATAGGGATGGCGGCGTCCATATAATCGGCGGTGACACTGCTGTCGTCTCCCGGTTTCCCCTGCAGGGCGGAGGCGATGTTGGGGGTGATGGGGATACCCCCCGCCGGCTCGGGGGCCGATCCGGCCAGATAGCGGCCGGTGGTCCCGTCCAGCACGTAGAAGTTGCGGTGGCGGCGGTCCACGCCCAGCACGCCCTCGTAGGCGGACAGCACCGCGTTCACCATAGACGCGCCGTCGGTCTCGTCCTCGGTGGCGGTCTGGAGATCCCGGACGAAGTCCGCGTTGTCCTCACTGAAGGCGTCGGCGATCTGGCTGTAAAACTCGTTGATATAGTAGCCGGTGACCGAGTTCATCAAAAACGCGCCCACCACCACCATCAGCGACACGATGAGCAGCACCATGATGAGCACCAGCTTGATGTGCAGGTTTCGGCGCATGGCGGGGCCTCCTTTCTGAATCCTGTGTCCGGCGCGGGGGCCGGGATCTACTCCTTCATGAACCCGTAATAAGTACCGGTCGTCATATTCGCAATATCAAGGTATGTCCCGTCCAGCAGCAGGAAACCGAAATAAGACGATACAGTTTCCTCGGAAAGCTGTTCCTTCCCATCCAGCATAAAAGACTGGTTGACACAAGAAAAACACACAAAATTATCAACGGTATATTCCGGCACTCTGGAGATCACGTCCCGCATCTCTCTTTCTGTCACAGCATACCTGGAAAGCTCGGTCGTCAAATAATCAAGCGCGTCCTGCCCGATATGAAATTCATAGGTGCCGGCAAAATAATTGTCGCCTGTTTCCCCTTTTGTCTGATACCAATGGAATGTCTGATCCCCACGGAATACCCATTGGGAGCCGTCACTGGTAGCGATCCAGGATGTTCCCGCCAGCAAGTCCGGGGACCGCGCCCCTGTTCGAGGGATCAACACGATCACGACCACTGCCACAAGACAAACAACACCAGCCAATCCGGCCAAAATAAGAGGGAGCCTTGTTTTTTTAGCGGGTTCCACGTCCTCCGCGGACATTTTCACCCCTGCCCCCGGCAGCGGTCTCCCCTCTAATTTGTCTACCACCATATTGTCAAACCGCTCCACGTTTTCCATCCCTTTTGTGGAAACGGTAATCAATTTGGTGTCCCCGCTGTAATAGGTGTAGGACATCTCTTTGGGCGACTGTATGGCAGCAGCATGTCTTTGCTGTAACGCATAGGCAAGCGCGCCGCCAAGCAGCATCCCGCCAATTGCCGCGTCTAATTGTTCGCCTGAGGTATCGCCCTCCGCTTTTCTGGAGGTGATCTCCCGCAGCGTGATTTTTTTGGACGGCCGCCACAACGGATAAATGGCGATGTGCTGACCGTTCACTTCGATGCGCGGACGTCTCTGCACATAGAAAGAGCCCACGAAAAACAAGAGGAAAATTCCAACAAAGCCCATGAAAATGATATCAAGTCCCTCCTGCCGGAGGGCGTCCCGCATGAGATCCCAGTTGATGAACCACACGATCGCCGCGATCATGAGAACGCACAGGACTCGTACCACAATCATTCCGGGGTTTTTCTTCTTCCGTACTTCAAAAGACACTTTATGACCTCCTGCTGATCAAAATACAAGTATTTACTTTTTTACACGCCGAAGGCGTACCCCAGCCCCCGGCGGGTCACGATGAACTTGGGGTCGGCGGGGTCGTCCTCCAGCTTCTCGCGAAGCCGCCGGATGGCCACGTCCACCGCCCGCACATCGCCCACGTAGCCCTCGTAGTTCCACACCTGCTCCATCAGCGACTCCCGGCTCACCGCCTGCCCCCGGCTGGAGGCCAGCGTCTTGACCAGCTCGTACTCCCGCTGGGTCAGGTCCAGGGCCTCGCCGTCCTTATACACCAGCATGGCGTCCAGATCCACCTGGATCCGGCCCAGCTCCAGCCGGTTCCCCGCGGTCTGCTGGACGCCGTTTGACAGCATTTCCGTGCGGCGGATGTTGCTCTTCACCCGGGCCAGCAGCTCCCGCATGGAGAAGGGCTTGGTGATGTAGTCGTCCGCCCCCAGCTCCAGCCCCAGCACCTTGTCCGTCTCCTCCTCACGGGCGGTGAGCATGATGATGGGGGTGGCCCGCCCCTGCTCCCGCAGGGTGCGGCACACCTGGAAGCCGTCCATTTTGGGCAGCATCAGATCCAGCAGGATCAGGTCCGGGTCCTGCTCCAGGGCCAGCCGCAGCCCCGCCGCCCCGTCCAGGGCCTCCAGCGTCTCGTAGCCCTCCCGGGCCAGGTTGAAGGTGAGGATGTCCACGATGTTCCGCTCGTCCTCCACCACCAGGATCTTTTTACCCATTGGTCTCCTCCCGCATCAATTTCTCCGCCCGGAACAGGGCGGCCACTGTTTTCCCATCGTTGATCCGCCCGTCCGCCGCCTGGGCCAGCGCCTCGTCAAAGGGCAGCTTGAAGGGCTCCAAAAACTCGTCCTGATCCAGGTGCCGCTCCCCGAAGGTCAAATCGCGGGCCAGGTACAGGTACAGCATCTCGTCGGTATATCCCACGCTGGGCATGATATGGCCCAGGGCGTCCCACCTTCCCGCTGTGGCCCCGATCTCCTCCTTCAGCTCCCGCCGGATGGCGTCAAAGGGATCCTCCCCCGGCTCCAGCTTGCCCGCCGGGATCTCGGTGACCACCTTGTGGTAGGGGTAGCGGAACTGCCGCTCCAGATAGACATTCCCCTCGCCATCCAGGGCCACCACCGACGCCCCGCCGGGATGATGGACAAACTCCCGGACGGACGTTTTGCCATTGGTCAGCTCCACCTCGTCCCGGTAAACCTTCAGCAGCCGCCCGTCGAAAACCCGCTCGCTGGCCAGCGTTTTCTCCTTCAGTTCCATATCAAAATAACCTCCCGGTGCATATCATGCGCTTTTTACGTATTTAGATATTTTACCACAGCAGAGAAAAAATAGAAAGTCTAAAGTCATATTTTCCCGGGAAATTGAGGGATTGTCATTTCCGCCGGGATGCCGTATAATATCCCCACCGAGGTGATTTCCATGAATGTAAAGACTATGCTGGCCGCCCTGCGGGGCGTGACCGCTTACAAGGACATACTTACCCAGCCGGTGATGGAGCGGGCGCTGTCCCTGCTGGCCTGCGCCGCCCATGGGGACGGCCAGGGCGGGCTGGAGGCGTACACCGGCCTGTTCTATCAGCTCCGGGTGGAGGGACAGCCCGGTCTGGGCCACTGGCTGGGGGAGGCCCTGCGGTGGTCGGAGGGGCCCTATCCCCTGCTGGCCCAGCGGGGGGACCGGGACCCGGCGCTGGAGCAGGCGGCCAAGCTGGACATCTCCGCCTTCGAGCTGCTGGCCAACGTGGACTGCGACAGGTGGCTGGCCCACCTGGGGAAGCTGCTGGACAGCGACTACCAGGGGGTATTGACCTCCCTGCCCCGGTGGCAGCGGGGGGTGCCCTTCTCCTTTGAGCAGCTCACCGCCGCCTATCAAAAGGAGGGCGCGGGGCTGTTCGCCCGGTACCGGGCCTTCGTGTGGGACAGCGGCGAGCTGATCCCGGTGGCCCACCCGGACTGCCCCACCGACCACCAGCTGCTGGGCTACGACGAACAGCGGGCCGAGGTAGTGCGCAACACCCGCCTGCTCATGGAGGGGCGGTATGTGAACAATGTCCTCCTCTACGGCGAGAGCGGTACGGGCAAATCGGCCACAGTGAAAAACCTGCTCACCCTGCCCGGAATGGAGGAGCTGCGGCTCATCGAGGCGGATAAGGAGAATCTGGGCGGCCTGCCCGCCCTCATCCGCAAGCTGGACGGGCGGCGGCAGAAGTTCATCGTGTTCATCGACGATTTGACCTTTGACCGGGACGACCCCACCTACTCCGTCCTGAAAACCATCCTGGAGGGCGGCGTGGAGCGCCGGCCCCAGAACGTGGCGGTGTACGCCACCTCCAACCGCCGCCACCTGGTGCGCCAGACCATCTCCGAGCGGGCCGGGGACGAGATGGACCGTTCCGAGACCATCCGGGAAAAGACCTCGCTGGCCGACCGCTTCGGGGTGCGGGTGCTGTTCCAGAGGCTGAACAAGACGGAATTTTTGGCGTTGGTCGATATGCTGGCCGATCAGAACGGAGTGGAGCTTCCCCGGGAAGAGCTCCACCGCCAGGCGGTGGCCTGGGAGCGGTTCCACGGGGCACAGACCCCGCGCACCGCGTTACAATTTATCCTGTCGCTGTAAAAAAGCGTGGGAAATATAAAAAGCATAGGAGAAGTGTTTTATGAAGATGATGTTTGTCTCGGTGACCGTGCGCTGACCGGGAGGTTTGCGTCACAATTAACTCACCCAAACCTCCCAAAAGAATCACATCTTTTAGGAGGTTTTTCCCTTGAACAGAGAAAACAAGCGCAAGCAGTACGAAAAAGGCTACTACAAGACCCATCCCTGCCATGACAGCTTCACCTGCAAGGTGTGCGGCTGGCTGGTGACCCCGGCGGGCGCCGGGAGCGACCACCGCAACCACTGCCCCAACTGCCTGTCCAGCCTCCATGTGGACATCGAGCCCGGTGACCGGGAGGCGGACTGCGGCGGCATCATGGAGCCCATCTCCGTGTGGGTGCGGAAAAACGGCGAGTGGGCGGTCATCCACCGCTGCCGGCGGTGCGGGGCGCTGTCGTCCAACCGGGTGGCGGCGGACGACGACCCCATGAAGCTGATGTCCATCGCTATGAAGCCGGTGGCCTTCCCACCCTTCCCCTTAGAGCGGCTGAAGGATCTGGCGGGAGACGCGTAACACACAAAGAAGCCCCCGCTGTTTCTCCATGAAACAGCGGGGGCAAAACTATGCTCAGTTGTTATAGGCCCGGTAGAGGAACGCCGCGATCTCGCCGCGGGTGCACACCCGGTCGGGGGCAAAGGTGTTGTCGCCGTCGCCGGATCCGGTGGTGACGCCCTTCTCCAACGCCCAGGATACCGCGTCGGCATAGGGGGCGTCGGCGTCCACGTCGGAGAAGCTGGCCGCCTCCGCGGCCTCGGTCTCACCCAGGGCCTTCCAGATATACCACACCGCCTGGGAGCGGGTGCAGGGGGCGTCCGGGTCAAAAGAATCGTCGATCAGCCCTTTTTCGTAGGCCCAGTTGACGGCATCCTGATAGTAGGACGCCACGGTAAAGGGGGCCTCGGCGGCGGCATCCGGCTCATCCGCCGCCCGCCACAGGAAGGTCAGGATCTGGGTGTTGGGGCACTGAATGCCGGGGGCAAAGGTGGCGGAGCCGCCGTAGCCGTTGGTGATCCCCTTCTCCACCGCCCACTGGGCCTCATTGGCGCACCAGGCGGGTGTGTCGGTGAAGGGGGGGACGGGGATCTGGTCAACGAACCAGAGCTGGACAAAGGTGTCGCCCATCTCCAACGTCAGCATATTAAACTCTTCCGGGATGTACTCTTCAAAATCGGCCTTCGTCTGGACGTAGTCTCCCGGAGCGTCTACAGTGAACAACCGGCTCTTATCCTCGACCACTTCCGTTTTCCAGAAGTGCTCGCCATCGCTGCTGCGCCGCTGGTAATACTCGGCGTTCCACCCATGGTAATAGACAACGTCCCCCTTGGCCATACGAAAGGTGATGGAGGCATCGGGGGGAAGGAAAAAGCACCAGAAGGTGCGGATCCCCACAAATTCGTTCTCCGGGGTGGAGGGGTCTTCGTTCCACCAGAGCATCTGGGTGCCCAGGGCATAGTTGAAGTCATTCCCCGGCTCCGTGGTCTCCCCCTCCGCTCTGTAAAAATCCCCTAAACTGTCATAGTAGCTTGTGGTGAGCACCTCGCTGAAGGTCATGCCGCCCACGGTGACGGACTCCTGCGTCCCGGAGGCAAAGGTAGGCGCCGGGAGCAGGGCCAGGCACAGGGCCAGCGCAAGGAACAATGCCGGAAGTCGTTTTTTCATGTTCGTCTCTCCTTCTGCAAAATTGTTTGGGTACAGTGCCTTTATTTTACACCATTTGCGTGAGAGGCGCAAGCTGTTTTCGCGATAACATAGATTTGCGGGCGAGTCCCTTCTATGTCTCCTGGTCGGCCTCGTGATCCGCCCCGTACCGCTTGATGCCGTGGCTGTTCTCCACCGGGCCCCACTCGGGCAGGGGCAGGCGCTGCATGGCCCCGAATACATAGTCCTTCAGCTTGGGGTAGTCCTGGGACAGGCGGGCGATCAGCTCCTTCACCTCCTGCCGCCGGGTGTTGCCGTCGGCGGGACAGGGGTTGTAGACCACGGGCAGATGATAGCGCGCGGCGGCGTTGCGCAGCGTCCCCTCCCCACAATAGAGAAGCGGGCGGATCTGGGTGATGCCCGTGCGATCCAGGTAGGTTACCGGCTGGAAGCAGGACAGACGGCCCTCATAGAACAGGGACAGGAAAAAGGTCTCCACCGCGTCGTCGAAGTGGTGGCCCAAGGCCACCTTATTGATACCCAGTTCCTTGAGGGCGTTGTGCATGGCTCCACGGCGCATTTTCGCGCACATGGAGCAGGGGTTCTTCTCATGGCGCAGGTCGAAGATGATGCGGAAAATCTCCGTCTGAATCAGGTGGTACTCCACCCCCAGGTCTTGACACAGCGCCGCCACCGGGGCGAAGTCCATCTCCTCGGGGCCGGGGTGCACCGTGATGGCGTGAAGCTCAAAGGGCGCGGGGTAGAACTCCCGCAGCTTGGCCATGGCGTACAGCAGCGCCAGCGAGTCCTTGCCGCCGGATACACCCACGGCGATCTTGTCGCCGGACTGAATCATGTTGTAGTCCTCAACGCAGCGGCGCATATGGGATAAAATCAGCCGCATGGCAGCTTTCTCCTCTCTCTCAAAAGAAAAATATCAAAATGAGTTTACGCGAGAATTTCATTGATCTATCAAGAATAATTGAGTATTTCAAATTTATTTTGAA
This sequence comes from Clostridiales bacterium, assembly GCA_014799505.1. GTDB lineage: Bacteria > Bacillota > Clostridia > Oscillospirales > Oscillospiraceae > Enterenecus. The sequence continues at coordinate 130,816 of JAAVHV010000009.1, forward strand.
AAAAATCCGTTTTCCCGTTGACAGGGGCGTTTTTCCGCATTATAATACACCATGCTCCCCGTTGTAAAGGGGAGCGTTCCCATGTTTCAAACAAATATGAATATAAATGGAGGAAACCAGAAATGTCTACCTTTATGGCAAACAAGGGTAACATCCAGCGCAAGTGGTACGTGCTGGACGCTGCCGGCAAGCCTCTGGGCAAGACCGCTGTCGCCGCCGCCACCATCCTGCGGGGCAAGCACAAGCCCGAGTATACCCCCCACGCCGACTGCGGCGACTTCGTCATCGTCATCAACGCTGACAAGGCCGTCCTCACCGGCAAGAAGCTGGAGCAGAAGTATTACCGCCGCCACTCCGGCTGGGTGGGCGGCCTGAAAGAGACCAAGTACCGCCTGCTGATGCAGGACAAGCCCGAGCTGGCCGTCCGGCTGGCGGTGCGCGGCATGCTGCCCCGCAACATCGTCACCAAGGACTCCCTCACCCGGCTGAAGATCTACCGCGGCGACAGCCACCCCCACGCCGCCCAGAAGCCCGAGACCTGGACCGTGGAATAAGGAGGTAACGGATTATGTACAAGAGCAAGAAGCCTTATCATTACGGCACCGGCCGTCGGAAGTCCTCCGTGGCCCGCGTCCACCTGTTCCCCAACGGCACCGGCACCATCACCATCAACGGCCGCGACATCGAGGAGTACTTCGGCCTGGAGACCCTGAAGATGGTGGTTCGCCAGCCCCTGAACACCACCGGCGTCATCGGTAAGGTGGACATCACCGCCACCGTCACCGGCGGCGGCGTCACCGGTCAGGCCGGCGCCCTGCGCCATGGCATCTCCCGCGCCCTGCTGGAGATGGACCCCGAGTTCCGCCCCGCCCTGAAGGCCGCCGGGTTCCTGACCCGCGATCCTCGTATGAAGGAGCGCAAGAAGTACGGCCTCAAGGCCGCCCGTCGCGCGCCCCAGTTCAGCAAGCGCTGAGTTTTCTCTGTTTCCGAAAATGCCGCCCATCCGGGCGGCATTTTTCCTGTCCGCGGATGGGGCCGCTTCCATCGAAATTGGACGAAATTACGGGCGGTTCCCCGCCGAATATGAACGGAGAGTGAATTTTTGCCAGAGAACCCAAATTTTTTGAAATGAGGGGTTGATTTTTTCCGGCAAAGAGGGTATTATCATACTCGTGGTTAGCACTCGATGAAAAAGAGTGCTAAAACAACGGTACACATGCTGCGCCTGTTCGCGACGCGGTTCTAAGCCCGCCGATTCCGCAAAAGCCGTCCGGCCCCATCGGGGCCTCCCCGCTTTTGCTCCACTTCGGTCTTAGCCCGCTGCTCACGACGGCTCCGCACTTTAATTTAAGGAGGAACCAACAATGAATCTCAAACCCCTGTCTGACCGCGTGATCCTCAAGGCCATGGAGGCCGAGGAGAAAACCAAGGGCGGCATCATCCTCACCTCCAACGCCAAGGAGAAGCCCGAAATGGCCGAGGTCGTGGCCGTGGGCCCCGGCGGCACGGTGGACGGCAAGGAGGTCGTCATGACCGTGAAGGTGGGCGACAAGGTGCTGACCAGCAAATATTCCGGCACCGAGGTCAAGGTGGATGGCGAGGAGTACACCATCGTCCGCCAGAACGATATTCTCGCCATTGTGGAATAATTCAAGCCTGTTAACACATCTCAATATTTTGGAGGTAATGCGATATGTCTAAGATCATCTGCTACGGCGAGGAGGCCCGCCACGCTCTGGAGCGGGGCGTCAACCAACTGGCCGACACCGTCAAGATCACCATGGGCCCCAAGGGCCGCAACGTCGTTCTGGACAAGAAGTTCGGCACCCCCCTCATCACCAACGACGGCGTGACCATCGCCAAGGAGATCGAGCTGGCCGACCCCTTTGAGAACATGGGCGCTCAGATCGTCAAGGAGGTCTCCACCAAGACCAACGACGTGGCCGGCGACGGCACCACCACCGCCACCCTGCTGGCCCAGGCCATCATCCGCGAGGGCCTGAAGAACCTGGCCGCCGGCGCCAACCCCATGGTCATGAAGAAGGGCATCTCCAAGGCCACCGAGACCGCCATCGAAGCCATCAAGGGCCACTCCAAGCCCGTGTCCGGCACCTCCGACATCGCCCGTGTGGGCGCCATCTCCTCCTCCGACGAGGCCATCGGCACCCTGATCGCCGAGGCCATGGAGAAGGTCAGCCACGACGGCGTCATCACCGTGGAGGAGTCCAAGACCGCCGAGACCTACAGCGAAGTGGTCGAGGGTATGCAGCTCGACCGGGGCTACATCACCCCCTATATGGTCACCGACACCGAGAAGATGGAGGCCGTGCTGGACGACGCCCTCATCCTGCTCACCGACAAGAAGATCTCCTCCATCCAGGATCTGCTGCCCATCCTGGAGCAGGTGGCCCAGTCCGGCCGCCGCCTGCTCATCGTGGCCGAGGACGTGGAAGGCGACGCCCTGTCCACCCTGCTGGTCAACAAGCTGCGCGGCACCCTGAACGTGTGCTGCATCAAGGCCCCCGGCTTCGGCGACCGCCGCAAGGAGATGCTGGAGGACATCGCCATCCTCACCGGCGGCACCGTGATCTCCTCCGACCTGGGCATGGAGGTCAAGGAGGCCACCATGGATATGCTGGGCCGCGCCCGTCAGGTGAAGGTTCAGAAGGAAACCACCATCATCGTGGACGGCGAGGGCTCCTCCGATGCCATCTCCGCCCGCGTGGGCCAGATCCGCAAGGCCATCGAGACCACCACTTCCGACTACGACAAGGAGAAGCTCCAGGAGCGTCTGGCCAAGCTGGCCGGCGGCGTAGCCATCATCCGCGTGGGCGCCGCTACCGAGGCCGAGATGAAGGAGAAGAAGCTGCGCATCGAGGACGCGCTGAACGCCACCCGGGCCGCCGTTGAGGAAGGCATCGTGGCCGGCGGCGGCACCGCTTATGTGGACGCCGTCCCCGCCGTGGAGAAGCTGGTGAGCACCCTGGAGGGCGACGAGAAGACCGGCGCCAACATCGTGGCCAAGGCCCTGACCGAGCCCATGAAGCAGATCGCCGCCAACGCCGGCATCGACGGCTCCGTGGTGCTGGAGCGCGTGAAGTCCGCCGGTAAGAACGGCTACGGCTTCGACGCCTACAAGGAGGAGTACTGCGACATGATCGCCTCCGGCATTGTGGATCCCACCAAGGTGACCCGCTCCGCCCTGGAGAACGCCGCCTCCGTGGCCGCCGTGCTGCTGACCACCGAGTCCCTGGTGGCCGACAAGCCCGAGCCCCCCGCCCCTGTCGCGCCTCCCGCCCCTGATATGGGGATGTACTAAGCGAAAGCTGATGGATTTAACGGGCTTGTCGGCCACCAGGGCCGCCGCGAGTGCGGCGTCACGAGTGTTTTGCCGCAGGCAAAACCTCGGCGCAGGGCGAATTCACTTCGCCCGAGCATACTAAATCAAAAGGGCCCCCATCGGGCCTGCCCGATGGGGAACGCCGACAAGCCCGAGCCTCCCGCCCCCGTGGCGGCCCCCTCCCCCGACATGGGGATGTATTGATCCGCAGAGCCGGAAAGTTCAAAATATCCCCCGCAGTCACCGACTGCGGGGGATATTTTTATCGACTGGCCGGCACGGCATAGTGCTCCTGCACGGCTGAGGGGAGCTCGTCATACTGCACCTCGCTCCATTCCAGTACACCGCGGAGGGGGCTTACCTTCAGGCACAGGAACGCGCCCTCCCGCAGTTCCCGCGATGTGCCGAATGTAACGTCCTTTTCATTGCCGTGTTCATCATAGGAGGTCAGGGTATAAGAGTGGTCCATGCCCCCGTTGCCGGACAGGTCAACCGCCCCCTGCGGCGACACCTGACTGAGCTTGGTATTGTCAACTTGGGTGTAGTAACTGGTGCTGCCCGCACCGGAAAAGAACCAGTTGCAGCCGAGCACGATGCCCAAGACAAGAATTGCGGCGATTGCGATGGGGATAAGCATTTTTTTATTCATGTTCATGACCTCCATAGTGGTATTTTGGCGATGGGCCGGCCCATCTGTCATAGGATTCTACCGCCCGGACACCAAGCCTTCGTTAAGCCGGCATTAAGATAGTATTAGGTTTTGCCTGGGCCGAAGGCGGGACGGCAGCGAGGCATGAAAAGCCCCCCGGGCCGAGGCCCGGGGGGCTTGCGCTCAACTCTTCACTTTTCCTCCAGAAGCTTGGTCAGCTCCGCCATGAAGGTGTTGATGTCCTTGAATTGGCGGTAAACGGAGGCAAAGCGGACGTAGGACACCTCGTCCACGTCCTTCAGCTTATCCATAACCAGCTCGCCGATCTCGGTGGTGGGCACCTCCCGCTCCATCTCGTTTTGCAGGGACTGCTCGATTTCGGCCGCCAGCCGCTCCAACGTGGAGATGGGGACGGAGCGTTTCTCACAGGACTTGAGCATACTGCCCATCAGCTTGTTCCTGTCGAACGCCTGACGGCTGCCGTCCCGCTTAATGACCATCAGCGGCAGGCTTTCCATGATCTCATAAGTAGTGAAGCGCTTGCGGCAGGCAAGGCACTCCCGGCGGCGGCGGATGCTGCTCCCCTCGTCGGCGGGGCGGGAGTCCACGACCTTACTCTCCAAATGGGCACAATACGGGCATTTCACGGCAGCATCCATCCTTCCAGGCGGCATTAAATTTAAGTATAATTGTCGCCTTGCGGCTATTATATCACAGAGCGTCATAAATGGGTACTATTTTTAAAAAAATTTTTCCAGCCCGTATAACCCGGCGTTGAGCGTGGCATACTGTTCTGCGTGAGGTGATAATCATGGATAACCGCAATTTCAACAACTCTGAAAACAAGAATCAGCAGAACGGCCAGAACAAGAACCAGCAGAATGGTCAGAACAAGAACCAGCAGAACGGCCAGAACAAGAAGGACTCCAACAACCCCGAGAACCGGAACAACAGCCGGGGCTACTGAGTTGGGCGGGAAACGGAGGGCGCAGCCGCCCTCCGTTTCCGCTTTGCAGGAGGAAACGCCATGAAGCACAAAAAGCCCGATGAGCGGGAGCTGGCGGCCCAGGATCCCCGATACCGTCCGCCCCCCTATGAGGATCTGTCCAGCCTGGTGGCGGGGCGGATGCAGGCCGGACCCCAGTCCACGCCCCCCAGAGCGGGGTTTGAACTGGATGACTGGCAGGATCCGGAGCTGTTCCACTCGCCGGAACTTTAGTAAAGAGCGCCCCCGCAGACGCGGGGGCGCTCTTTTACTTAATCCAGTTCCAGCTCCAGCCAGGGGAACTCCTCCGCCGCGTCCTTCAGCACCCGGAGCAGGCGGCGGCCAAAGGGCGTCTCCTCCATGGCTTCCCGGTGGAACACTTCCAGCCGCACCGACCGGCCCAAGTCCGTCAGGCAGTCATACAGAGCGTCCAGGTTCCGCCCCCACCACTCCGGCAGGGCCAGCGCCTGACCCAGCAGCTCCATGGCCTCCTCCCGGTCGCGCAGCCGGACGCCGTCCAATCTGATCGTCTCCATACTCACGGCTCCCCATAGAGCAGCTCAAAGCTCTCATAATGATCCCCGGTGTAATAGATCAGCCCATCGTTTGAATACACGATCCGCTTGGCTCCCCGGGAGGACGCGCCCACGGTGTCGATGTCGCACTCCTGGTAGCTGCGGCCCTCCGCCTCCGGCAACAAGCCTTCATAGTTGCCGAAGCGGCTGCCGCCGATGGCGGTGCCCTCCCCGGTGTAGCGCTCCACGCTGCCGCCGCTCCAGCCCTTGTCCTCGGCCTGCCGCTTGGTCACGTAGTTGCCCGGCAGATGACCGTAGAGGTGGATATACAGCGCCACCTCCTCCTTGGAGCTGTACCAGCCGTCCTCAGCGACGGCCGGAGCTTCGCTCTCCGGGGTCTGAGTCTCAGGGGTCTGGGCCTCAGGCGTCTGCGGTTCTGTCCGCTCCGTTTCGGCGGGCGGCTCAGACTCCAGCGCATGGGACGGTTCCTCCGATACAACGGTGCTGGGGCCGGACGGCGCTGCGCCAGAGGGCGCTGGGGCATCCGCTGTGGGAACGCCGCAGGCGGTGAGCATCAGGGCCCATACCAGGGCCAGCAGAAGGGCGGAAATTCTTTTTGTCATCACAATCACTCAAATCCACAAAAAATGGGCGCGTTTCCAAGTTTTCGCGTCATCTACATCATACGATACGCAGCGGTGCCTGTCAACCCGTTTTACCCTTGCGGCTTTTGGAAAAAAGGATTATAATAGGAGCCGAATAAACGCCAAGAGAAAAAGGAGCGTGCCCGCCATGTCCCAGCCCATGACCCCCGCCGCCGTCCACAAGCAGTATGACGAGGCGATGACCGCCTTCCGCCGCCAGATCGCGGACCCCTCTGCCCGAGTGGCCTTTGGCCGGGAGGCCGACGGCTTCATGCGCAGCTGTGCCTGCGGCGTGTGGCAGACCGACCAGGGACTCACTCCCCGCCACGTGGAGCATTACAACGCCATCTACTCCAAGGGCAACCCGGTGCCCACCGCCCTGTATTGGGAGCTGGCCTCCGCCGTGGAGAACTATAGCGGCTTCGTGCTGCCCAATTTCTTCCGCCGCCTGGTTCAGGCGGATCTGGAGCAGGGGCGCGGCCAGAGCCGCCGGTTTGTGGACACCTTTACCCTGATGCTGCTGCTGTTCGCCGCCGTGGACGGCAAGGTGAGCGAAGCGGAGGCGGGGTTTGTCAACGCCTGCGCCGACTCCCTGTCCGCCTACTGCGACCACGCCGGGGTGGCCGGGGGCAAATCCGACCTGGATGTGAACGAGTTTGTGGCCCGCCGCACCGACGGCGCGCCCGTCAAGACCGGGAAACCGGAGGATGAGGCGGTCTCCCCCGCCCCCGCCAAAGCGGAAGAGGCAAAAAAGGAGGAGGCTCCGGCGGAGCCAGAGGAGACGCTGGACGAGCTGCTGGCCCAGCTGGACGGACTGTGTGGGCTGGACAAGGTGAAAGAGGACGTCAAGAGCCTCATCAACCTGGTGAAGGTGCGCAAGCTGCGCCAGGAGGCGGGGCTGCCCGTGCCGCCCATGTCTCTGCATCTGGTGTTCATGGGCAACCCCGGCACCGGCAAGACCACCGTGGCCCGGCTGCTGGCCAAAATCTACCACGCCGTAGGCGTGCTGTCCAAGGGCCAGCTGGTGGAGGTGGACCGCTCCGGGCTGGTGGCCGGCTTTGTGGGCCAGACCGCCCTCAAAACCCAGGAGGTCATCGACAAAGCCCTGGGCGGGGTGCTGTTCATCGACGAGGCCTATGCCCTGGCCAACCAGGACAACGCCAACGACTTTGGCCGGGAGGCCATTGAGGTGCTGCTGAAGGGGATGGAGGATCACCGGGACGACCTTATCGTTATTGTGGCGGGATACACCGATCTGATGGGGGATTTCATCCACGCCAACCCCGGTCTGGAGAGCCGGTTCAACAAGTATTTCTACTTTGAGGACTACGACGGCGGGCAGCTGGCGGAGATTTTCCGCTCGGTATGCAAAAAGAACGGCTACGAGCTGGACGGGGATGCGGACAAGGCGGCCGCGGAGGCGTTCCAGGTGATGTATGACCGCCGGGATGAGAACTTTGGCAACGCCCGGGACGTGCGCAACGTGTTTGAGGCGGCGGTGGCCCGCCAGGCAAACCGGGTGGCGGCTATGGAGTCGCCAAAGATTGAGGATCTGATGGCGCTAACGGTGGCCGACCTGGATCTGGAGGACGGCGACGAGGCGGAAAATTCGGAAAATCCCAAAGAATGACCCTTGCGTTTGGGGAGAAAGTGTAGTATAATACCCCATGCGCTTGCCGGTGTGATGGAATTGGTAGACGTACTTGACTCAAAATCAAGCGCCGCGAGGCGTGCCGGTTCGAGTCCGGCCACCGGCACCAACGGAGTCGACAAATTCCGACAGGGATTTGTCGACTCCCCTTTTACCGGGATGTTTTTCTGTGGCATCTATAGTGTTCGGCCTTGCCAAAAAGAAAGACACCCAACGGGTGTCTTTCTTTTTGGATTCCGGCGGCCCATGGCCGCCCCCACCTTTCGGTATTTTCATGCTCGGCTTGGCAAAGCCAACCCTGCGCAATTCTCCTCCGCTGTGCGGCTTCCCTTTCTGCAGATCATGTGAGACTGATAAAGCAACGCTAATTTTGGCAAACTACCGAAAGCAGATTTGGACATACCCGAAAAACAAATGATAAGGAGAGACGAAAAATGGATCAAAAGGCCATGTACAAGCTGTCCTACGGGCTGTTTGTCCTCACCTCCGCCGCCGGAGGCCGGGAGAGCGGCTGCATCATCAACACGGCGGGCCAGGTGACCAGCGAGCCCAACCGCATCAGCATCGCGGTAAACAAAGCCAACTTTACCCATGATCTGGTGAGGGAGAGCGGGCGGTTCAATCTGTCCGTCCTCAGCGAATCGGCCAGCTTTGACACGTTCAAGCATTTTGGCTTCCAGTCCGGACGGGAGACGGACAAGTTCGCCGGATATGAGGCGTGCCGGCGCTCCGCCAACGGCCTGTACTATGTCACGGACGGGACAAACGCTTTCCTCAGCGCCTCGGTGGAGCAGAGCGTGGATCTGGAAACCCACACCTTATTGATTGCCAGGGTGGACGATATGGAGTTGCTGGCCGACGCGCCCTCCGCCACCTACGCCTACTATCAATCCCACATCAAGCCCGCTCCCCCGAAGTCCAGCGCCCCTGCGGGAAAGACCGTCTGGCGGTGCAGGGTGTGCGGCTATATCTATGAGGGAGAGGAGCTGCCGGAGGACTTCATCTGCCCGCTGTGCAAGCACCCCGCGTCGGATTTTGAAAAAGTAACTGTATGACGAAGCTGGCGCCGGACATTCCCAGAGGAACGTCCGGCGCCAGCCGTTGTATGCATTGAGCTTTGGTTTTATTTCAAAGCATCTTGATTTGTCTCGGCAACGATATAGATCGGACGCCGTTTCGTCTCCAGATAGGTCTTGGCCAAATACTGCCCCAAAATTCCCGTGCAGAACAGCTGGATCCCGCCCATGAACATGACCATACACGCCAGCGAGGGCCAGCCCCCCACAGGATCTCCAAAGATCAGCGTTTTGATGACGATATAGCAGATCATGACGAACGCCGCGAAGCACAGCACAATGCCCGCCACGGAGGCAATCGCCAGCGGCGCGGTGGAAAACGCGACGATCCCCTGAAGGGAATATTTGAACAGCTTCCAGAACGACCATTTCGTCTCCCCCGCTACCCGCTCCACGTTCTCATAGGGCAGCCACTTCGTCCGGAACCCAACCCAGCCAAAGATCCCTTTGGAAAAGCGGTTATACTCGCCCATGGAGACAATGGCGTCCACCATCGGCCGCTTCATCAGGCGGAAATCCCGCGCACCGTCCACGATGTCCGTATCGGAAATCTTATTAATCAGCCTGTAAAAGCTCCGCGCAAAAAAGCTGCGGATGGGCGGCTCCCCTTTCCTGCTCACCCGCCGGGTCGCCACCGAATCAAATTCCCCGCTTTGCAGCAGCCGGTACATTTCCGGCAGCAGTGACGGCGGATCTTGCAGATCCGCGTCCATGACGGCCGCGTAGTTCCCGGTGCAGTTCTGAAGGCCCGCGTAAATCGCGGCCTCTTTTCCGAAATTGCGGGAAAATGAGAGATAGCGGATCCGGCTGTCCTGCTTCGCAAACCGCCTGAGCAGCTCCAAGGTCTGATCCGTCGATCCGTCGTCCACAAAGAGGAATTCAAAATCCAGGTCATTGGTGGCGGACATACTGTCCGCCGTCCTTTGCATTTCCTGCCGGAAGTACGAAAGGGTCGCTTCCTCGTTGTAGCACGGCACAATAATGGAAATGATATCCGTGTTTACGCACCCGCCTTTTTTCTGCCCCGGCCTACGCCGGGCAAAGAAAAAGATTCATTCTGAGAACTCAAAATGAATCTTTTCCGACTTCTCAAAATGTATTACGTCGACGAAAAAATGCGTCGAACGAAAAGCCAGCAAAAAGGGGAAGTCGACAAATTCCTTGCCGGAATTTGTCGACTTCGTTGGTGGAGATAAGCGGGATCGAACCGCTGACCTCTTGAATGCCATTCAAGCGCTCTCCCAGCTGAGCTATACCCCCAAATCGTTTCCCAAGGAAACTTTAGAGAAGTCCTTTATTCAATTGCATTTAGCGCGCCGCGGCGTCTCGTTCAGCGCAAGAAGAATAATACCAGATACCGCCGGATTTGTCAACACCCTTTTTCAAATTTCTTTAAAAAAACTGCGTCCACCACTCAGCTGGCAGTGGACGCAGCCAGGCATCCGCGAGGCGGGCTGCCCGACCGGGCAGCCCATGTGGGTTTTCTTACGACCGCTTCCAGGCGTTCCGGCTGAACAGCACCAGGATGGGGTACATTTCCAGCCGCCCCAGAATCATGGCGAAGGACAGCACCAGCTTGCTCAGCACCGAAAAGGCGGAGAAATTACCCGCCGGACCTACCATGTCCAAACCGGGGCCCACGTTGCTGACGCAGGTGATGACGGCGGTGAGGGTGGTGGTAAAGGAGAAGTTGTCCAGCCCCACCACCACCGCCATGCCGAACACCAGGAACAGGTTGATGATGAAATAGCACTGGGTGGTATGGAGGGTACTCTCCGACAGGGGCGCGCCGTCCAGCCGAACCACCGACACCGCCCTGGGGTGGATGATGGAGCGCACCTCCCGGCCGGCGGAGCGGATGAGGATGAGGATGCGGCTGCACTTGATGCCGCCGCCGGTGGAGCCGGCGCACGCCCCGATGAAGGTGAGCACCACCAGAAGAACCTTGGAGAACTCCGGCCACAGCTCATAGTTGGTGGAGGAGAAGCCGGTGGTGGACACGACGGAGGCCACCTGAAACGCGGCATAGCGCACGCACTCCCCCACTCCGCTGTAAATATCCCGCAGATTCCAGGCAATGGCGGCGGTTGACACCGCTACCATGATAAGGAAAAATCGCAGCTCGTCGCTCTTCAGGGCCTGCTTCGCCTTTCCGGTGAGGATGAGGAAGTAGACGGCGAAGTTGACGGAGAACAGCAGCATGAACACCGTGATGATGATCTCGATGGCGGGGCTGGCATAGGAACCGATGGAAGCGTTCATCCGGGAGAAGCCGCCGGTGCCCGCGGTGGACATGGCGTGGGTGATGGAGTCGTACCAGTTCATCCCCGCGACGCGCAGGCACAGCGCCTGCAATACAGTGAGCGCCAGGTAAATGGTGTACAAAATCTTGGAGGACTGGGACGCCCGGGGCACCAGCTTGCTCTTCACCGGGCCTGGGCTCTCCGCCCGGATGAGGAAGTTGGAGCTGATGCCCAGGAAGGGCAGCAGGGCGGCAGTGAGGATCAGCACCCCCATGCCCCCCAGCCAGTGGGTGAAGGACCGCCAGAACAGCAGCCCCATGGGCAGCCCCTCGATGGCGGTGAGGACGGTGGCCCCGGTGGTGGTAAAGCCGGAGATGGTCTCAAAAAAGCAGTCGATGTACGACCCAAACTGCCCGGAGAACCAGAGGGGCATCGCCCCGAACACCCCGAACAGCACCCAGATCAGGCCCACGGTGAAGAAGCCCTCCCGGGCAAAGAAGTCCGTCTTGGGCTTGAGCAGGAACACCGGCACCGAGGCCGCCGCCAGGATGAGCAGAATGGCGCACAGGAAAGGCACCGGGCTCTCCCCGTAGAGCAGGGCCACCCCCATGGGGATGAGCATGGCCGCGGCCTCAATGAACAGGGTGAAGCCGGTGATGCGCAGCACCAATTTAAAGTTCATAGGCCGTCGCCCTCATAGATGTCGTTCAGATCCAGAATGCCGCTATCCCGGGCGATGACGATGACGTCATCCCCCTGTTCCAGGCAGGTGGAGCCCTCAGGGATAATGACCTTCCTTCCCCGGACGATGACGGCAATCAGCACGCCCCGGCGCAGCTTCAGCTCCTTCAGCGGCACCTTCAGGTTCCGGGTGGCGGGAGAAACCCGGAACTCCATAGCCTCCGCCTTTCCCCCGGCGATACGGTACAGGGCGTTCATCACCGTGCCCTTGGAGTTTTGCAGGCCCCGGATAAAGCGCAGAATCAACCCCGCCGTGGCCAGCTTGGGGGACACCACCGACTCCACCCCGGCGGAGCGGGCGATGGCGGTGTAATTCTGGCGGCTGGACTTGGCCACCACCTTGGATACTCCCGCCTGATGGGCGTAAAGGGAAATGATGAGGTTGTCCTCATCCCTGTCAGTGAGGGCAATGAACGCGTCGCTGGCGGACATACGCTCCTCGGTGAGCAGCTCGGGGTCGGTGCCGTCGCCGTGGATGATGAGGGAGTGGGGGAACTCCTCCGCCAGCTCCCGGCAGCGCTCGTCGCTGCGCTCCACCACCTTGCAGCTCATGCCCAGCCGCTCCAGCTGAACCAGCAGATAGAAAGCGATGCGCCCGCCGCCGATGATGAACACATTGCGGATGCGGTGGGTCTGGCGGCCCAGCAGCTTGAACAACTGATGGATGCCGTTGGGGGTGCCTGCCACGGACACCCGATCCCCCTGGGCCAGCACGGAGGCGCCGTTGGGGATGAACACCTCGTCCCCCCGTTCCACGGCGCACAGCAGCATAGGCAGGCCCTGGATCTTGGACGAGAGTGAAGCCAGCGACCGGCCCACCAGGAAGTCCCCCTCCTGCACGGTGAAGGACATCAGCTCCACCCGTCCCCGGGCAAAGGAGTCGATGTTGGCGGCGCTGGGGAAGCGCAGCAGCCGGGAGATCTCGACGGCGGCGGTAAGCTCGGGATTGATGAGCATGGTGATGCCCAGGTCGCTTTTCAGCGTGTCCAGATCGTTGACGTACTCCGCGCCCCGCACACGGGCCACGGTGTAAGCCACGCCGATGCGGTTGGCGCAGTGGCAGCACAGCAGATTGATCTCGTCGGAGCCGGTGGCGGCGATGAGCACGTCGGTATCCTTGGCGCCGGCCTCCAGCAGCACGTCCCGGGAGACACAGTTGCCCTTCAGGCACATGACGTCCAGTTGGTTGGACAGGCGGCTGAGGGTGCTGTCCGACACGTCCACGATGGTGACGCTGTGGCCCTCGCCCGCCAGGTGCTCGGCCAGGGTGGAGCCCACCTTGCCGCCGCCCGCGATGATAATGGTCAAGTCAAATCATCCCATTTCCTTGATTGGGTTTTGATGGATAAAAGCGGACACATTATATCACCATTCCAATTTGAACGCAACGGGGGATTCAAGAAGCCCCATCTAAAAAAGGTGCTGTTGGCTGAAAACTTCGATGGACCCCGTAACCCCATGTCATCGGGAGCTCCAAAGTTTAATTTTATAATTATCAAATTAAACTTGACATTTAGATTTGATGATATTATAATCAACGCCAGACTGGAGGCCTGAAATGATATGGACAGAAAAATGATATCCAAAATTGTAAAAGCCAGCGGCATATCTGCTGGCGAAATGGTTCTTATTCATTTTTGGGGAGAGGACGCAGACAAGGAGATTGCAAACAGCTTCATGGCAGCTGTGGCGGAGATGGGGGCGGCGCCCGTATTGCTGCAGCAATCCCGTTCAGTCAATCGGGATATTTTCCTCGGGGCAAAAGAGAATTGCTTTGGTGAGCAATATTTTGATTTGTTCACGAAATTTGACGCGGTGCTTGATATTTTCGCATACCGTCCTGTTATTCTTGGATATGAAATCGATGAGGATCAATTTGAGCTTTACCGCAAGTATATGGCGCAGCTCTTCTCAAAGCTCATGACCTGCAAACGCTTTACGCAAATCAGAATCCCCACCGCGGCAAACGCGGAGGAATCCGGCCTTGATCCGCAGGACTACATTCAGCGCATGGAGCGAGCCTATGACGTTGATTACGCCGCTGTTTATGAGGCCTGCAAGCGGGAAAAAGACCGGTTTGAGGGAGTCAATCAAGTGCTGCTCCGCACGGGGGAAGACTGCGAGCTTTCCTTTGAGCTGACCGATAGAGTGTGGCATATTGACGCCGGGGATGGCGATCTTCCATGCGGTGAGATTTACATTGCCCCAGTCGAGGACAAAACGCAGGGTACGGTTTATTTTGAAACATTCTACCTTGACGGCGCTCAATATGAGCGTGTTCGGCTGCACATCAAGGATGGGCGGATCATCAATAGCAATCAACCTGAAATTGCCGCCTTTTTTGAGAAGCAGCCACAGGAAAACAGAGTCGTCTGTGAACTCGGCTTTGGCATGAACCCCAATGTGACGGATCTGTGCGGCTATACTGTTTTGGATGAAAAAATGCGAGGCACGTTTCATATCGCGGCTGGCGCAAATCATATGTTCGGCGGTACAAACGTGGCTTCCGATCACATTGATTTTGTTGGTCATGGCACGATAGTCTTGTAACTGGAGAGAAACGGTATGAATGAACAGCAGCGAAAATTTGAGTCCTATCTGGATGAACAGGCCGCAGCCTGTAAACAGCGCATACAACTGCTTGCGGAGGATGACCGCACAGATGAGGGAAATTTTGAAAAAGTCCGCGCAAACATCTATGAGATTTTCAAAACGATCCTCTCTGTTGCGGAAAGGGTCTGCGGAGAGGAGGATGGGGCTAAGAGGGACTTTTTCTTGCAAAAAGCGGAGCAAATCCCCACAAGCTGGACGGCTTCTTATGAAAAGGCAAAACAGAGTGGGGACGTTGAGAAAATGCACATTGAAAGCATCAAGCTCGACACCATCCAGGAAATCAAGGATATGTGTATGCGGATTTGGGAGGGAACCACATGACCGAAGCAGAAGCGATCAGCCTGTTCAAGTGTCTGGCAGATAAGTCACGGCTGCAAATTTTGAAATCCCTCGCGGTTGAGGATATGTACGTGGAGAGATTGGCAGAGCGATTGGGCCTCACCGCGCCCACCATTTCCTTTCATCTGAAAAAGCTGTCGGACGCCGGCGCTGTGGCCGCATACAAAAATCAGTATTACATGATGTATTCCCTGAATAAAGAGATGTTCCGGACCAGCATATTGGAAATTTTGCAGCAGGAATCGGACGAGGCGCAAAAGCAGGCGCAGCGGGATGCGGACTACCGGCAAAGAGTGATAGATGCCTTTTTTGAATATGGGAAATTGAAATCTATTCCCGTCCAGCGCAAAAAGGAGCGCATTGTTCTGGAAGTGATCGCCGAAGCGTTTGACTTTGACAGGATATATTCCGAACGGGAAGTAAACATTATCATTGCCGATTTCCATGATGATTTCTGTACCATTCGCCGTGACCTGATCGGCGAGCGGCTTTTAGACCGAAATGGTATGGAGTATTGGCGAATGAAAAACGGCTGACAGGAGCAGATAACAGTGGAATTTTGCCGAATGAAGTTGAATCAGCAAAGAGAATTTAGAAAAAGAAATTTTTGGAAATTATCTTGACACAAGAAATATTTGGGGGTATACTCAGAGTAGAGGGAAAAAGACTTTTGACTTTTGAATGAACGTCCAAGCCACGTGTACGACCCGATATGGCGGCAGAGCGCCGCCCAGGCAGGAGAGCACGGCGGCGGGGACGTTTGCTTTTTAGAGACGGCTGACAGAGCGGATGGAACCGCCCTCCCGGTCTGCGGATCTGCGGCAAACCGGTGTGCGCCCGGATAGCTCGGACGCGGGGCTGAGAGGAGAGAGAGCATGAAAAGCGCGCTGCTAAGGCTGGGAGAGAGCCGGGACTCCATGAGCGCCACAGAACGGGCTGTCGCGGACTATCTGCTGGGCCACCAGGGAGAGGCCATGGGGCTGAGCATCCACCAATTGGCGGAAAAAACCTTTACCTCCCCGTCCACCGTCATTCGGATGTGCCAGCACATCGGATTCAAAGGCTACAAGGAATTCCGCCAGGCCGTGACCTGCGAGGTGGCGGTGCGCCGCCTGGATCAGCGGCAGGAGCGCGGAGAGATCACCCGCTCCGACAGCCTGGACGAGATCGTGGACAAGGTCACCTACCAGAATATTATGTCTCTGGAGAACACCAAAAGCCTGATCGACACCGGAACGCTCCAGTCCTGCGTGGATCTGCTGCGGAGCGCGCGGACAGTGCTTCTGTTTGGGCTGGGGGCTTCGCTGTGCGCCGCCCGGGATCTGAACCTGAGGTTTCTCCGGCTGAACAAGCCCTGCGTGGTAAACGACGACTGGCACGCCCAGCTGCTCCAGGCCAAAAACGCCTCCAGGGACGATTTGGCCATCGTGCTGTCCTACTCCGGGGAAACGGCGGAGGTTGTGGCCTGCGTCAAGGCCCTCCGGGAGAACGGGGCGCCCATCATCGCCATCACCCGGCGGGTGGATTCCCAGGTGGCGGAGCTGTCTGACTACTGCCTGTATACCACCGACAACCCGTCCGCCGCCCACAGCGGGGCCATGGCCACCCACATCTCCCAGCTCAACGTCATCGACATCCTGTTCACCGCCTACGCCAACAGCGTACACGGCCTGGAAGCAATGCCCCGGGCCGGCACGGCGCCCAAGCTGGGCTTGGCTTAGATCATCCACCCGGATAGCTTCGGGGGCAAAACGAGATCAAAAAGCGCGGCCAGGAGGCCGCGCTTTCTTTACGTCTGGGATCAGGACCCACACCGCCCGACTTGACAAGGCCGCGATATCATTTTATTCTGGGGAAGCGTAATATCGGGCCTGAAATCCTGTCTTATTTCATGAAGGCCTTCATAGACAAACTCAAAGGGGGGGACGGGGATGGAGGACAGTCAGATCGTGGAGCTGTACTGGCGGCGGGATGAGGCGGCCATCGGGGAGACGGAGCGGAAATACGGCGCGCTGTGCCGGGGCGTGGCCAGGAACATCCTGGGCGTGGACGAGGACGCGGAGGAGTGCGTCAACGACGCCCTCCATCAGGCCTGGAACTCCATCCCGCCCCAGCGCCCCGACAGGCTGGGGGCATGGCTGGGGAAAGTGACCCGCAACCTGGCGCTGAACCTCTGGAGCAAAAACCGCGCCCAGAAGCGGTACGCTGGCATGACCGCGCTTTTGAGCGAGCTGGAGGACTGCGTCCCCGCAACCGGGGGCGTGGAGCGGGAGCTGGAGGAGCAGGAGCTGTCCGCCGCCATCGACGGCTGGCTGAGAGAGCTGCCCCAGGCGGATCGCGTGCTGTTCCTGCGGCGGTACTGGTACGGCGTGGAGCTGCGGGAGCTGGCGGCGGAGCGGGGCGTCTCCCCCAACCGGCTGGCGCAGAAGATGTTCCGGCTGCGCCAAAGCCTGAAAAACGCATTGGAAAAGGAGGGCTTTACCCTATGAGGAACGAGGAAAAGGCGGTGCGGCTGTTCAACGGCGTCACCGGCGTGGGGGACGACCTGATTGAAGAGGCACGAATGGTGCAGAGACGCAAAAAAGTCGCTATGAGGCGGCGATGGGGGATGATAGCGGCCTGCTTTATCGCAATCACGCTGATTACAATTGGAACTGTGTTTGCGGCAAGTGAAGATTTCAGGCAGCTTGCTATTTCCTTCTTTTTCCCCGTCTATACAGAGAATGAACTTCACGAAATAGACGAAGGACATCGGACGGGGTCGTTCAGTATGGAGGATACGCTGTTCACCTTCCTGGAGAAATTTAATACGGAACATATGGCAGGTGAAATAACGGTAAAAAACGAGAATGGATTTGAATATGTCGTGCTGGCCCAGAATGAAAATTCCATAAACGTGATTGCATCGTGTACTACGCCTGATGATAAACTTTTCATTATCATGGAACGGACTAACTACAAAGAGACGACTGGTTTATGGCAGGTGACAGCCTATCAAATCCTTGACCGCGAGGCGGCAAATGAACTGATTGACAATGGACAATAGGATCATCTATTGTTTGACGGCTTCCAGACATATCAAAAAAGGGCACGCGCCGCCGAAACGGTGCGTGCTCTTTTTTCCTTAAAACTCCGCGTTGCCCACCGTTCTCGGGTGCAGCTCCACGTCCCGGATGTTGGACACGCCGGTGAGGTACATGACCATCCGCTCGAAGCCCAGGCCGAACCCGGCGTGGCGGCAGGAGCCGTAGCGCCGCAGATCCAGGTACCACCAGTAATCCTCGGGGTTTAGGCCCAGCTCGCCCATCCGCTTCTCCAGCACATCGATGCGCTCCTCGCGCTGGGAGCCGCCGATGATCTCGCCGATGCCGGGCACCAGGCAGTCGGCAGCGGCCACCGTCTTGCCGTCGTCGTTGAGGCGCATATAGAACGCCTTGATGTCACGGGGGTAATCGGTGACGAACACCGGCTTTTTGAACACCTGCTCGGTGAGGTAGCGCTCGTGCTCGGTCTGGAGGTCGCAGCCCCACTCCACCTTGTAGTCGAACTTGTCGTTGTTCTTCTTCAGGATCTCGATGGCGTCGGTGTAGGTGACGCGGCCGAAGTCGGAGGAGGCCACTAGCTTCAGCCGCTCCACCAGCCCCTTGTCCACGAAGGAGTTGAAGAAATTCATCTCGTCGGGGCAGCGCTCCATGACGTAATTGATGATATACTTAATCATGGCCTCGGCCACGTCCATATCGTCGGCCAGGTCGGCGAAAGCCATTTCCGGCTCGATCATCCAGAACTCGGCGGCGTGGCGCTGGGTGTTGGAGTTCTCCGCCCGGAAGGTGGGGCCGAAGGTATACACACTGCCGAAGGCCATGGCAAAGTTCTCCGCGTTGAGCTGGCCGGACACGGTCAGGTTGGCCCGCTTGCCGAAGAAGTCCTTCGACCAGTCCACAGACCCGTCCTCCAGCCGGGGCGGGTTTTCCATGTCCAGGGTGGTCACCTGGAACATCTCCCCCGCGCCCTCGCAGTCGCTGGCGGTGATGATGGGGGTGTGGATATACACAAAGCCCCGCTCCTGGAAGAAGCAGTGGATGGCGTGGGCGGCCACGGAGCGCACCCGGAAGGCGGCGGAAAACAGGTTGGTGCGGGGCCGCAGGTGCTGGATGGTGCGCAGGTACTCCACGCTGTGGCGCTTCTTTTGCAGTGGGTAGTCCGGGGAGGACACGCCCTCCACCGCGATGGAGGCGGCCTTGATCTCCAGGGGCTGCTTGGCCTCCGGGGTGAGCACCACCGTGCCGGTGACGATGAGGGCCGCGCCCACGTTCTGTCCGGCGATGTCCTTATAGTTGTCCAGGGCGTTAGCGTCCATGACGATCTGAAGGTTTTTGAAGCAGGAGCCGTCGTTCAGCTCGATGAAGCCGAAGGTTTTCATGTCCCGGATGGTGCGGGCCCAGCCCATGACGGTGACGGTCTGGCCGCCCAGCCGCTCGCTGTCGGCGAAAACAGAGGCAATGGTGATGCGTTCCATATGCGTTCCCTCAATTTCTGATTTTGATGATTTCCGCCCCTGCGGGGCGGAAACAGGATGATTCCAATAGTATACCATTTTTTGCGGGTTTTGCAAGGGCTATTGTCATTTTACCATCTTGGCTACGTCGTCGGGCCGTCCCGCCACCAGGATGTGGGTGTCCGCCTTGAATTTGAACTGGGCGGCATCCAGGGGCAGGATGGCCCCGTCCTCTTTGCGCCCGATGACGTTCACGTTCCATCGCTTGCGGATGTCCAGCTCCAGCAGGGTCATGCCCGCCCAATCGTCAGGCACGTCCAGCTCAAAAATGGCGTAGCCGGGGGCCAGCTCAATATACTCCAGCGCCCCGTTGACGCTGAAGCGCATGGCGGTGCGCTGGGCCATGTCCCTCTCGGGGAACACCACCTCATCCGCGCCGATCTTCAGCAGCAGCCGGGCGTGGAGATCCTTGTCCGCCTTGGAGATGACCATGGGGGCCCCCAGCTCCTTAAGCAGGGAGGTGATCTCCAGGGAGGACTGGAAATTGTCGCTGATGCACACAAAGCAGAAGTCGAAGCTGGCCACGTCCAGGGAGCGCAGCACCTCCTCGTCCATGCAGTCGCCGATCTTGGCCTGGGTGACGTAGGGGGCGATGCGGTTCACCGCCTCCTCGTCGGTGTCGATGACCATCACCTCGCTGCCCGAGTCCATGAGTTTCAGCGCCAGGTTGCTGCCGAACCGGCCCAGGCCGATGACCAGGAATGTCGCTGCCATACTGTCCGCCTCCTCTTAAAATCAAACAAATGTTTCACGTGAAACACATCAGGGCCGCCAAGTCACCCGATGGTGATGTGCTCCACCGGGTCCTTTACCCGGGGCGCCCCCCGCTCCGCCAGCGCCATCATCATGGACAGGCTGCCGATGCGCCCGCAGTACATCATGACGATGAGCAGCCCCCGGTTGAAGGGCGACAGGGCCCGGGTGATGCCGGTGCTCAGCCCCACGGTGCTCATGGCGGAGAACAGCTCGAACAGCGCGTCCTGGAGCGGGAAGGGCTGCGTGGCCAGCATGAGGAAGCCGCCCAACCCGATAAAGGTCATATACAGCGTCACCCCCGCCGCCGAGCGGTGGATCTGCTCCTCGTCCAGCCGGCGGTTGAAGGCCCCTACCTCCCGCCTGCCCCGGACATAGCTGGCCAGGGTGAGCAGGCACACCGCCACGGTGGTGATCTTCACGCCGCCGCCGGTGGAGCCGGGGCCCGCTCCGATGAACATCAGCATAATGGTCAGCAGACCGCCCCCGCTGGTGAGCCGGGACAAATCAACGGTGTTGAACCCCGCCGTCCGGGGGGAGACGGCCTGGAACAGGGAGACCAGCGCCTGCTCCGCCGGGGACATCCCCGCCAGCAGATTGTCCCGCTCGGCAAACCAGAACAGCGCCGTACCGCCTATGACCAGGACGGCGCTGGCGGTGAGCATGATCTTGGTGTGGAGGGAGTAGCGGCGGAAGTGGATCCCCTTCTCCCACACGTCCCGCCACACCAAAAAGCCCAGCCCGCCCAGCAGCACCAGGGCGCACACCGTCACGTTCACCAGCGGGTCAAACACGTAATGGGTGAGGGAGCTGTAGGGCTCCCGGAAGCCCATCAGATCAAAGCCCGCGTTGCAGAAGGCGGACACGCTGTGGAACACGGCGTACCACAGGCCCTGTGCGAAGCCTAACTCCGGGATGAACCGGAAGGCCAGCAGCACCGCGCCGATCCCCTCGATGGCGGCGGTGCCGCCCAGGATATAGCGCAGCAGGGTGAGCGCGTCGCTCAGCCGCTGGGCGCTGACGCTCTCCATCATCAACGAGCGCTGCTTGAGGCCGATCTTCCGCTTCAGCAGCACAGAGGCCATGAGCACCATGGTCATATAGCCCAGCCCGCCTACCTGGATGAGTACCAGCAGGATGACCTGCCCCAGCAGATTGAACTGCGTCCAGGTATCCGCCGCCACCAGCCCCGTGACGCAGGTGGCGGAGGTGGCGGTAAACAGGCTGTCCAGGAAGGACAGGCCCTGCCCCGTCCGGTTGGCGGCGGGCAGCATCAGCAGCAGCGCCCCCGCCAGGATGATAGCCAGAAATCCCAGGGCAATGCTCCGATTGGGGGAGAGTTTCAGCGGCTTGTTTTTCACATCGGACCCCCCTCTTCCGCAGCGGGACGCGAAGCGTCCCAAAAAAGCCGCCGCAAGCGTTATATCCCTTACGGCGGCATATCTTGCGTTCATCAACAATACACCGCGCGAAAAATCCGCAAAGCAGGGAAGTCGGCAAATTTCTGATCGAAATTTGCCGACTTCGCCGTACTGGTGGACCCGAAGGGATTCGAACCCTCGACCTCTGCGTTGCGAACGCAGCGCTCTCCCAACTGAGCTACGGGCCCATAAATTCACAACGGGTTTATTATACCAGAAAAAACAAATTTGTAAAGGGGAAATCTCCATTTTGCTCCGATAATTTTCAGGCGCTCCGCAAAAGCGGAGCGCCTGGTCTCATTTTCCGCGCGTCAGGCCCGGCCATTGCCTTCCGTAACCGCCTCTGGGATATTGACGTAATCCCACTGGTGGTCGGAGTTGGCCATGTAGTCGCTGGTGACGTTGAAATAGCCCCAGTTCTCCTGACGCCCGTACCCGGTCATCTCCCGCATATTGGCGTCCCAGGTCACATCCACGCAGTACCAATTGCCGCCCAGCCGCACCATGTTCCACCCATGGTCCGACGAGCTCCTGTGGGCCGCGCCCACCACGGTGATACACTCCACCCCGGCCAGGTCCATCAGCAGCTGGAAGGTGGCGGCATAGCCCAGGCACACCGCCGTGTGGTTCACCAGGCCCCCGTACGGGGTGAAGGACTCCCGGGGCGTGACAGCCATCCTGTCCTGGTGCGTCCAGTCGTAGTTCACATTCTGCACGATCCAGCTGTAGACGGCCACTTCCTTCTCATAGTCGTTCATGCCGTTTTTGAGCACCTTATCCAGCACCTGTTTGGCCTGGTCGTAGATATCCCTGTCGTATTCGGACAGTCCCGCCGGGTCGCCCTTCTCCCAGGCGGAGCGGATGGCCGAGGTGTCATAGAGGGACATATCGTCCTCCCCAGGCTGGACATATTCCACCCTGGATCCATACGTCGGGTCCGCCTCCACCGTGGGCTCCGGGGCGGGTGTCCCAGTGCTGGCGGCGGGTTCCGGCGTCCGCCCATTGAGGGCCGCTTCCACCGCCGCCCGCGCCCCATCCGGGTCCGGGCAGATGAACAGCGCCACGAAGGGCCCCTCCTGCAAAATGCCGCCGTTGGCCACCATATCCGCCTCGGCAGGGGCGTAGCCCGCAAAGTCCCCCTGCCGGGTAAAGGTATAGCTCATCAGCGCGGTGGCGGCCCGGACGGCGGAGTCGCTGTCCGCCATACGCAGCACGGCGACCTCAAAGGCGGAGGCCCCGGTGGCCCGGCTCACCGCCGCGTCCTCCCACGGCTCCTCCAGCCCATAGGCATTTTCGATATAAACAGCCAAGCGCTCCCTGTCATGGTTGATGTATAGGTGCTCGAACTCATTCGACTCCTCAAACCCGGAGAACTGAAACGCGATCTCACACAGGTTCGCGGCAGTCCAGTCTGTTTTCCGCGCGGGAGACGATCCAGCCGGCGCGGGCTCCCGGCAGGCGCTCAGCAGCCCCAGCAGCAGCGCGGCGGACAGCAGCAGGGAAACAGCTCTTTTCATATTGAACACAGCTCCTTAAGCAAATCTTAAAAAGCCGCCGGCCCGTGGCCGGCGGCTCTGTCTTACTTCTCTTTGAGATAGCTCTTCAGCAGCACCTGCAGCAGCTCATCCCGATCCAACTGACGGATAAGCGTACGGGCGTTGTTGTGGTTGGTGATATAGGTCGGATCCTCGCTGAGGATATAGCCCACAATCTGGTTGATGGGGTTATAGCCCTTCTCCCGGAGGGAACTGTAAACGGTGGACAGGATGACCCTGATCTCCTCGTCCCTATTCAGGTTGACATTAAATTTACGCGTGTAGTCCATGTCACTCAATGGGCGCACCCCCTTCTAATCGATACCGTTATTTTAACGTAGACGGGCCAAATTGTAAAGAGGAAATCGAAAATTTAACAAGTTTCCTCTCGGGCCCCGGATAAAGCAGAGCCGCCCGGCGGACAGGCCGGACGGCTCGGAAGGGTTCAAATCATCAGCCGATGCGCTTGGCTCCCACGATGTAGGGGGCATAGTAGCCGGAAATGCTGTCGTACTGCACCCGGTAAGTGGTGGTAGAGGCGTGGATGAACTGACCGTTGCCCACGTACATACCCACATGGGTGGTGGGCAGGGTGCCGCCGGAGCTGTCAAAGCGGCGGTCGAAGAAGAAAATCAGGTCACCGGGCTGCATGGCGCTGATGGACACGAAGTAGCCGTTGTTATAGTACTGGCTGGAGGAGCCCCGGGAGATGGGGTGGCCCAGCTGCTTGTAGATGTAGTACATCAGGCCGGAGCAGTCGAAGGAATTGGGGCCGGCCCCGCCGGACACATACCGGCAACCCAGCAGGCTCTTGGCCATGGCGGCGGCCGCGGCGCCCAGTTCGCTGGAGCCCTCGTAATCGGCGCCCACCAGAACTATGTACTCAGCGGACACGTAGCCGGACTCGATCTGATACCAGCCGTTGCCGGGATCGGCCACGATGTCCACCACGGTGCCGGCCTTCAGGGTAGTTACTTTGTCATATGTAGTAGCGGGACCGGAGCGGACATTGAGCACGTCGGCGGTGACGAGGCCCCGCTGCTGCTCCGGCTCGGTGCCCTCCGTGGCGGGGACGACCGTGCCGTCCTCCAAGGTAACCGTGAGCCAAGCGCCGGACATATAGCCGGTCTGGCTTCCGTAAGTCACTTTATACCAGCCGTTCCCGGCGTCCTCCTCCACGGTGACCTCGGCGCCCTTGGGGGCCATGGTGACGGTCCCGGAACTGGTGCTGGCCTCGCTGCGCAGGCGCAGGCTGTCGGCGGTGACGGTGGCGCTGCCGATCGAGGCGAACGCCACGCCGGTACACATCGTCAGGGCAAGACCGGCGGCGGCCAGCGTCCGGACCGCCTTAAACTTGAAATTCATTGGAAGCTACCTCCATTTTCTTTCGTAAAGGGTTTCTTACTTGCCGGCCAGCGCCCGCATCAGCCAAATGGAGCCCATGTCAACGGCGGAGAACAAATCGGGCAGATCGCTCTTTTTCACCACACGATCCCGGCTCTTCAGATCCGGATCGGTGAACTGGAGCTCAAGATGGGCCTTGTTGGCCAGCTCCAGGCCGCCGTCCTTCTCGGTGCTCATCACCTGGATCACGACGATGTATTTGTCGGCCATGGAGCCGTAGTAGATCAGGTTGTCCTTGCGGCGGAGCGGGTGCCCCTTGTAGGTCAAAACGCCGGATTTTTCAGCCATGGGTGCCTCCTCGAGAAATTGTAACTGTTTGTAACTGGTTTGTAACTATTGCTATTGTAACCCCGGAACCGCCCGTTGTCAACAGGATATTTGAAAAAATTTTCTGGAATACGAAGAACCTGCCCAACTCGCCGGAAAGCGGCAGAGCTGGCAGGTTCCATAATCCCAAAAAGCGGTGGGTTTCGGCCCGGTATTATCCCGGCGCTTTCCCACATTTAAAGAATATAAAGTCCGGCCGGTGGATCGTTCCCCCGAACACATCGGGATACCGCTCCCTCAATTCGTCTGAAATCTGTGATTCCCGGCACTCTTCTATCACAAATCCGGCTTTTATCATGGAATTCACTATGCTGGAGAACGTCCTGTGGTAAAGCTCGTAGTTGTCCACGAACCAAGTAATTTTTCTCTGGCCCTCCACGAAATAGTTGTTGATATTCGCGTAAAGCCGTTGCCCCGACTCGGAAAGGGTATATCTCGGGTACTGCCCGTCATACGCCGTCGACATGGGATGCGACATACTGAACACAAATTCAGCGCCATCCCCCATGATCCCGTATACGTCTTTCATCAATTCATCAAAATCCTTGATGTAGTCAAACACCAGAGAGCTTGTGACCAAATCAAATTTTTGATCGAGTCCACGGATATCCTCCATCGCCATTTGACGGTATGTAATGTTGTCGGCACGGGAATGCGCCCTGGCGTACTCCAGCATTTTCTCGGAGATGTCGATGCCCAATACGGACGCCGCCCCCATGTCGGCGTATTGCTTGGCGTGCTGTCCCATGCCGCAGCCGATGTCCAATACGGTTTTGCCCCGCAGGTCCGGAAGCATTCCAAGCAAAATAGGGGTCTCGATGAGGTCGTTAAAATTGACCTCGCTGTCCCTGATGCTCTTAAAACTCTCAAAAAAAGCCTCATTATCATAGATATTCTGCTTTGCCATCCTGCTTCCTCCTCCGATTCAAATAAATATTGTAATCCCAGTCAATCTCAATTCATGGGGGACACCGCCGCCCAGCCCAGCAGCGCGGCGTGGGCCAGCAGGCACAGGGGGACAAACCATGGGAACGGGGGCTTGCGGGTCTTGTGATGGAACAGGGCCATACCCAGCGCCGCCCCGGCGGAGCCGCCCATGAGGGCGCAGCCCAGCAGCGCCGCCTCGGGGACACGGCGGCGGTGGCGCTTTGCCAGCAGCTTGTCCCAGCCGAACAGGATAAAGGCCAGGGCGCCGGTCACCCCCAGCCAGATGAGCAGCAGGCGGACGGATTCCTTCACGATCCTCCCTCCTCTTACATTATAATAACAAAAAATCGCCCGCAGCCAAAATTTCTCTTGACGCGGGACGGCAATTGTGGTATCATAAACTGCTTTTATACACAGGTGGTGATAGAAAGCCTTCCCCACCTGTTACAGCGAGTATAACATAGCTACAAGCCGCTTTGCGGCTTGTGCGCCGTAAAACGGCGCGAAACCGGCAAAGCCGGTTTCTAACTATGTTATGCTGTCAACAATGGCATTTTGTTCACAAAATGCCGCCCGCCTTGCGGGCCGCCGCATCCTGCGGCGATTGTTGATAGTATAGCAGATTTGCACAAGGAACGCAAGAGGAAATTTCGAAAACGTGTCAACAGCCCCGGGCGTGTCAATCCCCGGCCCGGAACTATCTACGAAGTGGAGCGTGATCAGCAATATGGCTAGAGCGGTCAAAGACGTCTGGTACGGCAAGACCCACCGCAAGAGCTTCGCCCGCAGCGAGGAGATCCTGGAGATGCCCTACCTCCTGGAGATCCAGAAGAAGTCCTACAAGTGGTTCCTGGAGAAGGGGCTCCAGGAGGTGTTCAACGATGTGGACTCCATCACCGACTACGCGGGCAATCTGGAGCTGTCCTTCATCAGCTTCTCTATGGACGACCCCCCCAAGTACACCATCGAGGAATGCAAGGCCCAGGACATGACCTACGCCGCCCCCATGAAGGTGCAGGTCCACCTGCGCAACAAGGCCACCAACGAGATCAAGGAGCAGTCCATCTTCATGGGCGACTTCCCCATCATGACCGACGCGGGCACCTTCGTCATCAACGGCGCGGAGCGCGTCATCGTGTCCCAGCTGGTGCGCTCCCCCGGCGTGTACTTCTCCCGGACGGCGGACAAGGCGGACAACATCACCTTCGCCTCCACCGTCATCCCCTACCGGGGCGCGTGGCTGGAGTATGAGACGGATCTGTCCGACGTGTTCTATGTCCGCATCGACAAAAACCGCAAGCTGCCCGTCACCTGCCTCATCCGNGCCATCGGCNNCCGCACCGACGCGGNNATCNTNGANNNNTTCGGNGAGGANCCCCGCATCNTGGCCACGCTGGANAAGGANNCCTGCAAGANCTANGAGGAGTCCATGCTGGANATCTACCGCAAGCTGCGTCCCGGCGAGCCCCCCACGGTGGACTCCGCCGAGAGCCTGATGNANTCCCTGTTCTTNNNTCCCCGNCGGTACGANCTGTCCNNNGTGGGCCGGTACAAGTTCAACAAGAAGCTGNCCATCTGGACNCGNCTNTCCGGCCAGAAGCTGGGCGCCCCCGTGGCNGACCCNTCCACCGGCGAGATCGTGGCCGAGGCCGGCGAGGTCCTCACCCGGGAGCGGGCCCGTGAGCTGGACGCCCTGGGCGTCAACGAGGCCGTGGTGGAGGTGGACGACCTCCACACCGGCGTGCATATGGTGAAGGTGTTCTCCAACGGCATGGTGGACATGAAGAACTTCGTGGACTTCGACCCCGCCGATGCCGGCGTCACCGAGAAGGTGTGCGGCAAGGTGCTGCGCGAGCTGCTGGACAAGCGGGAGGCGGANCACCTCAACCAGGAGGACTTCTTCGAGCTGATCCATGACAACATGGACGCCCTNATCCCCAAGCATATCACCGTGGACGACATCATGGCGTCCATCAACTACCTCAACTGCCTGGCCTTCGGCGTGGGCTCCCCCGACGACATCGACCACCTGGGCAACCGCCGCCTGCGCTGCGTGGGCGAGCTGCTGCAAAACCAGTTCCGCATCGGCTTCACCCGCATGGAGCGGGTCATCCGGGAGCGCATGACCATCCAGGATCTGGACATCGTCACCCCCCAGTCCCTCATCAACATCCGGCCCGTCACCGCCGCCATCAAGGAGTTCTTCGGCTCCAGCCCGCTGTCCCAGTTCATGGATCAGACCAACCCCCTGGCCGAGCTGACCCACAAGCGCCGTCTGTCCGCCCTGGGCCCCGGCGGTCTGAGCCGTGACCGCGCCTCCTTCGACGTGCGTGATATCCACTACTCCCACTATGGCCGCCTGTGCCCCATCGAGACGCCGGAAGGCCCCAACATCGGCCTGATCTCCTATCTGGCCTCCTACGCCCGGGTGAACCGCTACGGCTTCATCGAGGCCCCCTACCGCAAGACGGAGAAGNTGCTGGACGAGAACGGCAAGTGCGTCGCCGTCAAGGTCACCGACCAGGTGGAGTATATGACCGCCGACGTGGAGGACGAGTTCAACGTGGCCCAGGCCACCGAGCCGGTGGACGAGAACGGCTGCTTCGTCCGCACCCGCGTGGCCTGCCGCCACCGCAACGAGATCATCGAGGTGGATCGGGACCGGGTGGACTACGTGGACGTGTCCCCCAAGATGATGGTGTCCGTGGCCTCCGCCCAGATCCCCTTCCTCCAGAACGACGACGCCAACCGCGCCCTGATGGGCGCCAATATGCAGCGCCAGGCCGTGCCCCTGCTGACCACCGAGGCCCCCATCGTGGCCACCGGCCAGGAGTACAAGAACTGCCAGGACTCCGAGGTCGCCATTCTGGCCGAGGGCGACGGCGTGGTCACCGCGGTGGACGCCACCCATGTGGCCGTCCGCTACGACGGCCNGGGCGAGAAGGACTACAAGCTCACCAAGTTCCTGCGCTCCAACCACGGCACCTGCATCAACCAGCGGCCCATCGTGGCCGTGGGCGACCGGGTCCAGGCCCGGGACACCCTGGTAGACGGCCCCTCCACCGACCACGGCGAGATCGCCCTGGGCAAGAACATCCTCATGGGCTTCATGACCTGGGAGGGCTACAACTACGAGGACGCCATCCTGCTCAACGAGCGGATGGTGAAGGAGGACGTGTTCACCTCCATCCACATCGAGGAATACGAGACCGAGGCCCGGGACACCAAGCTGGGCCCCGAGGAGATCACCCGNGACATCACCAACGTGGGCGAGGACGCCCTGAAGGACCTGGACGAGCGGGGCATCATCCGCGTGGGCGCGGAGGTGCGCGCCGGCGACTACCTGGTGGGCAAGGTCACCCCCAAGGGCGAGACCGAGATGACCGCCGAGGAGCGCCTGCTGCGGGCCATCTTCGGCGAGAAGGCCCACGAGACCCGNGACACCTCTCTGAAGGTGCCCCACGGCGAGTACGGCATCGTGGTGGACGTGAAGGTGTTCACCCGGGAGGAGGGCGACGAGCTGTCCCCCGGCGTCAACCAGGTGGTCCGCGTCTACATCGCCCAGAAGCGCAAGATCAGCGTGGGCGACAAGATGGCCGGCCGCCACGGCAACAAGGGCGTGGTGTCCCGCATCCTGCCCCAGGAGGATATGCCCTTCCTGCCCGACGGCACCCCCCTGGACATCGTGCTGAACCCCCTGGGCGTGCCCTCCCGTATGAACATCGGCCAGGTGCTGGAGGTCCATTTGGGCTACGCCGCCAAGGCCCTGGGCTGGAAGGTGGCCACCCCCATCTTCAACGGCGCGGACGAGCAGGACATCGCCGACACCCTCAAGCTGGCCGGCCTGCGCGANGACGGCAAGAGCTGGCTGTANGACGGCCGCACCGGNGANCGNTTNGACAACCCCGTCACCGTGGGCTACGTGTACTTCCTCAAGCTCCACCACCTGGTGGACGACAAGATCCACGCCCGCTCCACCGGCCCCTACTCCCTGGTCACCCAGCAGCCCTTGGGCGGCAAGGCCCAGTTCGGCGGCCAGCGCTTCGGCGAGATGGAAGTGTGGGCCCTGGAGGCCTACGGCGCGGCGTANACGCTNCAGGAGATCCTGACCGTCAAGTCCGACGACGTGACNGGCCGNGTGCGCACCTANGAGTCCATCGTCAAGGGCTANAACGTGCCCAAGCCCGGNGTGCCCGAGTCNTTCAAGGTGCTGGTGAAGGAGCTCCAGGCCCTGTGNCTGGACATCCAGGTGCTGGANGAGAACGGCAACGAGATCGAGCTGAAGGACGACGACGAGGACAACTACCAGCCCGGCCGCTTCCGTGACGACGACTACGACCGCTACGCCGACGTGGGCAGCGAGAGCGAGTTCGCCGACGCGGGCTACACCATGAAGGAGACCAGCGACGACGACGATCTGGCCGCTGCCGACNACGACGATNCCGGCGCCGATGAGGACGACCTCTATGGCGNNGAGGACTGAGAAAGGGAGGTTTGAGCATGAGCTACGCTGAGTTTAACGCCATCCGCATCGGCATNGCCTCCCCNGAGCAGATCCGCGAGTGGTCTTACGGCGAGGTGAAGAAGCCGGAGACCATCAACTACCGCACCCTCAAGCCNGAGCGGGACGGCCTGTTCTGCGAGAAGATCTTTGGCCCCACCAANGACTGGGAGTGCCACTGCGGCAAATATAAGAAGATCCGCTTCAAGGGCAAGGTGTGCGACCGCTGCGGCGTGGAGGTCACCCGGGCCAAGGTGCGCCGGGAGCGCATGGGCCACATCGAGCTGGCNGCCCCCGTGTCCCACATCTGGTACTTCAAGGGCATCCCCTCCCGNATGGGCCTGCTGCTGGANATCAGCCCCCGCATCCTGGAAAAGGTGCTGTACTTCGCCGCGTATATCGTCACCGATCCCGGCCCCGAGTACACNCACCTGACCAAGAANCAGATCNTNACCGACGCGGAGTANAAGAAGCTGCGNGAGTACTATGAGGACGACTTNGAGGCCGGCATGGGCGCGGANGCCGTCAAGAAGCTGCTGTCCGACCTGGATCTNGAGGAGCTGTCCGCCTCCCTNCGNGCCCAGATGAAGGANGCCAGCGGCCAGAAGAAGGCCAAGATCGTCAAGCGCCTGGANGTGGTGGACGCCTTCCGNATNTCCGGCAACAAGCCNGANTGGATGGTCATNGACGTGCTGCCCGTCATCCCCCCCGAGCTGCGGCCCATGGTGCAGCTGGACGGCGGACGGTTTGCNACCTCCGACCTGAACGACCTGTACCGCCGGGTCATCAACCGCAACAACCGCCTGAAGCGCCTGATCCAGCTCAACGCGCCNGACATCATCGTGCGCAACGAGAAGCGGATGCTNCANGANGCNGTGGACGCCCTCATCGACAACGGCNGNCGNGGCCGCGCCGTCACCGGCGCCAACAACCGGGCGCTGAAGTCCCTGTCCGACCTGCTNAANGGCAAGCAGGGCCGCTTCCGCCAGAACCTGCTGGGCAAGCGCGTGGACTACTCCGGNCGNNNCGTNATCGTGGTCGGNCCNGAGCTGAAGATCTACCAGTGCGGCNTGCCCAAGGAGATGGCNNTNGANCTGTTCCGNCCCTTCNTNATGAAGAANCTGGTGGAGNNCGGCTNTGCCANCAACATCAAGNCCGCCAAGAAGNANGTGGANAAAGGCGANCCCCGCCGTGTGGGACGCTTTGGAGTCCGTCATCAAGGAGCACCCCGTCATGCTCAACCGCGCGCCGACGCTCCACCGCCTGGGCATCCAAGCCTTCGAGCCGGTGCTGGTGGAGGGCCGGGCCATGAAGCTCCATCCCCTGGTGTGTACCGCCTTCAACGCCGACTTTGACGGCGACCAGATGGCCATCCACGTCCCCCTGTCCGCCGAGGCCCAGGCCGAGGCCCGCATCCTGATGCTGGCCGCCAACAACCTGCTGAAGCCCTCCGACGGCGGCCCCGTCACCGTCCCCACCCAGGACATGGTGCTGGGCTCCTACTACCTGACCTATGAGCGGGATCCCGCCTACGACCCCGACTTCGCCTACCAGACCACTGCTGACGCCGCCCGCGCCCTGGCCGACGGCGCGGTGATGGAAAATGACCGGGTATGGGTCTGGGACGAGGAGAACAGCCGCTGGTACCGCACCACCCCCGCCCTGTGCGCCGAGGCCAAGGACGGCAAGGCCCGGGAGGTGTACAGCGTCTTTGGCGACGACAACGAGGCCCAGCTGGCCTATGCCGAGGGCGTTCTGGAACTCCACGAGCCCATTCAGGTCCGCCGCTCCGCCGAGATCGACGGCGAGGTGCGCCATAAGCTGGTGCGCACCACCGTGGGCCGTCTGCTCTTCAACGAGGGTATCCCCCAGGATCTGGACTTTGTGGACCGCTCCGATCCCGAGCAGGTCTTTGAGCCGGAGATCAACTTCATGTGCGGCAAGAAGCAGCTGGGCAAGATCGTGGATCGCTGCATCGCCAAGCACGGCTTCACCCGCTCCGCCGAGGTGCTGGACACCATCAAGGCCCGGGGCTACAAGTTCTCCACCCGGGGCGCGCTCACCGTGGCCATCGCGGACATGACCGTCCCCGACGAGAAAAAGGGCCTCATCTCCGCCACCGAGAAGGAGATCGTCAAGATCGAAAATCAGTACAAGCGGGGCTTCCTCACCAACGACGAGCGCTACCGCCTGGTGGTGTCCGCCTGGGAAAAGACCACCAACGACGTGTCCGACGCTCTCCAGCGGAGCATGGACAAGTACAATCCCATCTTCATGATGGCCGACTCCGGCGCCCGTGGTTCCCAGGCTCAGATCCGTCAGCTGGCCGGTATGCGCGGCCTGATGGCCGACACCGCCGGACGCACCATCGAGATCCCCATCAAGGCCAACTTCCGTGAGGGCCTGTCTGTTCTGGAGTACTTCATCTCCTCCAGAGGCGCCCGGAAGGGCATGGCCGACACCGCCCTGCGTACCGCCGACTCCGGTTACCTGACCCGCCGCCTGGTGGACGTGTCCCAGGAGGTCATCATCCGGGAGGAGGACTGCGGCACTGCCGACGGCATCACCGTGTCCGAGATCGGCGAGAACGGTCAGATCATTGAGCCGCTGGTGGAGCGCCTCCGGGGCCGCTACCTGACGGACGACTTCAAGGATCCCAAGACCGGCGAGGTGCTGGTCAGCCGCGATACGCTGGTGGACGGCGACCTGGCGGCTTTCATTGAGAAGAAGCTCGTGGAGCAGGCTGAGGCCGAGGGCGACCCCGACCGCAAGCCGTCCATCCGGGTGCGCTCCGTGCTCACCTGCGAGGCCCACTCCGGCGTGTGCGCCAAGTGCTACGGCATGAACCTGGCCTTCAGCGAGCCCGTGGGCCAGGGCGAGGCCGTGGGCATCATCGCCGCCCAGTCCATCGGCGAGCCGGGCACCCAGCTCACCATGCGTACCTTCCACACCGGCGGCGTGGCCGGCGGCGACATCACCCAGGGTCTGCCCCGCGTGGAGGAGCTGCTGGAGGCCCGCAAGCCCAAGAAGATGGCCCAGCTGGCGGAGATCAGCGGTGTGGTCAGCATGGAGGAGGCCAAACGGGCCACCCTGTGCAGCCTCACCATCACCGCTGACGACGGCGAAGTGATCACCTACTCCGTGCCCTACAGCGCCGGCATCCGGGTCAAAACCGGCGACCGGGTCACTAAGGGCCAGCGCCTCACCGACGGCGCCCTGTCCCCCCACGACGTGCTGCGCGTGCGGGGCGTGGACGCGGTCCACAACTACCTCATTCAGGAGGTTCAGAAGCCCTACCGCCAGCAGGGCGTGGACATCAACGACAAGCACATCGAAGTCATCGTCCGTCAGATGATGCGCAAGGTCCGGGTGGAGGAGTCCGGCGACTCCAATCTGCTGTCCGGCTCCACCATCGACATCGTCGAGTTCCGGGACGCCTGCGCCGCCATCCGTGCGCGCACCGAGGCCGGGGAGACCCGGGAGGACGGCGAGCCGCTGGTTCTGCCCACCTGCACCCGGCTGCTGCTGGGCATCACCAAGGCGTCTCTGGCCACCGAGTCCTTCCTGTCCGCCGCCTCCTTCCAGGAGACCACCAAGGTGCTCACCGAGGCCGCCATCAAGGGCAAGGTGGACCACCTGCTGGGCCTGAAGGAGAACGTCATCATCGGCAAGCTGATCCCGGCGGGCTCCGGCCTTGCCGCCTACCGCAAGCTGGACGAGATCGAGGACGAGGTCCACAATGACGGCCGCTTCCGGGACGTCGCCGCCATGGCCGACGACCTGCGGGAGGAGGACAGCGAGGAGAGCGTCTTTGCCGCCGACGAAGCCGACAGCGTCGAGGAGGAAGAGGACGAGATCCTGGCCGTCACTCTGGACGAGGACAGCCTGGAGTAAATTGACTATACAAAACGCCGCCGCGGACGCGCACAAGTCCGCGGCGGCGTTTTACTGCCTTTGGGGGCTTTCTCTGTCTTTGGAAGCCGCAGCCGGCAAAGGGCCGCAGCCATATTGTGGCAGTATTCCAAAGACTTTCCTTCTTTTTCGCATAAACCGACAAAACCTCTGATTTTTTCTTTTATTTTTTGTGCATCTTGACTTTGCAGACCGGGCACGTTATAATTAGGATGTATCAATACGTTACCGTGGCGTGTCAAAACACACCACAGCATTTTCCGCCGTTCCCGGCGGTTATTTGGAGGGCACTTATGATAAAAAATGCAGATCAGCTCAGCGAAGCCATCGCCCGGTTTTCCGCCGGAACCAGCACTGACGCCTACCAATTCATGGGCTGCCACCGCGCCACGGTGGACGGCCAGGAGGGCTATGTATTCCGGGTCTGGGCCCCTCACGCCAAGAGTGTGCGGGTACTGGGTAAATTCAACAACTGGGACAAGAACTCCCCCGCCATGGAGCGCATCGCCCCCGCCATCTGGGAGCGGTTCATTCCCGGCGTGCAGACCTACGACGAGTACAAATATTACATTGAGCGGCCCGACGGCACCTTCGTGTTCCGCGCCGACCCCTACGGCACCCATTCCGCCACCCGGCCGGAGAACGCCAGCAAGGTGTTCGACTTGGATGGTTTTACGTGGACGGACGGCAATTACCGCCGGGCCCGGGGCCGCCGCGACGTGCTGAAAAGCCCGGTGAACATCTACGAGATGCACCTGGGCTCCTGGCGGCGGCACGACGACGGCAACTTCCTGTCCTATGGGGAGATCGCCGAGCAGCTCATCCCCTACCTGACGGACATGGGCTACACCCACGTGGAGCTGCTTCCCGTCAGCGAATATCCCTTTGACCCCTCCTGGGGCTATCAGGTCACCGGCTACTATGCCCCCACCTCCCGGTACGGCACTCCCCACGATTTCATGCGGTTCGTGGACACGTGCCACAACGCGGGCATCGGCGTCATCATCGACTGGGTGGGCGCCCACTTCCCCCGGGACGAGTGCGGCCTGTTCGAGTTCGACGGCGGCTACTGCTACGAGCCCGCCGATCCCCTGCGCCGGGAGCACCCCGACTGGGGCACCCGCATCTTCGACTACGGCCGGTATGAGGTGCGCTCCTTCCTGATCTCCAACGTGGTCTACTGGCTGGACAAGTTCCACGTGGACGGCATCCGGGTGGACGCGGTGGCCTCCATGCTCTATCTGGACTATGGCCGCCAGGGCGGCGAGTGGCGGCCCAACCAGTACGGCAACAACATCAACCTGGACGCTGTGGCGTT
>JAAVHV010000010.1 GCA_014799505.1 Clostridiales bacterium
GTCCACGTAAACGGAGTGAATGTTGTCCAGGTTCTCATCCCGGCGGATGGCGTTCATGTCGGTGTACAGCCCCTCGCCCACCGAGAACTGGTAGCGGTGCAGGGCCATGCGCTTCCACTTGGCCAGGGAGTGCACCACCTGGGCGTCCCGGCCCGCGTCGGGCACGTCGAAGGACACGGCCCGCTCCACGCCGTTCAAGTCGTCGTTCAGGCCGGTGGACGCCTCCACAAACAGGGGGGCGGACACCCGGCGCAGGTTCAGCGAGCCGCCAAGATCGTCCTCAAACAGGCGCTTGAGCAGGCCGATGGCCTTTTGGGTATCATACAGGTTTAACAGGGGGGCGTACCCCTGGGGAATGACGGTGGTTAACATAGACTTTACCCCTTTACTTGGTGAAAGATAAGTTATTATATACCCCCGCAGAAAAAAATGCAAATCGAATTGTGTTTTCCGGTACAATATGGTATAATTTCCATATATCGCTTTGATGGGCCGGATTTTTCTGGCAAACTGCCCATCCAAATTCAAAGGAGATAAGCCAAATGGTCAAGGATTTTGAAGCCAAGCTCAACGAATACGCCCATCTGCTGGTGGAGGTGGGCATGAACGTCCAGCCGGGGCAGACCCCCCGCATCAACACCTCGCTGGATGCCGCCTCCCTGGCCCGCCTGTGTGTGGCCGCCTGCTATGACCGGGGCGCTCGGGAGGTTGTCGTGGACTGG
The DNA here is from genome assembly GCA_014799505.1 of Clostridiales bacterium. Classification (GTDB taxonomy): domain Bacteria; phylum Bacillota; class Clostridia; order Oscillospirales; family Oscillospiraceae; genus Enterenecus. Next base: position 723 of record JAAVHV010000010.1, read on the forward strand.
CGGGACGATTTCGTCTCCCGCCAGCGGTACCTCCGGGCGGACGAGGGGGTCTTTTCCGAATTCCCCAGCTATCAGAAGGCCAAGTTCGACTGGCTGCTGGAGCGCAGCTCCCCCAACCTGTCCCTCACCGGCTCCGACCCGGAGCTTTTGAAGGGGGTGGACCCCGCCCGCATCCAGGCCGCCGAGCTGGCCGCCGGCGAGCCCACCAAACCTTATTACGATGCCATGACCGCCGGTAAATTCCAGTGGTGCGTGGGCGCGTTCCCCACCCTGGCCTGGGCGGAAAAGGCGTTCCCCGATAAAAAAGGGGAGGAGGCGCTGGACGCGCTGTGGGACGCCATCTTCTCCGTGTGCCGCATCACCGGGGACGGCAAGGGGGTGGAGCGGTGGCAGGAGCACGTGGCCGCCACCGCCCGGCGGGCCAAGGTGCTCAATGAGTACCAGTTCGCCTCCCTGCACTACGCCAACTCCCTGGGTACCGACCTGACCGTCCGCCTGCCGGACAACCACGTCTGGGCGGGGGGCAGCGAGCTGTCCGCCGGTGGGGTGGAGTTTGTGGCCAATATGCCCACGGAGGAGATCTTTACCGCGCCCCAGTGGGACGGGGTGGACGGGCGCGTATACGCCGCCCTGCCCCTGGCCCTCAACGGAAACCTGGTAAAAGATTTCTGGCTGGAGCTTAAGGACGGCCGCATCGTGGATCTGCACGCGGAAGAGGGCGAGGAGGTGCTGCGCCGCTCCATCGACCTGGACGAGGGTTCCCACTACCTGGGGGAGGCGGCGCTGGTGCCCTACGACTCCCCCATCCGGGCCAGCGGCATCCTATTCTACAACACCCTGTTCGACGAGAACGCCTCCTGCCACTTCGCCTTCGGCGCCGCCTATCCCAGCTGCGTCAAGGGGGGCGAGAACATGAGCGAGGCGGATCAGAAGGCCGCGGGCCTGAACCAGTCCATCAACCATGTGGACTTCATGGTGGGCACCCGGGATCTGTCCATCGTGGGCACCACCCACGACGGGCGGGAGGTTCCCGTATTTGTCAACGGCAATTTCGCGTTCTAATCCATATGTTTTCCGCCCCGAAGGGACGGAAAACATGAAATCATGATAAGGAGGACAAATCCAATGGACTACAAACAAACCTATGAGCTGTGGCTGAATTCCCCCGCGCTGTCCGAGGCGGAGAAGGCGGAGCTGACCGCCATCGCAGGCGACGAGAAGGAGATCGAGTCCCGCTTCTTCTCCCAGCTGGAATTCGGCACCGCCGGCCTGCGGGGCACCATGGGCGTGGGCCTGTACCGCATGAACATCCACGTCATCCGCCACGCCACCCAGGCATTTGCCAAGGTCATCCTGAACGAGGGACCCGAGGCGGTCAAGAAGGGCGTCGCCATCTGCTTCGACTGCCGGAACAACTCCGACGTCTTTGCCCGTGAGGCCGCCTGCATCATGGCCGCGGCGGGCATCCCGGTAAAACTGTTCGAGTCCCTGCGCCCCACTCCCGAGCTGTCCTTCGCCATCCGGGAGTACGGCTGCATCGCCGGCATCAACATCACCGCCAGCCACAACCCCAAGGAGTACAACGGCTATAAGGTGTACTGGTCCGACGGCGCGCAGCTGCCTCCCAACCACGCCGACGAGGTGGCCAAGATCATGCGGGAGTCCGACGTGTTCGACGTGAACGTGGCCGACTACGACAAGGCTGTGGCTGACGGCCTCATCACCATCATGGGGGAGGAGACGGACGAGAAGTTCCTGGCCAACGTCATGGCCCAGGTCAACGACCAGGCGGCAGTGGACGCGGTGGCGGACACCTTCAAAATGGTGTACACCCCCTTCCACGGCACCGGCCACAAGCTGATCCCGGAGGCGCTGAAGCGGCTGGGCATGAAGCACGTCATCTGCGTCCCCGAGCAGATGGTCATCGACGGCAACTTCCCCACCGTGGCCTCCCCCAACCCGGAGAACCCCGAGGGCTTCTATCTGGCGGTGGATCTGGCCAAGAAGGAGGGCGCGGACTTCATCCTGGGCTCTGACCCCGACGCCGACCGGGTGGGCCTGATGGTCCGGGCGGGCGACGAGTTCAAGGTGCTCACCGGCAACCAGACCGGCGTGCTGCTGCTGGACTACCTCATCGGCGCCAAGCAGCGCACCGGCAAGATGCCCAAAAACCCCACCGCCCTCAAGACCATCGTCACCACCGAGATGGCCCGCAAGGTGGCCGAGGTCAACGGCCTTGCCTGCTTCGATACCTTCACCGGCTTCAAGTTCCTGGCCCAGAAGAAGGATCAGCTGGAGGGCTCCGGCGAGGGGAACGTTATCATGTCCTATGAGGAGAGCTACGGCTATATGCTGGGCGACTATGTCCGGGACAAGGACGCCGTCACCGCCGCCGTGGCCATGACCGAGATGGCCGCCTACTACGCCGGCAAGGGCATGACCCTGTACGATGCCCTCCAGGCCCTGTATGAGAAGTACGGCAATTACGGCGAGCGCACCCTGAACCTGGTGATGCCCGGTCTGGACGGTTTGAAGAAGATGGCCGACCTGATGGCCAATCTGCGCGCCAATCCTCCCAGGGAGATCGGCGGCGAGACGGTCAAGACCTGGAAGGACTACAAGGACGGCAGCGTGGTGGACGCCGCCACCGGCGAGAAGACCACCATGGAGCTGTCCGGCTCCAACGTGCTGCGCTACGAACTGGCGGACGGCACCTCTGTCATCGTCCGGCCCTCCGGCACCGAGCCTAAGGTCAAGGTGTATATCCTGGCCCAGGGCGAGAGCCAGGCCGACTGCGCTGATAAGGTGGAGAAGTATGCCGCCTGGGCGGAGGGTTTGAAGAACTAAATACTCCGAATAACGAAAAGCCCCGACGGATTCGTCCGCTGGGGCTTTCCTCTATTTCCGAATTGTCAGGGACGCGTCACAGCTCAGCGCTTCTCGTCCAGCAAACCGGACTCCGCCATGGACACCATGTCGCCCCCGGCCAGGATGACGTGATCCACCAGCACGATGTCCGCCTCCGCCAGCAGGCGCTTGAGCCGCAGGGTGGTGTCCAGATCCGCCTGGGACCACAGCGCCACCCCGGACACATGGTTGTGGGCCAGCACTACCCGGCTGGCGTTGCAGCCCAGGGCGGCCTCCAGCACCTTCCGCGTGGCGATGGGCACTGAGTCCACCACGCCCTGTCCCAGCTTCCGGGTGGCCAGCACCTTGTTCTTCCCGTCCATGCAGACTAAGTACGCGACCTCGTCCCGCAGGCCGAAAAACAGCGGGTTCAGCAGTTCCCGCAGCTGCCAGGTCGCCATGATCTGCCCGTCAACGCTGGCGCTCTCCTCCAGATACCGGGCGGACGCCGCCGGGACAAGCAGGAGCAGCGTGGCGATATTGGGGCCAACCCCGTCCACCTCCAGCAGCTGGTCGTAGGTGGCGTGGAACACCCCGGCCAGGGAGCCGAAGTGTTCCACCAGCCGGTGGGCCAGGGGGTTCACGTCCCTTCTGGGGACGGCGTAGAACAGCAGCAGCTCCAAAATCTGGTGATCCCGCATCCCGCTCAGGCCCTGCTTTAAAAACTGCTCCTTCATCCCCTGGCGGTGCCCGGCGTGGATGGAGGGCGCTTTCTCTTGCTTCTCACCCGCCATGGCGTTTTTCCCTCCACTCTTGTTTTTTCTTTCTCAAGTATAGCATTTTTTCCGTCCCGGGGCAAGGGTAAAACAGGGCGCCCGGAGGGAACTCCCGCCGGGCGCTCGATCAAAACAGACTCACAATATACAGGATGATCCCATACACCACGCTGGCCGAGATGCCGTAGGCCAGCACCGGCCCCGCCACGGTGAACAGCTTGGCCCCGGTGCCGGTGACAAAGCCCTCGCTCTTGAACTCCAGGGCCGGGGACACCATGGCGTTGGAAAAGCCGGTGATGGGCACCAGCGTGCCTGCCCCCGCCCGCTTGGCGATGTTGTCAAACACCCCCAGGCCGGTGAGCAGGGAGGCCAAAAAGATCAGGGTGATGGAAACCCATGTCCCCGCGTCGTCCTTGCTGGCCCCAAAGCTCTGGTAGAGGGCCATGAGCCCCTGGCCTCCGGCGCAGATGGCCCCGCCCACGCAGAAGGCCCACAGGCAGTCCTTCCACAGCGGGGAGGGCTGGGCTTTGTTGCTGACATATTGATTGTACTGTTGATTGGTCATGTCCATGCGCTTCACCTCTGCGGCAGTATGCCCGGAGGTTGCTGTTTTATTCCCACCAAAATTCAGGTGACATAATAAATAAAGATTGACGAACCCGGCCGAAACGTGTAAGATAGGAGGTAGGCGACAAGCTTCGACCCTTTGACGCAAGGAGGAATTCAATATGGCTCCCAAGCCTTCCCATGATAAACTGATCCACTGCGACGCCTGCGGCGAGGACTACAGCTCCACCTACCGCCGCTGCCCCTTCTGCGGAGAGCGCAACGACCCCCGGCGCACTGTCCGGGACAGCGTTCCATCCGCCCGGGATGAGAACGACCAGGACGACACCTATGTGTTCGACGGGCAGGGCGCCTTTGACGATGATTTGGACGAAGAGGAGTACTACGCCCCCAAGCCCAAGGCGGGCAAGCGGCTGGCCCCCAAGCAGGGCGGGCGCAGCGTCGATCTGCCCCCCATCAACTGGCCCCGGCTCATCACCTTCCTGTGTTCGCTGGTCATCATCGTGGCGGCGCTCATCATTGTGTTTACCGTCATCTATCCCCAGCTCCACGGCAAGAAGAACCCCAACCCAGACGCCTCCCAGTCCCAGCCCCCCGCCAGCGTGGAGCCCAGCGGCACCGTGACCCTGCCCACCGCCCCGGTGGATCCCACGCCCGACCTGCCGCCGGTGGACACCACCCCCGTGCAGTCCACGCTCACCGGCATGGCGCTCTATGGCTCTGACGGCCGGCTGGCCGAGGACTTCACCTTGTGGGTGGGCGAGTCCTATCAGCTCGCGCCCAAATTCACTCCGGCGGATTGGGCGGGCACTGTGACCTGGACTTCCTCCAACCCGGAGTGGGTCACGGTGAGCGCCACCGGCCTGGTGGCCAACGTGAACAACAGCGGCGCGTTCCACAACGTGTATATCACCGCCTCGGCTGACGGCGTATCCGTCCAGTGCGTGGTGCGCGCCCAATCCCAGCGGCGGGACGGATCTGCCCAGCCCACCACCCCTGTGGTCACCGATCCTCCCGCGGTCACCACCCAGGCGCCCAACACCACCACCGGCCCCGTTGTGGGGCGGACGGGCACCATTGTGGGCGCGGACGGCGGCCTGCGGGTGCGCCCCGACCCGAGCACGTCCAATCCCCCCATCGCCAGCCTGCTCAACGGCCAGACCGTCACCGTGGTGGCTGACGCGGGCAACGGCTGGTATCAGATCAGCTTCGCCGGAAGCGGCGGGGCCACCATGACCGGCTACATCATGGGCGAATATATTTCCAGCAACTGACCGATGGGAGCGCCGCCCTGGCGGGCGGCGCTCCTTTTTTGAAGGAGGGCTTTTTGTGCTGAAAGTGGAGCGCGTCAGCGTGATGAATCTGGAAAACGCCATGCGGGGGGCCCGCAACCCCCTGAACAGCTGGGAGCGATCAGACAGCTATTATGAGGGCGGACGGTATGTGCTGGGGGAGAACGACCTCTCTCTCGCGGTGCGTCTGTGCGCGGCGGGCAGCGACCACCGGAAATTTATCCGGCAGATCTTCGTGTCCATGGACATCACCGCCCCCATGTACTGGTGGAAGGAGTTCGACACCTACAAGATAGGCACCGTGGCCAACTCCACCTCCACCATGCACAAGCTCCACGCCAAGCCCCTGGAGCCGGGTGACTTCTCCACCGATCACCTCACCTCCGCATCTTTGGCGGAATTTGAGCGGTACGTGGGATATCTGGAGACGGTGCGTCAGCGCTATGTGGCGGACAAGGACAAGGCGGACTGGTACGACTTGATCCAGCTGCTCCCCTCCAGCTACAACCAGATGCGCACCGTGGCGCTGAACTACGAGGTGCTGGCCAACATCTATTACGCCCGCCGGAACCACAAGCTGGAGGAGTGGCACACCCTATGCGCCGCCATCCTGGAGCTGCCCTATGCACGGGAACTGCTGGGCGCGGCGGGCGGGGAGACGCTCTGACGGGCACAACTGCATAAAAAACAGACAGCGAAACGCCGATAGGCGTTTCGCTGTCTGTTTCATCTTTGTCACTCCCCGGGGCCAGGGTAGATGACCTTCCTGAGGTTCCAGTTTATCGCTGCCTTCTGGGCGGCATCCTGGCGTTCGGCCTCATTTTTATAAGAGAGTTCCGCAGTGTGGGCCCCGCAGTACCCGCACTGGACATATACACACCAGCCGCCCTCCTCCTCAATGCTCCCTACGCTGCCGCAACAGGGGCACTCCTGTAAGTCGATTTTGTCAAAATAATCCATGGTCTGTCCCCCTATCATCTGTTTGCCCATTTGGTATACCGACCGCCTTTTACCAGGTCAATTCCAAATACAGATCCTTATATTGCTTTGCGGAGTTCTCCCAGGACAGGTCTTTATCCATATCCCGCTGTACCATTTCATCCCAGCACCAGCGGTTTTCAAAATAGAATGTTTTGGCCCTGTTGATGGCGTCCAGCAGCAGGCCGGCGTCGTAACGGTCAAACGTGAACCCGTTGCCCCAATTGAAGTGCATATTGTAGGGCTCCACCGTATCCCTCAGACCGCCGGTCTCCCGGACGATGGGGATCGTGCCGTAGTGCATGGCGATCAGCTGCGTCAGTCCGCAGGGCTCAAACTGGGACGGCACCAGCAGGGCGTCCGCGCCCGCGTAGATCCTATGGGCCCGTGTCTCGTCGTACATGATGTTAGAGCACACATTCCCCTTGTAGGCGCCCTCATAATACCGGAAAGAGTTCTCATATACCCAGTCCCCGGTGCCCAGCACCACAATCTGCGTATGCTCGTCCATGACCTGCGGAAGAATGGCGTTGACCAGATCCAGTCCCTTCTGGTTTGTCAGCCGGGAAATCAGCCCGATCACAAATTTGTGGTCGTCCTGAACCAGCCCCAGCTCCTCCTGGAGCTTGCGCTTGTTTTCCTTTTTCTTGTCCAGCACATTGGTGATGTTGTAATTGGCATACAGCCTGGCATCCGTATCAGGATTCCAAATGTCGTAGTCGATGCCATTCACGATGCCGCGCAGCTTGCCGGAATGATACCGCAGATGGGCGTCCAGCCCCTCGCCGTAGTACGGGCTTTGGATCTCGCCCGCATAGGTCTGGCTCACCGTCGTGATGATATTGGAGTACGTCAGCCCGCCCTTCAGCATATTCGCGTCGGTCCAGCCGGTCATTAAGGCGTCCTTGTTAAAGACATAATCCGGCAGCCCGGACCAGTAATGGATGGTCGGAATGTTGTAAATCCCCTGGAAGCGCAGGTTGTGGATGGTCAGGATGGTCTTTGCGGTGGTCAGCTTTGTGTTGACGAACTGGGTCCTCAGATAGACTGGAACCAGTGCGGCCTGCCAGTCGTGGCAATGGATGATGTTGGGGATCCAATCCATATAGTTCAGCGCCGCCAGCGCCGCTTTGGCGAAATAGCAGTATTTCGGAATGTCATCAATGAGATTGGTATATGGATTGCCATTGCTGAAGAATTCCTCGTTGTCAATGAAATCATATACCACGCCGTCCCAGACATACTCCATGATGCCCACATAAAAAGACCGGCCGTCCGCGCAAAGGTCCATCTCAAAGGAGCCGCGGTAGATCATTTTCTCCTGATACTCCCACGGGATGCATTTGTACCGCGGGAGGATGACCTTCACATCACAGTTCTGCTTCACCAGCGCCTTGGGGAGCGCGTACATCACGTCGCCCAGGCCCCCGGTCTTGACAAAGGGATAACATTCCGAGCCGATAAACGCGACGCTTCTTCTGGGGGTTGTATAGGTTTCTTCCGGCACGGCTGTTTCCACGGGCTCCGCGGCGGAAGGTTCTTCCGTGGCGGCTTTCACCGGCTCTGTTGCCGAAGGTTCTTCCGTGGCGGCTTCCACGGGTTCCACCGCCGAAGGCGCTTCCACAGTGGCTTCCACGGGCTCCGCAGCCAAAGGTTTTTCTGCGGCGGCTTCCATGTTCGCCGTCTCCAGTACCTCTTTCTGGACTGCTTTTTTGCGCTTTGCCTTTGGCGGGGCCTCAACGGCCACTTCCTCAGCTTTGGGGGCTTGCGCTTTGACCTCCTCGATCGGTTCCTCCACTTTGCTCTTTTCGGCGGCCTGTATCTTGCGCTTTGCCGCAACCGCGGGGGCTTTACGCTTTTTGCCGGTGTTTGCATTTTCCTTTTTTGCCATTAAATATCACCTCGTATAATGAATCCAGATTTCATTTGCTTTTCTATGTTTTCATCAGAGTACATCCGACCTTTATCCAATATGATACATCAAATTGTGATGTATCATTCTCGTTGGAAGTTCTCCTTCCCAGCGCCGAGCTCAAAATGGTATGCCGCGATCCTGGGTCAACTCTATGATAGCACACTTTCCGCAAAAAGGAAATCGAAATATTCTACTTTTTCGCCGCCCGATATATCAGCTCGCGGACCTGATCCGGCAGGTGCGGTTCCCGTTCGCGCCGCAAACCAACAGGAGGGGCGGCAGCTCGTGCGGCCGCCGTCCCTCCTGTCCTTCTTTGTGCCGGGCCGGATAGGTCGGAACACCTTATCCGAATTGGCTGGCATACAGCTTGTAATAGAAGCCCTTTTGGAGCATAAGCGTCTCGTGGGTGCCCTGCTCCACCACGTCGCCGTGATCCACCACCAGGATGTGGTCGGCGTTCTGGATGGTGGACAGCCGGTGGGCGATGACGAAGCAGGTCTTGCCCGCCATGAGGGAGCGGATGGCCTTCTGCACCTGCCGCTCGGTGTTGGTGTCCACGTTGGAGGTGGCCTCGTCCAAAATCAGCATATTGGTGTCGTACAGCATGGCCCGGGCAATGGTCAGCAGCTGCTTCTGTCCCTTGGAGATGTTGCCGCCGTCCTCGCTGATGACAGTGTGGTAGCCCTGGGGCAGGCGCATGATGTAATTATGGATGCGGGCGGCCTTGGCGGCGGCTACCACCTCCTCCATGGTGGCATCCTCTTTGCCGTAGGCGATGTTGTCGAAGATGGTCCCCCGGAACACCCAGGTGTCCTGGAGCACCATGGCGTAGCTGCGCCGCAGGGATTCCATGGTGTAGGCCCGGTTGTCCGCCCCATCCACGTAGATGCAGCCCCCCTCTGGGTCATAAAACCGCATGAGCAGGTTGATGATGGTGGTCTTGCCCGCCCCGGTGGGGCCCACGATGGCCACGGTCTGGCCCGGCTTGGCCTCGAAGTTCAGGCCATGGAGGATGGTCTTGCCCGGGATATAGCCGAAGCTCACATCCTCGGCCTTCACATGGCCTTGGCAATCGGGTAGCTCCGCCGCGCCGTAGATGTCCTTGACCTCCTCAGGCTCGTCCAGCAGGCGGAACACCCGCTCCGACGCGGCCAGGGCGGAGAAGATCTCGCTGATGATGTTGGAGATCTCGTTGATGGGCCCAGAGAACTTCCGGGAGTAGAGCACGAAGGACGAGATCTGCTTCAGCCCCACGATGTTCAGCATATAGAGGATAGCGCCGCCGGTGCCGATGGCGGCCAGGCCGAAGTTGGAGATCATACCCACCGTTGGTCCCATGGTCATGCCCATGCCGTCCGCGTCCCGGTACGCCTCGGCGGCGGTGCGGTTGATTGCGCTGAAGTCACTGCACACCCGGTCCTCCTGGGCGTAGGCCAGGATGGTGCGCTGGCCGGTGAACATCTCCTCGGCGAAGCCATTCATAGCCCCGTAAGCGGCGCTGCGCTTTGCGTAGAGCGGCCTTGTTTTTTTGCTCATCCGCTTGGTGAACAGGATGGATGCGGGGATGGTCGCCGCCATGCACAGCACCAGGGGCGGAGAGATGACGCACATCATGATAAAGCTGCCCGCCACCGTCACGGTGCTGGTGATGATCTGGATCACGTCGGTGGACAGGCTGGTGCACACCACGTCCACGTCATAGCTCACCCGGCTGATGATGTCGCCGGCCTGGTTGCGGTCGAAGTAGCCCACCGGCAGGGTCATCAGCTTGTTGAACACGTCCCGGCGCATATTCTGGGCCACCCGCCGGCCCACCCGCATCATGCCGATGCTCACCAAAAAGCTCATGACGCTGCCGCCCACATAGCAGAACAGCATGAGGAGGGCGTAGTGCAGCACCCCGGCCATGTCCACGTGGCCGGGGCCCAGCTTATAGCCCTCCTCCACCACGCCGATGGCTTCCCCGGCGAACTGGGGGCCAAGCAGGTTGCCGATATTGCTCAGGAAGGTGCAGAAGAGGAACAGCAGCACCCACCAGCGGTATTCCATTAAGTAGCGCAGGATGCGCCGCAGCGCGCCTTTTGCGTCACGGGGCTTGGCCTTCACGCCGCCCCGGTCTCCCGGTCCTGGCATATGAAATCTCTCCTCTATGTCGTGGTTTACCAAATGCAATCGTGCTATTTGCGGCCCATCTCACCCATCTGTACTTGATAAGTTTCCCGGTATGCGGGACAGCGTTCCATCAATTCCTCGTGTGTGCCGTAGCCCACGCACTTCCCGTTGTCCATCACCAGGATATGGGTCATGCCCATGATGGAGCTGACCCGCTGGGCAATCATGATGAGGGTGGCGTCCTCATGGTTTTCCCGGATGGCACGGCGCATGGCCGCGTCGGTCTTGTAGTCCAGGGCGGAAGAGCTGTCATCCAGCACCAAAATCTCCGGTTTTGCCGCCAAAGCCCGGGCCACCAACAGACGCTGCTTCTGCCCGCCGGACAGGTTAGCCCCCTTGATGGCAGCCTGATGTTCGGAGCCGTCCTCCAGCGCGTCGATGTACTCCGCCGCCATGGCGTCCTCAATGGCGGCCCGGAAGGCGGCGTCATCCACATCCCGGCCAAAGCGGACGTTCTCCCGCAGGGTGTCCTGGAACACCATGTCGTTCTGGAAGCATACGCCGAATTTCCGGCGCAGCTCGTCCTTTTCATAGGTGCGCACGTCCCTGCCGTCCACAAACACGCCGCCGTCCTGGGCGTCATAGAAGCGCATGAGCAGAGAGATGATGGTGCTCTTACCGCAGCCGGTGGGGCCGATGATGCCCAGGCTCTCACCCTTTTTCAAGGCGAAGCTGATGTCGGTAAGCGCTTTTTCCCGCTCCTCCCCGGCGAACCCGGCGGAGCCGCCGTCCCCCTCGCCATAGCTGAAGCTGACGTGCTCGAAGCGGATGAATTCATCCCCGGCGGGAGTGAGGGCATCATCGGCGGACAGGGTGCGTTGATCCGCCTCTGTTTGAAGGACCTGGTCGATCCGGTCGGCGCTGGCCCCGGCGCGGCTCATGGTCATGAAGATGCGGGACAGGCCCATGACCCCCATGGTGATCATGTTGAAGTAGGTGAGGAAGGCCAGGATCACGCCAGGCTCCATCACCCCGGCGTTTACCCGCCGCGCCCCAAACAGCACCACCAGGGTGAGCCCCCCGTTGAGGCACAGCTGCATAAAGGGGGAGGGGATGGCCATCACGGTGCCGGCGGCGATGTCGCTGTCCGTCATATCCTGGTTGGACTGGGCGAAGCGGCGTTTTTCGTACTCGGTTTTGGACAGGGCCTTCACCACCCGGATGCCAGTGATGTTCTCCCGCATGACCCGCACCACAACGTCCAGCTTTTGCTGCACCCTGCGGTACATAGGAAGGCCCTTGGCGGACACCGCCAGCACCACCGCGATGAGCACCGGCAGCATGGCCACCAGGATCATGGCCAGGGAGGAGTCCATCGCCAGCGAGACGCACACGCCGCCGATGAGCAGCATAGGGGCCCGGACGCACAGGGTCTGGAATTGCTGCACGGCGGACTGGACATTGTAGCTGTCGCTGGTCATCCGGCTGATGAGGGAGGGCAGGCCGAAGGCGTCGAACTGGCTGCCGGACAGGTTGGCCGTCTTTTGGAACAGCTCCTGGCGGATGTCGTAGCTCACCCGGTGGGCGGTCGCAATGCCCCGGCGGTTAGCGGTGACGTTGAGCTGGCGGCAGACCACAGCGGCGGCAAACATCAGCAGCCCCCACAGAATGGCCAACCACAGATTGCCCAGCGGGGCCACATTGTCGATGATGTGCTCCAGGATATAGGGGAGCAGCAGCTCGCTGAGCGTACCGAACAGCTTGATTACAATACATATAGCCACGGCCTTTTTGTAGCGGCCCATGGCCCGAAACAGCAGTCGCAAAGTGGTTCACCTTCTATTTTTAAATGAATCATATGTGTTTTCATGGTACCTAATGAAATAAATGGTAGCACATTCAAATTCATTTGTCAAGGCACCGAAATATTTCTCTTGACATTTCACCGCCTGTGCGGTAAGATGATTACAAGGTGCCTAATAAAAGTGCTGAGGGAGATTTTTTGATATGGACGAAGTGATGAAAAACAATGGCCATGGCGGCCGCCGCGGCCACGGTCATCACGGTCACAACGGCGAAAAGCGCCGCCGCAGGCATGAGGGCCACGGCAAATGAAAGGCCGGGATCACGGACATGGCAGCTGCCGTCACTGCCAGGAATCAACCCCAGACCGGGGCGACCTGGCGGGGAAGTTTGAACAGTGCGGGCGGCTTCTCTCCCACTGCCTGGGCAAGCGGCGGGGGCAGGGCAGAATTCTGCGCACCCTATGCCAACGGGGGGAGATGCCCCAGAAGGAACTCCAGGATCTGCTGGGCATCCAGGCGGGCTCCATGAGTGAGATCGCCGCCAAGCTGGAGGACAAGGGGCTGATCGTCCGGGTACGCAGCGAGGAGGACCGGCGGAAAGTGTCCCTGTCCATCACAGAGCGGGGGCGGGCCTGGGTTGCTCAAAGGGATGAGGAGCACATTCTCCGCCGCCGGGCGGAGCTGTTCTCCTCCCTCACGCCCGAGGAACAGAAGCTGCTGGAAAGCCTGCTGGACAAGCTATCGTCCGACTGGGTCCAGCGGCTGGAACGCCGCGGCGATGGGGAGGAGGGCCGCGGCCGCTGAAAAACTTCATGGAGAACGCCTGATAGCGGGTGTCAAAAACCGCCCTGTGCCGAAACCGGTACAGGGCGGTTGATTTGTTTGCGGTGAAGTTCTGTTTACACCGTGGAGGGCAGCGCTGGTGACAAGTGCTGCCAGCAAAAGTCTATGCCACAGAAAAGCTGCAAAGGGCGGCAAAAATGCGCTCACCGCTTATGGATCAGCAGCAGCCGAACCTCCAGCATATCCAGCCATGCGTCCAGCTCTAAAGCGTGATGGCGGGCCTCCACCGTAAATTTACGCATAGCCGGAGTAGCCCTGGCCTTGATATAGTCCAGCTCTTCCCGACCCTCCGGCTCTAAACCGCCCATAGAACTCCAAATGTCAAAGGCGCTGCCGTGCCGACGGCTCAAAATGGTTTCCTGCACCAGATACTCCCCGTCCTCCACATCCTCGATCCGCAGGTGGGTGTCCATGGCCTGCTCCGGGGAAAATGGGGTATACCGCTCGGTAAACGTCATGTCGAACCGCTCTCCCATGGCGTAGAGACGGGAAAAATGGCGGTAGTTATAGAGCATAACCTGATATCCGCCGTCTCCAGCGGTGACAAACCAGCCGGGGCCCTGCCCCAGCAGCTCATCCCCCAAGCGGCGGAGCATCCGAAACACATGGTAAGCCGACTTTGGGATGCCGCCTACGGTGAACAGACCCAGACCTCCGAAAAAGAGGTTCTCCGGCAGGGGCGCCTCCCCCATCCAGTCGGTGAGCGACCAGTAGCCGAAGCTGTCCAGCTTGTCATAGCTCTCCAAAATACACTTGGCGATATAGCAGGATTTGAAACAGGTGTCGTTCAGCAGATCCTGCTGGCTGGGGGTGGAGTTCCACTCCGTCACATACACCGGCTTTTTCCAGCCCAGGCGGCGGACCTCCCCCAGTGCCTGATTGACAAAGCGCTGAAACCCGTCTGGCTCCGGGTTGAGCCTCATGGAGCCCACAAAGCCGAACGTCTCCTTGCCGTTTTGCCCCTCCTGGATCGTATCCATCAAAATCGTATCATAATAGGTGAAGTTCAGAAAATCCGGTTCACAACCGTTTTCAGCGCTCCAGTCCAAAAAGGGGAGATACCAGTTGGTATAGTCCGGCCTGACAACATAATAGGAGGCCGATGGCCCAAACGTCAGGCCGCTGTCACAGCCCTTCACCGCCAGGTAGGTGCGCCGGTAGAACTGATAGAAGGCGTCGTCGCTGGAAAAGCCATACATATATTTCGGCGTTTCCGGCTGTGTCCAGACACAGAACAGCCACCGACGTACCTCCGTCTTCCCATAGCGCTCCAGCATATGCCGCACCACTGCTTCCACCAGGGCAATCCACTCGTCCATGTCCCGGGGCTCGCTGACCAAGTGGCCGAACAGATGCTTGCCGGGATTCTTGGCCAGGGCGGCGGGCATGAACGAGAGCTGTACCAGCGGGCGCAGCCCCACACCCAGCAAAAAATCCAGAACCTTATCCAGATAAGCGAAGCTGTATGCCAGATCTCCCGCCGCGTTTCGGGTACACAGATGAAGCTCATCGGACAAAACACCGCTGAGTTTCACATAGGAAAAGCCGATCTCTCGCTGAACCTGCCGCACCATCTCTTGCACATCGGAGTACAGCAAATCGGCGGCACGGCCCACGTTCAGCAGGAACCGCCAGGAGTGGCGCAGTTCCCTGACCGGTTCGGCGGCGCTGCACGTCCCGGCGCAGACCACGGCCTGACCCGTGGGAGCGGTGCTTTCGGGGACGTCTAAATACTTTTTCAGGCTGGCCATATAGTCATGCTGTTCCACCGCTGCCTGGGGCTGCTCTTTGCGCTGGAAGTCCCGGCGGTAGACGCTGGGCAGGCATCCGTACTCCTTTCTGAATGCCTGGACAAAGGCATGGGAATTGGGAAAGCCGCTGTGCTCCGAGATAGCCTCAATGGTGTTCCCGGTGTACAGAAGCTCCTCCACGGCGTGGTTAAGCCGCACCTTGGTCAGACAGGCCAGGAATGTCATACCAAACTGCTGCTCGAAAAATTTTGACAGGTATGGAACGGACAGATGAACCCGGCTCGCCAGCTCGGTGAGTGTAAAGCTCCGGGTATAGTTGGCGTTGATGATGGAGGTGATGTCGGCAATCCGCGCGGCATAGCGGTGGGCTTTGGCGTCCTGCCGTGGAGAGGAATCCACCCGGAAGTTGTTGTAAAGCTCGTCCATCAGCTCGTAGACCAGCGACCAGTTCCGAAGGGGATAGCCCTCCTGCTGCTCCACGTTGTTTTTGACCAGCCGGGCAATCAGACGGCGCAGGTGGTCGAAAGCGGCGTTGTTCCCCTGTTCAGCACTGTTGCAGTCAAAGCGGGGGTGCTTGGGCTCCGGCAGCGTTTTCTCAAAGAGAGACTGCTCAAACTGCACCGAGATCACGCTGCAGTCCACGCCCCTTAATTCATGGGGGATGTGCCCGTCAATGGTGAGGATGTCCTCCGCCCGAAGCGAGACCGGGTGTCCGCCCACCAAAACGGTGCAGCTGCCGCTCAGAACAAACAGCAGCTCAAAATGGTCATGAAGGTGCCGGCCGATATGGCCCAGATGGTGCATGGTGCAGCGTACAGGCATATAGGCGGAAAAATCGATCATCTCATATTGCATACCCTCGCCCCCCTATCTTTATTTTATCGAGTTGAGATGAAAAATACAAGGGAATATTACACAAGTAATATAGAGGTCAAAATTTTAATGCTTCTATGGTAATATGACGTGTTCCAATTTCATGAGGGGACTGCCCCAAAGCTCCAAACGGAGCTTTGGGGCAGCCTTTTTGAACAAGAAGGATAACCAATAGAATGGATTGGCCCTCGTTACTGATTGGCCCGTGATTTACGCCGCCTGGGCCAGAGCCAGCTCCAGCTTGGCGAAGAAGTCGTCAAAGATGACCTGAGCTTCCTCGCCCATGATGATGTCGTCCCAGCTGCCTTCCAGCTCGATGAACAGCTCGCCCTCGTCCAGCTCGATGCCGGCGTATACGGCGTAGCGGTTCAGGAACTGCTCCAGCTCGCCCTCGGGGCTGAGCTCGATGTCCTCCACGCTGCGCAGCACCAGGTCGTCGGGACAGAAGTTGCCGTCCTTGTCGGCCACAGCGATGCCCATATCCTGGGCCCAGCCGATGGCCACGGCCCACTGGTGATCCTCGGGGACGTCTTCAAAGTCGGACAGCTCCCACTCGGGGCTGCCGCTCTGCTCCCACAGGTAGCCGATGGCGTCCGCACGGGTGAACAGGCCGGCCAGAGGCACGTCCACATCGTCGATCTCGACCTCATCGTCATCGGGCTGGTTAGCCAGGGGGGTGTCATCATCAGGGATCTCGATGGGTTGGGCAGCGATCACCTGCTCCTCGAAGGCGTCGCAGCCCTCATTCTGGCACTCGCGGCGCTCCAAGCCTTTAACGCCCGGCGCGGCGGGGGTGACAACAGTCCAATCGCCGTAGTTGTGGCCGGTGGCGGGGATCTCAGTCTGGGCCGTGAGGGTCTCGCCGCAGACGGAACACTTGGAACCATCGGTCAGGCCGGTATCCGTGCAGGTGGCCGCTTTGCCGGGGATGGTCTCGGGAGTGTGGCCGGTGGCGGGGATCTCAGTCTGGGCCATGAGGGTCTCGCCGCAGACGGAACACTTGGAGCCCTCGGTCAGGCCGGTATCCGTGCAGGTGGCCGCTTTACCGGGGATGGTTTCGGCGTTGTGCTCGCTCAGCTTAGCGCCGCAGATGTCACAGTTGTGGTCGCTGTTGTTGTCAGCGCAGGCGCTGTAGCACGCGTCCGTGTGGGTGTGCTCGCCGACGTTACAGACCAGCTCCTTATGGTCATTACACCCGCTGGAGTGGTCGTGCTCGGCCTTGCCGCAGGCCCACCCGGCAACACAATTGTCATCGTGGGTATGCGCACCCTTCCCGCAGGTCAACTGCTTCTCATGACAGTCAGCCGTATGGGTATGCTCGGTTTTGCCGCATTGCCACCCCCCGAGCCCCCTGAGGCAAATGTTGTTGTGCTCGGCTTCGGAGTGTATTTCTTTGCCGCACACAAGATTACCGCTAAGACGGTCGTAGCACGCATTGCTGTGTTGGTGTGTATATCCATAAGGGCACCCATTGCAGCTGCTGTCATGCGTATGCTCGGGCGTCGTGCAAGTCAAATCGTCCGTGTAGCACGCCTCCGTGTGCGTATGCTCGTCATCCGTGTAGCCGGTCGCACCGCAGCTCTCAAGGCTGTGGGTGTGACCCAAGGTGCATGACACCTGCTCATAGCAGCTGTCATCGTGCTCGTGTACAGACTGCTCGCAGGTCAGGTGAGGATTGCCCGCCGCAAACGCGGACATGGGCAGCATGGACAGACAAAGGGCCAGGGACAGGCCCACAGACAACACTTTGTTCAGCTTTTTCATTTTTTGCTTCCTTTCTTTGCATTTTTCGGACGCAAAGGATCCGGCAGCCGGGCTGCCTTAGATGCGGATGAGCCCGTTCCTTTCCTTCAGGGACGGGCTCATGGGGTATACCCCATGAGCAAATGATACTATATTCTTTCCGATCCTTAGGCCCCATTGCTTTGCCGTCCCACGGTTTCCCGTGGTTTGCTCAGTCGCAGTCGGACTGGCATAGCATCGAGGGGCTCGCATGATCCCCCTCGATTCCACAGCCTCCAAAACTTTGCGTCCCATCGTTTCCAATGGTTTGCCAATTGCCAATGCTCTGTCACCCCGCCGCCATCGGCATATTTGACGGCGGGCTAACTCACAGGGGGCATATCCTTCATGTCAGTACCTCCTCCCACTGGTGGCATCAACCTCAGAGCCGGTGACACCCAGCGCCTCTTTATACCTTAAATTATAGATTTTTATTTCGCTCCACCTCAATAGAAGCTTTACTGTCTTTTCCTGTGCTTTTTGTGTTGTTTGGTTCCTCATCGGCTGCCACACCGGGCCTCATGATCAGCTCAAGTCTGCCTTTGGGTTAAGATAATTAGTTTTTTGGATGATTTGCAAAAATGTTCCCATAAAGTTTTGGCTATATTTAACATGGGACCGGGGTGACGACCTCAGTCCCGTAGCTTTGCCGTCCCACCGCTTCCAATGGTTTGCCAATCGCCAACGTCCTGTCACCCCGCGCCGTCAGCATCCCCGTCAGCGGGCGCCCACCAGGGCGCTATTGCACCATTCATGGTGCTACCGCCGTCCCCTTTCGTTTTTAGAATCAGCCGGTCAGCGTTTTTATGCCCCTAGCGAATTCCTCCAGAAATTTGTCGTGCAGTTTCTCCTCCGCACGCTTCCGGGACTTTGCCGCATCCTCAACCTTTTGTACAATGTGCAAAGGGGCCGTCCCGAACTAGACAACGGAAAAAGCCGATGAAGCAAGTCAAGAGGGGCAAACGCGTTTTGCTTGTTTCTGGCAGAAAAAAGGCCCCGGGACATTGTCCTGGGGCCTTTTCTGCGGTTTGCTGTTTCGATTTAGGCTTAACTTACGCCGCCTGGGCCAGAGCCAGCTCCAGCTTGGCGAAGAAGTCGTCAAAGATGACCTGAGCTTCCTCGGCCATAATGATGTCGTCCGGGTCGCCGGCCAGCTCGATGAACAGCTCACCCTCGTCCAGCTCAATGCCGGCGTACACGGCGTAGCGGTTCAGGAACTCCTGCAGCTCGCCCTCGGGGTCGATTTCCAGATCTTCCACGGAGCGCAGCACAGGCTCGTCGGGACGGAAATTGCCGTCCTCGTCAGGCAGGGCGATGCCCATGTCCTGGGCCCAGCCGATGGCCACGGCCCAATAGTGATCTTCGGGCACGTCCTCAAAGTCGGACAGCTCCCACTCGGGGCTGCCGCTCTGCTCCCACAGGTAGCCAATGGCGTCCGCCCGGGTGAAGATGCCGGACAGTGGGACGTCCACGTCGTCGATTTCCACCGTGGGGTTGGTCACAGGGTCGGGGGTGGGGGCCGGCTGGTCAGGCGTAAAGCTCCAGGTGCCAACCAGTTCCGCGCTTGTGAGGATGCCATTGTCGTTGATGGCAGATTTGCCCACATCCCAGCCGTCAAAATGCCAGGTGCCGCCGTTGGCCTTAACGTCGCTGTAGGCGCCGTCACCGGCAATCAGCCCATTCAGCTGATCCAGCGTCATTTTCCTGCCGCTCTCGGTGGCGGGCGCGGTAATACTCTCGGGCAGTTCCTGGCCCTCCGTGCCGCTGACGAAGCTGTAGCTCACGTCAAAGGACGGGAACTGCATCAGGTCGGCGGTGAGCATATTGCCCTCGCTGATGACATACGCCACCTGCTTGCCGTCGCTTTCATACCCGGCGATGGAATGATCGTAGTCCCCCTGGCAGAACACATAATATGTGCCGCCCTCGGGCAGGTTTACCGCGAAGGTCTCGTACATATTGGTCTCGCTCTGGGGCTTCAGGGTGAAGTGCTTGACCTCATTGCCCTTGGCGTCCACGATAACAAACTCGACCTCATTCACCTTGCTCAGGCCGTCGGCGTTCGCCAGGAACCGGCCGTTCAGGATGGTCTGTTCAACGCCGGCCGTGTTGCTGCGGGTGTCAACGGCAAAGAAGCTGTCGCCCAGCGCGATCAGGCTGTTGGCGCCCTTGATGGCGATGGTGCCGCCTGTTCCGTAGTAGTCGTTGCCGATGGCGGAAGCCCACTTGCCGGATTGGGCCACAATGTCGCCGCCGGTGATGCTGACCGCGCTGAACGAACCCTGGTAGCCCGCGCCGATGGCCGCGGAATACAGTCCGCCGATGGCGGTCACGTCGCCGCCGCTGACCTCGATTTGCGTGGCCGTGCCCTTCCAGCCGGAGCCGATACCGGCGGCATAGTCCCCGGCATTGGCGGTCACCTTACCGCCGCTGATTTCGATCTCATTGGCAGTGCCACCGTTGCCGGTACCGATACCGGCGCCCTTGCTGGCGCCGTTGGCAGTCACATTGCCGCCGCTGATCTCAATGTCACCGGTAGTACCAGCCCAGCCGGTGCCGATACCCGCGCTGCTGGCGCCGCCGGTGGCGGTCACCGTACCGCCGCTGATGTTGACGGTATTGGCCTTAGACTCGGAACCGTCTTTGCCAAAGCCCGTACCGGAACCAATGCCGGCGCCATACTTGCCGCCCACAGCGGTCACATTGCCGCCGGAAATATGAATGGTTTCAACCTCGGAATCATCAAACAGCTCAGGGGTATTGTCATTGAACCACCCGCCGCGCCCGGCACCGATGCCCGCGGAATACGTTCCGCCGGTGGCATTGATTTCGCCCCCGGAAATATTGATCTCATCAACCGAAGAAGCGTAAGACGACCCGATACCGGCGCCATGGTTGCCGCCGGTGGCGGTCACCTTGGTTTCATCGCCGCTGATGGTAATCTGATCCACATGGGAACCCTTGCCGGAACCCGCGCCGATACCGGCGCCGCTGCCGGACAGGGCCCCAATCCCGGTGGGGCCATAGTTGCCGCCGGTGGCGGTCACCTCGCCGCCGCTGATATTGATGTTACCGGCTGTGCCGTTGGCACCGGAGCCGATGCCCGCGCCGCTGCCATTATAGCCGGTGCCCGCGCCGCCCATAGCGTTGACTGTGCCGCCGGTGATGGTGATATCGCCAACGCTGCTGTTGGAGATGACACTGCCATTCGTGCTGTTCACCTTGCTGGCACCGCTGCCAATGCCTGCGCCGCCGCCGTTATAACCGTTATTGGTGCTGTTGCCGCCGATAGCGGTCACCGTACCGCCGGTGATGGTGATGTCGCCCGCGGCGCTTCCGCCATTGCCGCCAATGCCCGCGCCGCCGCCGTTTTTACCGTCTTTGGTGCCAGCACCGCCCGTTGCCACCAGGGAGCCATCGCCGTTGTCATCTTTGATGGTAACGGAAGCGCCCTCCGCCACATACAGGCCGGCCTTTCCATTACTGGCGGTAAGCTTGTTTTCTCCGTCCAGCTCAATGGTTACATCGGAACCCTTTTCGATGGCGATCGTGGCTCCAGTCCCTTCCATATCGCCGCTTCCAAAGCTTAAGCCACCGGTCAGGCTGACATCTTTCAGCGTGATGTCGGCGCCTTTGACATTTTCACCCACATGAACGGTATACATCCAATTGCTCTGCGGGCTTTGCGTGATGGTGATTTGGCTGTCCTCACACGCGGTTTCCCGGCTGTTGTACGTCTCGTGCCATCTCTGCCAGCTTATGATGGTGCCATCCTCTCTGGTTTCAATGGACACATTGCCGTCAGCCATATCATATGTAACAGCGAGAGCAGGCATAACCATGCCGGCGCACATGGCCAGGGACAGCACAACAGACAGCATTTTGCTAAGTTTTTTCATTGTATTCTTCCTTTCTTTGCATTTTTCGGACGCAAAGGATCCGGCAGCCGGGCTGCCTTAGATGCGGATGAGCAAAAGATATTATGTTCCTGCCGATCCTTAGGCCCCATTGCTTTGCCGTCCCACGGTTTCCCGTGGTTTGCTCAGTCGCAGTCGGACTGGCATAGCGTCGAAGGGGTCGCGTGATCCCCCTCGATTCCACAGCCTCCAAAACTTTGCGTCCCATCGTTTCCAATGGTTTGCCAAAACGCCGTTTTCCTGGTTCCCCCGCCGTCATCGGCGCGCTTGGCGGCGGGCTAACTCACAGGGGGCGTATCGTTCATGGGGGCACCTCCTTCCGCTGGCCCCATCAGTTTCAGGGCCGGTGACACTCAACGTCTCTTCACACCTTAAATTATAGAGTTTTATTTCACTCCACCCCAATGGAAACTTTACCGTCTTTCCCTGTGTTTTTTGTGTTGTTTGGTGCTTCAGCGGCTGCCGCGTCAGGCCGTATGATCGGTTCAAGTCCGCATTCTGGTTAAGATAATCAGCTTTTTGGGTGATTTGCAAAAATGTCCCCATAAAGTTTTGGCTATATTGGACAAGGCAGCGTTTTGAAGATATGTGGCGAGGATCATTTCACGCTGTGAGTCTTGCTTCCTGACCGCGCTTTATGGAATAGAGATTAAAAATAAGAGATGTACGCAGTAAAATGAACAAGAGGTTAAAAATTTAATGTTCTCTTTTGCGGTTTGACGTTCAGATAGGGCAGGATAAGGCTCCGTCCGACCGTTTGAGATGAACCATACCGCCCAACTTTTTGTGTATATATGACAAAAACAGACGCAGAAAATCAAACGATTTTCACAAAAGCATTGGTTTTTTCATGAGGGAAGCCGCCCTAAACCTCCGTTTTGGAGTTTTGGAGCGGCCTTTTTTGAAAAAGAAATAAAAAAGAGGGGTAAGAAGGGGAGTTTCCCCCCTCACAGGTTCCGTCCGATGCCTTGTATAATGGTTTCATCCTGAATCGCAAAACTTTCCGTGAGGTGATGGTATGGGCGCACCAATTTTAAGTATGAAGGGCATCCACAAGCGGTTCTCCAGCACCATTGCGCTGGACGGCGTCGATCTGGACGCCTATCCCGGCGAGATCCGGGGGCTGATCGGTGAAAATGGCTCGGGAAAGTCCACGATTTCTTCCATTGCGGCCGGAATGCAGAAGGCGGACGAGGGAACCATGACCTTTCTGGGTAAACCCTGGGCGCCGGCCAGCATGATCGACGCCCTGGCCCACGGCGTGGGCATGATCGTCCAGGAGAGCGGTACCATTCCCGGCGTCACAGTGGCGGAAAACATTTTCCTCGCCGAGACCAGTCAGTTCCGCCGTATGGGGCTGATCGACCGAAAGGCAATGAACGCCCAGGCGGACAAAGCCCTCTCCGACATCGGCATCCAGAACGTCCGGGGCGCGACCCCCATGGCGGCGCTGGACTTCCAGACCCGAAAGCTGGTGGAGATCGCCAAGGTGGCCATGAAGGAACCCAAGCTGCTGGTGGTGGACGAGACCACCACCGCCCTCTCCCACGACGGACGCACCATCCTCTATCAATTGATGAAACGCTACCGGGACGAAGGGCGGGCGGTGCTGTTTATCTCCCACGACCTGGAGGAGATCATGGAGGTGTGCGACACCCTCACCGTCCTGCGGGACGGCAAGCTCATCCGCAGCTTTAAGAAGGAAGAATTTGACGCCGACCAGATCCGCACCAGCATGATCGGCCGGGAGCTCCAGGGCGACTACTACCGCAGCGACTTCACCCCCTCGGCCAATGAGGAAGCGGCCCTGACGGCCAGCGGCCTGTGCCTGGGGGAGGAGCTGAAGGACGTCAGCCTCACCTTACATAAGGGCGAGATCGTGGGTGTCGGCGGACTGTCCCACTGCGGGATGCACACGCTGGGCAAGGTGCTGTTCGGCGCGGCCAAGCCGGAGCGAGGCTCGGTCACTGTCAACGGCAGGGCCATCACCAGCGAGGCCGCCGCGATGGACGAGGGACTGGGCTATGTGGCAAAGGATCGGGACGTGGAATCCCTGACGCTGTCCGCCAGCATCCAGGACAACATCGCCATCGCCGGGATGGAGCGCTACGCGGTCTCCAAGGGGATCATCCTGGGCAGCCGGGAGCGCCGCTATGTGGACAAGGAGATCGACGAGCTGTCCATCAAATGCTCCGGGCGGGACCAGCAGGTATCCCAGCTCTCCGGCGGCAACAAGCAGAAGGTGGTCTTTGGCAAGTGGATCGGACGGGGCAGTGAGATCTTGATTCTGGACTGCCCCACCCGCGGGGTGGACATCGGCGTGAAACAGGCCATGTACCAGCTGATGATGAAGCTGAAGGGCGAGGGGAAATCCATCCTCATGATCTCTGAGGAGCTGCCTGAGCTGATTGGCATGAGCGACCGGCTTCTGATTATGAAGGACGGCCGGGTGGAAAAAGAATTCCTCCGCAGTGCGGAGCTGACCGACGCCGACGTGATCGGCTACATGATTTAAGGGGGCGAGGGCATGAAAGCAGCGGAAAAATCCTTACAGAAATCCTACCGGCTCCGGCAGCTTTTGGTTCGTCTGATGCCCCTGGCGGCCCTGGCGATCCTGCTGGCCGCGCTGTGCTGGGCGGTCACCTCAAAGGGCTACCGCCTGGATATCTACCTCAACATCGTGTTCAATGAGGCGGTGGTGCTGGCGGTGGTGGCCACCGGCGCGGTGTTCATCTACACCCTGGGCTCCTTCGACATCAGCCTGGGCGCGTCCACCCTGTTCAGCGCCACGCTGGGCGTGATGACCTACAACGCCACCCAAAGCCTGCCGCTGATGCTTCTGGTCATCCTGGCCACGGCAATCGGATGCTCTCTTTTGAGCTCACTGCTGGCCTCGGTGTTCCATATCCCGGTGTTCGTCACCACGGTGGCCATGATGTCGGTGCTCTCCGCCATTGCCGCGCAGATCATCACCAAAAACGGCGGCGCGCTGGGCGGCATCAGCATCCCCAGCGACCTGCTCCGGCCCCTGGACACCCCCTGGTTCAAGGTGGTGATCCTGGCGGCGTTCGTAGCCCTGTCCATCTTCATTTTCAGCTTTACCAAGGTGGGCCGGCGTCAGAAGTTCCTGGGCGGCAACCCCGTCTGCGCCCAGCTCACGGGCATCGACCTGAACCGCTACACCATCATCGCCTTTGTGATGGCCGGCCTGGGTGTGGGNCTGGGGGCNTTCCTCACCCTGATCTACACNCCCTCNGTGACCACGGGCACNGCCAGCAGCATCGGCATGAANATCATCGTGGCCATNGTCTTTGGCGGTATGCCCATTTCCGGCGGGCCCAATTCCAAGATCTATTCGGCCCTGGTGGGCGGCTTCTCCTANATNCTGCTGAACAANACCCTGAAAATCCTGATCGACGGNAACACCGGCTANGGCGTCTCCCAGATCGTCAGCGCNATNTTCTTCCTGGCNGTGGTCTGNGTGACCAGCATCAACTACCGCACCAAGCTGCTGCCCCGATAAANCGTTATTTGACGCGTGGCGTTGAATATAAAATTNNAATTTGGAGGATGACATGATGAAAAAGTCCATNAAGAAACTGTTTGCNCTGCTNCTCGCCTCNGCGCTGATCCTGNGNGCGTTTGCCGGCTGNGCCGGGAAGTCCGCCGAAAACAGCGCCGACCCCGCCAATTCCCCTGCCGGCGGCAATGAGGAACAGNNCCANGCCCCCGCCAACACCAAGCCCATCAAGATCGGCGTGCTGGTGGCCGACGTCAGCGGCGAGGAGGCCCTGGGCTTCCGCAGCTACTACGAGAACTACATCGCCAAGAACTACAATGTGGAGCTTCTCTACACCGAGCAGCTCACCGACGCCGCCGGGGAGCGCTCCGCCATCGAGCGCTTTGCCGCCCAGGGCTGCCAGGCGATCATCTCCTTCTCCAGCTCCGACCGCGCCATGCAGGTGGAGACCTGCGCCCAGAACAAGCTGTTCTACGCCGTGGCCTCCGGTATGCTGGACGACGAGCAGTATGAGACCTATAAGACCAACGAGTGGTTTGTGGGCCAGGTNGGCCCCAGCATGGAGACCGAGTTTGAGGCGGGCTACGCCATGGGCAAGTACTTCGCTGACAAGGGCGCCAAGACCATCGCCATGTACGGCGCGTTCATCCCCAATCCCATGCACGTCTACCGCGCCGCCGGCGTGATCGCCGGCATGGGCGCCACCTACGGCGGGGCCTCCGACATGGGCGCCATCGTGGGCCAGATCTTCGGCGACCAGGGCGTTGATCCCAGCAAGGTCTCCGGCGGCAGCGTGGAGCTGGTCTCCTACTTCCAGGGCTACGGCGAGACCACCACCGACGAGCTGAACGCCGCCATCCAGGCCCAGCCCGACGCCTTCCTCAGCGTGGGCATGGCCACCACCTTCTTCACCCAGCAGCTCAACACCGCCGGCATCGAGTTCAGCGACATCGACTCCTTCACCTCCGGCAACCAGGCCGCCATGGCCGACGGCAAGCTGGTCTATCTGGCCGGCAAGTACTCCTCCAGCATCGGCCCCATCTTTGCCGCTGTGGTNGACGCGGTCAACGGCAATCCCATCCGGGGCGAGGGCGGCACCGCCATCTCCGTGAGCCAGAGCTACCTGGTGGCCACCGACACCGCCTCCTTCGACAAGTACTACAGCGCCGACCAGGGCGATTCCCCCATCTATAACAAGGAGCTGCTGGACACCATGATCGGCGACAGCGTGACCTACGCCGACTTCCAGGCGTTCGTCGAGGCCGACCGCTCCTANACAACACATAACCGCAATCTCTCCGGGGGGCGGCAGGCCGCCCCCCGGAACCANTAAACNATAACGGAGGCTGACCATGAATACGAATCAACTGTCATGGAAAGAGCTGGGGCGGCGCTCCGGCGGCGCGCTGATGATCCCCTGCGCNTTTGCNGTCATTTTGCTTGCCCTGTGCGCCGTCAACGGAAGGGCCATGATCGCCAACCAGACCAGTTTTTACAACTTTGTGGTCTACACCGCCATCGTTATGGTCACGACCATGGCCCTTTCCATCAACCTCAACAGCGGGCGNTTTGACTTCTCCCTGGGCGCGATGGCGATTTTGTCCTCGGTGGTCAGCGCGAAGATCACCTTCGCCCTGCTGGGCGGCGGCGCGGGCAGCGCGCCCTGTATGCTCCTGTTCAACGTGATCGTGGGGGCGCTGNTGGGGCTGCTCTCCGGCACGCTCTACGTGGNGCTGCGCATCCCGCCCATCATCACCTCGCTGGGCGTGACCCTCATCTTTGAAGGGATCACCTACACCATCACCGGCGGGCGGTACGTCATGCAGGAGGTGCAGAACGCGTCCATGTCCGGCTTNATCGGAACCTGGGTCTACGCGTTNCTGATTATCGNGGCGGTGCTGGCCCTGACGGTGCTGATTTTCGACCACACCAAATTCGGCTANGACTACAAGGCCCTCCGGGAGGGNCAGAAGGTGGCGGTGAACACCGGCGTGCGGGAGGTGCCCAACGCCCTNGGCTGCTACGCCATCTGCGGCGCGCTGATGGGTGTGGTGGGCTTCCTCAACACCGCCCGGAACACCAACATCAACGGCGGAAACCTGAACTTCGGCTCCATCAGCATCATGTTCACCGCCTTCCTGCCCATGTTCATCGGCAGCTACATCGGCCGGTANGTCAACGAGAAATTGGGCTTCCTGCTGGCGGCGCTGTGTATGTCCATGCTCAACTCCACCTTCGCNGTGTTCTCCAANGAGCTGAACGCCTCCACCCAGTCCATCATCAACGCGGTGCTGCTGGTGCTGTTCCTCATTTACCTCAGCAACGAGGGTACTCTGCGCCGTTTCCTGCGGCCCGTCCGCAAAAACGCTTCAACGGAGGTGCGGGCATGATCGACCTGCGGGCAAATCCGTTTTTCCTCTCGGAGGAGGACATCCAATGGGTGGAGCAGACCCTGTCCTCCATGAGCGANGAGGAAAAAATCGGCCAGCTCTTTGTGCCCATCGGCTACTCCGGCGACCCGGGCTATCTGGAGGGCGTGATGCTCTCCCACCACATCGGCGGCATCATGTACCGCTGCGGGGATTCCGCTGAAATGCAGGCCACCCACCGCTACCTCCAGGAGCACAGCAAAATCCCCCTGCTGATCGGGGCCAACCTGGAGTTTGGCGGCAGCGGCATCGCGTCCGACGGCACCTTCTTCGGCCAGCAGATGCAGGCGGCCGCCACAGGCGAGGCGGAGAACGCCTACCGCCTGGGCAAGATCAGCTGCTCCGAGGGAAAAGCCGTGGGCTGCAACTGGGCCTTTGCCCCGGTGGCAGACATCGACCGCAACTGGCGCAACCCCATCACCAACGTGCGCACCTACGGCGACGACCCGGAGCGGGTGCTGGCCTTTGCCTCCCAATACCTCCGGGCGGCAAAGGAGGAGGGGGTGGCCACCGCCGTCAAGCACTTCCCCGGNGACGGCTGCGACGAGGTGGATCAGCACATCCTCACCAGCGTCAACAGCCTTTCCTGCCAGGAATGGGACGCGACTTACGGTAAAATCTACGGCGGCCTCATCGAGCAGGGAACCCTGTCCGTCATGGTGGGCCATATCGCCCAGCCCGCCTATGAAACGCATTTTGACCCTGACGCGCCCCGCAAGCTCATCCCTGCCAGCCTGTCCCCGGCGCTGTTGAAAGGGCTTCTCCGGGAGAAGCTGGGCTTCAACGGCCTTGTGGTCACCGACTCCACCTGCATGGTGGGCTTCAGCTGCGCCATGGAGCGCTCCCGCGCCGTGCCGTACTCCATTGAGGCGGGCTGCGATATGTTCCTGTTCAACAAGGATTTGGATGAGGACTATCACTTCATGCTGGAGGGCTACCGCTCCGGCATCCTCTCGGAGGAGCGCTTGACCGAAGCGGTGACCCGCATTCTGGCCATGAAGGCCGCGCTGGGACTGCACCGAAAGGAAAAGGCGGAGCTGGTTCCCGCGCCCGATGCGCTGGGNATCCTGCAAAACGAAACCCACACCGCCTGGGCGGCGGAGTGCGCGGACAAGGCCATCACCCTGGTCAAGGACACCCAGAACCTTCTCCCGCTGGATCCGGGCAGGCACAAAAAGGTGCTGCTTGAAATACTGGGGGACTTCCCCTCCAACGAGCGGGTGCTGTCCACCTTCACCGCCCTTCTGGAGCAGGAGGGCTTCCAGGTGGAGCAGTACGTCCACGAGGATTTCACCACCGCGAAATTCGACGTGGCCACCTTCCGCGCCAAGTATGACCTGGTGATCTATCTGGCAAACGTGGAGAACGCCTCCAACAAGGTGACCAACCGCCTGAACTGGTTCACCTTCTGGGGGAACGGGAACAACGTCCCCTGGTTTGTGGAGGAGCGCCCGGTGCTGTTTGTCAGCCTGGCAAACCCCTATCATCTGGTGGATGTGCCCATGATCAAGACCTATGTGAACTGCTACTCCAACAGTGATACGATCCTGTCGGCCCTCATGGAAAAGCTCATGGGCCGGAGTGAATTTGTGGGGCAGAGCCCCGTCGACCCATTCTGCGGCAAAGACTATTTGAGGTGGTAACAATGGGCTTCAAAGCAATTATTTTCGACCTGGACGGCGTGATCTGCTTCACCGACGAGTACCATTANCTGGCCTGGAAAGCCACGGCGGACAGCATCGGCGTCCCCTTTGACCGNACCGTGAACAANCGGCTCCGGGGCGTGTCCCGGATGGAGAGCCTGGATATCATCCTGGAGAAATGCNCCCANNCCNTTTCCATGNCGGAAAAGGAGGTGCTGGCCGANCANAAGAACCGGCAGTATCAGGANTATCTCCGGGGGATGACNACCGACGATCTNCCNACCGAGGTCAAGGAGACGCTGGANGGGCTGCGGCAGAAGGGCCTGCGGCTGGCCGTGGGCTCCTCCTCNAAAAACACCCCCCTCATCCTCNATCANATCGGGCTGGATGGATATTTCGACGCGGTGGCCGANGGGAACGGCGTNAANCGCTCTAAGCCNGCNCCCGATGTGTTTCTCCTGGCCGCTGAACTGCTGNNNANNGACCCNGCGGACTGCCTGGTGGTGGAGGACGCTGTTTCCGGCGCCCAGGCCGCCCACGCCGCGGGGATGAAGGCCGCCTGNGTGGGNGACGCGGCACAGAANCAGGCGGGNGACTACAANATGGGCTCCATCCGGGAGCTCCTTGAACTGGTATAAAGGGGTGACAGCNTTGGAGACAAANNCCCTCTTTTTGAANAANGCNGCNGANCTCNTGCCGNNTCTGCANGAGCGGGAGGTGCGGCCTGTCCGCACGGTNGCTCTGGAGCAGGCNGCAGACNGGGCNGTGTCTGTNNNGGAGGCGGANGGGTTCCACACCCGCCAGCTCCGTGCCGGTGACGTGGTCTGTCTGGATTTTGGGGATCACTTTGTAGGCCGTCTGACCTTGAACCTGAGCTTTTCGGGCAGCCACCCAGACGCCCCGGCGTGGCTGCGCATCCAATTTGCCGAGCGGGCGCAGGAGCTGTTTGAGGACGCGGACTCCTATCATGGCTGGATCAGCAAGGGCTGGATCCAGCAGGAGCAGATCCACGTGGACGTGCTGCCCGCAACAGTGGCGCTGCCCCGGCGGTACGCGTTTCGGTATGTAAAGCTGACGGTGCTGGATGTGAGCGGCAAGTACAGCCTGCGGCTGACGGACTGCTTCTGCCGGGAGACCACCTGCGCGGACGCTTCCACGCTCTCGGCCTTTCCTTTGGACGACCCGGAACTGGCCCGGATCGACGCCGTGGCCTGCCGTACATTACGCAGCTGTATGCAGACCGTATTTGAGGACGGCCCAAAGCGTGACCGCCGTCTCTGGCTGGGAGATCTCCGCTTGCAGGCGCTGGCCAGTTACGCCACCTATCGGAACGATGAGCTGGTGAAGCGCTGCCTGTACTTGTTTGCGGGTACCGCCAATGAAGAAGGACGGCTGGCAGCCTGTCTCTTTACCGAGCCGGAGATAGAAGCGGATGACACCTATATGTTCGATTACTCGCTGTTTTTCATCCCTACCCTGCGGGATTATTGGAACGCCACCGGCGACCGGGAGACGCTGGAGGAGCTTTGGCCCACCGCCCTGCGGCAGGTGGAGCTGGCGCGGAAGTGCTTTGACGATACGGGCTTGATCCGTGACTCCGATGTGCTGGGATGGTGTTTTGTAGACTGGAACCTAAACCTCAACAAGCAGGCCGGCGCCCAAGCCATTTACTTATACTGCCTGAATGCTCTGAAGGAGCTGGCGGACGAGCTGGGAGAACACGCGCTCAGCGCCCAGCTGAAGGAAGAATATCAGGCAAAAAAAGAGCGGGCTTTTTCCGCCCTCTGGGATAACGAAAAACAGGTTTTTGTCAGCGGCGCAGACCGTCAAATCTCCTGGGCCAGCCAGGTGTGGATGGTGCTGGCCGGCGTATTGGAGCCGGAGGAGGGAGCGGCGCTTCTCCAGCGTGTCGCCGCCATGACGGAAGCGGAGAAAATGGTGACGCCATACCTCTACCACCACTATGTGGACGCGCTTCTCTCCGTGGGAGAACGGGATCAGGCGCTGAATGTGCTTCGCGGCTACTGGGGTGGTATGGTGAAGCAGGGGGCGGACACCTTCTGGGAGCTTTACGATCCCTCCAACCCCAACGAATCGCCCTATGGCGGGACGATTGTGAATAGTTTCTGCCACGCCTGGAGCTGTACGCCCGCCTACTTCCTGCGGCACCGCTTCCAAATAGGGACAGATTAAAATGGGCGGTGGCGTGAGCCACCACCCATTTTTTAAAAGGCCTTTATTCGAAAGCATCCAAGTATACCGAAAACAATACATGGGAGAAAACACTATGAAAAAGCATTTCTTGGCCATTGACATCGGCGCGTCCTCGGGGCGGCACATTGTGGGCTGGCTGGAGGACGGGGCGGTGCAGACAAAGGAGGTCTACCGTTTCCCCAACGGGGTGGCGGAGCAGGACAGCCATTTGGCTTGGGACGTGGATGCGCTGCTGTCCCATGTGAAGGAGGGCATCGACCGGGCGCTGGAACGGTTCCCGGATATCGAGAGCCTGTCCATCGACACCTGGGGATGCGACTATGTGCTTCTCCAAGGGGAGGACGAAATCCGGCCCTGCTATGCCTACCGGGACAGCCGTACCGAAGCAATCATCGACGCGGTGCATGAAAAAATTCCGTTCGAGGAGCTGTACGCCCGCACCGGGTGCCAGTTCCAGCCCTTCAACACCATCTATCAGCTGTACGACGACCTGCAAAAGGGACGGCTGGAGGGTGTGACGGACTTCCTCATGATTCCGGAATACCTGATGTGGAAGCTCACCGGGGTTAAGGTCCGGGAGTACACCAACGCCACCACCACCGGGCTGGTGAACGCCGAGACCAGGGAGTTCGATTCGGAAATCGTCCGCCGTCTAGGTCTGCCCGAGGGGCTGTTCCCCAAACTGAATCAGC
Organism: Clostridiales bacterium; assembly: GCA_014799505.1. Classification (GTDB taxonomy): domain Bacteria; phylum Bacillota; class Clostridia; order Oscillospirales; family Oscillospiraceae; genus Enterenecus. The sequence goes on from JAAVHV010000010.1 coordinate 32,679, forward strand.
CGGGGACAGCCGTTGGAGAATACAAGGGCATCAAGGTGGTGCTGTGCGCCACCCACGACACCGCCTCCGCCGTGGAGGGCATCCCCATGGACGGGGAGCAGCTTTATATCTCCTCTGGTACTTGGTCTTTGCTGGGGGTGAAGTCCCCCGCCCCCCTGACAGACGAAAACAGCCGCCTCGCCAATTATTCCAACGAGGGCGGCGTGGGGTACATTCGCTACCAGAAAAACATCATGGGAATGTGGGTCGTCAACCGCCTTCGGGACGAACTGTGCCCCGATAAGCCGTTCCCGGAGATTGTCCGGGCGGCGGAGGAGAGCGCATTTGACGGCGTGGTAGACGCCAATGCCCAGTGCTTCCTGGCTCCGGAAAGCATGAAAGCCGCCTTTGACGGCACGTTGTCCATCAGGCCGGAAAGCACAGGCGACTACTTCTGCTGTGCCTACCGTTCCCTGGCGTTGAGCTACCGGGACGCTATCCGGGAGCTGGAGGAAAACACTGGGAAAACCTATGAAAAGCTGTACATTGTGGGCGGTGGGGCAAAGAACGCATTCCTCAATGCTTTGACCCAGGAGGCCACGGGCAAAGAGGTCATCGCCCTGCCTATTGAGGCTACTGCGCTGGGCAATCTGAAAATTCAAATGGAGGGGGTCATTTCATGTTAGCTGAAACCAAAGCCCGGGTGGGCGTTTTCGCCATCGCCCTGGGGGCCTATCTGCCCCAGTTCCCGTCCCTGGTGCCGGAGTTCGAGGGGCAGTACGCCGATTTTAAGAAGACGCTCCCCGACACCGTGGAGCTCATCGACGGCGGCATCGTTACCACCAAGGAGCTGGCCCAGGCCGCTGGGGACAAGTTCCGCGCCGCAGATGTGGATCTGGTCATTTTACAGCTCCTGACTTACGCCACGTCCTACAATATGCTACCCGCTGTCCGGGACCTGGACGTGCCCGTGGTGCTGGTGAACCTCCAAAAAAAGAAGGCCCCGGACTATGCAAACACCGACACCGCCACCTGGCTGGGCGAGCTGTACGCCTGCGGCGCGGTGGGCGAGATGGTGGCCGACCTGGAGCGGGCTGGGAAGCGCCACGCGGTGATCACCGGGGTGGTGGAGGGCGGCGATCCCCAGGTGCAGACCGAAATCGAGGACTGGTGCCGTGCGGCCCAGGTGCGCCGCCGTTTCCGGGACACCAACCTGGCCCAGATCGGCCGGCCCTATCCCGGCATGATGGACCTGTATATCGACGAGACCAACCTCTACCATCGGATGTGGCTGTACACCAAGCAGTTCGACTGGGAGAAGATGTGGGCCATCGCCGACAACATCACCGATGAGGACGCCATCCGGGCCAAGGCCCAGGATATCCTGGACACCTTCGACATCGAGGGCGGCGGCACCATCGAAAAGGTCTGGGACATGGCAAAGTATGTCGTGGCCTTCGAGCAGTGGGTGAAGGACGAGCAGATTGCCTTCGTGGCCTCCCACTACGATGGCTTCGCACAAGGTAAAGCCGGGGTGCTGGACAGTATGCTGATTCCCGCCTTCTCCATGCTCATCAAGCAGGGCGTGGCCTGCGCCGTGGAGGGCGACATCAAGGTGGCCATGGCCATGTCCATTCTCAAGACCATCGCCGGTATGGGCCAGCTGTCCGAAATGTACTCCATCGACTTCAACGAGGACATCTGCATCATCGGCCACAGCGGCTCCGGCGACGCGGATATCTCCGCAAAAAAGCCCACCATGAAGATCGTTCCCGTGTTCCACGGCAAAACCGGCGGCGGCTATCTGACCCAGTTCTACCCCCACCTGGGCCCTGTCACCTACCTGGGCATTACCCAGGACAAGGACGGCCATTTCAAGTTTGTGGTGGCCGAGGGCATCAACGAGGACGGCCCCATCTTCACCTTCGGCGACACCAATATGCGCACCCGCTTCACCTGCGGGGCGCGGGAGTTCTGCAACCGCTGGAGCGAGGCCGGGCCCACCCATCACATGGCGGCGGCATCTGGCAGGCATATCGACACGATTTTGAAGGTCGCCAAGATTTTCAACGTGCCGGTGGACATTGTGACAAGATAAATGGAAAGAGGAAAAGGAATATGAAAAACATTTTAGAGGCACCCTTTCTGGTAGAAATGGTGCGCACCACCACCAATATGTACAATCACGGCTGGGACGAGCGCAACGGCGGCAACATCAGCTATATGCTGAACGCTGACCAGGTGGCGGAGTACCTGGATGTGAACGCGGTAATCCGGGACATCCCCACCGGTTTTGAGGCCCCGGCTTTGGACGGGAAGTATTTCCTGGTCACCGGGACGGGCAAGTACTTCAAAAATGTGCAGTATGACCCCGCCCGTAATCTGGGCATCGTCTGCATCACCGACGGCGGAAAAAATGCCCAGCTGCTGTGGGGCTTTACCGATGGCGGCAAGTTTACCTCCGAGTTCCCCGCCCACATGATGAGCCACGCCGCCCGGCTGGCGGTTGACCCGGACAACCGCGTGGTCATGCACTGCCATCCAGCCAACCTGCTGGCCATGACCTATGTCCACGACCTGGACACCAAAGCCTTTACCCGCACCCTCTGGCAGATGTGCACCGAGTGCATTGTAGTGTTCCCGGACGGGGTAAACGTGCTGCCCTGGATGCTGTGCGGCACCAATGAGATCGGCGAGGCCACGGCGGAGCAGATGAACACCGCCCGCCTCGTGGTGTGGTCCCAGCACGGCATTTACGGCGCGGGGGCCGACCTGGACGAGACCTTCGGCCTCATCGAAACAGCGGAGAAGGCGGCGGAGATCTACATGAAGATCGCCCACCTGCCCCTGAAAACTACCATCAGCGATGAGCAGATGTGGCAGCTGGTGGAACACTTCAAGGTCACACCCAGGGAAGGTTTCCTGGACAAATAAATCATCAAACGGAGGTAATTCACTATGGCAGTCAATCGTTTTGTACTCAACGGCATTTCCTATCACGGCAAGGGCGCGATTCAAGAGATTCCTGGCATCATTCAGGCCAAGGGCTTGAAAAAGGCTTTTGTGGCCTCCGATCCTGATCTGGTGAAGTTCAACGTCACCAAGAAGGTCACCGACCTGCTGGACGCCAACGGCATGGCCTACGAGGTCTATTCCGACATCAAGCCCAATCCCACCATCGAGAACGTGAAGTCCGGCGTAGAAGCCTACAAGAAGTCCGGCGCAGATTATATGATCACCATTGGCGGCGGCTCCTCCATGGACACCGGCAAGGCCATCGGCATTATCATCAATAACCCCGAGTTCGCCGATGTGCGCTCTCTGGAGGGCGTGGCCCCCACCAAGAACCGCACCGTGTTCACCATCGCCGTCCCCACCACCGCCGGCACCGCCGCCGAGGCTACCATCAACTACGTCATCACCGACGTGGAGAAGAAGCGTAAGTTCGTGTGCGTGGACGTGAACGACATCCCAGACGTGGCGATCGTGGATCCCGACATGATGTCCACCATGCCCAAGGGACTCACCGCCTCCACCGGCATGGACGCCCTGACCCACGCCATTGAGGGCTACACCACCGCCGCCGCCTGGGAGCTGGCCGACTGCCTGAACCTGGAGGCCATTAAGCTCATCGCCGCCAATTTGCGCCGCGCCGTGGAGAACGACCCCGAGGGCCGCGAGGGCATGGCCCTGGGCCAGTTCGTCACCGGCATGGCCTTCTCCAACGTGGGCCTGGGCATTGCCCACTCCATGGCCCACACTCTGGGCGCGGTGTACGACACCCCCCACGGCGTGGCCTGCGCTATGATGCTCCCCATCGTGATGGAGTACAACCAAGACGCCACCGGCGACAAGTTCAAGCACATCGCCGAGGCCATGGGCGTGGATACCACCGGCATGGATCAGGCAACCTACCGCAAGGCCGCCATCGACGCGGTGCGCCAGCTGTCCGTTGACGTGGGCATCCCCACCAGGCTGGAAGCCATGAAGGAGGAGGACCTGGAGTTCCTGGCCCAGTCCGCCGCCGCCGACGCCTGCGCCCCCGGCAACCCCAAGGCCGCTACCGTAGAGGACTTCAAGGAGCTGTTCCGTAAGATTATGTAAGCATTTCTATGATATAATCTATATATATTTTTAACGGACAAACTTGGTTTAAGGCCCCAGAGGTATTCCTCTGGGGCCGTTTCCTAATCCAAAATTATTGTGTGGGCCGCGGGAAAGGTGTGTGTAGCAGAAATTACAATAATATCTTAGCCCACTGAATTAACTAAAGAAAACAAGAGGATGCAACCTTTTCCCAATGTTGTTTACCGGCTCACTCATAATTTGCCCCTTTCGCTGATAAAAGCATTTTGCTCCAGCCGCTGGAGCAGCTTGACCGCGTAATATCCAATTGCCGCAAAAAGCCCCATCACAGCCAGGTAATCCAGGAAAAACACAGCAAGCGGCTCCTCAAAATCGAAAAATACGAAAGCGGTCCTCAGCGTCATGTATGTGCCGATTGCCCGGCGAAAGAAGGCATAAGCACCATATCCGGCAATCAAAACCGCGGCGGCCCGCAGGAGGATCGTCCTCCTGCGGGAATTTGATTCTGTCCGCCGCCGGAACCTGTTGGTCACCATGCCCCAGTGCATTCCAATGTGGATGCTCATCAGGCAGAACCCCCAGTAGGAGCAGACCATGTGCATGATCCGTGCGAAGCTGGCCCCTCCTGATATGGGGAGGAAAGAGAACACCGCGCGGGACAGGACGATCCCGCTGACAACCAACCCCAATATCATGAACAGCAGCGCGAAATTGACCGCGGTTTGAGCGATCCTGGGCAAGCTCCACCGGCCTTTTGTCAGCCTCTTATACCAGCGCACATTCAGGGCATGATGGCCCAGAAACAAAATAGCCATCGCGGTTCCCAGCCATTCGTGGGCCGTCTCGCCAACGAGGGAATAGGCCATCAGGGGCAGCAAAAGGGCTGTCATGGCCAAATCTAACAGAAGACGCAGTTTTTGTGTGACAGCCATAGGAATCTCCTCATGAAAAATAGTTCGGCCTAAACTCAGTGCTCAAATTCCTCCGCCACCTTCACCAGCAGTTCCCGGATGGGCAGGTGCTGGGGACAGGCGGCCTCGCACTTCCCGCATTTGACGCAGGCGGACGCCTTGCCGTTGTTCACCGTATGGACGTTTTCGTAATAATAGTCGGTGTTCCAGTTGTGGAATACGTTCTTGGAATTCATGCAGGCAAACAGGTCGGGGATGGAAATCTTCATGGGACAGCCGTCGGTGCAGTAGCGGCAGGCGGTGCAGGGAATGAGGTTCTGCTCCCGGAACCAGGCTTTTACCTGCTCCACCGCCGCCAGTTCCCGTTCATCCAGCGGCTTGAACTCCTTCATAAAGCCGATGTTGTCCTCCATCTGGGCCATGTCGCTCATGCCGGACAGCACCATCATGATTCCCTCGTGCCCCGCGGCGAAGCGGATGGCGTAGCTGGCGGGGGAACCGCCGCCCAGCTCGTCCAAAATGGCACGGGCGCCATCCGGCAGGTTGGTGAGGTTGCCGCCCCGGCAGGGTTCCATGACGATCACCGGCGTGCCGTGCTTCCGGCACACCTCCCAGCACTTCTGGGACTGAACGGCGGGATCATCCCAGTCCATGTAGTTGAGCTGGATTTGGACGACCTCCACCTGGGGATACTCGGTCAGGATCTGATCCAGTACGCCGGCGGTATCGTGGAAGGAGATACCGAAGTGGCGGATCTTCCCCTCCGCCTTCAGCTCCAGGGCTGTTTCATAGGCCCGGCAGCGTTTGAACATGGCAAAATTCTCCGCGCTCTGGGCGTGCATGAGGTAGAAGTCAAAGTAATCCACCCCGCAGGCTTCCAGCTGGCTTTCAAAGAAGGGACGGATGTCCTCCTCTTTTTTGAAGTAGAAGTTGGTCAGCTTGTCGGTGAGGACGTAGCTGTCCCGTGGGTGGCGGCTGGTGAGACACTCCCGCAGGGCGGTTTCGCTCTTGGTGCCTACATAGCCGTGGGCGGTGTCGAAGTAGTTGAAGCCGCTTTCCAGAAACGTGTCCACCATGCGGCACATTTCCTCTGTGTTTACTTCATTGCCTTTCATGGGCAGGCGCATACAGCCAAACCCAAAGTTTTTCTTGACGCGATCCATGATTTTCCTCCTCAAATTGTTTACGATCCTAAATTCAAACCGTTCAGCCACTCCTGCACATCTGCCTGCGCCCCGGAAACGGCGGAACCGCGCACCGCCAGCCCGTCCAGCAGTTCAGCGCCGGGGCACAGCGCGGCGATGTCCTGGGGGCCCCGGCCCAAGCCGCTGCCCTCGTGGGAGCAGAAGGGGACGATGGTCTTGCCGGTGAAGTCATATTCCTCCAGGAAGCCCTTTACCGCTTGGGGCAAGGTGCCCCACCAGTTGGGGAAGCCCAGGAAAATCACGCCGTACTGATCCATATTCTCCGCATGGGAGGACAGGTCGGGTCGCTCGTTGTTGCTCTGCTCCTCTTTTGCCAAATCGGTGGTGTCCCGGTAAGTCACAGGGTACTCTTTTTCTGTGATGATCTGGAACAGGTCGCCCCCCGTTTCTTCTGCGACGAACTCCGCCAGATACTGCATATTGCCCACCAGCTCGCCGTCCCGGACGTTGATGCTGGCGGAGGAGGACGCGTCCACGCCGTCCGCAAAGGGGGTGACGCCCACCCGGGAGAACCAGACCACCAGGATATTGCTCCTGGAAGCGGTGGGTGTCTCAGAGGGGGCATTCTCCGAAGTTCCAACAGTCTCCGCAGGGGTGGGCTTGTCCGTTTCCGAGGTTTGGCCGCTCTGGGCGGGCGAGACAGTTGGCGCAGCGCTGTTCTCAGAGGCGGGAGCACCACAGGCGGCCAGTGTCAGGGTCAATAGGAGGGAAGTTGCCAAAAGCGCGGAAGTCAGTCTGTTTTTCATGGTTTCATGCCTTCTTTTGATCGATTACTTGCCGGCCGCCTCATTAACGCACCGCAGGGCATTCAGGCTGCGGGGATAGCCGATGAAGGGGACGTTGACGGAAATGATGTCGATGAGAAACGCCAGATGGGACATCATGGCTGTGCGGTCGTCCAGCCGCACTTGGCTGACCACCTCGTCAAAGGCGAAGTTGTCGAACCGCTCGATGAACTCCGGGTCGGTATCCAGAAGCTTGGACTGACAGCCGGGGAACATCCTCTCGTGGTAATCCTGGGCCGCTTTTGAAATCGTCATCGTGCACACCTCCGTTCAAAGTTTTCCGTAGCTCTCGTTGTCCACCGGCTCCAGCCACTCGCTGGAACACGCATCACCGGGGATCTCGACGGCGATGTGGCTGAACCAGCTGTCAGCCTTGGCCCCGTGCCAGTGCTTCACTCCGGCAGGAATGGTGACGACGGCGCCGGGAGTGAGGCTGACGGCAGGCTTGCCCTCCTCCTGATACCAGCCCTCCCCGGCGGTGCAGATCAAAAGCTGCCCGCCGCCGGATTTGGCATGATGGATGTGCCAGTTGTTCCGGCACCCGGGTTCAAAGGTCACGTTGGCCAGGAACAGGGGCAGGTTTTCGGGTCAGTCAAAGGATTGAGAAAGGACTGCCCAATAAAATACTGGGCAAAGGCAGTATTTTCCGTCCCAGTGCCGAAAATGTTGGCGGCTTCAAATTGGGCTTTATCAGCGATCTTCATGTTGGATGACCTCCATATCAAAGATTGTATTTGCGGTTTCAGTTTTCCTGGGGCTTCAGCGGGCCGTAGTAATAGCTGGCGGTGGCGCCGCCGTCAATGAGGATGGTGGAGCCGGTGATGAAAGCCCCCTTGTCGCTCATGAGGAGTTCGGCCACGTTGGCCACCTCGTCGGCAGTGCCGGGCCGGCCCGCCGGACACTTGGCGAACATATTCTTGTAGAAATCGCCCCGGGGGCCGTTGAACTCGTCGATGGCCAGGGGGGTGACGATGATGCCGGGGGCGATGTCGTTGAGCCGCGCGCCGCGCTCGCCCCACTTGACGGCCTCCGCCATGGTCCGCTTTTCATTGCACCGTTTGGCCAGCTGGTAGGCGTGGAGGGTGTCCCGGATCTTGTCCGGCTGGAGGAAGTCCAGGTTCAGCAGTTCCTCGGTAGGCGTGCAGGCCAGGGCCTCGTCCTGCTCCGGGGTCAGGGCGGGCATCCGCCAGCCGGACTGGCTGGAGATGGTGACGCCCACCCCGCCGGGGGCGATGACCTTGCCCACTTCCTCCAACAGCACGGCGGTGCCGTACAGGTCCACCTTTAAAATGGCCTCGATAGGGGCCTGACTGGGGGACACGCCCGCGCCGTTCACCAGCATGGTGATGGGGCCGTACTTCTGCCCCTCTGCGATGAGGGCCAGTATAGACTCCCGGCTGGAAATGTCAGTCACTACGGGGGTCACGTCATAGCCTGCGTCGTTCATGGTTTTGGCGATGGCCTGGGCATTTTCCAGCTTCTTGTCGCCCATGACGATCTTCATGCCGGGGCCCATCCGGCGGGCGATGGCCATACTGAGTTGGCCCGCTCCGGTGACAAGCATTACGTTTTTCATGGTTCAGGCTCCCTTTTCTGATTTAGTTTCCAAAATATCCCGCGATTTCCTTCATCCGGGCGCTCTGCGGCGTATGGAAGGGGCAGCGCTGGTCGCAATGTCCGCAGCTGACACAGGCGGACGCTTTCACGCTCAGCTTCTCGTAGTGGTTTGCTGCCATTGTGTCCCCGGCCAGGGCCAGGTCGTAGTATTTGTTCACCAGCCCCACGTCAATGCCCGCAGGACAGGGCAGACAGTGGTTGCAGTAGACGCAGTTGCCCATGGCCGCGGCCGGGGTGAACTGGCCGATGACTGAATAGTCCTTCTCCTCCGATGATGCGGCCACAAAGCCTAAAAGCTGGTTCAAATCCTCCATCCCCCGCACGCCGGGCACCACGGACAGCACCCCGGGCCGGTCAATGGAATACTGGATGCACTGATACCGGGTCATGGCGGTGCGGAAGGGGGAGGTCTTGGCGTCCAGCAGCTTGCCGCCGTGGAAGGGCTTCATCACCGATACCCCCACGCCCTCCGCTTCGCACCGGCGCAGCAGCTTGGCCCGCTCCGCCGTGGAGCCGATGCCGTACTCGTCCCCCTGCTCCAGATCGTAGGCCGGGTTGACGGAAAACATCATCATATCCGCGATGCCGGTGTCCAGGATACGGTGGGCCACGGACGGTGTGTGGGAGGAGAAGCCGATGTGCCGGATTTTTCCCAACCCTTTCAGCTCTTTCGCGTAGTCCAATATCCCGGCGCTCACCAGCTTGTCGTAATCCTCGTCCTCGTCCACGCAATGGAGGAAACCGAAATCGGCATAGTCTGTGCCCAGGGCTTCCAGCTCCCAGGCAAAGGTCTCCTTGATGCGCCCCAAATCACGGGACCAGCCGTATTCGCCCTTTTCGTTGTACACCGCCCCCAGGTGGAGCTGGAAAAACACCCGCTCCCGCTGTCCGGAGACAGCCTTCCCAAAGGGGGCGTAGACGCTGCTTCCACCGCCGCACAGGTCGAAGAAGTTGATGCCGTGGTCAACGGCGGTGCGGACCACCTGCTCGATTTCGTTTTCCGGGGCGTTCTGAATGCCGCCCATGCCAAGTCCAAGGACGCTGAACCGCTCCTGCTCGGTTCCATGGGGAAGTTGACGATATTCCATGATTTTTCCTCCTGTTTAAATTGACTTGCCCATCTCGAATGCTTTTTCATAAGCGGGATGCCTCAGCGCGTCCCCCTTGTCCCAGGCCCCGGTGCCGTAGACGACGCCCTTTTCCTCCGCCCCGGGCAGGCACCGCAGGAAGCCCCGCAGACCCGCGATGGTCTCCTCCGCGGCGGAGTGCTGGGGATCGGCGGCGGTGACAATGAAATAGAACTGCTTATGTTTGATTTCCGTGTACCGGGGGAAGCAGCGATCAATAAAAATCTTCATCTGCGCCGCCATGGAGTAAAAGTACACCGGCACGGCCAGCACGATCACGTCCGCTGCCAGCACCTTTTCCAGTATCTCCGCCATGCCGTCCTGCTGGACACAGGCGTGGGTCTCCCCACAGCCGTAACAGGCCGTACAGGGCCGGATGTCCCGCTCCGCCAGCCGGATTTTCCCCACTGTATGCCCCGCTTGAGCTGCGCCCTTCAAAAATTGGTCGCACAGCAGGTCGGAGTTCCCGTTCTTTCGGGGACTGGAACTGATTGCCAAAACCTTCATCATGCTTCCCCTTTCTTGACCGAGTGGGATTTTATGCTTTTATTTTACACAAGCTAAGGGGCGGAATCAATTCGGATTTCAAAGGTTGTTTATAAGTACAGCTTATGTGAAACGAAAAAGCGTGCGTCCGACAGGTTCAGACACACGCTTGCGGTATCAATCAAACTGCTCTTGCAAAATGCGGGCGAAGTCCTCCACATGAAGATTTCCGCTGCCTTTTTTCCAGAATGCGCAGTAGTTTCTCAAAATGGGCCTGCCATCCCGCAGCAGGGGAATACGGCGCAGCGGCCCGGATGCCGGATGGGGCTGGGCCGCACCCTCCACCGGAAGATAACCCTTACCGCCCACGACCAGCAGCCGGGCCTGCTCCAAATCATCGGCAAACAGGAACTCCCCCTCCAGCCCCACAATGTCCCGGTAGTAAGTCATCTCATTGTCCCGCTGTTCGGACGAGGCCACCAGGACACAGGACAGTTCTCGCAAATCCCGGGCGGTAACACTGCCCCGCACAGCCAGCGGGGAATGGGCGGGCAGTTCCACGCGGCAGGCGCTGGTGGTGAGGATTTGGTTTACATAGGTGTCAGAAAAAGCCCGCCGCTGGTCGTTAAGCACCACATCTGCCCGCCCCAGGCGCAGAGCGTCGTACAAGTCCTCATGGCTCCCGTTCAAAACCTCTACGGGTACCTCTGGGTGGGAACGGGTAAACTCCGCCACCGCCAACTGGAATTCCAAGCCGCTGTAGCCCTTGAGGCAGCCCACCCACAGCCCGGGCGCGGCCTTCTGCGCGATCTCGGCTGTCTCCCGGCACAGACGGTTTAGCTCATCCAGCAGGGAACGGCCCTTGCGGTAGAAGTGCTCACCTGCGGCGGTCAATGTGAACGAGCGGTTTTTTCGGCGCAGCAGCTCCACTCCAAGTTCCCGCTCCAGCGCCTGGATCTGTTGAGAGACGGCGGACTGGGAGATATGGCAGCGCTCTGCGGCCTCGGTGAAGCTGCCCGTTTCCGCCACCGCGATGAAATAGCTTAGTTGGCGCAGTAGCAAGGCTGCTCCCTCCTCTGCCCATTCAGGCCAATCAATTAAAATTATTATAAGTTTTTCTTCTGGGCCCGTCAATTGCCTTTTTGCCAGATGACTACAGCGAATATTTGATGCTCATTACCCGTAAAAATTTTGAACGAAAAGAGTTACAAATTATGTGCATAACCTTTGATGAACCTCTATTTCCAATGTGCCGTCTGGCTGGATCGTGACAAAGTCGATGCGCTTTTTCACGGTCCGCTCATCAAAGGCGGCCAGACTGAGCTTGTCACATATAGCGTCTCTCATCTGCTGCTCTGGAATGGACGGTGAATGTTTACAGAAACGCTTCCCATACTCCACCCGATTGGCACAACGCCAGACCACCTCGCCAGAGGGTCGAGTGATGCGACGATAGTTGCGCCCACATTTCCCACAAACTAAAAGGCCGCTCAGTACACTCTGTGAGTTGTACCGAGTGGCCTTTCGCTGGTTGGTATCTTCATCAAGATTGCTGCGCTTGCCTTTCTCGCCCTGCGCCATGAAGAATTCATCAAAGCTGACGATGGAGCCGATGTAGCGCTGGTTGGAGAGCAGATTATTGATCACAGCCTGTGTCCATTGGGCCTTACCCTTTGGTGATGGGATACCTTGGGTAAAGAGAAAATCAGCGATACCTTTCAAGCTCATGCCGGAGAGGTGCTGCCGATAGATGGTTCGGACAGTCTTGGCTTTCTCGTGGTCGATGGAAACGCTGCCATCTGGAGTTAACATGAATCCATATGGAAGAGACATGAAAATATCCCCTTTCAAAAGTTACGGATAAGCATATTTAGCACAATGCGAATTGTTACTTATATGTGGCTTTAGACGGCAATTTTCATTGTGTGGTGCTCATTAGGATGTCATTTATGGGGTACGAGTCAGAAATTATCCCAGGAAAAGGAAGAAACCTGCTTTTGAATAAATCAAAAAACAGGTTTCTATGGTTGGCTCAATGTGGCAAAAATACTTTTTCCGAAAGCGCTGCGGTGCAATGACTTTCGAGAATAAATCTCGGTTTTCGCTCTGGTGAACAGAAAAAACTACCCTCAAGGCCGCTCGGTTTAGTCCTTGTCAGGAGCCTGTCCGTTATGGGGCAGCCACTTGCACTCAGTGAGTTTCATATGGTCAAAGGCAGCCACAAAAGACGAATCCTCCGGGCTGCAGGCGTAGATGCCAAACCTGATCCTGCCCGCTCCCTCCCACATATGGCACACCCGCATCTGCGAGAAATGCTCACCGTCCTGGGAGCATTCTATGCAATAATCGTCCTCCCGGCGGCTGAAGCGGTACCACATGGTTTTCACTTGGGCAGAGATGGCGGTGGTGGCCCAGTCCGACCAGCCATGATTGGTCACTACGCTGCCCAGGTGCTGGAACTCCCCGTTCTCATACTCCACAGACCCTTTGAGCCAGTTCTCACTGTCCAGGTACATCACGATGCCGCACTGATCAAAGCGGTGGTGGGCGCCGGTGAAATCAGTGCGCACGATGAATGAGAAAAATTTTTCGTTCGTTTCCATCTGGAGGACAGGGGCGTTGTCATTTCGGAAATGGTAGTAGGTCCGCTGCCAGAGATCGGTTCCGGGCATAGTGGTTATCTCAATTTTTTCGCTCTGGATGGTGTACTGCTCGGGTTTCCTGACCCAAATCAAATTATTGCTATCAAAGTTCATATTGATCACCTCTATGAAACCCGATTGCTGCTTCCCCACTCACACATAGCGTCCAAAATGGGGATCAGTGATTTGCCCCGTTCCGTCAGGCTGTACTCGACCTTGGGTGGGATCTGGGGGTATTCCTCCCGGTGGACCAACCCGTCCGCCTCCAGCTCCTTCAGCGTGACGCTGAGGGTCTTGTAGGAGATCTCCCCGATGTACTTCTTCATCTCGTTGAACCGGACGACTCCAAATTCCATCAGCGTGTACAGGATGATCATTTTGTACTTCCCATTGATCAGCGACAGGGTATAGCTGAACCCCGTTCCGCTGAGGCATTCATTTGAAATACAGCGGCCGCTCATTTTACACTCTCCTTTAGGTAAGTATCGCACCTCAATGTGCGTACTTGACGTTTCCGATCTTCTTGCTATGATAATACTATCATACGCGGGGAAAGTCAAGCCCGCGGAATTGGAGGACAACATCATGAGTAAGAAAATCGTGGTCATCACCGGCAGTCCCCGGAAGAACGGCAACAGCTTTGCTATGACGGACGCGTTCATCAAAGCGGCGGAGGCAAAGGGCCACACCATTACCCGCTTCGACGCGGCCATGAGGAATGTGGGCGGCTGCCACGCCTGCGAGACCTGCTTCAAGACCGGGAAGGCCTGCTCCTTCGACGACGACTTCAACACTATCACCTCTGACATCCTGGAGGCGGACGCCGTCGTGTTTACCATGCCGGTCTATTGGTACTCCATTCCCGCGCAGATCAAGGGTGTGATTGACCGGCTGTTTTCCTTCGTGGTGGGCGGCAAGGACATCGCGGGCAAGGAGTGCGCGCTGATCACTTGCTGTGAGGAAGATGATATGTCCGTGATGGACGGGGTACGTGTCCCCCTGGAGCGCTCCGCCGCGCTGCTGAAGTGGCATATGGTCGGCGAGGTACTGATCCCTGGCGTTCTCAACGTGGGCGACATTGAAAAAACGGACGGCTGTGCCCAGGCGGCGGCTTTGGCAGATAAATTCTGAGAAAATGGAGGACGAACCTGTGGCTAAAAGCATCGTTATTTTGAACGGAAGTCCCCGGCAAAAGGGCAATACCTCCATGCTGGCCAAGGCGTTCACCGAAGGTGCGGAGAGCGCGGGGCATACCGTCACTGAGTTTTTCCTGGGCGGCATGGACATCCACGGCTGCAAGGGCTGCTTCGGCGGGCACAGCGGCAAAGAGTGCCCCTGTGTCCAGCATGACGACATGGATCAGATTTACCCAGCGGTAAAGCACAGCGACGTGGTGGTGCTGGCCAGCCCGCTGTATTACTGGACGATGAGTGGCCAGCTCAGGACAGCCCTTGACCGGCTGTTTGCCCTGGAGGAAGGGGACGGCAACCTCCTGCGGGGGAACGGCAGGGCTTCCGCGCTGCTGATGGCGGCGGAGGGCCGCGGATTTGAGGACGCGGTCCTTTACTTTGACCATTTGATGGAGCATCTGCGGTGGAAAAATCTTGGCAAGGTGCTGTGCGGCGGCGTGATGGACGTGGGCGATGCCCAAGGCCGCAAGGAGCTGGACGACGCCCGTGAGCTGGGCAGATCAATTTAATTTTACAGAGGCATCGCCTACATCCTGACGCAGTCCGGGACGCACTGTGTCGGCTGCCGGTCCTCGATCCATGAGTCTTTAGAGGAAGCTTGTGCTGCGCATGGCTTGGAAGTAGATGCTGTACTCCAACCTATCAAGGATTATCTGGCGCATTAGTGGCTTGCGTTAGGTCAGGTCATCCAGACGAATAAAATGCCTACAGAGGCAGGACTGAAGAACAGTCCTGCCTCCGTTTGTTGTACGCTGCATATAGGTGCCTTTCTATATAAAACGCACGGCAAGATATATGGGAACGGAAACATTGTTATATATGAGTTGTTAGGAACAGGCGATTGCCATTGGAGCCTAAACAATGTGTCATAAAAATCTCCTTCTGTGCAAAAGAAAAACCGACAGGCTTCTTTGTCGAAACCTGTCGGCTTTTGGCGCAGCGGGAGGGATTCGAACCCTCGAGCGGTTTCAGCCGCTACACGATTTCCAATCGTGCTCGTTATGACCTCTTCGATACCGCTGCAAATCGGTGACGAAGTCACAATTCATCTCGCCACTATTGTGCGGCGCGAAGTATATTATATCAATTTTTTCGCTGTTGTCAAGAGGCTTCTTCCCAATTTTCGCTTTTCTTTTTTTGACGATCCAACCAGACGCGCAGCAGGTGCAGCGCCTCCGGCGACAGCAGCAGCAGAGCGGGCAAATTGACGATAAGCAGCAGGCCGTTGAACACGTCCACCAGCTGCCACACCGCCGTGATATTCCCCACCGCGCCGAAGATAATGCAGGCGGGGAAGATGAGACGGTACAGCCCCATGGCCCACCGGGAGCTGGTGAGGGTCTCCAGCCCCCGCCTCCCGTAGTATCCCGAGCCAATGAGAGAAGTGAAGGCGAACAGTATCAGGCTCACGGCAACGATCCACTCACCGGCCTCACCGAACAGGGTGGCAAATCCCGCCGCCGTCAGCGGCGCGCCCAGCATTCCCTCGGGCAGGGCCCCCGCCTCCGCCAGCGGCAGCGCCTGGACGGGATCGTACACCCCGGAGGTGAGGATCACCAGGGCGGTGACGGTGCAGATGACCATGGTGGCGAAAAACACCTCAAAAATGCCCCACATACCCTGCTCCGCCGGCTCATCCACGTCGGCGCAGGCGTGGGCAATGGCGGACATTCCAATGCCTGCCTCGTTGGTGAACACCCCCCGGGCCACGCCGTAGCGCAGGGCCGCACCCATGGCGTAGCCCCCGGCGACGGCCCGGGGTGCGAAGGCGTAGGTGATGATCTGCCGGAACGCCTCCGGCACCGCCTGATAGTGGACGGCGATCACCGCCAGCCCGCTCCCCACGAACAGCAGGGCCATGGCGGGCACCAGCAGCTCGCACAGCTTGCTGATGCGTTTGATGCCCCCCGCCAGTACAATGGCGGTGACGACGGCCAGCACCACCCCCACCACTTTGGGATTGGCCCCGGCCGCGGCGGACAGGGAGGTGGCGATGGAGTTGGCCTGGGCCAGGTTGCCCCCCGCCAGTGTCTCGGCGACGCAGAACAGGGCAAAAATTTTCCCCAGCCCCGGCAAGTGCAGGCCGTTTTTCATGTACTCCATGGGCCCGCCCCGCCAGCGGCCGTCCGGATCCTTTTCCCGGTGGCGCACCGCCAGCGTCTTTTCCCCACAGCTTACCGCCATGCCCAGCAGGGCGGACATCCACATCCAGAACACCGCCCCCGGCCCGCCGTACACAATGGCGGTGGCCACCCCGGCGATGGAGCCGGTGCCGATGGTGGCGGCCAGGGCGGTGGACAGGGCCTGGAGCTGAGTTACCCCCCGGTTCTCCTTGCGGTTTGTTTTCCGGCGGAACAGGGAACCCACTGTGGTGTTCCACCACACTCCCACACCGAAAATGGGGAAAAACCCAGAGCCGAAGGAGTACCACAGCCCCACCGCCAGAAACGCCGCCAGCAGCGGCCCGCTCCACAAAAAATCACCCAATTCCTTGAAAAAAGCCATGTCCACATCCCCTTTCAGGGGAATTTTTACACAGCCGCCTGACGGCGGCTGTGTAAAAATTCCTAACAGGAAGGTATGCGGACATGGCACAAGTTATGCGGCCGGCGGGGCAGCCAGTCCGCTTAGGGGGCTGACTTTTCCTCGTTCGGAGCCTGTTTCGGGAACCGCTCCGGCCGCTTCCAAAGCTTCAGCCGCCCCGCCTGGTTGGGGAGGAAGCCCATGCGGTGGAGGATGGGCAGCAGGGCGGCGAACAGCGCCACAAGCATGATAGTCTGAATGGGGAGCATGACAGCGTTTTTGATCGCCCGCTCACCCACCAGCACCCAGTAGCCCTTGCTGGAATACCAGAGATAGGACCCCAGGGACTGCAAAAACACATTCTGAATGTTGGTGAACAGCTTGGCCAGGAACACCCGTAGCACCGTCACCTCCGCCCGGTAGAGGAACAGGGCGTAGGTGAACACCCCCAGCATGGTGGTGAAGATGTAGAATGGGTTGTAGCCTCCGTCCGGGTTCATGAAGTAGCCCACCGTGTCTTCCACGAAGCCGAACAGCAGCGCGTTCACCGGCCCGCCTACCAGGGCGCACAGCGCCCGCCCCAGAAAGCCCCATGAAATTTTGATGCCGCCGGCGCCCACCACGATGGACGGTATGCGGCCCAAGGCCACGCAGGCTGCCACCATCAGCGCGGAGAAAATCAGCGTACGCAGCTTTTTGGAATCCGCCACAGCGTCCTTCCAATAGGCCCGGGAGAAGGGCGTTTTGTACAGGGTTTGAGACATGAAAAAACCTCCTTTTGAATTCGGCAGCCCAAAAGGGTATGCCGCACAAAGGAAGCCAATACGTGTTTCCACCATGCGGCAGCGGGATGCGGAGCACGCACTGCGGGCCTTCACCCTTCGTCCGGCGGACAACTCCCCGTCCCGCCGGCACTTTTACACGCGCGCCCCTACTCTGCCTGTTGGGGATAGTGTACTCCACTGTGGGAAGAATTACAAGTGGCGATATAGCCAAACTGTGCCAGACCTTAAAGGGATTTTAATGATTTTCCCCCTTGCAGCTTAATCGGCATACTGGTAGGATAATAACATCAAGCGGCCTTCTGGCCGCCGCGCCGAGTGGCGCGTAAATTCGGAGCGAAGCGGAGAATTGCGCAGGTCTGGCTTTGCCAGACCAAGCATGAAAATCAAAAGGGGCCCCCGCCAAAACCCAGCCGTTAGGCGGTTTTGGTGGGGAGAAGAAAGGGAGGGATGCGCCATGTACACGGTGCTCATCTGCGACGATGACAAGGACATCGTATCGGCGCTTGAAATTTACCTGACCAGCGAGGGCTATAAGACGGTGTCCGCCTACAACGGAGAGCAGGCCATCCGGTATGTGAACGAGGGGAACATCGACCTGATCCTCATGGACATTATGATGCCCCAGCTGGACGGCATCCGGGCCACGGCGCGGCTGCGGGAGTCCGGGGGCAACATCCCCATCATCCTGCTCACCGCCAAGAGCGAGGACAGCGACAAGGTGCTGGGGCTGAACATCGGCGCGGACGACTATATCACCAAGCCCTTCAACCCCATCGAGGTGCTGGCCCGGGTGAAGAGCCAGCTGCGCCGGTACACCACCCTGGGGGGCAAGGTTTCCGCCCAGGAGGAGGACGGCACATTGCGCAACGGCAGCATCGTCATGGACGACGAGGCCAAGTCGGTGACGGTGGACGGCGACCCGGTGAGCCTGACGCCCATCGAGTACAACATCCTGCGCCTGCTGATGAAGAATCTGGGCCGGGTGTACTCCACGGCGCAGATCTACGAACAGGTGTGGAACGACCCGGCGCTGGGCAGCGAGAACACGGTGGCCGTCCATATCCGGCACCTGCGGGAGAAGATCGAAATCGACCCGGCCAACCCCCGGTATTTGAAGGTCGTGTGGGGCCTGGGCTATAAAATGGAGAAGATGGCATGAAGTGGCGGGAAAATATCGCGATGAAGGCCCTGGCCTTCATCGCGGCGGTGGCGGCATTCACCGCCACCGCCATCATGGGCTGGTATCAACTGGCCAATTTCAACGCGCTGTGGGACGCCGGCTATTCCGGCGGCCGGGGCTATACCCGGAGCTATCTGGTCAGCCGGGACAAAGACATGGTGACCTATCTTGTCGACCTCAAGGAGATGGACGCGGCGGGGAAGGAACTGAGCCTTGCCGCCCGGCGGGAGCTGGAGCAGCTGGAGGCGGAGTATGACGCCGGGGCCACTAATCTGCGCTGGCAGCTGCTGGACAAGGACGGCAAAATCATCTACGGCAACACACGGGAGGACAGCGCCAAGGTGAGCGCGGACTTCTTGAGGGAATACACCCGGCGCACGGGGGAGGAACCCGGCGTCAGCATCAATATAGACTGGGAGTATTGGGAGGACACCCCCTGGGGGGCCGCCCTGAACAATGCGGAATACGGCGAGGAGCGCCGTGACGAACTGTGGCGGGAGCGGCTGCCCGGTCTGGTGGAGTCGGTCCGGAACAGCAGTGACGGCGCGGCCCTGGCTACCCAGAACGACGAGGGAGGCCCCATCATTCCCGTAGACCTGGACGCGGTGCTGTGCGACGAAAATACCTATACCTGCGTGCTGCGGGTGGAGACCCCGGAGGGGATGTACATCTATGCCCCCACGATCGGGGCCTGCCTGGAGGCCAACCAGTTCGGCTACATCTTCAACGCGGACAGACTGACGTGGGAGCTGACGCCGGAGGCGGTGGAGGCGGCGGAAGAGGCGGAAGCCGCGGAGACGGAGAGATTCACCCTGATCCTGTGGGTGGACGATGCCCTTCGGGTGAACGACCAATACCGCAGGGCCGCCATGAGGCTGGAAGAGTGGCAGGCCGACCGGGAGGGATATCTGGCGGCCACCATTGTGCTGGGTGTGCTGGGTTTGCTGCTGATGGTGTACCTGTGCTGCGGCGCGGGCCACAAGCGGGGAGTAGAGGGCATTTACCTCAACTGGTTCCACCGCCTTCCCGGCGATGTGGTTCTGTTCCTCCTGTTTTTGGGGGGCGTGGGCGCCGTGGGCGCGGGGATTGTCGTGACGATGGATTCCTATATGCATATCCCCTTGTATATGCAGCTGATTGAGATCGGCGTCGCGGTGGCCTGCGCGGCGGCCCTGGGCATTGGGGCGCTGATCACGGTGTGCGCCCGGTGCAAGGCCCGCACCCTGCTGCGCGACACCTGGACGTGGGCGGTCTGCGGCTGGTGCTGGAGGGTGTTTGTACGGTTTTGGTGCTGGCTGTGTGAGCTGTTCGGGACGATGGGGCGGGCGATCCAGGCCGTCCCCCTGGTATGGAAGGCGGTGCTGGGCTGTATGGCGTATACGCTGTTCTCGATCGTGACCATGGAATGGGGCGGAGGGCTGTGGCTGCTGGTGACATTCCTGGCGTCGGTCTACCTGTGCGGGTGGGCTTACCAGTGGAAGAAGATCCGCCACGGCACCCAGGAGATCATCGGAGGCAACCCCAATTACCACATTGACACCCGGCATATGCTCCCCGACCTGCGGGGCCATGCCGACGAGCTGAACAACCTGGGCCACGCCATCTCGGCGGCGGTGGACGACCGGCTGAAGAGCGAGCATTTCAAGGCGGAGCTTATCACCAACGTGTCCCACGATTTGAAAACGCCGCTGACCTCCATCATCAACTATGTGGATCTGCTGAAGAAGGAGGACATCGACAACCCCAAGGCGGCGGAGTATATCGAGGTGCTGGATCGGAAGAGCCAGCGGCTGAAAAAGCTCACCGAGGATCTGGTAGAGGCGTCCAAGGCGTCCACCGGCAACCTGACGGTGAACTGGGAGCGGCTGGACTGGGCCCAGCTCATCGACCAGGCGCTGGGCGAGACCGGCGAGCGGCTGGAAGCCCAGAAGCTGACGGTGGTGCGCTCCCTGCCCGAGGGGCCCATGTGGGTGGAGGCGGACGGGCGGCACCTGTGGCGGGTGCTGGACAATCTGCTGACCAACTGCGCCAAGTACGCCCTGCCGGGGACCCGGGTGTATGTGGATCTGCGGGAGAGCGGCGGCTGGGCGGTGCTGTCGGTGAAGAACATCTCCCGGGAGGCGCTGGACATCCCCGCCGAGCGGCTCATGGAGCGGTTTGTCCGGGGAGACGAGTCCCGCAACCAGGCGGGCAGCGGGCTGGGGCTGTCCATCGCCCAGTCGCTCACCGAGCTCCAGCACGGCAGGTTCGAGATCAGCATCGACGGCGACCTGTTCAAGGCCATCGTCACCCTGCCCCTGGCAGGGAACCGGCCCCAGGATCCCATTCAATTGATTTTGTAAAGCGGAAGCCCCCGGCTTGAGCCGGGGGCTTTTGCGGGCGGTTCCGCTATTAGACGTCCTTCGCTTGACGGGACGGCGCATATTTGATAAGATAGCGCTAGAATGTGGAAAACCCTTTGGGAGGTCAGGCCATGCGCCCCAACACCCTTTACATTGTGGTCCCCTGCTACAACGAGGAGGAGGTCCTCCCCGAGACCGCCCGGCGGCTGGGGGACAAGCTCCGCGCCCTCATGAACGCCGGGAAGATCAGCCCGCAAAGCCGGGTGCTGTTCGTCAACGACGGCTCCAAGGACAGCACCTGGGAGGTCATCTCCCGGCTTCACCGGGAGAACCACCTGCTGTGCGGCGTGGACCTGTCCCGGAACCGGGGGCACCAGAACGCCCTGCTGGCGGGGCTGATGACCGCCAAAGACAGGGCGGACATGGTCATCTCCATGGACGCCGACCTCCAGGACGACGTGGACGCGGCGGACGCCATGGTGGACAAATACCTGGCCGGGGCGGACATCGTGTACGGTGTGCGCTCCTCCCGCAGGACGGACACCTTTTTCAAACGTACCACCGCCGAGGGGTTCTACCGCCTGATGAACCTGCTGGGGGCGGAAACGGTGTTCAACCACGCGGACTACCGCCTCATGTCCCGCCGGGCGCTGGAGGGGCTCAGTCAGTTCAAAGAGGTCAACCTGTTCCTTCGGGGCATCGTGCCCATGATCGGCTACCCCACCGACACGGTGGAGTACGAACGGGGGAAGCGGTTTGCCGGGGAGAGCAAGTATCCGCTGAAAAAGATGATGGCCTTTGCGCTGGAGGGGGTCACGTCCCTGTCGGTGAAGCCCCTGCGGATGATCACCGCGCTGGGCTTCCTGGTGTTCTTTGTGTCGCTCATCATGATCGCGTACAATGTAGTGCGCTGGGCCACGGGGAACACGGTCACCGGCTGGGCCAGCCTGGCCTGTTCGGTGTGGCTCATCGGCGGGCTGATCCTGCTGTCCCTGGGCGTCATCGGGGAGTATCTGGGTAAGCTGTACCTGGAGAGCAAGGAGCGGCCCCGCTTCCTCATCCGGGAGGTGCTGGATGGAGAGGGAGAGGGCAAGGGCTGAAAGGCCCTGCCGAACATGGCCGGAATTTTTACAAAGTATTAAACCTTTCTAAACAATGGGTGAATCCCCTTGCATTTTTTCCCGAACTGTCATAAAATAAAATCAGTGGATCGGAGAGGCTGAAACGGCCCTCCATATGAGGCGGCGGAAACCGCGCCGCTGGGCGGCGGCCCACACAATTTCATCAGGAGGTAATTCCCATGAGCATTGATTTTGAGAGCCTGAAGGACAAGGCTGTGGTTCTCGCCCAGTCCGGCGTGACCAAGGCGAAGGAGATCACTGGGACCGGCGTGGCCAAGGCCCGCGAGCTGGCGGACACCGGCGCGGCCAAAGCCAAGGAGATCACCGAGATCGGCAAGCTGAAGGTGAGCAATTCCACCGAGCAGGAGGCCATTCGCAAGGCCTATTCCGAGCTGGGCAAGCTGTACTACGCCGAGCGGGGCTCCGCCCCCGAGGCCGCTTACGCGGACGCCTGCCAGCGCATCAGCGATTCCCTGGCCCGCATCTCCTACAACAACGAGCGCATCGCGGACATCAAGGCCGCCGGCCATCTGACCGACGACGAGGTTGAGGAGGTTCCCGCCGAGGAGCCGGCCTGCTGCGAGGAGCCCACAGCGGACGAGCCCTGCTGTGAGGAGCCCAAGGACGAAGAGTAAATCAAAAAGACGGCCCCGGCGCATAGCGCCGGGGCCGCTTTTTATCTGGTTCCGGTGGAGCCGAAGCCCCCCGCGCCCCGCAGAGTGTCGTCCAGCTCGTCCACACCCTGGAACTGGGCGGTGAGATACGGGGTGATGACCAACTGGGCAATGCGGTCGCCGTCCTCCACCACCTGGGGGACGCTGCCGTGGTTGTGGAGGAAGGTCATGATCTCGCCCCGGTAGTCGGCGTCGATCACGCCCACCTTGTTGGCGGGGGCCAGCCCGCGCTTGCAGGCCATGCCGGAGCGGGCGTACACCAGCCCCACGTACCCTTGGGGGATCGCCACGGCAATGCCGGTGTGGATCAGCACCGTCTCCCCAGGGGCAATGGTCACCGGGCCGTCGGTGAGAGCGTACAGGTCGGCCCCGGCGGCGGCGTCGGAGCCATAGGCGGGCAGCTTGGCCCGGGGGTCAAGGAGCTTGACGGAAACGGGCGCAGTCATAGTGAAACCTCCTCAGATAGATTGGATGGTCATCTCCCCGTCCCACAGGACGGGGGCATGGGCCTCCAGGCTGGCGGGGACGTTCAAGATCCGCTGGTTGGAGGAGCCCCGGAAGCGCAGGTTCAAGTCCTTCTTCGCCTCGACGAAAGGCCCGTCCACCAGCACGTCGATGAGGGACAGCATCTCGTCGGTGCACTCGCACCGGGCGCGGCTGTCCTTCCACAGCTCCCCATCCAGGGTGTAGCCGGAATAGCACCAGATTTCCTTGGCGGGATAGGCTTCTTTTACCCGCCGCAGGAAAGGGAGGAGCGCCCGCTGGTTGTCCGGCTCGAAGGGTTCGCCCCCCAGCAGGGACAGGCCCTTGATGTGGGCAGGGGAGAGGGCCTGGACGATCTTGTCCTCCTCCGCCTGGGTGAAGGGCTGGCCATAATTGAAATCCTGGGCCTCCTCGTTGAAGCAGCCGGGGCAGCGATGGGTGCACCCTGACACGAACAGGGACACCCGCACGCCGGGGCCGTTGGCCACGTCGGCCCATTTAATGGTTGCGTAGTTCATGAAAAATCTCCTTTATGGGAAGAAAAGGGGCGGCCGGAACGACCGCCCCTTTTGTGTTTCTCTTACAAATGCAGCACCCGCGCCTTGATCTCCCGGGTCTTGCCCTCGTTCCAGAAGTTCTCGCCCAGATAGCCGCAGGTGCGGCGGGTGACGTTCATCTTGGCGTGGTCCTTGTTGTGGCAGACCGGGCATTCCCACTCGTTGTCGTCATTGACGATGATCTCGCCGTCGTAGCCGCACACCTGGCAGTAGTCGCTCTTGGTGTTGAACTCGGCATACTGGATGTTGTCGTAGATGAAGCGCACCACGTCCTTCAGCGCCTCCAGATTGTGGCGCATATTGGGGATTTCCACATAGCTGATGGCGCCGCCTGGGGACAGCCGCTGGAACTGGCTCTCAATCTGGAACTTGGAGAAGGCGTCGATCTCCTCCCGGACGTCCACATGGTAGCTGTTGGTGTAGTAGCCCTTGTCGGTGACGTCGGGGATGGTGCCGAAGCGCTCCTTGTCGATGCGGGCGAAGCGGTAGCACAGGCTCTCGGCGGGGGTGCCGTACAGAGAGAAGCCGATGCCGGTCTGGTCACGCCACTTGTAGCAGGTATCTCGCAGATAGGTCATGAGACGCAGGGCGAAATCTTTGCCCTCAGGCTCGGTCTGAGAACAGCCCTTCACCAGCTTGGTCACCTCGTAAATCCCGATATAGCCCAAAGAGATGGTGGAGTAGTTATCCATCAGATATTTGTCGATAGTCTCGCCCTTGTCCAGCCGGGCGATGGCGCCATACTGCCAGTGGATGGGGGACACATCGGAGCGGACGCCCATCAGGGCGTTGTGGCGGCACATGAGTGCCTCATAGCACAGTTCCAGCCGCTCGTCCAGCAGTTTCCAGAATTTGTCCTCGTCCTGGCCGGAGAGAATGCCGATTTGGGGCAGGTTGAGGGACACCACGCCCTGGTTGAACCGGCCCTCATACCGGTAGGCGCCGGTGTCGGGATCGATCCAGTCGGTGAGGAAGCTGCGGCAGCCCATGGGGGAGTAGACGTTGCCGTTGTGGGTCTCCCGCATGATCTTGGCGGAAATGTAGTCGGGGTACATCCGCTTGGCGGAGCACTTGACGGCCAGCTCAGTCAGATAGTCATACTTGCCGCCGCTGAGGTTGTTGCACTCGTCCAGCACGTACACCAGCTTGGGGAAGGCGGGGGTGATGTACACGCCTTTCTCGTTCTTGATGCCCTCCAGCCGCTGAGACAGGATCTCCTGGATGATGGCGGCGTTTTCCTCCATGTAGGGGTCGTCCTCCCGGAGCACCAGGAACAGCGTCACAAACGGGGACTGACCGTTTGTGGTCATCAGGGTGTTGATCTGGTACTGGATGGTCTGCACGCCAGAGCGCAGCTCGTCACGGGTGCGGGCACGGGCCAGCTTTTCAATGGTGGCGTCGTCCAGCTCGGGGGCGGTTTCCCTGGTCTTGCGCACGTACTTTTCGTAGGTCAGGCGCAGATATTTGCCCAGATGGCTCATCTCTACGGACTGCCCGCCGTACTGATTGGAGGCCACGCAGGAGATGATTTGGGTGACCACGGTGCAGGCCACCTGGAAGCTCTTGGGCGGCTCAATGAGCTTGCCGTTGATCATGGTGCCGTTGTCCAGCATATCGCCGATGTTGACCAGGCAGCAGTTGAAGATGTGCTGGACAAAATAATCGGCGTCGTGGAAGTGGATCACGCCCTCGTCATGGGCCTTGGAGATGTGTTCGGGGAGCAGGATGCGGCGGGTCAGGTCGCGGCTCACCTCGCCGGCGATATAGTCCCGCTGGGTGGAGGCGATGGCGGTGTTCTTATTGGCGTTCTCCTCCGCCAGCTCCTTGTTGTCGTTGCGGATCAAGGAGAGGATGGACTCGTCGGTGGTGTTGGCCTTGCGCACCAGGGCCCGGGTGTAGCGGTAGATGATGTAGGCCTTGGCCAGCTCGTACTTGCCGGCGGCCATCAGCTTGGTCTCCACCATATCTTGTATATCCTCAACCAGCAGGCGCTTGCGGCCCTTGCCCGCCACAGAGTCGGCGATGGCGTCGATGGACGCCTCATCGAGGCGGTAGGGTTCGTCCACCGCGGCGTTGGCCTTCTGGATGGCGGCCACGATTTTCGCGCGGTCGAACTCGACGATGGAATCGTCTCTCTTGATGACTTTCATTGGTAGGCTCCCCTCTTATCGGTCAAACATCTTTTCATGCGCATATAGGCTATGGGCGCGGCCTCCCAACCCGGCTCAGAAGCGGGTGCCAACGAGAGGCGCTCCATCATCATACTATATCTTGTGGTCTGTGTCAAGATATACCAGTAATTTTTCGCAAATATTGTATGTGGCCGGCCAAACCCCTTGGAGCGCAAGGGGTTGCGGGTTTTGTGTCTGTTTTACGGGTCCGGACATAGACTGGAGTGCACCCAGGCGGGCCCTCCGCCCCTTTGGAGGGTGGCGGTCAGGCCCCGGCCCCGGCCCGCCCGCAGGGCTCCCCCGCTTGGGATGGGGTCGATGAAAGGAGCGTATTTCATGAGTCAATTCTATCTGAACGGACCCTCTGTGGGCAGCTCCATGTCCGCGGAGGAGTTTATGGACATGGACGAAAACGGGCTGACCAGCTCCGGGACCGTCATTCGTCCTTCGGACGAACGACCGGTCTGGCAGCCTTCCGGCTGCCCGTGCGACGAATGCCGCCATGAGCAGGAGTGCCGCTGCCAGCAGATGATCTGCTGCTGCCGCCCCGCCCCTATGCCCCCCAAGCCCCCCGAGGTGGACGAAGCCTGCTGCTGCAAGGAGAGCTTCCGGGCGGCCCTGGGCCTGCTGTGCGATCAGCAGATCTCCAATCTGGTGGACTTCAACGCGGCGGCCTTTGTCACCGACACCTATGTGGCGGGCGCCGACCTGCATTGCAGGAAGCATTCCGGCCACAGCCTCAGCGCCGAGGGCGAGGTGGAGGCCGAGGGCAGGCGCCCGCATCCCTGCCAGTCTTGCTCCGGCGGGGCGTCCGACAACCTGGGGACCCTGTCGGGCGGCTTCCGGAGGTTCGCGCTCTGCAACCGTGACCTGCTGGACATCGAGGCCGAGCTGCACACCGCCGGGCGGAAGGAGTGTGACTTCACCGCCACCCAGGTGTCCCTGTGCGAGCTGGACGCGGTGGTGCTCCAGGGCGCGCCGGCCTGCGCCGAGGGCGACCTGACCGCCGACGAGGTGACGGCGCGGAACTTCCGCTGCCTGCGCCAGCGGCTGAGCCAGCGGCTCAACCCCCGCAACGTCTGCGACCAGGATCAGTGCTCCTGCGCCTGTGATGAGCGGGACTGCTGCTGTGCGGCTGGCCTGCTGGACACCCTGGCCCGGAACAACTTGAGCCGCCGGGTGTCCCTGGCGGCGGGCCTGCTGGTGCTCCGGGACGTGACCCTGCTGGGTACTGTGGGCAGTGTGCTGGTGCTGGCCAACGACACGGACGACCGGCTGTACTTTGTCTGTGTCAACAGCGTGCAGTTCATCGGGTAAACAAAATCGTGCCGACAGCGCGCAGCGCCGGGCAAACGGATCTTCGCCCCCTCCGCCGTCGCGGAGGGGGCGGCTTTCATGCCAGCTTGTTTTTAATTCGGATGCTTGCCTCGATGTGCATGATCCAGTGTCTCGAAAAAGGCATTTGGATCAGTCCCCGCACATCCTTGCCGCACCAATAGTCGATCAGCCAACGCGCGCTTTCGTCCGAACTGACGACACGGAGCGACTTGAGATGGTCCTTGTCCTGTTCCGTCATCTTTCGCTTCAAATCGGGAAACGCAAGGCTCTTTACGATGGCATCCGTGCTGTTCTTGACATCAGCAATATATTGATAGAGTTCTTCCAAATTAAGCTGACGTGAAAAATCAGAAATTTGTTCCCCCACAAGCTCATTCCCCGTTGTGATAATGGGTGAGCCGATGCGTTTTTGGTAGTTTCCCGCGAAAAAGACCTGTTCATCGCCCCGGATCAAGGAATGTGCTGTGATGTCCTCGATCCGGGAGATATGCCAAATCGAATAAGCGATCGTTTTGCTGTGGTAGCCGTTTGCGTTTGGAAAGGGCGCCGCGTTGAAATCAGCCCTATTCAATTGCGCCTTCAGCTCATCAAGCGCCTGAATCAGCTGGTTTCTTAAGACAAAAAATGTTTCGATACCGTCAGCAAAGCTTTCGCTTTTCTTGAGCTGGAGCTGCATGGTTTTATTTAATTCTGCCCATTCTTTGTTCATGTTCCACCTCCTAATTTCAACGGTCAGCCCTGCTCCTGAGTCCAGCGCCCGCCGCAGGAGGGCTTTGTGGGTCGTCAAGCGTTCCGGGCAAACAGCATCTTGTCAATTGTGATCTTGGCGCGCCACCACTGCCTTGCCTGCTCAAATTCGGGGTATGGCGTATGCCACTGCCAGGAGATGTCGAACCCTCCGTCATCTTTTTGAATGTTTGCCAGGACACCCTTTTCAGCCGCGATCAGCGCCCGGATATCTTCACTCATAAATTCGGGGCGGGGATCTGTGAAAAAGTCGGAGGGGGTGGGGACATATTCCACGCCATATTTTTCGCTGTCCTTGCAGATCGCGTTTTCGAGCCGTTCCCCAAGGAGCCGCCTCAGTTCCGCCAGATCCAAAAGATTGGTGATCCCGTTTTCCCGCAGCAACTCATAGCAAAGGAGATAGCATTTCAGCTCGTCCCCGCTGACGTCCGTTTTTTTGCTCAGATACGCGAACGCGTCCCTCAAGATTTCTTCGTAATAGGATGTGCGTCCACCAAAGCAAATCATGAAGGCAGCCAGGGAAACGGTGGGGTTATACCCCATCAGGCCGTCGCCGTTTTTCTCCCACCAGATTGCGTGGGGGTATTCCTTGTTCGTCTCAATGGCGAACAGCCATCTCCGCTGTCCCTCATCAAAGGAATCATGGGAGTGCAGATAGCGAACGATCCCATTTACAATGTCGTCAGCGGCTCCCAGCGCCCCGATTCGGTGCAGGGTGATGATGGCATCGTTGGTCGCGACGGGATTGGAATTGGGGTTCCAATTGTCCGCCTCCAGCCCATGGCCAAAGCCGCCGTCCGGATTTTGGAATTTGCCCAGTTCGCCGACAACGGCCTGTTTTGTCCCGTCCTCAAAATACCAGCGGTAAAACGCCCGCTCCAACGGGCGGGCATTCTCAAGAATAAAGCGGCTTGCCGCCTGACTGTCCATAACGGTCGCCCCCTCACAGAATATGGGCTTTGTCAGCCCCGGGCCAGCGTCCAGTACCCGTCGTAGGCATACCCGGTCTTGCCAATCAGGAGATGCTCCGATTTGGCAAAACCCAGCCGCTGGAGGGCCCGAACGCGCTCCACGGCGTAAATGGGCGCCTTGGTGATGATGATGCCGCAGCCAAACCCTTCAAAGACGGTGGGGGCGATAAGCCCGCCCACCTCGGCCAGGACGTCCTCCGTCTCATAGCCACTCTTCACGTCGATGCGCAGGATGCCCGCGCCGTTGAACGGGTCGTCAGGCTCCGAGGCCCGCTGGCACACCTCGACGGTGCCCACCACCTTGGACGCGGCCC
The DNA here is from genome assembly GCA_014799505.1 of Clostridiales bacterium. GTDB lineage: Bacteria > Bacillota > Clostridia > Oscillospirales > Oscillospiraceae > Enterenecus. Next base: position 61,913 of record JAAVHV010000010.1, read on the forward strand.
GGTCCACGATGGCCCACCGGATGAACCACCCGTTCTCATAGGACTGTTTCCAGAACCGGAGAGCGTTCTCCATCCGCTCCGTCGTGTCATAGTAAAAATTGTCCCCGTCGCAGTTGTCGCTGTTGAAAAAGGGCAGGGCGTTTTTGTCGCTGTACACCTCCAGCAGGTCGGCGCAGTCCCCGTCCTCCACCGGGCGCAGCAAAAAACGGTCGTTTTTCAGAGTCGGGCAGCTTTTGTAAAGATCCATGGTGGTACCTCCGCTTTTTAGTATGTTTGTTCGTCTGCTGTCATTGTACCACAGGTGCAGGTGAAACGCAAGAACTTTTTGAACGAATGTTTGACAAAAGGGAACGGACGGTGTATACTATTGGTGAAAGGGGGGAGCGGCATGGATCGCGTCATTTACCATTGCGATTGCAACAGCTTTTACTGCTCGGTGGAGCTGCTGTCCCATCCGGAGCTGCGCCGCGTCCCCACGGCGGTGTGCGGCGACCCCAAGAGCCGCCACGGCATCATCCTGGCCAAAAACGAGCCGGCGAAGCAATTCGGCGTGCGCACGGCGGAGACCATCTGGCAGGCCCGTCAGAAGTGCCCCGACCTGGTGCTGCTGCCCGCCCACCGGGGGCTGTATTACGAGTACTCCAAAAAGGTGAACGCCATTTATGACCGGTTCACCGACCTCATCGAGCCCTTCGGCATTGACGAGAGCTGGCTGGACGTGACAAACACCCTCCATCTGTTCGGCGGCGACCCGAAGGCGCTGGCCGACCGTATCCGGGACACGGTGCGGGAGGAGCTGGGGTTGACCATCTCGGTGGGGGTGTCCTTCAATAAAATCTTTGCCAAGCTGGGCAGCGACTACAAAAAGCCGGACGCCACCACCGTCATTTCCCGGGAAAATTTCCGGCGCCTTGTGTGGCCCCTGCCTGTCACGGATCTTCTGTACGTGGGCCGGGCGGCGGCCAAGGTGCTGGGACAGTACGGCGTGACCACCATCGGGGAGCTGGCGGCCTTTGACCGGAACGCGCTCACCGAGCTTTTGGGCAAGCAGGGGGGCCAGCTGTGGGAGTATGCCAACGGTCTGGAGCACAGCTCCGTGGCCCCGGCGGGGCTGTACACGCCCCCCAAGTCGGTGGGCAGCGGGGAAACCTTTCCCCGCAATCTCATCCGCAGGGACGAGGTGGGCCGGGGAGTGGCCATGCTGGCCGACCAGGTGGCGGTGCGGCTGAGGAAGCACGCCAGGAAGGCCACCACGTTACAGGTGACCATCCGGGACCCTAAATTCAAGGACATCTGCCGCCAGCGACCCCTGGACGCCCCCACCAACACCGCCAGGGAGCTGCACCGGGCGGCGATGGATATTTTGGAGCGCAGCTGGAAGTCGGGGGCGCCCATCCGGGCCATCACCCTCACCGCCCACAATCTGATCCCGGAGGGGGAGGCGGCGGAGCAGCTGGACCTGTTCCAGGCTGCCGCGCCCCAAAAGCGGGAGCGGGTGGAGAAGCTGGAGCGCGCCATGGACGCCATCCGCTCCAAGTATGGCAGGGAGGCGGTCACCGTGGCTGCCCTGGCCCAGCCCCAGGAGGAGGATGAAGGGGACGGAGAGGTGCCGTTTTGAGCGCAAAAATCCCGCCGGGTGGATGCATTCCACTCCGGCGGGATCGTTTTGTCTTATTTCGTGCCGAAAATGCGGTCGCCCGCGTCGCCCAGGCCGGGGACGATGTAGCTGGCCGCGTTCAGGCCCTCGTCCAGCGCGCCGCAGTAGATGTCCACGTCAGGGTGGCTGCGCTGGATGGCTTCAATGCCCTGGGGGGCGGCCACCAGCACCATCAGCTTGATGTTATGGCAGCCGTAGCCCTTCATGATGTCGATGGCGGCGTTGGCGCTGCCGCCGGTGGCCAGCATGGGATCCACGATGAGCACGTCCCGCTCCGCCACGTCCCGGGGCATTTTGCAGAAGTACTGCACAGGCTCCATGGTCTCCTCGTTGCGGTACATACCCAGGTGTCCCACACGGGCGGAGGGCACCATGCGCAGCACGCCGTCCACCAGGCCCAGGCCGGCCCGGAGAATGGGCACCACGGCGAATTTCTTGCCCTTCAGGGTGGGGGCCTCCATCTTGCAGATGGGGGTCTCGATCTCCTTGGTGGTCAGGGGGAGGTCGCGGGTGGCCTCATAGGTGAGCAGCATCCCGATTTCGGACACGAGCTCCCGGAAGTCCTTGGTGGAGGTGTTCTTATCCCGCAGGATGGTCAGCTTGTGGGACAGAAGGGGGTGGTTTACCACGTGTACTTTTTCGTTCATACCGGCAGCGCTCCTTTGTATTTTTATAGGCCCATTATACCACGGTTTCCATGCCCTGCCAATGGGGCGGGCTGTTTTTTTATATCCGACCGCTTATCCCCGCAAAAAAACCGTTTATCCCGGTTCGCTGGACATTTTGGCCCGCGCCGGGTATACTGAGGGCAAAAGGGGGGACGCGCGGTGAAGGTGGAAATACAGTTTGACCCAAGTCTGGACGAACCCGTGGTCATTCTCCGCGCCCCCGGCCCCAGCTCGGAGGCGGAGGCTTTGGCGGCGCGGCTCCGGGAAGTGACGATCCCCAAGCCTTTCACCGTCTACCGGGAGCGGGAGGCGGTGCGGGTGAGCCGCGACCTGGTGCTGCGGTTCTTCGCCGAGGACAAGGGGGTGTCCTGCCAGACGGGCATGGGCGCCTTTTCCGTCCGGCAGCGGCTGTACGAGCTGGAGGAGGAGCTGGCGGGCACAAAATTCGTGCGGGTGTCCAACTCAGAGATCGTCAACCTGGATCGGGTGACGGGCTTGGATCTGACGCTGGCCGGCACCATCAAAATGACGCTGGAGGGTGGGACGGTGTGCTGGGTGTCCCGCCGGTACGTGAAGAAGATCAGGGAGGCGTTGGGTCTGTGAATATCAAAAAACAATGGCTCCCCCGGGCGATCATCGGCGCTCTGGCGGGCCTGCTGCTGGCGGCGCTGTGCCGGGGCGCGCTGTTTCAAGGGGGCTTTTCCATGCCCGCCCTTTGTAAGCCCCTGATTGACCAGGTGGGCACGGCTTGGGCGGTCACGATTGCCTGCGCCATCTTTTTCGGCCTGGGCGCGGTGGCGGGTCTGGCCACCCTGCCCTTCGCCGACAGCGGGCGGGAGCTGGTGCTGCAATCGTTGGCCCACTTTGCCATCACAGCCGCTTTATGGTCGCTGCTGCTGGGGGTGTCCATCGGAGCGCGTGAGCCTGTGGTCTGGCTGCTGTGGCTGGGGTCGCTGGCGCTGGTGTATGGCATCGTCTGGCTGGGCCGCTGGGTGGGGTGGTACCGGGAGATGCTGGCCATTCGAAAAAAGCTGGGGCTGACCCGTCAAAAGAAGGAGGGCAAAACGCCGTGAAAAAACAAACCCGTCTCTATAATGTCATCTTCCCCATTTGGATGATCGTGGCGCTCCCCAGCCCGCTGTGGCTGGTCATTCTCCCCGGCAACCTGCTGGTGGACTGCGCGGTGCTGCTCTGCGCCCTGCTGGCGCTGAAGCACACACAGAAGGGCGCGGTGATGAAAAAGCTGTGGTGGAAGTTCTGGCTGCTGGGCTTCGCCGCCGATGCCGTCGGGGTGGTGTGGATGTTGCTGGGCTGCATCCCCTCCGGGGACGTGTGGGAGAACACCGTGGCCCATGTCAGCCACAACGCCTTCCACAACCCCTGGGCCTTCCTGTGGACACTGGCCGGGGTGGCGCTGGCGGGTGCGTGCATCTACTTCTTCGACAGGCGGGCCATGAAGTCCTGCGAGCTGCTCACCGAGCGGGAGAAGCACGTTACCGCCCTTGCCATGGCAGTCGTCACCGCGCCATACCTATTTTTCATCCCGGTGTATTAAAAAAGCGAGAGCGCACCCCCTCGGGGGTGCGCTTCCTTGTTTTTCTGCGTTCAGCTTGCCCGTTCTACGGACACGGTTTTAGGGTTTGGCGCGGACGCGTCCTGTTCGGGCTGGACTGCTCTGGCGGAACGGCGCACCGCGCGGCCCACCGCCAGGATGCCCGCCGTGGCCATGAGCACCAGGTAGCAGTTCAGCGTCCGGGTGAGGATCATGGCCGGGGCCACCAGCGCTTCGCCGTACACCAGCAGGAAGCCCCGGAGGAACACGCTCTCCGCCGCCCCGGCGGAACCGGGCAGGGGCAGATATCCCACCGCGATGGCACACAGCGCCTGGAGGGCCATGACCTCCCACAGGGAGAAGCCGGACAGCCCAAAGGCCCGGTAGACGACATATGGCATGGCGTAGGAGCAGGCCAGCTGGAGGGCGCTGAGCCCCACCACGCGGGCCAGCAGACTGGGCGCGCGGCGGATCAGATCGGCCCCCCGGCGGTACTCCGCCAGATGCTCATCCGCCTTTTCCTCCAGCGCCGCCCTGTCCAGGGCGGGGCATAGCCGGGCGGCCAGGCCGATGCAGCCGTGGAGCAGTCTTTTAGCCGGGCCGGGCAGGAACAGGAAGAGGAACATGGCCGCGTCCAGCAGGGCGAAGACCGCCAGCCCCAGACCCAGCAGAAGCCCCACCCGGCCTCCCAGCCGCTCGGTAAGCCCTCCGGCGGTGAACAGGGCGAACAGGCCCCAGCCCATGGCGGCGGTGTTATAGCCGATGGTGACCAGCAGCATATCCAGCGCGCCCGAGGCGGCGGGGGTGCCGTCCCGGCTCATGGCCAGCACCTGGGCGGGCTGGCCCCCGGTGGCGGAGGGGGTAATGGTGCTGAAAAAGAAACCGGTGCAGGAGTAGTAGACGCACCGCCGGAAGCTCTGGGGACAGCCCAGCCTGCGCAGGATGGACCAGGTGGCCCCGGCCTCACAGCACAGGAACAGCGCCATCAGCGGCAGGCCCAGCAGAAGCACCCGCCAGTCCGCGCTGAGCAGGGCGGCGGCAAGCTGGCCGGGGGTCTGCTCCGCCAGGATGGTGTGCACCGTCCAGGCCAGCAGGGCCAGCACCGCCCCCACACACAGGATGTTTTTGATTTGATTTTTCATGCGCACACCGTCCTCTCTCCGGCCAGCGCCCGCACCACCGCGCAGGCCGCCCCGCGGCTCAGGGACGCCGCCGTTTCGTCCATGGAGCGCTCCATGGAGGACAGGGCCTGGTCGTCGTAAATGGTCTCCCGGATGGCCGCCAGACAGGCGCTCTCCTCCTTGGCGGCGATGCGGGCCATGCCGTGGCGCACCAGGAAGTCGGCGTTCTCCTGCTCCTGCTTCAAAAAAGGCTGCCACGCCAAGATGGGCAGACGGGCCGCGATGGCCTCAAAGCAGGTGATGCCCCCGGGCTTGGACAGCATCAAGTGGGCCCGGGCCATGTACTTCTCCACCTCGCCGGTAAAGGGCACCGCTTCGATGTTCTCATACCGGCCGTCCAGGCGCTGGAGCAGCTTCTCGTTGCGGCCGGTGAGGATGGTGGTGTGTACCCCGGGCAGGGCGTTCAGCGCCTGGTAGAAGCTGTCCCGCCGGGGCATGAGCCCCAGCCCGCCGCCCATGATGAGCAGCTCCCGGCGCCGGGAGCGGTCCCGGTGAGCGGGCTGAAACCGCCCGCTGACCGGGATGCCGGATACCACAATGGCATCGGGATCCACGCCCTTGGCGGCAAGCCCCTGCCGGACGGTCTCGCTGGCCGCCAGGTAGCAGTCGGTGCCGGGGTGGATCCATTCGCTGTGACAGGTCACGTCGGTGACGCAGGTGACCAGGGGGAGCTCGGACAGCCCCTCCTCCTTGCACCGCGCCATGGCGGCGGAGCAGACGGGGTGGGTGGAGACCACCACGTCGGGGTCTCGCTCGTCCAGCAGGGCGGTCAGGCCGTCCACCAGGTCGTCCCCCCGGCCATCCCCGCCGCTGTTGGCGGTGAGGTGGTGGTAGATATTATAGAAAACGCCGCCATAGGTCACCAGCACGTTGAACCACCAGTACATGGCGGAGGCCCGCTCCGGCATGGCGTACTCAAACAGATCCACAACATCGGCGCGGTGCCCGTCCTGGACGAGCTGTTCCCGCAGCGCGTTGGCGGCGGACATATGGCCCATGCCGAATTTTCCTGTCAAAATCAAAATGTTCATGAAGATTCCTCCTCTGTGCGCTGGCGGGAACGCCGGTGTTTCCCTTTGACGGGTTTGATTATAGAGGACAAATCTTCAGTTTCGGCGAGGGTTCCTCTTAGGGTTTTGTGGGGTTTTTCTTAAAATTGACACAGCTTTGTTTAAAAAAGCTTTAAGACGGAACAAAAGCAAGCCCTCCGCGCCGGCGGAGAGCTTGCTTTTTGTCGAAAGCAATGCTATAATGGTGGTGCCCCGAAAGGGGTTTGGACACCACACATACGAGTTAGATAACGGCGGTTAGTCACATAAACCCCGAAAGGGGGTGACTGTATGATGCTGATTACCATGACGTTTTACGTTCAGCAATGGGCGATTACGATCCAGGTAAAATGCAGAAACCGCCACCCTGGCCGGTGACGGTTTCTATAACTATTAGAAACAAAAACTAACTAGGACTAACCGCCGTTATGTGTGGCGTCCTTATATATTGATTATAACCCGGGATGGCCTTGCTGTCAAGGGCAAAAAGCAGCCCCCTGCCCCGCGCGATCAGAACAAAGCGGCCCCCGGCCTAAATGGCCGAGAGCCGCTTTGCTAGCTAGAAAAAGGCTATATCTCTCCTCATTCTGATTATAACCCTGGCGAGGCAGTTTGTCAAGGGCAAAAGCAGAAACCGCCCCTGGGCGGATGAGAAAGGCAAAGCAGCCCCCGGCCAATGGCCGGGGGCTGCTTTGCAATACAAGAAAGGTGGTATCAGCTTAGGTGGTAGGGGCCGTATAGCCGCAGGTAGCGCAAGCCTTGCCAGCTTCAAGATCGCTGTGCTTCGTCCCTTCGGCGTTCTCCTGTGCCTGGGGGCAGGTGCTAGTGTTCTTCGTGCCCTTGGCGTGACACGTAGCACAACCCTCTTGCGGCGTGTACTTCGCGGCCACGTCTGTAGCATGGTTCTCGTTGGTGCATTTGCAATTGTTCGCGCCCGCAGCCGTGCAGACGCCGTTCTCCCACTTGTGCACGTGCGCGGGCTCTTCCTCTTCCTCCGCGGGCTTGGGCTTGCCGCACGCCGTGCAGACTTTGCCCGCATCGTCCCAAGTATGATTCGTCTTGGTGGTCGTCAGCCCGCAACCGGCAACGGTGCAGACCTGCCAGTGCTGATCGTCATTGCTGGTCCAGCTGGAGGCGAGAGCGGGGGCATGCTCCTGAGTCTCCCCGCAGGCGCAGGTGCCGACATGCTTACCGTCTTCCAGGGCATAAATCCAGGTGTGGGTGGCGGTCTTGGCGATGGTCTCAGTGGTGGTGTGGCCTGGGGTTGCATCGGTGCACACAGAGCAGGTCCAGGTGCGCGTACCCGTTGCGGTGTGGGTAGCGGCATTGGTGACCGTAGAGGTGCTGTAGGTGTGGGGCACGCTGCCGGCGGCGATGGTCACGGTCTTGGTGTGACCAGTGCTACCGTCAGCACAGACAGTGCAGGTATAGGTCTGGGTGCCGCCCGCACAGGTGACGGGGGTGGATTCGGTCAGCTGGTAGTTGTGGCCCTTGGCGGGGGTGGTGACCACCTTGGTGGCGGAGCACTTGGCCGGCTCCTCATCGCCGTCCCGCGTGGTGGCGGCAGCATCATTGCTGCACTTGTAGGTCATCTTGCCGGCAGTGGTGCAGGTGGCTTCCGCGTTGTCAGCAGCACTTTCATCGAGAACCCAAACGTGGTTCCCGCCGCAGGTACCGGCACCGGTGCCACCAGTAATGCTTTCAGTGACCTTCTGCTCCTTCTGGCCGCAAGCGGTGCACGTACCACTCGTGAAGGTATGCGGGGCGGTGACGACCGCGCCGCAGCCGGTGGTCACGGCCTGGGTATCACCATCGCCATTCTTCGTATGGTCCACGCAGGCAACCAGATGATGGGTGGCGTTGAACTGGGTGTACACAGGGGTGTCACCATTATCACTCTTGGTGGCATAGTTATGCACGTGGGCGGTCTGATTGGGAGCGGTGGGGCCGGCGGGGGCGGTGGCGACGTCGGAGACGGTGGGAACGTCAGCGGGCTCGTTGGAGCCGCCGACCTCGTTGCCGGAGGCGTCGGTGACAGTGCCGGAGCCTTCCTTCTCCTCCACGGTGCCCTCGCCGGTGATGGTGAGGTCGGTGTTGGTGGTGACCATCTCGATGGTGGCGCCCTCGGCCACGTCGACCTTCACATCGGAAGCGCCGTCGGCCACGGTGACGTTCTCCAGGGTGCCGCTCTCAACAGCCACGGTAGCGCCGGAAGCGGCCAGGGTGACGGAGCCGCCCTCGGCGTTCTGCACGGCGACCTCGGTGGCGCTGGCGACGGTGACATTGGGCTCGGGCATATTGACGGTGACCTTGTCGGCCTTGGCGTCCACGGTGATGGCGCCGGCGTCGGAAGCCTTGTCGGCGGAGACGGTGACCTCATCGCTGGTCTTGGCGACCACGGTGGAGGCGGCGGTGGTGCCGTTGGTCAGGGCGACCTCGCTGCCGCCGCGGACCAGCAGACGGCCCTCGATCTTCACGCCGTCCAGGTTGATGGAGCCGGCGTCCACGCCGTCGGCGATGATGACGTCGCCCTTGACGGTGATGCCCTTCAGGGACACGCCGTTAGCGGTGATGATGATGTTGCCGTCCACGTCCTCGGTGTACTCGCCGTCCTCCTTGACGTAGTTGCCGCCGGAGACGGAGTAGATGACCTCGGCGAACTCAACGCGGGTCATGGGCTCGGTGGCGTTGGACACGTCGGAGATGTACTGCGCCTTCACCAGGGAAGCGATCTCGGGGATGGCCCAGGCGGACAGGGAGTCGGCGCCGGGGATGCCTTCCAGGTCAGCGGCGGTGCCCTTCTCCAGCTTCAGGGCGCGGGCCAGCATGGCCCAGGCCTGCTCGCGGGTGACGGGGTCGTTGGCCAGCATCTTGCCGTTGGAGCCGCTCATGATGCCCATCTGGACAGCGGCGGGCAGAGCGCCCTGCTGGACGGCCCAGTGGCTGTCGTCCACATCGCTGTAGCCGGACAGGGTGGTCTCGCCCTTCGCGCCGAAGGTGCGGGTGACCATGGCGGCCATGGTGCTGCGGATGATATTGTCATCCAGGTTCAGGCTGCCGTTTTCGCCGGAAATGATCCCGTTGTCAACGGCGGACTTGACGGCGGCGTAGGACGCGTCGTCTTCGGCGGGCATGTCCGAATACTCATCGGCGGCGAACGCCATGGGCATCAGGGACAGTACCATCGCCAGGGCCAGCAGCAGAGCCGCGACCCTTTTCTTGGTGTGCTTCATTGAAAATTGCTCCTTCCTTCTTGACTTTTTTGGACAGCTTCGAAGCGCAAAGCTACATCCCTAATTTACACCACCCAATTTCAAATGTCAACCATGAGATGAAGAATGTGCTAAGAAAAATGTCGAGCCTGGGATTGCGTCCCGGAGATAAAAAAGGAGAGCCGGGGCTGGTGCCCGGGATCAAGAAAAATGTCCCCGGGCGCAAGCCCGGAGACAAAAAGTGAACCGGGACTGGCGTCCCGGCTCGAAGGATGGAGGATAGAATGAAAAAGAAAAGCATCTCTTGCAAGGATTAGGATAAAGGCTAGTCGTTACAAAAGTTTATGAATATTTGTTACAAAAGGATTAAATCTTTGGGGCCGCCGGGGAAAATCTGTCAGTTTCGGGCAGATCGGCCAGGTTGAGGGCGAAGTCGAACCGCTCCCCGCCGTCCTCGCCCTGGCCCCGGGCAAACAGCTCGTCCCCCCGGGCGGCGGTGTCCACCCAGATGGTCTCGCCGGCCTGGCACTCGCCCACGTAGCCGATCTGGAAGGAGCGGACGAATTTTCCCTGGCCCAGCCGTTCCAGGTGGAGGCTGTCACAGGCGAAGTCGGCGTAGTGCATATTGTTCACGTGGCCGTTGATGTCGGTGTCGGAGTAGCGCAGCTCCCGGCGGGCGCGGTGGTCGAAGGCGTCGGGCAGGGGAGGGCGGCGGAGCTTGACGGATTTGTTCAGCGCTCCGCCGTCGGTGCCCTGGAACTCGGTCAGCTCTTTCATGCGGAAGAGCCTGCGGCTGTCCACGTCCACCATGACCCACTGGGAGGTGCCCTGGCCGATGGGGGCCCCGTCCCGGAAGAGGTCGAAGTCCCGGTAGGAGGACGCGCCGGAGGCCCCCCGGTGCCAGGTCTTGACGGTGACGGGGTCGTTCCAGCGCAGGGGAGCGTCCAGCTCCAGCCAGGTGCGGGTGACCATCCACAGGCAGTTGTATTTCGTGCGGATCTGGGGCCCGGACACATCCAGGGTCAGGGCGGCCTGGGTGGCGGCCTCCTGGAGGTAGCCCAGCAGGGCGGAGGGGCGGCACTGGTTGAACAGATCCACGTCCCGGGAGTCCACCCGGAGGTTCATCTCATAAAATGTGCTCACGTTTTAGTCCTTCTTTCCGGGGATGGTGAGGGTGTCCCGGGCGCACAGGGCGTCCAGGTCGTCGGGGGCGGCGGCGGGCAGGCGCAGGGCGGCCCCGCAGCGGGCGCACACCAGGTCGATGGTGGAGTAGCCCACCTTGACGCCGTAGTCCGTGGAGCCGCAGGCGCAGCTCACGCCGCCGCGGGCGGCGATGTCCTTGAGTTCAGCCAGCGCCTCGCCCATGACCACCTCATTCAAAAAGGCGCCCCGGCTTTCGGTCTGGTCGTCCAGGCGGAGCTTGTCCACGGCGGCCTCCAGCTTTTCCATGGCGCGGAACACCTGATCCTCCTCGCCCACATAGCAGTAGCCCAGCCCGGACGCGGGGCAGGACAGGGCCAGCAGCTTTTGGCGGAGCAGGGCGTCGTTGGCGCACACGGCGGTGTGGTCCTTGGCGCAAAACAGGCAGGGCACGGTGATCTCGCAGCGGTCGCCCTTCTGGCGAAAGGACAGCTCCGACTTGCCGCAGGGGCAGGGCAGTACGCTGTCCCCGGCGGCGAGCTGGAAGGCGGAGCGCTGGGCGATGACCGCGTTTCCGCAGACGGGGCAGATATATCCGATGGAGCGGGTTTCCTCTGGCATGGCCGATTCCTCACAATCTATGTTATGTTTCGCTCCCGCCCAACGGGCGGGAGCGAAATCAGCGCCACATATTATATCACCGTCCTTTCCGTTTTTCCAGTGACAAAGCGATTTTTGTTGTCAAATCTTTCCGGGCGCATGGATTGGCGCTTTTTGTGCAAACTAAGGGAAACCATCCCAAAGGAGTTTGTCCACACTATGGAAAATCAAAAGCTGGGGCGGCAGACCTTCCAGCCGGGGTCGCCCCCCGTTATCATCGGCCACGGCTCCGCCGCCGGCAAAAAAGAGACTGAAGGCCCCCTGGGGCGGCATTTCGACCACACCAGCAAGGATGACACCTTCGGCTGCGAGACCTGGGAGAAATCCGAGTCGGCCATGCAGCAGCTTGCCCTGGATTCAGCGCTGAAGCGGGCGGGGCTGCACACGCCGGATCTGGATCTGATGCTGGCGGGGGATCTTCTGAATCAGTGCATCGGCTCAGGCTATGCCGCCCGCACCGCCGCCGTGCCCTTTTTCGGCCTGTACGGGGCCTGCTCCACCATGGGGGAGAGCCTGGCGCTGGCCACATTGCTGCTCAGCGGCGGACACGGCAAATACGCCGCCGCCGTCACATCTTCCCACTTCTGCTCGGCGGAGCGGCAGTACCGCACGCCCCTGGAGTACGGCAGCCAGCGCACCCCCACCGCCCAGTGGACGGCCACCGCCGCCGGGGCGGTCATTGTGACCAACGACGTCCGGCCCGGCCCCCGGGTGGCCCGGGTGACGGTGGGCAAGGTGGTGGACAAGGGCATCAAGGACGCAAACAACATGGGCGCGGCCATGGCTCCCGCCGCCTACGAGACGCTGAAGGCCCACTTTGAGGACACCGGCCTGGAGCCCGGTTATTACGACCTGATCGTCACCGGCGACCTGGGTCAGCTGGGCCACGAGATCGTGTCCGACTTCTTTTCCAAGGACGGCGTGCCCCTATCAAATTACAACGACTGCGGCCTGCTGCTCTTTGACCGGCAGGAGCAGGACGTCCACGCCGGGGCGTCGGGGTGCGGGTGCTCGGCGTCGGTGCTGTGCGGCTATCTGCTGCCGGGGCTGCTGGCGGGGCGGTGGAACCGCGTCCTGTTCTGCCCCACCGGGGCGCTCCACTCCCCCACCGCCACCATGCAGGGGGAGTCCATCCCCGGCATCTGCCACGCCATCGCGCTGGAAGGAGGAAAATGATGGACTATCTGAAAGCGTTTGTGGTGGGAGGGCTGTTCTGCATCATCGGCCAGCTCCTCATCGACAAGACCAAGCTCACCCCCGCCCGCATCCTGGTGGCCTATGTGGTGTCCGGGGTGATCCTGGGGGCCGTGGGTGTGTATAAGCCCCTGGCCGAGTGGGCTGGGGCGGGGGCCACGGTGCCCCTCACTGGCTTCGGCTACAGCCTGGCGAAAGGGGTCAAGAAGGCGGTGGCGGAGAAGGGCCTGCTGGGCGCGATCACCGGCGGCGTTACCAGCACCGCAGGGGGTATCGCTGCCGCCATCTTCCTGGGTGTGGTGGTGGCCTTTATCTTCAAACCAAAACCGAAGAGCTGAAAAAGCGTCCCCGGCAGGAAACGCCGGGGGCGCTTTTTTCGGAAAGGGCTTCCACTTTTGCCTCAGATGTACTATAATGTCGGGAAATGCCCCGCAAAACGCGGCGGCGGACATAAGGAGGCTATCATGGCAATCGAACGGGTGAGAGAATATTTCAAGCAATACGGCATGGCGGACCGCGTGCGGGAATTCGACGTATCCAGCGCCACGGTGGAGCTGGCGGCCCAGGCGCTGAACTGCGAGCCCTGCCGGATCGCAAAGACGCTGTCCTTCCTGGTGGACGGCCGCGCCATCCTGATCGTCGCGGCGGGCGACGCCAAGGTCGACAACCCCAAATACAAGGCCCAATTCGGAACAAAGGCGAAAATGCTGGCCCCCGACGAGGTGGAGACGCTGGTGGGCCACGGGGTGGGCGGCGTGTGCCCCTTCGGGATCAACGAGGGCGTGACGGTCTATCTCGACGAGTCGCTGAAGCGGTTTGAGACGGTGTTCCCCGCCTGCGGCAGCTCCAACAGCGCCATCGAGCTGTCCATCCCGGAGCTGGAGCGGTATTCCGGCTATGCGTCCTGGCTGGACGTGTGCAAGGGCTGGAGGGAATGACGCCGTCTCCCGCACCAAATAAGCGCAGGCCCCCGGCTTTGCCGGGGGCCTGCGCTTATTTGTTTACAGGTTCTCCTTGAAGAACTGCTCCATGGCGGCGGCGTTGGCGTCCTCGTTTCCGCCCTCGATGGTGACGGTGACGGTCTCGCCCTGCTTAATGCCCAGCCCCATGAGGGCCATGAGCTTGACGGCCACGGCGGACTTGCCGTCGGCCTTGGCGATGGTGATGGTGCTGTCCAGCGCCTTGGCGGCCTTGACCAGCAGGCCGGCGGGACGGGCGTGGATGCCCACGGGGTCGGTGATGGTGTAGGTGAACTGCTTCATGGTGGATCGTCCTTTCATTTTGTTGAGATTGCCCTGCTGCGGGGCGTTTTGAGTACCAGCTTCTGTAGCATATCATAACATCTCCGGGTGGGGATATGCAAGCCCCTCAAGGGATTTTTTTCCGTTGGACGCGAGAATATTCAGCGGGAACGCCTATTTTCTGCCCGATAGGGCGAAGCCCAGCACCGTGCCGCACAGCCCGCCGATGATGTGGGTGAGCTGGGAGATGTTGTCCCGCACGAAAATGGCGTCCCACAGCTCGCCGCCCAGGTAGAAGATGGCCACCAGGATCAGCGTGGTGGGGATGGTGCCGTTGCGCACCCCGCCGAAGGAGGACAGCAGGATCATCATGAACACAATGCCGGAAGCGCCCAACAAGGCGGTGCCGGGGAAGAAGACAAACTGAACCAGCCCGGACACCAGCGCGGTGAACAGGATGGCCCACAGCACGTTCCAGCTGCCGAAGCGGTCCTCCAGGTTGGGGCCCAGCACCAGGATCAGCACCATGTTGCCGATGTAGTGGGGGTAGCCGCTGTGGCCCAGCACATGGCCGAAGAAGCGGAACCAGGCCAGCGGGTCGGCCAGGGAGCATCGATAGATGGAGAACAGATTGGCGTTGGCCCAGCCGTTGGTGAAGTGGTTGGCCACCAGAGCGATGAGCGAGATCAGCGCGAAGGTGAGTGCCACGGGGGCGTTGTAGGAGATTTTCAGCGTGGGGCGGTTCATATCGTTGCGGGCCATAAGCGGTCACCTCGGTAAAAAAATACTGCCAGCCATGGAGGCGGCTGGCAGTATTATAACCGATTTGATTGGAAAATGGAAGGAAAATTTATTGCGGCGGCGGGCCGGCCGCCTGGTCAGGGGGCAGGAGGCACGCTGGGCTCCGCCACGGCGGCTGAGCCGTCCGCGGGAACGGGGGTGGGCTCGGCCTCCTCCGCGTTTGGCTCCACCCGCGCGCCGCCGGGGACGGGCTCCACGGCGGGCGCCGCAAGGGCGGGTTCTTTTGCCGGCCCATCGGTGGGGATAATATGGCGGTCGGTAAACACCTGGATGAAGATGGCGTCCCCCTCCGGGTCGAGCTCGGCCAGGGCGGCCAGCAGCTCGTCGCCGGGTACCGCGAAGATGTCCAGCTCAACGCGGTTGGTCATCTCATTGGCATCAATCACGCTGGGGAGCCAGCCGTATTGGTCAAACAGGGCACCAACCTCATCCTTCAGATCCTCCAGATAGGCGAGGGAGTACTTCACGGTGCGGAACAGTATTTCCCCTGTGCCGCCGCACCACTCTCTGATCTGCGCCTCCAGTCCCGGGGTGTGGAAGCTGTCCACGATGGCCACCGTCAGGTGTTCCCCGTCCAGCCAGATGCCGCCCCACCAGTCCGGGTACAAGTCCCAGTTCCATCCGCCGATCCCTAGGCTTTGCAGCAGCCGGTCAGCCTGCGCCGACGCCTCCTCCTGAACGGAGACCTCTGAGTGCGCCGAGTCGGCGGTTCCCGCGTCCTCCCCGCCCACATAGGCCCCGCTGGTGACGACGTCTTTGCTAGCGGGTTCCGGCATCGGGGCCAGCCCCGCTGTTCCTCCCGCTGGGATGTACGTGTCTCCCACGGTGGTCTTGATAGTCACCCCGCCCTCCACCAGGGTGTATTCATGCAGGCCGGGGCGCTGGATCAGTACCTCGTCGGGCGCTTGGGACGCTTCGGGAACATCCCCCAAAGCGGCGTTGGAGTCGGGGCCGGGACTCTGGGGCCGGAACGCCCGGTAGGCCGGGTACGCCGCCACGATGAGCGCCGCGCAGGCGGCGCAGACCGCCCAGGTTTGCCACCGGAACCGGGGCCGTATTACATTGTCATCCGCCGCCAGCACGTAATCCTCGCTGACCTCGCCGATGATATTCAAAAGCTCATAATTTGTCATACTTCAAATCCCTCCTGTTGAAGATGGACGCGCAGCTTCTGCCTCAGCCGGTGGAGCGTGGTGGTCACGTGGGTGCGGCTCATGCGGAAGCGTTTTGCAAGCTGTTCCACGCCGTCTAAGTACCAGTACCGCCGCAGGAACAGGTTCCGATCCCGCTCGGGGAGGGCGGCAAGGAAACCGTCCAGCGCCGCCCGGAATGCCTGCCGGTCCAGCGCGCCCTCCGGGGTGTCGGCTCCGGACACCACCTCGCTCAGCTCGTCCAGGGCGAGCTGGACCTGCCCGCCGCCCCGCTTCTGGGCGGTCTCCGCCCGCCGGGCGCTGAGGGCCAGGTTGCGCGCGATCCGCCCCGCGTAGCTCTTCAGCGAGCGGGGCCGCTGGGGCGGGATGGACTGCCAGCACTTCAGCCAGGTGTCGTTGACGCACTCCTCCGCCGCCCCCTGGTCGCCCAGGATGCCCCGGGCGATGGCCGCGCAGTATGCCCCATATTCCCGGCCGGCGGCCTCGATGGCGCCCTCGTCCCGGGCAAAAAACAGCGCGATGATCTTGTTGTCGTCCATGATTGATCACTCCTAAGAAAGGCCCTTTCACCTATACAAGACGCGCTTTGGAGGAAAATGTCACAGGAGGGACGGAAAAAGTCCGGGGAAACTCCCCGGACTTGTTTCACACGTCCCAGATGACGGGCCCGCCCTCCCTGTCCACCAGGGGGCACAGCCCGGCGCCGTTGCCGGAGCAGACAAGCAGATACTGCACCCCGGTGGCGGTGTCCATCAGCACCACGCACTGGGGCTTGGTGAGACCGTTGCCCTCCGAGAGGATTACTTGAAAACGCTCGTTCTTTGCCATGGTTATCCTTCCTTTCTTATGTGGAGCCGTACGCCGGCAAACACAAACAGCGCCATCGCGATCATCATGATAACACCGCTGAGCCGCACTGTCCAGTCCGGCAGGGGAAAAAATATCCTGCCCGCCGCCCACAGCATCACCGACAGGGCCAGCACGACGAGGCTGGCAAGCTGTAATTTTTTCATGAAATATCCTCCTCTGGAATCAGCGCCGCCATATCGTCGGGCAGGGGCGCGGAAAAGGCAAGCCGCTCCCCCGTGATGGGGTGGACAAGCTCCAAATAGGCGGAGTGGAGGGCGGGGCGGGCGATCAGCGCCCGGTTTTCTGTCCCGTACAGGAAGTCCCCGGTGAGGGGACAGCCGATATGGGCCATGTGTACGCGGATCTGGTGGGTGCGGCCCGTCTCCAGCTCCAACTCCACCAGGGAGCGTGGGCCGCAGACCTGTACCACCCGGTAGTGGGTGCGGGCGGGCCTGCCGTCCGGCCGCACCTCCCGGGCCGTCAGCGAACCGTCCACCGGGCCGATGGGGGCATCCACCACCCCAACCGGCTCGGGGGGCGCGCCGTCACACACCGCCAGGTACACCCGCCGGAAATCCCCGGTGTGGAGCTGGTTTTTCAGCTTTTCCTGGGCGTGGGCGTGCTTGGCGACCACCACCAGCCCCGAGGTGCCCTTGTCCAGCCGGTGGACAGGGTGGAAGCCGGACGGGTCCCCGGCCTGCCGGTAGTGCCACATTAAATAATTGCCCAGGGTGTCGTCAAAGTGGCCGTGGCCGGGGTGGATCAGCACCCCGGAGGCTTTGTTGACCACGACCAGGTCGGCGTCCTCGTACACGATGTCCAGCGGCCCCTCTGTGGGAACGACCCCGGACGTGGGGGATGGGTCTGTCAGGCGGACGGAAAGGGTTTGGCCCTCGCTCGCCCGGACGCGTACGTGTACCCGCACGCCGTCCAGGGTGATGCCGTCCTCCAGCCACTTGATCCGGCGCAGCACGGTGCCGGACAGCCCCAGCCGCCGGCGCAGGAGGGTGTTGACCTCCAGCCCCGCCAGCTCGGGGGTGATGATAAGCTCCAACCGGCGCGGCAGAAGCTGAGGCATGAGCTTTCTTCCTTCCCCTGGATTTATTTCTTGTTTTTGCGGTTCATCAGAACCGCGGCGCCGACGCAGCACAGCAAGATGGCGGCCACCGCCGCGATGGTTTCCATTTCCATGACAATTCTCCCCCTTTACAGCTTTTTGGACAGGTAGACGCTGGCCAGCAGCCAGGCCAGGGAATACACCACGATCACCGCGAAGATCGCCAGCGCGGCCTCCTGGCTCACCGCCACCAGCACGAACATGGAAGCGGCGGCGGCGAAGAAGGTGAAGAGCCCGGCGAACTGGAAGGCCATGGCGGTGATGGCCTTCTCCCGCTCATCCTGCTCCTGGATCTTGGCCTTTTTCCGGGCCTCCGGGTGGGTGAGCAGGTAGTGCGACCGCACGATCAGGAACACGGAGCCGATGGAGATGCCGCTGGCCCCGCCCAGGTAGAAGCCCCGGGCGTAGTCGGACAGCGTGCCGCTGCCGTCGATCAGCAGAAAATAGCAGACGATGCCCGTCAGCCCCACCGCCAGCAGGCCGAAGCCCATCAACCGGCGGCGGCGCAGGGAGCGGTCGTAATCCGAGGTGTCGAATAAACGCGTCAGCATGGTGGCAAATCCTCCTCAGTTGGCGTTTTCACGGCCCAGCAGCCGCAGCTTGAAGGCGTGGAAGCGGTCGAACATGGGCCGGGTCTTGGGGGAGCCGTACAGCAGGCCCACCAGGACGATGCCGCACCCCACGCCGGACAGGAAATGGGCGGCGGTGGCCACAGGGCCCTCCAGCTCCAGTACATTGCGGATAAAAACGCCGATCCACAGCAGAGTGATGCCGATGGTAAAGGCGGGGTTCACATGAAAATTGCAGTTGTGCTTCATCATTTCTCCTCCTCAAACAGGAAAATGTCCTCAATGGTCGTCTCAAAGTATCTGGCGATTTTGTAGGCCAGCAGGAGGGAGGCGTTATAGCGCCCGTTTTCCAGCGAGATGATGGTCTGCCGGGTGACAGCCACCGCCTCCGCCAGTTCCGCCTGGGAAATGCGCCGCTCCTTCCGCAAAGCGGCGATGCGGTTTTCCATGTCATCTCTCCTTATCATGCAAACGGCTTGTTCCATATCATCCCTCCTCTGATGGTTTCCGGCACTGGTTGAAACATACCGCGGACGCGCAGAAACTGGCCGCGGCGGTTGACCATGCCCTGTCATGGCCAAAGGCGATCGCCCACACCAGACAGCCGATCCCAACCGCGAACATCGCCCCGCCCAGCAGTGTTCTGGACTTCATGGCCTGTTCCCCCTTCGGGTAAAATGTAAAGTTCGCTTTACGTGTAGAGTATAGCACGCTTTACATATGATGTCAAGTGTCTTTTACATTTTTGAGGAAGGATTTTTTTGGAAGCTTCAAGTGAAGCATATGTTTTATATGGATGAGTACTCCGGGGATAAAAAGCGCCCGGACTTTGCCCGGGCGCGCGATTTGTTCTTATTCCGCGGAGATCATATAGTAGTAGACGGGCTGTCCGCCGGACAGCAGGGTGATCTCGGCGTTGGGGCACTGTTTCTGGAAGATGGCCAGGGCTTCACCCGCCTGTTCCTCCGTCACGTCCTCGCCGTAGAAGATGCTGATGAACTCGGCGCTCTGCTGGCTGTCGGCCTGGGCCAGCCGCTCCAGCAGGGAGCCAATGGCCCGGTCTGTGCCAAAGAGCTGCCCGTCCGCCAGGGCCATGTAGTCCCCCTCGTGGATCTCGAAGCCGTCGAAGTCGGAGTCCCGGGCGGCGTAGGTGATCTCGGAGGTGCGCACGTTCTTGCGGGCCTCCTCCATGGCGGCGGCGTTGGCCTCGGTGTCCGCCTCGGGGTCCAGCACCAGCATGGCGGAGATGCCCTGGGGAACGGTGCGGGTGGGGACCACTACGATCTCCTTGCCCTCGATGAGGCCCACGCACTGCTGGGCGGCCATGATGATGTTCTTGTTGTTGGGCAGGACGAACACCACCTCGGCGGGGGTGCGGGCGATCTCCCGGCAGATATCCTCGGTGGAGGGGTTCATGGTCTGGCCGCCGGAAATCACGCCGTCCACGCCCAGATCCTTGAACACGGAGGCCATGCCGTCCCCCGCGCTGACCGCCACCACGCCGAACTTCTTCTCGGGGGCGGCGATGGCGTTTTCGTCCTCTTTGGCCTCCTGGGCCTCCAGCTCGGCCTCGATCTGCTCCAGGTCGTCGGTGCTCTGGGGCTTTTTGCCTGCGGCCATGTCCTCGTACTGGGTGCGCATATTCTCGATCTTGGCAAGCTCCAGGGTGCCGTATTTCTGGGCCTCGGACAGGGCCGCGCCGGGGATGTCGGTGTGGACGTGGACCTTGAACGCCTCGTCGTCCTCGCCGATGACCAGGCTGTCGCCGATGCTGTTCAGGTAGGTGCGGAAGGGCTCGATGGACTTGTTGGCGGTCTTGCGCACGATGAACACCGTGTCAAAGGTGAAGGTGATCTCCTCGTCGGTGAGGGCGGCGAAGTCGGCGGACTCCTTCACGGGCAGGGAATCCTCGTCCTCCTCCGGGGCGGGTACGCCCCGCAGCTCGTCCAGCATCCCCTGGAGGATGCACAAAAAGCCCTTGCCGCCGGCGTCCACCACGCCCGCCTTTTTCAGCACCGGGTTCTGGTTGATGGTGTTGGCCAGGGCGGTCTGACCCTCGGCGATGGCGGCCTCCAGGACGGCATCCACGCTGTTTTGCTCCGCGGCCACCTCGGCGGCCTTTGCGGCGGCCAGCCGGGACACGGTCAGGATGGTGCCCTCGGCGGGCTTCATCACCGCCTTGTAGGCGGCGGACACGCCCTCATTCAGCGCGGCGGCAAACACCACGCCGTCCGCCTCGTCCTTCTCCTTCAAACCCTTGGAGATGCCCCGAAACAGCAGGGACAAAATCACGCCGGAGTTGCCCCGGGCCCCCCGCAGCAGGGCGGAGGCGGTGATGGAAGCGGCCTTGCCGATGCTCTCGGCGGGCTTTTTCTTCGCCTCGGCGGCGGCGGTGCCGATGGTCAGGGACATATTGGTGCCAGTGTCGCCGTCGGGGACAGGGAATACGTTCAGGTCGTTGATGGCCTGTTTCTGGGCGTTGATGGAGGCGGAGCCGTGGATCACCATGCGCTGGAACAGCGCGCCGTCAATGATGTCTATCATGTTCGGATCATCCTCTCTTTCTGGGCCGGGTTCAACCGATCACCATAGAATCGACGCAGACGTTCACGCTGCGCACCTCCACCCCGGTGAGGCGGTGGACATTGTACTTTACTTCGTTCTGGATGGATTCGCCCACCGCCACCAGGTTCACCCCGTTGTCCACAATGATGTGGAGGTCAATGGAGATGGACTGGTCGTCGTTGTAATGGATCTTTACGCCCTTGGACATGGACTCCCGGCGGAGCAGGTGCACCAGCCCGTCGGTGCGGGAGCGGAACGCCATGCCCTTCACGCCGTAGCAGCTGGTGGCCACCGCGCCGGTCAGGTTGGAGTACACGTCGCTGGTCAGCCGGACGAGACCCTTTTCAGTTTGTATTTTCATGGGAACCTTCCTTTCTTCGCAGGCGAGAGGGTTGCCTTTTCAATTTCATTCACCTTATATTGTATTCTATTTGGAGAAAAAATACAAGCCCGTTTTGCCGCCAAAAAATTCGGGGTGATTTGGGGCCTTTTGGGCTTTCTGAACAGGAAATCGGGTAAAAAAACGCCCCGGACGCGCGTCCGGAGCGGCTGGGCTGGTATGCGGATGATTAGGGGAAGGAGTCCAGGACGGTTTTCAGCTGGGCCTCCACGTCCTCCTGGGGGGGCACGGGGCTGTAGGCGGTGACGGTGTACAGGATGCCGTCCCGCATGAAGTAGCCGGAGCATTGCTGAGGGCGGATGCCAGTGGGCGTGCCGTCGAGGTAGACCGTCTCGGGGTCGATGACCTGGACCAGCTCCGCCACGGAGCCGTTGGGCATGGGGTAGCTGTCGAGCTGAGTGATGGTGCTGCCGTCGAGGCCGCCCAGCCCGCCGGAGACGTTTTCACTCCGCCAGAGTTCCGTGCGGATTTCTGCATAGACCTCCGCCTGACGGCTGATATCTACGCTGTAGATGTCAATCCCCCACAGCACCTCCGATCCCGTGTGGAACAACAGCACCTGATATCTTTGAGGGTCCCATTCCTTGGGCCAGCTGCATGGGATATTCTCGCCCAGAAACGCCTGAACCTCGCCCCAGGTATCAAAGGTCAGGATGACGACGGGGCCCTCCCGGCTCTCGCTGGCGGCGATCAGGTCGGGGCTGAAGGCGCTGAGGGAATATTTGGTCATGGGACCGCCAGTGACGGAATAGCCGGGGGCCTCCCCGGGCTGAGCAACCTGGACGGTCAGGCGGTCAATGAGGGCGGCCACCGCCTCCGGGTTGGCGGCGGCAAAGGCGGTGCCCAGCAGGGCAAGGCACAGGCAGGCGGCAATGAGGCCGGTGCGGACGGCCTTCGGCATACGGCGTTTAGCCGGGGCCTGGATGTCGGCCTCCTCGATGAGGTCGGGGCCGACGGTGTTCATCAGGTTCAAAATCTGCTCTTTTTTCACAAAAAACCCTCCTTTTGCAGATAGTCGCGCAGCTTGTTCCGGGTGCGGAACAGCACGCTTTTGGTTTTGCTTACGCTCCAGCCCAGGCGGCGGGCGGCGTCCTCCACCGGGTCCGCGTACCAGTAGCGGCGGACAAAGGCGATGCGCACGTCCTTTGGCTGGGCGCGGAGGAAGCGGTCAATGGCCTGGGCCAGGGCGTCATACTCCGCCGCCCCGGACGGGTCGCTCCCCGGGGGCAGGCAGGAGGCCAGCTCCAGGGCGGCTTCGTCCACGGTGGGCGGGCGGCGGCTGTTCTCCCGGCCCAGGGCCAAGGCCCGGTTGCGGACAATGGCGGCCAGCCAGCCCTTGAAATGCTCCGGCCTGGCCGGGGGGATGGCCCGCCATACCGCCAGCCAGCAGTCGTTCAGGCACTCGTCCACGTCCCGGTGGTCTGCCAGGAGCTGGGCGGCGACGGCGCGGCAGTAGGGGCCGTATTGGTCGGCCAGGGCGGGGACGGCCTCCTCCGAGCGGGCGGAGAACAGTTCGATCAGCTCCTGGTCTGTCATGGCGTTCACTTCCTTTGCGGCACACTTGAAAACCGGTTTCTGTCTATATAGAGTACCCTTTTGGGCGGCTGGTTGCAAATTTTCTGCAAAAAATTCCCCGCCCATCGGGCGGGGAATTGGGGCAACCTTAATTCATGAGGGAACACACTAATTCTGTGTAGGCGGCGGGGTCGTCGATGGGCAGGCCGGCGATGAGCAGGGCCTGGTGGTACAGCACCTCCGCGTACTTGGCGGCGCGGTCGCGGTCTCCGCTGTCCAGAGCGGACTTGAGGGCGGCGAAGGGGGCGGAGGATGGGTTCAGCTCCAGCACCCGCTGGGCCTTCATGGCGCCCATGGGGGAACTGCCCTCCATCTTGGCGAAATACTTCTCCATTTCCAGGGACATGGGGCCGTCCGCCGTCATGCACACCGGGGCGGTCTTGAGGATCTTGGAGACGCGGGCCTCGTGGATGCGGTCGCCCAGGGTCTCCTTCACGAAGTCCAGGACGGACTTGCTCTCCTCCGCCTGTTTCTCCTGCTCCGCCTTTTCCTCGTCGGTCTCGGGCAGGGCGTCCGGGTCAGAGACGGACTTCAGCTTCTTGCCGGACACCTC
>JAAVHV010000011.1 GCA_014799505.1 Clostridiales bacterium
GCCGCTGCAAGAAGGAGATCGACCCCCGGCTGGCCAAGCTGGCCCAGCTGCTGGAGCCGGAGAAAGCAGACCAGTAGTCTCATGTCTGCGGACATTGAGCAATTAGGAGGTGTCAAAATGGCCGTCCAGAAAAGTAAAGTATCCAAGCAGCGCAGGAACAAGCGCCGCAGCTCCGTGTGGAAGCTGGAGACTCCCGGTATCAACACCTGCCCCAAGTGCGGTACCGTCACCCTGCCCCACCGCGTGTGCAAGAACTGCATGACCTACAATGGCCGTGAGGTCGCCCCTGCCGAGAAGTGATAAGCAAAAAAAGCTGCCGTTAATGCGGCGGCTTTTTTGTTGCTTTCTTCCTGGAAAATTTCCCATTTTCCCCCTATCTTTTTTTTGACAAATTTGGTATACTACCTTATAATGACTGAAATATTGCCCGCCGCTTTATTTAAGGTTGTGTCGGGCTTCCAATTGTTACCGTCTGATAGGAGGAATCCCCATGGCGAAACCCCTGGTGGCCATCGTGGGCCGCCCCAACGTGGGCAAATCCATGCTGTTTAATAAGCTGACAGGCAAGCGCCTGTCCATTGTAGAGGACACCCCCGGCGTGACCCGGGATCGGTTGTACGCCCAGGCGGAGTGGCGGGGCCGCACCTTCGACCTGGTGGATACCGGCGGCATCGAGCCAGGCACCGACGACCAGATCCTGTCCTTCATGCGGGAGCAGGCGGAGATTGCCATCGCCGCCGCCACGGTGATCGTCTTTGTGTGCGACATCCGCACCGGCATGACCGCCGCCGACCAGGAGGTGGCCGGGATGCTCCAGCGCTCCCGGAAGCCGGTGGTGCTGGCGGTGAACAAGATGGACTCCACCGGCCACAACGACCCGGATATGTACGAGTTCTACAACCTGGGACTGGGTGACCCGTACCCCGTCTCCGCCGTCCACGGCCACGGCACCGGCGACCTGCTGGACGCCTGCTTCGAGTTCTTCCCCCCCGAGGACGGGGAGGAAGAGGAGGACGATGTGGTGAAGGTGGCCATCATCGGCAAGCCCAACGTGGGCAAGTCCTCCCTGGTAAACCGCATTCTGGGCCAGGAGCGGGTCATCGTGTCCAACGTGGCTGGCACCACCCGGGACGCGGTGGACAGCTACCTGGAAAACGACTGGGGCAAGTTCCTCATCATCGACACCGCCGGTATGCGGAAAAAGTCCAAGGTGGACGACCGGGTGGAGAAGTTTTCCGTCCTGCGGGCCACCATGGCCATTGAGCGCAGCGACGTGTGCGTCATCATGATCGACGCCCAGGAGGGGGTCACNGAGCAGGACACCAAGGTGGCCGGNCTGGCCCANGAGGCGGGCAANGCNTGCATCATCGTNGTGAACAAGTGGGACGCCATNGAGAAGGACGGCAAGACCATGCAGCGCATGGAGGAGGANGTCCGCCGNGATCTGAGCTACATGACCTANGCNCCGGTGCTGTTCATCTCNGCCCTGACGGGCCAGCGGGTGGATAAGCTGTTCGGCNTCATCGACAACGTGGTNAACCAGGCCGCNATGCGCATCCCCACCGGTGTGCTCAATCAGGTGCTGAGCGACGCCCAGGCCCGGGTNCAGCCNCCNACCGACAAGGGGNNGCGNCTGAANATCTACTATATGACCCAGATTGGNGTCAAGCCGCCCCANTTTGTCATCTTCTGCAATGACGCGAAGCTGTTCCACTTTTCCTACCAGCGCTACCTGGANAANCAGATCCGGGCNACCTTTGGGCTGACAGGCACCCCGGTGCGCATTACCATCCGACAAAAGGGCGACAAGGAGGATTGACCATGAATTCTCGNATGCTTGAGGCCGCCGGCGTAAGCCCCGGCTGGCTGGCGGTGGCGGCCATTGGCGTGGCNGTGATAGCCTATTTCCTGGGGTGCTTCAACGGCGCCGTNGTGGTGTCCCGTTATATCCTGCGGGACGATATCCGGGAGCATGGCAGCGGCAACGCCGGCCTAAGTAATTTCTACCGGGTGTTCGGCGGGCCGCTGACAGCGGTGGTCATTCTCAGCGANGTGGTCAAGGCGGTNCTGGGGGTAATGTTTGCCACGTTTATTGCCGNNCACATCTCGCCGGAGCTGGTTGTCCTGTCCAGATANTGGGCGGGCACGTTCTGCGTGATCGGCCATATGTATCCCTGTACCTTCCAGTTCCGGGGGGGCAAGGGCGTTCTGTCCGGCGGCGCGCTGGCCGTGATGGTCGGTATTGGCGGGGGCGGTGTTCTCCCCAGTTGGATCATCCCGGTGGTGGCTTTGGGAGGATTTATTGTGCTGGCGGCATCCACCAAGTATATATCCCTGGGCTCCTGCTGGGGCGGGGCATCCTTTATCGTCACGTCCTGGCTGGTGTACCGGGATCCGCTGATCCTGCTGCTGGCCGCTGTGGCGGGCGGACTGCTGCTGTGGAAGCACCGGGGAAACATGGTTCGCGTTGTTAAGGGCACCGAGTCCAAGTTTGTACTCCATGGCGGCAGCCAGTCCAAGGCGGCCAAGGTGGCTGCTGCGGCGCAGGAGACCGAAGCCCAGCCAGAGGACGGGGAAGCGGCCGAGGCCGTACCTGTGCCGGAGGAGAAGCCTGTTCCGACGGATGAGGCCGCTGGGGACGAGCCGTCCCTCCGGCCAGAGCAGGAAGATAAGTAAGGGGGCGCACGGCAATGGTTCTTGGGCATATGAAGCTGTACCGGAAGTGGAAGGATCGGTGGGCCACCGGCCTGAAAAAGCGGCGGTTCCGGCGGCTGATGGAGCTGGCCCCCAAGCCTGAGGGCCGCCCCCTGCGGGTGCTGGAGGTGGGCTGCGGCAACGGCAAGGACATGATGCAGTTCATGTCGGACGCCTCCAAGTACCAGCTTTGGGGAGCGGATGTGCGGTACCAGGGATTTACCCAGGACAACTTCACCTTCTGTCAGGCTGACGGCGAGAATCTGCCCTTTCCGGACAAGCAGTTTGACCTGGTGCTGACGGTGGGCGTGCTGGAGCACATCGAGCCCATGGAGAAGCTGTGCCGGATGATCCGTGAGATGGACCGGGTGGGGGAGCATTTGATTTCCGTGGTTCCCTGCGTCTCCACCTTTGTGGAGCCTCACTGTGGGGGCATCCGCTGGCCGCTGAAGCTCCATCCGCAGTACATGGGGGAGCAGCCGGGTATCCCGCTGCACCTGAATTTCTTCTCCGACCACACCTGGACCAAGTTTGAGGGATTTGCCGGCTGCAAGGTAAAGCGTTTCTTTTATCTGCCGCCCTTCATCCGCAATACGGTGATTTATCGTTGAAAATGCGAACCCCGCGCCATGTGGCGCGGGGCTTGCTTTGCTTCCTTATGGAATTACACGGCGCGGGTGACCTTGCCGGAGCGGAGGCAGCGGGTGCACACATAGACGTGCTTGGGCGCGCCGTCCACCACAGCCTTAACGCGCTTGACGTTGGGCTTCCAAGGACGGTTGGAGCGGCGATGGGAGTGGGAAACCTGGATGCCGAAGTTTACGCCCTTGCCGCAGAACTCGCATTTGGCCATATTGACTAACCTCCTTGCTGGTTGGAATTCGTTCAAACGATAACTATGATATGCTATCATAGGAAAGAGGAAAAATCAAGTGCGAATTTGCTGAATCCACTATTTTTTTCGGGGCCGAGATGTGGTAAAATATCAGAAGATCAATGATGACAAAGGAGCGTGGACTAAAGTGGCGAATAAGACAGGCATTAAGCTGGGCACCATCATCGACAAGTTTCATCTGGAGGTATTGTACGGCCCGGAGGGCTACCGGGATCGGCTGATTACCATTGAGGACGTGAACCGGCCCGGCCTCCAGCTCACCGGCTTTTTTGACTATTTCGACAAAGAGCGGATGCAGCTTCTGGGTCTGGTGGAGATCTCCTATCTGGAGGGCATTTCCTCGGAAAAGCGGGCCTCCGTGTTCGGCACGCTGTTTTCCTACCACACCCCGGCGGTCATTTTCGCCCGGGGGCTGAAGCCGTACCCCGAGTGCATGGAGATGGCGAAAAAGCACGACCAGGTGATCCTCAGCACCCAGGAGAACACCGCCACCATCATGAGCACCATGATCGCTTATCTGCGCACGGCGCTGTCCCCCACCATCACCCGCTCCGGCGTGCTGGTAGAGGTGTACGGCGAGGGCGTGATGCTGGCGGGGGAGTCCGGCATCGGCAAGAGCGAGACCGCCATTGAGCTGGTCAAGCGGGGCCACCGGCTCATCGCCGACGACGCGGTGGAGATCCGCCGCAACCCCAGCGGGGGACTGGTGGGCACAGCCCCCGAGCTCATCCGCCACTACATCGAGCTGCGGGGCATCGGCGTGGTGGACGTGCGGCGGCTGTTCGGTATGTCCGCTGTCAAATTTGACAGCGCCATCGACATGATGATCCAGATGGAGGTCTGGCAGGACGGCAAGGCGTATGACCGCCTGGGCGCCGAGGAGCATTTTACAACGCTGCTGGACGTGCGCATCCCCACCATCACCATCCCGGTGAAGCCGGGGCGGAATCTGGCCGTGGTCATCGAGGTGGCCGCCATGAATAACCGCAACAAGAAGATGGGCTATAACGCCGCTCTGGAGTTCTCCCGCCAGGTGGACAGCCACATCGACCAAAAGTACCTGGAGATGAATCCCCAATGAGCGATAGAAAGCCGCAAACCGGCCCGGTGCTGTACCGGACATACCCCATCGGTACGCTGGGCTTGATGGACGACGGGGAGGGTTTAAGCCGGGTGTTCCTTTGCCGGGAGGACGTCCGGCCCGATACACGGGAAGGGGAGACCCCGCTGACCCTCCAAGCGGCGACGGAGCTGGACGAGTATTTCGCCGGGAAAAGGAAATCGTTCACCGTGCCGCTGTCCCCTCAGGGAACGGAGTTCCAGCTGGCGGTGTGGCAGGCCCTGTGGGGCATCCCCTACGGACAGACCCGCACCTATGGGAAGATCGCTGCGGCGATAGGCCGTCCCAAGGCTGCCCGTGCGGTGGGTATGGCCAATCACGACAACCCGCTGCTGATTTTCACCCCCTGCCATCGGGTGGTGGGGAAGAACGGTTCCCTCACCGGGTTCGCCTGCGGCCTGGAGGTGAAGCGCCGGCTGCTGGAGCTGGAACAAATGGGCGGCACGGCGCTGTGAGCGGCGCGGAACAGCACACAAAAGCCCGGAGTCCCTGGATGGGGCTCCGGGCTTGTCATATGGTCGATTATCCGATGAACATGGCGTCGCCGAAAGAGAAGAAGCGGTATCGCTCCCGCACTGCCTCCTCATAGGCGGCCAGCACGTGTTCCCGGCCCGCCAGAGCGGATACCAGCATGATGAGGGTAGACTCAGGCAGATGGAAGTTGGTGACCAAGGCGTCCAGCACCTTGAAGCGGTAGCCGGGGTAGATGAAGATGTTCGTCCAACCGGCAGACGCCTTCAGTGTGCCGTCCTCGCCCGCCCAGCTCTCGATGGTGCGGCAGGAGGTGGTGCCCACACAGATCACCCGACCCCCGTTCCGCTTGCTCTCGTTGATGGTATCGGCGGTCTCCTGGGGGATGACGCAGTACTCAGAGTGCATCTCATGCTCGTCCAGGTTTTCCGCTTTCACCGGGCGGAAGGTGCCCAGGCCCACGTGGAGGGTCACATAGCACACCTTCACCCCCATGGCTCTGATCTGATCCAGAAGCTCGGGGGTGAAGTGCAGCCCCGCCGTGGGGGCGGCGGCGGAGCCCACCACCTTGGAGTATACCGTCTGGTAGCGCTCCCCGTCCTCCAGCTCCTCCTTGATATAGGGGGGAAGGGGCATTTTGCCCAGCCGCTCCAGGGTTTCCAGAAAGATGCCGTCGTAGTTGAAGCGCACCAGGCGGTTGCCGCCCTCCACTTCACCTACCACCTCCGCCATAAGCTCGTTGTCGCCAAAGGTGACCTTCGCGCCGGGGCGCAGTTTCTTGCCGGGGCGCACCAGGCACTCCCAGACCTTGTCCCCCCGGTCGATGAGCAGCAACACCTCGCAGGCGCCGCCTCCCGCCCTGCGGCCGATGAGCCGGGCAGGGAGTACCCGGCTGTTGTTGAGTACCAGACAGTCGCCGGGGCGCAGAAGGGAGGGCAGGTCATAGAAGTGTATATGCCGGGTTTCTCCCGTGGCCCTGTCCAGGGCCAGCAGGCGGGAGGCGTCCCGCCGCTCCAGGGGGGTCTGGGCGATCAGCTCTGGAGGAAGGTCGAAATAAAAATCTGAGGTTTTCACGTATATCCCACCGTAATGCCAGTATAGTAGAATTGCAGGATCTGCAAGTAAGTATGCCCCTGTTCAGCCATAGCTTTCGCGCCAAACTGGCTCATGCCCACGTTGTGCCCCCAGCCCTTGCCCACAAAGGTGAATGTTCCGTTGCTGCCGGTGGTGCTGGTGAGGCTGCCCAGGCCGCTCCCGCCCGCGCTCGTTGTGCCGCCGCTCTGGCTCAGCGGGGACGTGCCGCTGTCGGTGATGACATAGGCGTCCGCCCCAACAGGGATCACGTTGCCGGAGCCGTCAATGGCGTACAGCCCGTCGGTGCCGCTGACGGACGTGGTCCCGTTGACGCTGAAAGACGGGGCGGTGGCGGACGGCTGCTGGGTTGCCGCCGCGTCAAAGCCGTAGCGGTAAGACCGCAGGGACAGCATATTCACCACGTATCGACTGTCTATGGTGAAGTTCTTTCCATTGCTGTCGGTAAAGGTGATCTGCCTGGGATTGCCGGAATCCGTCAGAGACGCCACAGCGATAGAGGTAATGGAGTTTCCCACGCTGGCATAGCCGATCCCTCTCAGCTTGGCCGCCAGAGAAGCGCCGCTGATGGAATAGGTCCAGTTGTTGTTGATGTTTGCGGCGGCCTCATAGGGGTCGATCTTGCCGACGAGATAGGGGTAGCTGGCCTGATTACTGCCCCATACGGTCGACACACTCTCGCTGGCCCCGCCGTTGCTGGAATAGTAAAAGGTCTGGGCCAGTTTGCCGTTGTAGATAGCCACCTGTCCGGCGGTCTGATCCACCGCCGCGTCGGAATTGGCTCCCGCCTTTGCCCGGCCGTAATAGGCCTGGCAGTCGACATCGAAGCAGATGTCAAAATGGTGGGCGCTGTGCTTGGTGCCCAAGGAGAGGGCGTAGCTGCGGGCCGCTACAGCCTGGGCCTTCAGCGCCTCAATGGGCCAGCTGTTGCTCATCTCGTTGGGAACCACGCCCTTCACGTAGTCCTCCAGCCCCACGATGTTCACCACCGTGAGCTTGCCGCCTTTGATGCGCTCGAAGCGGAAACCTCCGTTGTACAGGCGCTCTTTGCTCCAGGTGGTGCACTTTTCTCCGTTGAGTGAAGTTGGCTCAACGCCCAGGCCGGTGCCGCTCCCGTTGTCATCGTACTGGAATAGAATGGTGTTGGTGCCGGTGATCACCACGCTGATGCCGTACTCCGATGTGCCCCGCAGTTCTGTGTATACCCCCTGCGCGGCCAGATTGCTTTGGGCCGCCACCGCCCCATCCCGGGTGGTGTAGTTGCCCACGCGGGCGTAAAAGGCCCCGCCGATGTACGCGGGGAAGCCGCCGGGATAGGCGGATGCCACAGCCTGGGCCTCGGCAAAGGTGCCGTACACCCCCGGCAGCTGGAGGTGATACTCGCCCACCGCCACGGCGGAGGAGGTGAGGGCGGTGTAGTAGCAGGCATAGCCGTTGTAGGCGCCGTAGTAGACGTTCATGGTTTCCACCACGGAGATGGCCTTCTGCTGGGTGGAGCCAAGCTCCACGAACCGGTTGGAGCTGTCATAATAGCCGAAGCGGAAGCCGGAGCCCACGTCGTTGAGCAGATTCAGCCCCTCCATGGCCCCGGTGCCGTAGTGAAGGCCCACCCGGATAATCCGGTCAGTGGAGGTGGAGGGCAGGGGGGAGGCGGCGGCTTTTCCGCCTCCTGAGAGCAGCAAAAGGGCCGCTGAGAGGCATAGGGCTGCAATTTGCACGAATTTTCGCTTCATTTAGTCCTCCATTTCTCCACTTGCGAGGGCAACGTAAAATTGACACTTTAGCGTGTTGATGCTATCATGATAGATACCATTGCATTGTGGTCAAAGCCTGCATTTTGCGGCTTCTTTCGACAATATTCATATTATAGCGCATCCGCCAACCGGCCGCAACCCCTAAATTCCAGCCGGATGGAACGGCGCGCGGGAGGTCAAACAAGATGGAAAAGTATAAAGTCGGCGTCATCGGCGCCACCGGCATGGTGGGCCAGCGCTTTGTCACCCTGCTGGAGAATCACCCCTGGTTCCAGCTCACCGTGGTGGCAGCCAGCCCCCGCTCCGCGGGCAAGCGGTACGAGGACGCGGTGGGAGGCCGCTGGGCTATGGACACCCCCATCCCCCAGGAGGCCCGGGATCTGGTGCTGCTCAGCGCCCAGGACGACGTGGAGAAAATCACCTCCCAGGTGGATTTTGTGTTTTCCGCCGTAGACATGAAAAAGGACGAGATCAAGGCTCTGGAGGAGGACTATGCCCGGCACGAGTGCCCGGTGGTGTCCAACAACTCCGCCCACCGCTGGACGCCCGACGTGCCTATGGTCATCCCCGAGGTGAATCCGGAGCACATCGAGGTCATCAAATCCCAGCGGGCCCGCCTGGGCACCAAGCGGGGCTTCATCGCCGTCAAGTCCAACTGCTCCATCCAGAGCTATGTCCCCGCCCTGTCCCCCCTGCGCCAGTTTGGCATTGAGAAGGTGCTGGTGTGTACCTACCAGGCCATCTCCGGCGCGGGCAAGACCTTCCAGACCTGGCCCGAGATGGTGGATAACCTGATCCCCTACATCGGCGGCGAGGAGGAGAAGAGCGAGCAGGAGCCGCTGAAGGTGTGGGGCCGGGTGGAGAACGGCGTCATCGTCAACGCCGAGGGTACGTCCATCACCGCCCAGTGTCTGCGGGTGCCCGTGTCCAACGGCCACACCGCCGCCGCCTTTGTCACCTTTAAGAACAAGCCCACCATGGAGCAGATGAAGGAGGCGTGGGCCAGCTTCAAGGGCCGCGCCCAGGAGCTGAACCTGCCCACCGCTCCCAAGCAGTTCCTGAACTACTTCGAGGAGCCCGACCGGCCCCAGGCCAAGCTGGACCGGGATCTGGAGGGCGGTATGGCCGTGTCCATCGGCCGTCTGCGCCCGGACACCCAGTACGACTATAAGTTCGTCTCCCTGTCCCACAACACCCTCCGGGGCGCCGCCGGCGGCGGCGTGCTGCTAGCGGAGCTGCTGTGTGCCGAGGGATATATTGAGCATAAATAATTTTCGGGCCCGCCCAGCGGGCGGGCCCTCTTTTATCATGTGAAAGGATGCTGATTTATGAGAACTCCCGTCTTTACCGGCTCCTGTCCCGCCCTGGTCACCCCCTTTGACCAGAACAACATCATCAACTACGACGCCTTTGGCAAGCTCATCGACGACCAGATCGAGGCCGGGGTGGACGCGGTGTGCGTGTGCGGCACCACCGGCGAGTCCGCCACCATGTCCATCCGGGAGCACATCGCCGCCGTGGAGTTCTGCGTGAAGCGGGTGAACCACCGGGTCAAGGTCATCGCCGGCGCGGGCTCCAACGACACCTCCGCCGCCGTCTACCTGTCCCAGCACGCTCAGGACTCCGGCGCTGACGCCCTGCTCCACGTCACCCCTTACTACAACAAGGCCAGCCAGACTGGCCTCATCAAGCACTACGAGTACATCGCCGACCGGGTGGAGCTGCCCATCATCCTGTACAACGTGCCCAGCCGCACCGGCGTGTCCTTCACCGCCGAGACCTACAAGGTGCTGAGCCAGAACCCCAAGATCAACGGCGTGAAGGAGGCCAGCGGCAACTTCTCCCTGCTGGCCCACACCCGCTTCCTTTGCGGGGACGACTTCTACATCTGGTCGGGCAACGACGACCAGGTGGTGCCGATGATGGCCCTGGGGGCCAAGGGCGTGATCTCCGTGGCCTCCAACATTGTGCCCGAGGTGATGGTGAAAATGACCCGGCTGTGCCTGGACAATGACTTCGCCGCCGCCTCCCAGCTCCAGATCCAGTACATGGACCTCATCGACGCGCTGTTCACCGAGGTCAACCCCATCCCCATCAAGGCGGCTATGAACCTGCTGGGCATGGAGGCTGGCCCCCTGCGCCTGCCGCTGTGCGACATCTCGGAGAAGAACCTGGAGGTCCTGCGCCAGGCCATGAAGCGCGCCAGCCTGCTGAAATAAGGTGGAAGTATGCAAAAGATAATCATCTCCGGCTGCTGCGGCCACATGGGCCGGGTGGTGGCGGACATCTGTGCCAACGACCCGGACGTGGAGGTCGTGGCGGGCATTGACCTGCTGCCCCAGCCCACGGACGGCTTCCCCGTGTTTTCCACCCCCGCCGCCTGCGGCGTGGAGGCGGACGCGGTCATCGACTTCTCCCATCCCGCCGCGCTGGAGGGACTGCTGGACTTCTGCGTTACCCGCAGACTGCCCATCGTGCTGGCCACCACCGGCTATTCGGAAGAGCAGCTTGCCCGGATCGGGGAAGCGGCCAAGGCCATCCCCGTGTTCCGTTCCGCCAATATGTCCCTGGGCATTAATGTGCTGATGGATCTGATCCGCCGCGCCGCCGCCCTGCTGGGGGAGGACTTCGATGTGGAGATCGAGGAGCGCCACCACCGCCGCAAGCTGGACGCCCCCAGCGGCACCGCCCTGATGCTGGCGGACGCCGCCGCCCAGGCGCTTCCCTACGAGGCGGAATACGTCTATGACCGCCACAGCGTCCGCAAGCCCCGGGACAAGCGGGAGATCGGCATCTCCTCCCTGCGGGGGGGCACCATCGTAGGTGAGCACACCGTGGTGTTCGCTGGGCGGGACGAGGTGATCGAGATCAGCCACCATGCCGCCAGCCGGGAAGTGTTCGCCGTGGGCGCGGTGAAGGCCGCCAAGTTCCTGGCCGGGGTGGACGCACCGGGACTGTACGATATGTCTAACCTCATCGGTAAATAAGAAAATCCCCTCCAGCGGCGCTGGAGGGGATTTTTCTGTATTTATGCCAGAACAGCCCTATGAAATACTTTTTTGCCCTTCTTGACGATGACGCCCTCCCCAGTAAACTTCTCCTTGGGGAACTGGGCGGCGGGATCGCCCACCTTCTCGTCGGCCACGGCAATGCCGCCCTGCTGGATGAGCCGCCGGGCCTCGCCGTTGGAGGCGGCCAGCCCGCACTTCACCAGCAGCGTCAGTG
Source organism: Clostridiales bacterium (assembly GCA_014799505.1). GTDB lineage: Bacteria > Bacillota > Clostridia > Oscillospirales > Oscillospiraceae > Enterenecus. The sequence goes on from JAAVHV010000011.1 coordinate 11,252, forward strand.
CGCCGATGGAGCCGTCGGTAAAGTCGGCGTCGGTCAGCTCGGTGGACGGCATATTGCCGGCGTCCCCGCCGCCGGAGAACAGCGCCCGGGCGGCGGCCTGGGCCTTGTCCGCCTCCTCCTTGCCGTGGACCATGTTGGTCAGCTCCCAGGCCAGGATCTCCTTTGCCTGGTTGAGCTGGGCGTCCTTCCAGTGGTCCATTTCGTCGATCTGCTCCAGGGGCAGGAAGGTGAGCCAGCGGATGCACTTCATCACGTCCGCGTCGCCCACGTTGCGCCAGTACTGGTAGAAGTCGTAGGGGCTGGTCTTGTTGGGATCAAGCCACACGGCGTTGCCGGCGGTCTTGCCCATCTTGTTGCCCTGGGAGTCGGTGAGCAGGTTGATGGTCATGCAGTGGGAATCCTTGCCCAGCTTGCGGCGGATCAGCTCCGTGCCGCCCAGCATATTGCTCCACTGGTCGTTGCCGCCGCACTGGAGGTTGCAGCCCACCGTCTGGAACATATGGTAGAAGTCGTAGGACTGCATGATCATATAGTTGAACTCCAGGAAGGAGAGGCCCTTTTCCATGCGCTGCTTGTAGCAGTCCGCCCGGAGCATATTGTTCACGGAGAAGCAGGCGCCCACCTCCCGCAGCAGCTCCACGTAGTTCAGGCTCAGCAGCCAGTCGGCGTTGTTGAGCATCATGGCCTGGCCGGGGCCCTCGCCAAAGTCGATGAAGCGCTCCATCTGCTTTTTGAAGCAGGCGGCGTTGTGGTCGATGTCCTCCCGGGAGAGCATCTTGCGCATATCGGTGCGGCCGGAGGGGTCGCCGATGGTGGTGGTGCCGCCGCCGATGAGGGCGATGGGCTTGTTGCCCGCCTGCTGGAGCCGCTTCATCAGGGTCAGGGTCACAAAGTGGCCCGCCGTCAGGCTGTCGGCCGTGCAGTCGTAGCCGATATAGAAGGTGGCTTTGCCGTTGTTGATGAGGTCTTTGATCTCGTCCTCGCTGGTCACCTGGGCCACCAGGCCCCGGGCGACCAATTCGTCGTAAAGCGTCATGATGATCTTCTCCTTACTTTTTATAAAATATCAACGTCATTTTGGGATTGATCTCCAGTGTCGCCCCGGTGGGGCGGTAGCCCATCTTTTCATACAGATGACAGTTTCCCTTCTCCTGTAGGATCGTGCCCAGCTCCCAGTCCTCGTTTCCATAGAGCTCCTCCGCCAGTCTGATCGCCTGTTGGGCGATCCCTTTGTTGCGGTACTGGGGCAGGATGAACAGCGGAGAGATGCGCTTGCTTTCATTCTCCCGGAGCACCACTCTGATACCCCCAACCGGCTCACCGTCTTGCTTGATCCAGTAAAACGTGGAGTCCGGCTGCGCCGCCTTTTCCCGGACACGTTCCAGCGTTTCACAGGCGGGATTAGTATCCGTATCCTGATACTTTTCCAAAAGTTCGGAAAACGCTGTTCTCTGCATCCGCCAAAGTAGCTCTGCGTCATCCAAAGAAACCTTTTCCAGCTGTATTTCGCCCGCCATCAAAATCACCCCGGATTGGCCCGCCGCATTTTTTCTATCGTCCGGCGCTCTGTGTCTTTGCAGTACGCCATAATTTCAATGCTGTTCATATAATGGTCGAAAACCTGATCCCCATGCTCTTTAAAATACTGCGGAAATGGCGAAAACAGTCTCACCAGCCTTGTCTGGTTGAAGAACTCCACTTGAACGGCGCATTCCATGATCTGGCTGATGCCCGTTACCGTCAAAACGCCGTGCTCCTCGGCCACAGACGGACATTCGCGCAGGTGGTTCCCGCAGGCCCTGACCTGGTCGAGCTGCTCCATATCCTCCGCTCCGGCGACCTCCGCCACCGCGACGCCCTGCAGCTTATCCTGAAAGTCCGTGTCAATGATGACCTGTGCCGCGTCCAGCATGAAATCATACCCATATTGCCAGGTGGTCTTGTATTCAACGATCACCCAGCCGTTCTGTTCCGCCGCGCCTTGAAAAACCATACCTTTCTACCCCTTTCCATTTTTATTAGACAATCAAAACGCCCCCTGTCCCATTCAGGACAGAGGGCGAAGGTTCGCGGTACCACCTCTGTTTTGCCGCTTCCTCGCGAAAGCGGCCTCAGGGAGTCCCCAACAGGACCCCGGCGCTGTACCGGGCGCACCCGTCCGACCCTACTGGGGAGCGGTAAACGTCCCGTTCAGGCGGCTGCTCCGAGGGGTATTCGCCAACGGTTCCTGTCCCCCTTCCACCAAACGGGGGCTCTCTGGGCAGGAGGGCCTTTGGTTACTGATCCTCATCCTCGCATTGACAGGATGATATCACAAGAAATATTCTTTGTCAAACCTTTTTTTACGCTGGCAGCAGCCCGAAATGCCGCAGGGCCTTGGACACGCCGTCGTTCTCCACCGTGTCCGTGACATGATCGGCCATGGCTTTCACCTTGTCCTCGCCATTGCCCATGGCTACGCTGGTCCCGGCCTGGGCCATCATGCTCATGTCGTTCTCGCCATCGCCAAAGACCATGACCTCGTCCCGAGTGAAGCCATACCGCTCCATGGTGGCGAGGACGCCCACGCCCTTGCCGCCGTCCCGGGGCATGATGTCGATGCCCTTCGGGTGCCAGCGGGTATAGGTGCAGCCCGGCATGGCATCCAGAAACAGCGCCTCCTCCCCGGAGGCGACAAAGGGGACGAACTGGTACACCTTGCCCTCCAGCAGCCATTCCAAAGGGCATAACGGGTACGGCTCCGTGTGGAGGAACTCATAGATTTCCCGCACCCGGTCGTTGATCTGGGTGAGATAGCTCTCCCCGTTCCCTTCCAACAGGGCGGGGATGGTGGGGTTGTCCAGCAGCACCTGGTAGGCCCCCCGCATATCGTCCAAACCGATGGGCTCGTCCCGGAAGGGGGTGCCGTCCCCGTCGCAGCAGAACTGGCCGTTGATGGTCACATAGCCGTCAAATTTGGCCCCCCGGAGCATCCCGGTGTTCTCCAGGTCTTGCAAGGCCCGGCCCGAGCAGATGAAGGTTTTGATCCCCCGCTCCCGCAGGGCGGACAGGTCGGCCAGCAGTTGGTCGGAGAGAAATTTCTGCCGGAAGGATACCAGCGTGCCGTCAATGTCAAAAAATATGGCCTTTATCATGATTCTGCCAGCACTCCTGTCTTGTATTGTTCCGCCGTGGACAGCAGTTCTTCCGCGCCCTCCAGCATGACAGCGGTGGTCTGGCCGCCGCTGAGCCGGGCCAGCTCCTCCCGGCGCTGGGAGCGGTCCAGCCGCTCAACACGGGTGAACGTCCGCCCGTCCGCCTCGCCCTTTTCCACCGAGAAGTGGACATCCCCCATGGCGGCGATCTGGGGCAGGTGGGTGACGCACAGCACCTGCCGCCCCTTGGACACCTCGAACAGCTTCCGGGCCACCTTCACCGCCGCCCGGCCGGATACGCCGGTGTCCACCTCGTCGAAGATGAGGGTGGATACCTGCTCCGTCTCCGCCAGCACGTTTTTCAACGCCAGCATGATCCGGGACAGCTCGCCGCCGGAGGCGATCTTATTGATGGGCTTCAGCGCCTCGCCCACGTTGGCGGACATGAGGAAGCGCACCGTGTCCATGCCGGTGGCATCCATGCCGTCGGGGGCGTCTTTGGGGGCGAACTCCACCTGGAACTGCACCCGGGGCATATCCAGCTGCTTCAGCTCGGACTGGATGCGTTTGGCCAGTTCCTCCGCGGCCTTATGCCGCTGGGTGGAAAGTGATTTTCCTTGCTCCGTGGCTTTTTTCAACGCTTTTTCAAGCTCTTTATCCAGTCGGGCCATGCGATCCTCGGAGAACTGGATGGCGTCCAGCTCCTGACGGCACTTGTCCAGATAGGCCAGCATTTCCTCCGCGCTGCTTCCGTACTTTTTTTTCAGGCGGTAGAGCAGATCCAGCCGTTCCTCGATCTCGTCCAACTCACCGGGGTAGAAGTCCAGCGTGCCCCGCAGGTCCCGTACCAGCTCCGCCAAGTCGTCTACGTCGCAGCGCAGTTGGGCGGCTTTCTCCGACAGCTCCCGCAGCTCCCCGCTGTACCGGCCCCCCTGGGCCAAGCGGTTCTCCGCCTCCATGAGCAGGGAAACGGCTCCCTCGCCGTCCTCGCCGCCGGTGAGGGCCTGCCAGGCTCCGTCCACCGCGTCGGTGAGCCGCTCGGCGTTGCGCAGCACCTCACGCCGCTGGGACAGCTCCTCGTCCTCGCCCTCCCGCAGCTGGGCGCGCTCCAGCTCCTCGATTTGATAGGTCAGGGTGTCCACCCGTCGGGCTTTTTCCCCGTCGTCCATCTGGAGCCGCTCCAGCTCCCGGCGCAGCTCCCGCACCTGGGCATAAGCGGCGGAAAAAGCCGACAGGCTCTCCTCTGTGCCGCCGAAGCTGTCCAGATAGCCCAGGTGGCACTCCTCGTCTAGAAGCTGCTGACCGTCGTGCTGGCCGTGGACGTTCACCAGCTGACAGCCCAGCTCCCGCAGTTGGGTGACCAGCAGGGGCCGCCCGTTTACCCGGCACACGTTTTTGCCGTCCCCCTGAATGGCGCGCTCAATGAGCAGTTCCCCGTTCTCATCGGGGCCGACGCCCTGTTCCTCAAACCAGAGCAGGGGAGGGAGGTTCCGAAACAGGGCGGACACCCGGGCGGACTTGGCCCCGGTGCGGATGAGATCCCGGCTGGTGCGCTCCCCCATGATGGCTCCGATGGCGTCGATGACAATGGATTTGCCCGCGCCGGTCTCGCCGGTGAGCACGTTGAAGCCCTTGTCAAAGGTGATATCCGCCTGGGAGATCACCGCGATATTCTCGATATGCAGCAAGCTGAGCAAGATTTCTCACCTCTCCAGCATGGATTCGATCGCCTGGGCCAGTTCCTCCGCCACCTGGTTGGTGCGCATGATGAGGATGGCGGTGTCATCTCCCGCCAGGGAGCCCACCAGCCCATTCAGCTCCATGCCGTCCAGCGCGGCCCCGGCGGCGGGAGCCAGACCGGGCATGGTCTTGACCACCACGATATTTTGGGCCACATCGCAGGAGGTGACGCCCTCCTTGAAAATATTCTGGAGCCGGCCTGCCAGCGCCTGCTTCGCGGGCCGGGCGGCGGATGCCACGTAGTGGTAGCTTCCGCCCTCTCCGGGCTGCTTGACCAGATTCAGTTCCTTGATGTCCCGGGAGATGGTGGCCTGAGTGGCCCGGATGCCGCATTTGCGCAGCTGATCCAGCATCTGTTCCTGGGTCTCGATATCCTGCTCGCCGATGATGCGCAGGATCTCCGCTTGTCGTTTGGACTTCAACGCATTCACGCCTTTCCCAGTTTTTGATTGATCCGCTCGTAAAAGCTCCGCCCAGTGAGCTTGACCAGCTGAGTGGCCTGCCGGGATCGGCGGCATTCCACCCAGTCCCCGGGCTGAACCCGGAAGGCCCTGCCCCCGTCTACCGACAGATAGGCGGTCTTTTTGCCCCCCGGCGCCAGACGTGCGCCCACCGTCCGGTTCGCCCCCAGCACAAAGGGCTTGGCGTGGAGGGAGTGAGCACAGATGGGGGCAATGATGATATTTTCAGCGGTGGGTTCCACGATGGGGCCCCCCGCCGCCATGGAGTAAGCGGTGGAGCCGGTGGGAGTTGCCACAACCAGCCCGTCCCCGGAAAAGGAGGAGATGACTACCCGGTCGCCTGTCACCTCCAAATCCAGCACCCGGGCCACCGCTCCTTTGGTGAGCACCGCGTCATTGAGGGCTTGATCCGAGAACACGCAGCGTCCTTCCCGGCGGACGCAGACGTCCAGCATCATCCGCCGCTCAATACCAAATTTACCCCCGGCCAGCCGGGACAGCAGGGACAGCTCCCCATGCTCCAGCTCGGCCATGAAACCGATGCTGCCCAAATTTACCCCAAGAATGGGGATGCCCCGGGCGTTGGCCTCGTGGGCGGCGTGGAGAATGGTGCCGTCCCCGCCGAAGCACACCAGCACGTCGGCGTCCTTTAGCTCCTCCTCCAACTGGCCCAGGGTCACCCCGGAGGGCAGCTCCAGCTTGCTGCCCTGATCCAGATCAAAGGGGAGGCAGATGGCGGTCTGTGCCCCGGCATTCTCCAGGATGCGCTGGGCGGATTGGGCTGAGCGCAGGCCCCGGTCGCGGTATGGGTTGGGGCTGAGCACGATTTTCATGGTTCTTCTCTCCTCAGCGTCTGGTGGGAGCGCTCCACCAGCTCCTTCAGATCACAGTCAGAATTTTCTCCGGCGCCGGCGCGCAGATAGCCCAGGTACTCGATGTTTCCCTCCGGCCCCCGAATGGGTGAAAAGTCCAAACCCTTAACAGAGAAATCCGCCTGGGCAGCGTGAACCAGGAACTGCTCCAGAACCTCCAGATGGACCGCCGGATCCCGGACAACGCCCTTTTTGCCCACTTTGTCTTTCCCGGCTTCGAACTGAGGCTTCACCAGCGCCGCAATCGCGCCGCCTGGGGCCATCAGCGGCCGCAGGGCGGGGAGGATCAACCCCAGAGAGATGAAGGACACGTCGATGGAGGCGAAGTCCAGCGGCTCGGGGATTTGTTCTGTGGTGAGATACCGGGCGTTGGTGCGCTCCAGGCACACCACCCGGGGGTTGCTGCGGATGGACCAGGCAAGCTGCCCGTAGCCCACGTCCACGGCGTATACCTTAGCCGCGCCGTTTTGCAGCATACAGTCGGTGAAGCCGCCGGTGGATGCGCCAATATCGGCGGCGATTTTATCCGTCAACGTGATGGGGAAGGACTGCATGGCCTTCTCCAGCTTCAGTCCGCCCCGGCTGACATAGCGCGGCTGGCCACGCACCTCCAGCGGGGCAGTCTCGTCCAGAGTGAGGCCGGGCTTGTCGCACCGCCGTTCGCCGGAGTACACCAGGCCCGCCATGATGACGGCCTGGGCCTTTTGGCGGCTCTCCATGAGACCACGTTCCACCAGCAGCAGATCCACCCGTTTTTTAGCCATTTGCCATCACCTCCAGCGCCCTATGGGCAATCGACGCGCCGTCGATGCCGCACAGCGCGCGCAGCTCGGCCACCGTGCCGTGCTGGACAAAGCGGTCACCCAGGTTCACCAGGGCCAATCTGATGCCGCTCACGCCCCGCAGGGCCAGCTCGGCGGCGACGCGCCGCCCCACACAGCCCGCGTCCATGCACTCCTCCGCCACCAGCAGGATCCCGGTTTTTTGGGCGCAGGAGGCTACAGTGTCCACGTCCAGAGGGGAGATGCTGTTCCACTTCACCACCTGGGCGGATTTTCCCTTTTCTCCCAAAAGCCGCGCCGCCGCCAGGGCTTCGTTGACCATGGTGCCGTAGGCGGCGATGGTCACGTCGGTGCCGGGGCGGATTACGCTGGCGCCCTCGATGCCGCACAGGGCGGAGAACTCCCCCTCGCCGCCCTTGGGGTAGCGCACCGCCACCGGGCCACGCACCTTTTCCACGGCATAGCGGAGCATGGCCCGCATTTCCTCAAAGCTGGCGGGGCAGTAGATCTTCATTCCGGGCACGGAGCTGAGGTAGCCCACGTCGAAGACGCCGTGGTGGGTCTCGCCGTCCTCCCCGGACAGTCCCGCCCGGTCCACGCCGAACACCACATGAAGCCCCTGAATGGCCACATCGTGTATGAGCATATCGTAGGCCCGCTGTAAAAAGGTGGAATAGATGGCCGCCACCGGGATGACGCGCTGCTTGGCCATGCCCGCCGCCATGGCGGCGGCGTGGCCCTCGGCGATGCCTACGTCAAAGAAGCAATTTGGATACTCCCTGGCGAACTCCGTCAGCCCGGTGCCGTCCGGCATGGCGGCGGTGATGGCACACACGTCGCCCCGCTCCCGTGCCAACTGCCGCATGGTGTCGCCAAACACGGAGGAAAAGCTTTCCCTGGTCTGGTTCAGTGGGGTGCCGTCCTCTCTGTTAAAGGGCCCCACGCCGTGGAAGTGATCCGGTTCTTTCTCCGCGGGTGGATAGCCTTTTCCCTTTACAGTTTTGATGTGGAGCAGGACAGGGCAGTTCAGCTCCTTGGCGTACCGCAGCAGCCGGGTCAGGTAGTTTACATCGTGGCCGTCCACCGGCCCCAGATATGTAAAGCCCATATCCTCAAACATACTGCAGTGGAGCACCGCGTCCTTCACCGCCTGCTTGGCCCGATGGGTAAAGCGGTACAGCCCCCGGCCTACGGCGGTGCATCCGGTGACTTTACGATAGACCTTTTTGAATTGGAGATATTGGGGCTTCAGCCGCTGCTGGGCCAAGTGGTTGGCCATGCCGCCCACGTTTTTGGTGATGGACATCCCGTTGTCATTGAGGATGACCACCAGCTGTTCACCGCTCTGTCCGGCGTCGGACAGGCCCTCATAGGCCAGTCCGCCCGTCATGGCCCCATCCCCCAGCATGGCCAGGACACAGTAGTCCTCGCGGTTCATGGTTCGGGCCCGGGCCATGCCCAGGGCGACCGACACCGCGTTGGAGGCGTGTCCGGCGATAAAGGCATCCGCCCGATGCTCTCTCGGCTTGGGGAAGCCGGACAGGCCGCCCAGCTTGCGCAGGGTGCCCATCTGTCCACCCCGCTGGGTCAGGATCTTGTGGGCGTAGCACTGGTGGCCCACGTCGAACACCAGCCGGTCGGTCTCCAGATCAAATACCCGGTGGACGGCCACAGTGGCCTCCACCACACCCAGGCTGGAGGCCAGGTGACCCCCTGTCCTGGAGACACTGTCGATGATTTGTTCCCTCAGCTGGTCGCACAGCAGCTTTGCCTGGAGGTCGGTGAGGGTATTCAGCTGCTCCGGGCCCATGGCCGCACTTCCTTTCTGTTCATTGGCGCGCTCAGCCCCTGAAGGCGATGGAGCCGCCTCTGGCGCCGAGAAGAGCGTTAAAAGCGTCCCCTCAGTTTTTTCGTTCTGCCAGGGAATCGGCCAGGGCGCACAGGAATTCCGGGCGCTCAAACGCCCCGGACACGCTCTGCTTGGCAAGCAGGGTGTGCTCCGCCACCAGCTGGGCGCATTTGTCCAGCCCAAACAGGGTGACGAAGGTGGTTTTGCCGTTGTCCGCGTCGGAGCCGATGGGCTTGCCCAACTCCCCTGCGGTGGAGGTCACGTCCAGCATATCGTCCCGGATCTGGAAGGCCAGCCCCAGCTCCCGGGCGTATCGCTCTGCCGCCGCCCACTGCTGGGGGGAGGGCTCCACGGTGGAGGCCGTCAGCCCCAGCAGGCAGGCCGCCTCCAGCAGGGCGGAGGTTTTCCAGAGGTGGGTCTGGGTCAGGCGATCCAAATCCACGCGTTTGCCCTCGTCTACCATGTCCAGGTACTGTCCGCCGCACATCCCGCCGCGCCCCACGGCTTTGGCCAGGACAGCACAGGCCCTGCCGTTTGCCTCGATTGTGGTTTGCCGGGAGGACGCCAGCCGCTCAAAGGCGGCGGTTTGCAGCGCGTCACCCGCCAGCAGGGCCAGCCACTCGCCGTATTTCATGTGGCAGGTGGGCTTGCCCCGGCGCAGCTCGTCGTCGTCCATGCAGGGCAGGTCGTCGTGGATCAGCGAGTAGGTGTGGAGCATTTCCACGCCGCAGGCATAGTCCAAAGCGGGTTCCATCTGGCCGCACAGCGCCTCACAGAACTTCAGCGCCAGCACGGGCCGCACCCGCTTGCCGCCCGCCAGCAGGCTGTACCGCATGGCGTCCAGCAGCTCCTTGTGGGGGCCGCCCTCCAAAAAGCAGCCGTTCAGCTCCTGCTCCACCAGGGCCAGGGCCGCCTGATATTCCCGCTCAAAGTTCATTTGCTGCCTCCTCGAAGGGAACCTCCTGGTCGTTTGCCAGCAGAAGGTTCACCTTCTGCTCCGCCTTGTCCAGCAGCTCCTCGCACGTGCCCGCCAGCTTGGCGCCCTCCTCGAACAGCTTCAGGGACTGGTCCAGGCCGCACTCACCCTTTTCCAGCTGGGCCACGATGGCCTCCAGACGGGCCATAGACTCCTCAAAGGACTGCTTTTTTACTGCCATGTCCGCTCCTCCTTCTCCTCGACGGCGCATTTCAGCACGCCGTCGGACACCAGCACGTCCAGCTTATCCCCGGGCCGTGCCTGGGCCACAGACGACACCACATCCTCGCCCGCCCGGGCGATGGCGTAACCCCGGCCCAGCACCTTCAGCGGGCTCATGGCATCAAGGCCCGTAGCCAAGCGGCCCAGCCGCCCCCGCTGGGCGGCCAGCCTTGCGCGCGCCGCCAGGGGGAGCCGTTCCTTCTGGGCGTTCAATCCCTGCCGCGCCCGGTCGGTTTTCCCCCGCAGGGCCAGGCCCATGCGCCGCCGCAGGTCGTCTGCCGCCAAACGCCGGTCCTGGATGGGGGCTTTGATGTTTGTTAGCGCACGGCTGTGTTTCAGCCGGTCCAGCTCCCGCCTAGCTCCGCCCAGACGGCTTTGCAGCGCCCGGGCCAGCCGCCGGTTCAATTGCTCCAGCCTGTGCCGTTCCTCAGCCTGGTCGGGCACCGCCAGCTCCGCCCCGTTGGAGGGGGTGGCCGCCCGCACATCCGCCACATAGTCGGCAATGGTCACGTCCGGCTCATGGCCCACGGCGGAAATCACCGGGATGTTGGATAGGTAAATGGCCCGGGCCACCACCTCTTCGTTAAAGGCCCACAGATCCTCTTTGGAGCCGCCGCCCCGTCCGGTGATGATGAGGTCGATGTCCGCCCGGTTGTTCAGCCGGTGGATAGCAGCGGCAATTTCCCCTGCGGCCTCCTGGCCCTGAACCCGGACGGGGGCTACCAGTACCTCCGCCAGCGGCCACCGTGAGCCTAAAACGCGCAGCATATCCCGGACCGCCGCCCCCGCGGGGGAGGTGACCAGGGCAATTTTGTTCGGATAGCGGGGGAGGGGCTGCTTGCTCTCGGGGGCGAATAAACCCTCTTCCTCCAGGCGGCGGCGCAGACGCTCAAAGGCCTCGTCCAGCGCCCCCCGGCCGTCCTGCATCAGTTCGTTGCAGTAGAGCTGGTACTGCCCGTCCCGGGGGAACACGGACACCCGGCCAAAGGCCACCACCCGCATCCCGTTGGCGGGGCGGAAGCGGAGCCGCGCCGCCTCCCCCCGAAACATGACGCACCGTAGGGAGCCCTGCTCGTCTTTCAGCGAGAAGTAATGGTGGCCGGAAGGGTAGCATTTGTAGTTGGAGATTTCCCCCCGCACCAGCAGGCCGGTGAGCAGAGGATCGTCATCCATCAGCGACTTCACATAGCCGTTGACCTGAGATACAGTATAGACAGGAAAATTGGCAATATTCACCACGGCACCCTCCGCTCCAGCGCCCGGTGGGCAAGAATAGCCACCCCCATGGCGTTGTCGGTGGCGTACTGGGGCTGGGCAAACACCGCGCCGCAGGTTTTCTCCATGGCGTCCCGGATCTGCCGGTTGGAGGCCACTCCGCCGGAGCACAGCACCGGCAGTCCGGGCCAGCGGCGCTGGGCTTCCTGGGTGGCCCGCAGCAGCACGTTCATGATGGTGTCGATGGTAAACCGGGCGATGTTGGCGGGGGTTTCACCCTGTTCCGCCAGCCCCTTCACCTTGTTCTCCATGCCGGACAGGGAGAAGGTCAGGTCATTCAGCTTCACCCGGAAAAAGTCGGCGCTGTCCGCCTCGGGATACAGCGCGTCCAGCGCCTTGCCCGCCGGGAAGGGCAGGCCCAGCAGCACCCCGGCGCGGTCGATGAGCTGGCCCGCCGCGATGTCGGCAGTGCCGCCGACGATCTCCGCTCTGACGGAGTGGCCTTCGGGCTCTACCCGGAGAAGCGCGGTGGTGCCGCCGGACAGGTGCCACGCCAGATGGGGCTTGTCCAGCAAGTCCTCCCGGCCAGCTGACCAGGCCGCCGCCGCCACATGACCCTGCTGGTGGGAACAGGGGTAAAAGGGAACCCCCAGCGCGGCGGCCAGGGCGCGGCCCTCCCCCTCGCCCACAAGGAAGCAGGGCATATAGGAGCCCTCCACCTCCCGGGGCCGGGTGGAGGCCCCCACGGCGGCGATTTGGCCGATGACCCCGTTCTCCCGAAGCTGCTCCACCATGAGGTGCAGCCGCTTCACGTGCTGGAACAGCGCGTCACTCTGCCGCAGGCCCAGCGCCCCCTCGGGGACGGTGAGCAGCCTGCCCCGGTTTTCCGCCGTGCCATTGCCGAACACGGCGGCGGAGGTGGTGTAGTTGCTGGTGTCAAAACCAATGCATTGCGCGTCCATGGGGCTCACTCCTGCTTCGGCAGCTCCTCGCGGACAAAGGAGCCCAGAATGCCGTTGATGAACTTCACCACATCGTCGTCCACGTACTTCTTGGCGATTTCCACCGCCTCGTTGATGGCCGCCCCGTTGGGCACGTCCGGCATATACAGGATCTCGTACATGGCCACCCGCATGATGGCGGAGGCCACCCGGTCAATGCGGGCAAACTTCCACCCCTTGGCGTACTTGGCGATGTAGCCGTCCAGCTCCGCGCCGTGGCTGCCCACGCCCCGAACCAGCCGGGTGATATAGTCCAGCTCTCCCTCTCCGGGGAACTCGGCATACATGGGCTCGTCCTTGGCCCGCAGGGCGAAAGACTCCGGGGTAAACTCCCGTTCCAGGAGCTGCTGGGCCTTTTCATCGGAAAAGGCCAGCTCAAAGGCGAAATGGACTGCGATCTCCCGCGCGGTGCTTCTGTTCATGGGAACTCCTCCTCTTCCGGCGGATCGCCGCCGGCACACATCTCATTGGGCACAACAACCCATTTTTGTATATTCGCTCCATTATACACGAAACCCGGAGAAAAAGAAAGCCCCTTTTCAAGTTTTATACAAGGGTAACCTTATATGCAAAGCGCCCCCGGGGCATAACGCCCCGGGGGCCATTCTTGGACAGTCAGACTTTTGGCGGCGCGGAATGGCGGGCACTGTGGGAAAGGGGGTCACTCCAGCACCGCGCCGCGGGCGGCGGAGGTGACAAGCTTGGCGTACCGGGCCAGGTAGCCGGTTTTGATCTTAGGCTCGGGACAGACCCACGCGGCCTTCCGGGTGGCCAGGGTGGCCTCGTCCACCAGCAGCTCGATCTTGCAGGCGGGGATGTCGATGGAGATTTGGTCGCCCTCCTCCACGAAAGCGATGGTGCCGCCTTGGGCGGCCTCGGGGCAGACGTGGCCGATGGAGGCGCCGCGGGTGGCGCCGGAGAACCGCCCGTCGGTGATGAGGGCCACATCCTTGTCCAGTCCCATGCCCGCGATGGCGGAAGTGGGGTTGAGCATCTCTCGCATACCGGGGCCTCCCTTGGGGCCCTCGTAACGGATGACGACGACATCGCCCGCCACGATCTTCCCGGCGTAGATGGCCTCGATGGCCTCCTCTTCGGAGTTGAACACACGGGCGGGGCCCTGGTGCTTCATCATCTCGGGGGCCACGGCGGAGCGCTTCACCACGCAGCCCTCGGGGGCCAGGTTGCCCTTGAGGACGGCGATGCCGCCGTCGGCGGAGTAGGGGTTCTCGATGGGACGGATCAGGTTGTGGTCGCGGTTGACCACGCCCTCCAGGTTCTCGCCCAGGGTCTTGCCGGTGCAGGTCATGACGCTGGTGTCCAGCAGGCCCTTTTTGTTCAGCTCCATCATCACGGCGTGGACGCCGCCCGCGCCCTCCAGATCCTCCATATAGGTGTCCCCGGCGGGGGCCAGGTGGCACAGGTTGGGGGTCTTGGAGGAGATCTCGTTGGACATATCCAGATCCAGTTCGATGCCGCACTCATGGGCGATGGCGGGCAGGTGGAGCATAGTGTTGGTGGAGCAGCCCAGGGCCATGTCCACCGTCTCGGCGTTGTGGAACGCCGCCTCGGTCATGATGTCACGGGGTTTGATGTCCTGTTTCACCAGCTCCATGATCTGCATTCCGGCGTGCTTGGCCAGCCGCAGCCGGGCCGACCACACGGCAGGGATGGTGCCGTTGCCCTTCAAACCCATGCCGATGGCTTCGGTGAGGCAGTTCATAGAGTTGGCGGTGTACATACCGGAGCAGGAGCCGCAGGTGGGGCAGGCGCTGTTCTCGTATTCCTCCACGCCCGCCTCGTCCAGCTTGCCTGCGTAGTAGCCGCCCACGGCCTCGAACATATGGGACAGGCAGGTGCGCCGCCCGTCGTTCAGCTTACCCGCCAGCATGGGCCCGCCGGAGCAGAAGATGGTGGGGATGTTCACCCGGGCCGCCGCCATCAGCAGACCGGGGACGTTCTTGTCGCAGTTGGGGATCATCACCAGCCCGTCGAACTGGTGGGCCATGGCCATGGCCTCGGTGGAGTCGGCGATGAGGTCACGGGTGACCAGGGAGTACTTCATGCCCACGTGGCCCATGGCGATGCCGTCGCACACGGCGATGGCGGGGAACTCGATGGGGGTGCCGCCCGCGGCGCGCACGCCTGCCTTGACCGCCTCGGCGATCTTGTCCAGGTTCATGTGGCCGGGGACGATCTCGTTATAGGAGCATACCACGCCGATGAGGGGCCGCTCCAGCTCCTCGCGGGTGTAGCCCAGGGCGTAGAACAGGGAGCGGTTGGGGGCGGTGGGGATGCCTTTTTTTACATGGTCGGAACGCATAGCGCAAGTCTCCTTCGCGATTTTATAGGTTAAAGCATTGTATCATAAAAAGAGCGGGAGCGCAATGGGAAATCACTTGATTCCCATGCGCTCCGCATTGATTGACAAATTATTCCCAGGATGCTATGATAAGGGCGGCGCTGTCGTGATAACGGTAGGCGGTTGGCTACGCTTCCCGAAAGGGGGTGTACATATGCCGATTACTTTGACATTTCACATCCGTGAATGGACTGTGACAATTCAAGTAAAAAGCAGAAACCGCCACTCTGCCAAGTGACGGTTTCTTAGAACTATCTAAGCAATCTTCCAGGGGCTAACCGCTTACCGGCAGCGCCTTTATGTTTTTATTATACACGCTCGGGGCGCTTTGTCAAGTACAAAGCGCCCCGGCATTTTATGCTTTTAGTTGGACGCGGTGTCCAAATCGGAATCCCCGCCCCAGATCATGTTCTTGCGCAGCTCGCCGCCCACGATCTCCATCTGGTGCTTCTTGAGCTGGGCCCGCTTGGAGTTGAAGAAGGTGCGGCCGTTCTTGTTCTCGGCGATCCATTTGCCGGCGAAGGTGCCGTCCTGGATGTCGGAGAGGACAGCGCGCATACGGGCCTTGGTCTCCTCGTGGGGGATGACGCGGGGGCCGCTGACGTACTCGCCGAACTCGGCGGTGTCGGAGATGGAGTAGTTCATGGCCGCCACGCCGCCCTTGTTGATGAGGTCGATGATGAGCTTCATCTCGTGGATACACTCGAAGTAGGCGTTCTCCGGCTCGTAACCGGCCTCCACCAGCACCTCGAAGCCGCAGCGCATCAGATCCACCACGCCGCCGCACAGCACGGTCTGCTCGCCGAACAGGTCAGTTTCGGTCTCATCGTGGAAGGTGGTCTCCATCACGCCGGCGCGGGCGCCGCCGATGCCCGCGATGTAGGCCAGGGCGATCTGGTAGGCGTGGCCGGTGGCGTCCTGCTCCACGGCCACCAGGCAGGGCACGCCCTTACCGGCGACGTAGGTGGAGCGCACGGTGTGGCCGGGGCCCTTGGGGGCGGCCATGAACACGTCCACGCCGGCGGGGGGGACGATCTGCTGGTAGCGGATGTTGAAGCCATGGGCGAAGGCCAGGGCCTTGCCTTCGGTCATATAGGGGGCGATGTCCTTCTTGTAGACCTCGGCCTGCACCTCGTCGTTGATGAGCATCATCACGATGTCCGCCCACTCGGCGGCGGCGGGGACGGTCTTGACCGCCAGGCCCGCGGCCTCGGCGTTGGCCCAGTTCTTGGAGCCCTCGCGCAGGCCGACGCACACGTCGCAGCCGGAATCCTTCAGGTTCAGCGCGTGGGCGTGGCCCTGGGAGCCGTAGCCGATGATGGCGATCTTCTTGCCCTTCAGGTAGCTCAGGTCGCAGTCCTTCTCGTAGTACATTTTTGCCATGGTAAAACACTCCTCATAAAAATATATAAATTAAGCCAATGGATTTGCTTTCTAATCATCATATCACAGCACAAAGGAAAAGAATGATAACTGTGATACAATTACAGGATATTCTTGCCCAGGTTGGGATCGTCCAGCGCTCCGCCCCGCAAAGCGGGGCGGAGCGCTGGATTTAAAGGATGTTCTTGCCCAGGTCGAACTCGTCGCGCACCTTGTTGCCGGAGTTGTTGCGGATGGTGGCCTCGCCGCGCTCCAGGGCCACCATGCCGGTGCGCACCAGCTCCAGGATGCCGAACTCGGCCAGCAGCTTCTCCAGCGCGTCGTCCTTGGACTCCTGGCCGATGATGGCCAGGGTCAGGCTCTGGGTGGACACGTCGATGATGGACGCGCGGAAGATGTTGGCGATCTGAATGACCTCGTTGCGCACCTCCCGGCTCTCAGCCTTCACCTTGATGAGCACCAGCTCCCGGCGGATGGACTCTTCCGGCGGCAGCAGCCGGACGGAGTATACGGAAAACTGCTTGCGCAGCTGGTTGATGATCTGGTTGATCTGCTGCTCCCCGCACAGCAGCTCGATGGTGATGCGGGACACCGCCGGGTCGTCGGTGGTGCCCACCGCCAGGGATTCGATGTTGTAGCCCTTCCGGGAGAACAGCCGGGACACCTGGCTGAGTACGCCGGCGGTGTTCTCCACCAGGACGGACAGGGTATGGCGTTTGATGGTGGTATTCATGGCTTTCTTCCCTCCTTAATGCAGCAGGAAATCGGTGACAGGGGTGCCGCCGCCCACCATGGGGTGAACCATGGCGTCGATGTCGATGGCGCAGTCGATGACGCAGCCGCAGCCCGCCTCCAGGGCCTGCTGGAAGGCTGCCTTAAACTCTTCCTGGTTCTTGGCCTTAAAGCCCTTCAAGCCGTAGGCCTCTGCCAGCTTGACGAAGTCGGGTCCCCGATCCAGGGTGGTCTGGGAGAACCGCTTGCCGTAGATCAGGTTCTGCCACTGGCGAACCATGCCCAGGGTGCGGTTGTCGAAGATGACGGTGATGACGGGGATGTTGTAGTGCTCCACCGTGGCCAGCTCGTGGCAGTTCATGCGGAAGCAGCCATCCCCGGTACAGTGAACCACCACCTTGTCCGGATTGCCCACTTTCGCGCCCATGGCGGCCCCCAGGCCGAAGCCCATGGTGCCGAAGCCGCCGCTGGTCAAGAGCTGGCCGGGCCGGGAGAAGTGGTAATACTGGCAGGACCACATCTGGTGCTGGCCCACATCGGTGGCGATGATGGCGTCGCCGCCGGTCAGGTCGGAAATCGTCTCCAAAATCTCGTGGGCGTGGAGGATGTTGTCCTTTTTCAGCGGCAGCTCCTTGCGGGCAAACACCTGGGCCTTCCAGGCGGTGTAGTCGTGGGGCTCCAGCTTGGCGTTCAGAAGCTCCAGCACCCGGCGGGCGTCGCCGATGATGTGGTGGTAGGTTTGGACGTTCTTGTCGATCTCCGCCCGGTCGATGTCGATGTGGACGATCTTAGCGTTTTTGGCAAAGGAGGGGGGATCGGTGGCCACTCGGTCGGAGAAGCGGCAGCCGATGGCGATGAGCAGATCGCACTCGGCGGTGGCCATGTTGGAGGCGTGGGAGCCGTGCATCCCCACCATGCCGGTGAACAGGGGGTGGTCGCCGGGGCAGGCCCCGCCGCCCATGATGGTGGAGCCCACGGGGGCGTCCAGCGTCTCCATGAACTTGCGGAATTCGGGCACCGCGCCCTTGGAGCGGATCACACCGCCCCCCACCAGCACCATGGGCCGCTGGGACTGGGAGATGAGCTCCAGCAGCTTGTCGATGTCCTCCCGGTTAGGCTCGGGGTTTTTCAGATCCCGGTTGGAGCGGCGCAGCAGGGTGGCCAGCCGCCCATGGTTGGGGTGTTCGGACACGGGGAGGTATTCGTACTCGCCCTCGATGGCGGTGACATTTTTGGCGATGTCCACCAGCACCGGGCCGGGACGGCCGGAGCGGGCGATGGCAAAGGCTTCCCGGATGACGTCGGCCAGTTCGTTCACGTCTTTCACCAGGAAATTGCATTTGGTGATGGGCATGGTGATGCCGGTGATGTCCACCTCCTGGAAGGAGTCCTTGCCGATGAGGTTCTCGCTGACATTGCAGGTGATGAACACCACGGGGGAGGAGTCGTAGTAGGCGGTGGCGATGCCGGTGACCAGATTGGTGGCACCGGGGCCGGAGGTGGCGAAGCACACCCCCACCTTGCCGGTGGAGCGGGCGTAGCCGTCGGCGGCGTGGGACGCGCCCTGCTCATGGGCGGTGAGGTAATGGTGGATCTTCTGGTTGTATCCGTGGAGCTCGAACTCGTCGTAGATGTTCAAAATTGTGCCGCCGGGATAGCCGAATACCGTGTCCACGCCCTGCTCCAGCAGGCACTCCATTACGATCTGGGATCCTCTCATCAACATAATTGGGATGACCTCCTTAAAACCACAAAAAAGCACAGCCGCGCCCAACACAGGACGAAACCGTGCTTCGCGGTACATTTGAAAACACATATTTGCGCGTATTGAGGTTATCATAATGCTTTTAAAAGGGTTTGTCAATGTAAAATGCCCGCCAGTCCGCAAATTTCGCCACCCAGACGAAGAAAGGGGACTTTTGCGCCTTGATTTATGCCGTTTTGTCAAGAAGCGGGAAGGGCAAAAGCCCTTCCCGCTTCTCAGCTCATTGTTTAGTTACAGCCGCAGCTGGTGCCGTGGTCGCCCAGCTTGAAGGACGCGCACTCGGTCTCCTGGCAGTTGCACACGCTGTTCTGGCAGTGGCCCACCTGGATCTCGTTCAGGGTGCAGCGCTGATCCTTGTGGTGGGCGCAGCTGTTCACAGTGCACTTGATGCTGGGATTGGTCTGGTCAAACATGGTCGTTTCCTCCTTGTATCCTGATGTTTCGAATACCAAGAGGAGTATGCCCGAAGGCGGCGGGCATTATTCAGGCTTTTCGCCTGAGGCCGCGGCCTGCTCGCAGCTGTCCGAAGTGGGCTTTTCCTGAGCCGCTTCCGCCTGAACGGTGGGTTTGCGCTGGAGGCGGGGGATGAACCGGGTGACAAAATTCCCCTTGCCCCGGCCTTGCACATAGAAGTAGCCGATGGTGGAGAACACCACCGCGCCGATGAAGTTGACGAACAGATCCTTCATGGTGTCGATGATACCCACGTCCAGGTAGCCGCCCAGGCCCAGCGGCTGCTGGGTGCCGTCCTCCAGAACCAGGATGATGTCCTGAATGCCCTTGACCGCCACGGCGTTGGTGCCGTGGCTGGGATCCAGGTTGACAGTGGAAATGGTGTTGACAATGGTGTCCTTCTGCATATCAAACAGCAGGAACTGATCCATGGAGAACTCGAAGAACTCCCACAGTACGCCGATGGTCATAGAGAAGCAGAAGGCCACCACCGCCATGAAGAAGGGGGACAGGTGGAGGGACACTTTTTCCTCCCGGTTGAGGATATCCACCAGGGCGAAGCCGATGGCGGCGCAGAGGAAGCCGTTCATGGTGTGGAGCATGGTGTCCCAGAAGGGGAATTCAATGTAGTAGTCCCGGATCTCGCCCAGAATTTCAGCGGCATAGATGAACAGGAGGATGATGATCTCCAGCGTGTCCGGCAGATCGATGTGCAGCCGCCGCTCGAAAGCGGAGGGCAGCATGAACAGCACCAGGGTGAGCACACACAGCGAGACATTCTCATAGTTCTGGTTGAAGAACTGGGCGACCAGCATGCCTACCACCGACAGCCGCAGCACAAAGTAGACGGTATAGACCAATTTTTTGTTTTCTATATGCCGCCACTCGTGGCCGACAGGCTTCTTCTTTTCTTGCTTTGGCATGATGTACTCCTTTCCTTTTTCCTATACGGTTGGCTGGTTTTGTCAATGAAACAATGTCAGTCCGCGCCCCTTGGCGCATAGTATGTTGCTGGAGGTGATTTTTGATGGATTTACGTAACAATCAGATCACGCTGGGTGAGCTGTGGGACGACCCGAAGAGCCGGGCGGTGTTCCAGAAGCGCATTCCCATGCTGGCCAAGCACCCGGTGAAGGGAGCCGCCCGGACAGTGACCCTGGAGCAGCTGCGGGATTTCATGGCCGGCTGGGTGCCGGGCATGATGATCAACGGCGTCATGTCGGATCTGAAAAAGCTGTGACGTTACATCTGGGATAGTATAGGATACCATACCAAAAAACGGCCCCGCTGTCAATTGACAGGGGGCCGTTTTTTGAAATTCAGCGCCGCTCCGCGATCCTCCGTCCGGTGGGGGTGGCGGCAAGACCTCCCTGGCCGGTCTCCCGCAGGGAGGAGGGCAGGGCGCGGCCCACCGCGCCCATGGCGTCGATGACCTCGTCACAGGGGATGCCGCCCTCCAGCCCCGCCAGGGCCATGTCCGCGCAGGACAGGGCGTTTACCGCGCCCATAACGTTGCGCTTCACGCAGGGTACCTCCACCAGTCCGGCCACCGGGTCGCACACCAGCCCCAGCACGTTTTGCAGAGCCATGGCGCAGGCGGCGGCCATCTGGCTGGGGTTGCCGCCCCGGGCATGAACCAATGCGGCGGCGGCCATGCCGGAGGCGGAGCCCACCTCCGCCTGACAGCCTCCCTCCGCCCCGGAGATTGAGGCGCGGGTGGCGATGACCTGCCCAAACCCGGCGGCCACATAGAGGCACTGCACCATTGTCTCGTCAGCCAGCCCGTCCTTGTGCTGGAGGGGGATGAGCACCGCGGGCAGCACCCCGCAGGCCCCGGCAGTGGGGGCGGCCACGATGCGGCCCATGCAGGCGTTTTGCTCCCCCATTTTCAAGGCGGTGGCGATCACCTCTTGGATAAACGGCCCGCAGATGGCGTTGGCGTAGGCGGCCATCTGCGCCCCCTGCCCGCCGGACAGCCCGCAGGGAGAGCGGCGGGTGGGGTCGTAGTCCAGCACGGACTGCTTCATGGTCTGCCACAGCTTGCCCATACGGGCCTGACTGGCCTCGGGGTCTGCGTCCCGATCCTGGCAGTCATCCTCCAAAACGGCCTGCCACAGCGGTTTTTCCGCCGACGCGGACAACAGCGCTTCCACAGAACCAAACATAATCAGCCCTCCTCCAGATTCAGATAGATGCAGCGCACCACGCCGCCCAACAGCTGGATATCGTCAATGATTTCCTGGCTCAGCGGCTGGTCGCACTCCAGAACCATGACGGACAAGCCCTGACGGCGATCCCGGTAGAGCTGCATGGTGGCGATATTCACCGCCCGGCGGGCCAGGCAGTAGCTCACCTCGGATACGATGCCGGGCTTGTCCTGATTGCGGATAATAAGGGTGGGCATATCGCCGGAAAAGGTGGCCGCCATGCCGTCGATGGAGTTGACCCGGATGCGCCCGCCGCCCAGGGAGGAGGCGTTGACCACCACGGTGCGGCCCCGCTCGCCGATGAGGGTCATGACGGCGGTGTTGGGATGGGCGTCCCGCAGATCCACGGTCTGGATATGCACCTCCATCCGGGCTTCGCGGGCCAGCTGGAAGCTGCGGGGGATGTTGGGATCGTCTGGCTTCATGGCCAGCAGGCCGGCCACAATTGCCTTGTCGGTGCCGTGGCCCGCGCCGGTGGCGGCAAAGGAGCCATGCAGGGCAATGTTGGCCCGGGCGGGCTGGAACCCCAGCAGCTTCCGGGCCACATAGCCCATCCGGGCGGCCCCGGCGGTGTGGGATGAGGAAGGACCCACCATGATGGGGCCCATAATGTCAAAAATGTTCAAAAAAATGCCCCCTCACAAAGCTTTATTATGATGCTAATTATAACACGTTATCCCGTCTTCCGCAAGCGGTGAAGCAAAAAGCTGTGGCCCGGGATTTGATTCCCGGGCCATAGATGGATTTATTTGACCACCTGCGCCTTGATGAGGTTGGTGGTTCCGCTGCTGCTCAGGGGCACGCCGGCGGTAATGACCACCGTATCCCCGGATTGAACCAGCCCCTCCTTTTTGGAGGTGTCCACGCACAGGGAGAACAGCCGGTCGGTGGAGTCCACATTGCCGGACAGGAAGGGGACCACGCCCCAGGAGATGTTCAGCTGACGCCGCACCCGTTCCGCAGTGGTGAGGGCGGCCACCATGCACCCCGGGCGGAACCGGGAGATCATCCGGGCGGTGTACCCGGACTGGGTGGCCGTCAGGATGGCGGTGGCCCCCAGATCCATGGCGGTCAGACAGCTGGTGTGGCTGATGGCGTCGGAGATGCTGGCAGTGTGGTCGAACACCGTGCTGTGGAACCGCTTCCAGTAGTCGATGCCTCCCTCGGCGGCCTCCACGATGCTGACCATAGTTTCCAGCGCCTCCACCGGATATTTACCGGAGGCGGTCTCGCCGGACAGCATCACGCAGCTGGTGCCGTCGAACACGGCGTTGGCTACGTCGGATACTTCGGCCCGGGTGGGCCGGGGATTGCGGATCATGGAGTCCAGCATCTGGGTGGCGGTGATGACCACCTTGCCCTTCTGAATGGCGGACTTGATCATCCGCTTCTGGAGTACGGGCACCTCGTAGGCGGGGATCTCCACCCCCCAGGTCGCCCCGGGCCACCATGATGCCGTCAGAGACAGCGGCGATGGCCTCCAGATTGTCCACGCCCTCTCGGTTCTCGATTTTGGAGATGATGCCGATGTCCTGACCGCCGCAGGCGTCGAGAACGGCCCGGATCTCCTCCACGTCGGAGGCCCGGCGGACAAAGGAGGCGGCCACGAAATCGAAGTCGTTCTCGGCAGCGAAACGCAGGTCATCCTTGTCTTTGTCGGTGAGGGCGGGCAGGGCGATGGACACGCCGGGGATGTTGATGCTCTTGTGGTTGGACAGGGGGCCGCCGGTGACCACCCGGCACAGGATGTCCTGGCCGTCGATTCGCTCTACCTCCAGATCCACCAGCCCATCGTCGATCAGCACATGGCAGCCGGACTGAAGCTCCTGGTGGAGGTTGGCGTAGGTGACGGACACCTGCTGGGCATCGCCCTCCACGTCCCGGGTGGTGAGAGTGAAAACATCCCCGTCGGCCAATTCAATACGGTTACAGGCAAAAGAGCGGATGCGGATCTCGGGACCTTTGGTGTCCAAAATGGTAGCCACGGGGCGGCCCAGACTGTCACGCACCCGCTTGAACCGGGTGAGCAGGGCGCCGTGGGTCTCGTGGGTGCCATGGGAGAAGTTGAAGCGGGCGGCGTCCATGCCGGATAAAATGAGCTGCTCGATGACCTCCTCGCTGTCGGAAGCGGGGCCCAAAGTGCAGACGATCTTCGTTTTCCTCATGTTGTGTCCCTCCATTGTGATTGCTTCTAATTCTACCCCACATCATACCCAAACAAGCGAAAATGTCAAGGTTCAGAGAAAAACTTTCTGGGAAACAGGCTCTAATTTGGAAACCAGCGCCCACTCCACCCGCCGGTCGGTGAAGTTGAGCACTTTGATGTGCAGCCCGCAGGCGTCCACCTCAAGCTGGGCGCCGTCCTCCGGGATGACGGACAGCTGGGCGAACACCAGCCCGCCCAGGGTGTCGGATCCCTCCTCCTCGGGGAATTCCATCTCAAGCGCCTGGGCCACCCGCTCCAGATCGCAGGAGCCGGATGCCTTCCACACCCCCGGCTCTATCTGCTCGATGTCCTTCTCCTCCACGGGGTCGAACTCGTCGTAGATGCTGCCCACGATCTCCTCCAGCAGGTCCTCCATGGTGACCAGGCCCGAGGTGCCGCCGTACTCATCCACCACGATGGCCATATGTACCTTTTTGCTCTGCATATCCCGGAACAGCACGTCGGTGCGCACCGACTCCGGCACAAAGTAGGCCGGGCGCAGCAGCTCAGACAGGGGCTTGGGGTGCTCCTCCTGGGCGCTGAGCAGGAAGTCCCGGGTGTTGAGCACGCCCACGATGTGGTCCGCGTCCTCCTCGTAGACGGGGAAACGTGAGCGCCCGGAGGCCAGGATGGCGTTGACGATGTCCTCATTGGTGTCCTGGGCCCATACCATCACCATGTCGGTGCGGTGGACCATCACGTCCTCGGCGGTGGTGTTGTTGAACTCGAAGATGTTTTCGATCAGCTCCTTCTCGGATGCCTCGATGGCGCCCCGCTCCTCGCCCAGATCCACCATCATGCGGATCTCGTCCTCGCTGACGTCCTCCTGATCGGCGTTGGGGTCGATGTGCAGCAGCCGCAGCACGCCGTTGGTGGACTTGGACAGCAGCCAGATAACGGGCCGAAACACCGCCGCCACGGCGCAGACCGGCCCCAGGGTGAACCGGGCCACCGCCTGGGTCTTTTTCATGGCGATGCGTTTGGGCACCAGCTCGCCCAGCACCAGGCTGAAGTAGGACAGAACAATGGTGATAAGTACCACCATGATGCTATTGAGGGCGCGGGAATCCAGGGCGGTGACGCCCCGCTCCTCCACCAGCCACTTCACCAGTGGGTCGGAGAAGCTGTCGGCGGCGAAGGCGGAGGACAGGAACCCGGCCAGGGTGACAGCGATCTGGATGGCGGCCAGGAAATGGTCAGGGGCTTGGGTGAGCTTGAGGAGCCGCTGCGCCTTTTTATCCCCCTCATCAGCCTGCTTTTTCAGCTTGGTCTCGGACAGGGAGATGACGGCGATCTCCGCCGCGGCAAAAAAGGCGTTGATCAGGATCAGGATGACCAGAATCATCAGCTTTGGTAATAACGGGTCGTCGGGCAAGATGGATAACCTCCCATCAAGTCAATCGGTCTGTTGGATTTGCCGCTCCATTCTATGCGGCGCAGACGCTGACAGACCATAGTATAGCAGACTTTTTGGAAAAAGCAATCAACCCATAGCGAAAAGGGCCGCCCTCCGGGCGGCCCTTTTGATCGAAAATCAGTCCAGAAGAGCCAGCAACTCCTCCTTGGGGCGGGCGCCTACGGCAGTCTGCGCCAGTTCGCCGCCCTTGAACACCAGGAGGGTGGGGATGCTCATCACGCCAAACTGCATGGACAGCTCGGGCTGCTCATCCACATTGACCTTGCCCACCACGATGTCGTCCCGCTCCTCGGCGATCTCGTCCACCAGGGGGGACACCATGCGGCAGGGGCCGCACCAGGGAGCCCAGAAGTCCACCAGCACGGGCTTGTCGGATTGAAGCACCAGCTCGTCGAAGTTTTCGCGGGTTATGGTCTGTACGGACATGGCTGCATTTCTCCTTCAGTTGAATTTATAGATTTTCTGGGCCACCCGGTAGAGCTGCACCGACAGCTTCCTGCCCTGGTAGCCTGGGATGTTGGTGCCCACGTTGATTAGGCGGTAGCGGCAGCGGCGGTAGAGGGGGGCGTTTTTCTGGCGCAGATACTCCCACAGCTCCGCCCGCAGGCCCAAAGCCTCCGGTGTGCCGGCAATGACGGCGAAGATAGAGGAGATGGACATCATCATGGAAAGATAATTGAGCATATACCGCCCCAGCTTGGGCTGGACGGCCTTGATGGCCATCACGTCGTGGGAATCGATCATATGGTGGGTGACCCGAACCTGCTGGTCGATGCGCCCGGCCATCACAGATTCATTGACGCTCTGATCCGCCCGCCCGATGAAATAGCGGTACAGGTTCAGGTTCATATAATACATCGTCTTGACGTAGGGCAGGGGCTGGTAGATGAAGATATTGTCCACATAGAAGGTGTGCTTGGGCAGTTCCAGATGACAGTCCCGCAGCAGCTGGGTGCGGTAGATCACC
This sequence comes from Clostridiales bacterium, assembly GCA_014799505.1. Lineage (GTDB taxonomy): Bacteria > Bacillota > Clostridia > Oscillospirales > Oscillospiraceae > Enterenecus. The sequence goes on from JAAVHV010000011.1 coordinate 36,996, forward strand.
GAGTGCATCAGCAGATACTGGGAAGTGCGGAAACGGTGAATATTGTCCCAGGTAAAAATTTGCTCCAGGGGGAACACGTTTTTGTACCCCATGACCTTCTGGGTGTTGTCCTCCACGTGCTCATAGACATAGTTGGCAATCACGAGATCCACCGGGGCGGGCATGACGGCAAACTCCCGCAGCTTGGCCATGACCTTGGCCAAGGCATCGGTGTCCAGCCAGTCGTCGGAGTCCACTACCTTGTAGTACAGGCCCCGGGCGTTGCGGATGCCCTGGTTGACTCCCTCGCCGTGTCCGCCGTTCTCCTGGTGGATGGCCCGGATGATGTCGGGGTATTTTTCCGCCCACTGGTCGCATTTGGCGGGGGTGTCGTCTTTGGTGGAGCCGTCGTCCACCAGAATGATCTCCGCGTCCTCCCCAGCGGTCAGCAGGGTCTCCACACAGTGATCCATATAGGCGGCGGAGTTGTAGCAGGGGACGGCAAAGGTGATGAGTTTGTCCATATTCTTCTCTCCAAATCTGTTCCAGATCTAATATTTCCCGAACGGGGTCAAATCATGCTGCCCGTGAGGGCTGGGCTCCGGCTTAGGCTCTCAGAGCATCTCATCCGTGAGGTCCAATGCCCTGGCCGCGATGGCGTCCATGTTGTAGTATTTATACTCCGCCAGACGGCCCAGCAGGCGCAGGTTGGGGTATTTGTCCGCCTCCGCCTTGTATTTGGCGTACAGGGCGTTGTTGTCCGGGTTGATGATGGCGTAGTAGGGGATCTCGCCATCCGCGCCGGTGTAGGCCCGGGAGTATTCCTTCATGATGGTGGTGACGCCGGGCTTTTCCTGGCCGCTGAGGCGCTTGAACTCGGTGATGCGGGTGAAGTCCTCATCCACGGTGTAATTCACGGTGCCGTGGCTCTGGAAATAGTCCCGATCCAGCGTTTCGTACCGGAAATCCAAGGTGCGGTAGGGCAGGGGGCCGAATTGGAAGCCGAACAGCTCGTCGGCCTGCCCGGTGTAGATCACGGGGCCATCAAACACCTCGCCGTCCAGCTTGATGACGCCATCGGCCAGCTCCAGCCGGCGCAAAGCGTCCACCCCCAGCTCCACGGTGATATTGGGGTGGTCCAGCATCTTTTCAAACATGGGGGTGTAGCCGTCCGCGGGCATTGCCTGGTAGGCGTCCTGGAAGTACCGGGGGTCACGGGACAGGAACACGGGCACCCGGGCGGTGGTGTTGGGGTCGATCTCCTCCGGCTTCTGCCCCCACTGCTTCATGGTGTAGTGGACGAATACGTGCTCATACACATAGTCCGCGATGGCGGCGATTTCAGGGTCTGGGTTCTGCCGCAGCTCCAGGATGGTCACCTTTTTTTCCGCGCCGTAGGCGGCGATGAGCTTATCGCCCAACTCCTTCCCCTTTTCGGGGCCAAAGGCGATCTCCATAGAGTCCAGGTTGAAGGGGACGGGGAAGTTCATCCGCCCGCCGTTTCCGTCAGGGAGGTCGGCCACCACGGTGTGCTCATAGGGCCGCCATTCCGTAAACCGGGACAGATAGTCATATACCCGTTTGTCGTTGGTGTGGAAGACGTGGGGGCCGTACTGGTGGATGAGGATCCCGGCGCCGTCCAGGCAGTCGTAGGCGTTGCCCGCCACATGGGGGCGGCGCTCCAGCACCAGCACCTTTTTGCCGGCCTCCTCCGCCAGCCGCCGGGCGGCCACCGCCCCGGCATAGCCCGCGCCCACGATCAAAGCATCATATTTCATCAAACGCGTCACATCATTTCTGTCAAAGTGTTTTAACGGGCAGAGGCATCCAAGCTCAAACCCACGTAATTGTACCATAAAATTTCCGACGGGGGAAGGGACAATTGATAAAATTTGATAAAATTTCTCAGCGCTTTTGGGGAAAAGACAGACAAAAAACAGACGGCGGCGGAATTGGCATTGCCAGGGGCGGCAAAATGTGATAAAATCATCCAAAAGCGCATCAGACAGAAAGAGGGGATCGGATGGAAACCACCGCTGTCGTTCAAAAATTCCGCTCCGCCCTGGCAGGCTTCAACCGCCAGGACGTGCAGAGGTACATCGAGCAGACCGCCGCCGCCCACCGGCAGGAGCTGGCCAAGCTCCAGGCGCGGCTGGAAGAGAGCGAGGGAAGGGCCGCTGAGCTGGAGGCCGCCCTGTCCGGCGCGGAAAGCGCCAAAAGCGGCGCCGCGGCGGAGGAGGCCAAAGCCCGGGCCTGCCTGGAGGAGTCTACCCGGACGCTGGCAAAGCTGCGGGGAGAGCTGTCCCAGACCGAGTCCAAGCTGGCGGTGGCCAAGCAGGAGCTGTCCCGGCTCCAGGCGCAGGTGGGCTCCCTGGAGCCCATGGCGGAAAGCTACGCCCAGCTGAAGGATCGGGTGGCCACCGTGGAGCTGGATGCCCACCGCAAGGCCCAGGACACCGTGAGCGAGGCCCAGGCGGAGGCGGACCGTGTCCGGGGAGAGACCCAGGAATGGCTGGAGGGCGTGCTGGCGCAGTATAGCCGGCTGCGCCAGGGGATGGACGGCCTGCTGAAGCAAGTGCAGCTGCTCAGCCGGGATTCGGAGGGGCTGGGGGCATTGGACAAGACCGCCCAGGCGCTCCGGAAGCGGGGTGGCCTGGAATGAGTGCTTTAAGCATAAATACCGAGAAGCTTGCCGCGCATTTGCCTGATCTGCGCGTTGGGGATCGGGTGCTGCTGTCCGGGACGATTTATACCGCCCGGGATGCCGCCCACAAGCGGTTATTTGAGCTGCTGGATCAGGGCAGGCCCCTGCCCTTTGAATTGAAGGGGGCCGTCATCTACTACGCCGGCCCCACCCCCGGCCAGCAGGGGATGGCGGTGGGGGCCTGCGGCCCCACTACGGCTGGGCGGATGGACGGCTTCGCCCCCAGGCTGCTGGAGCTGGGCCTTTCCGCCATGATCGGCAAGGGCGAGCGCAGCCAACCGGTCATTGACGCCATCGTCCGCAATGGGGCGTGCTACTTCGCCGCTGTGGGCGGCGCGGGAGCCCTCATCGCCCGGTGCATTGAGACGGCGGAGGTCATCGCCTTCGACGATTTGGGCTGTGAGTCCGTCAAGCGCATGACGGTGCGCGATCTGCCCCTCACCGTGGCCATTGACAGCCAGGGGAACGACCTGTTCCGTCAGGGCAGAGAGGAATATAAAAGAGCGTAAAAAGCACCCGCTTCCAGATGGAAGCGGGTGCTTTTGTGATTGAAAAGAACTTTTAGCCGAACACGGCGATGAGGAAGCCAGCCGCGATAGCGGAGCCGATGACGCCGGCCACGTTGGGGCCCATGGCGTGCATCAGCAGGAAGTTGTTGGGGTTGGCCTCACGGCCCACATCCTGGGACACACGGGCCGCCATGGGAACGGCGGACACGCCCGCGGAGCCGATCAGCGGGTTGATCTTGCCGCCGGACAGCTTATACATCAGCTTGCCCACCAGCAGGCCGCCGATGGTGGAGAAGCTGAAGGCGATGACGCCCAGCACCACGATGGCGATGGTCTGGAGGGTGAGGAAGCGGGTGGCCACAGTGGTGGCGCCCACGCTGATGCCCAGGAACAGGGTCACGATGTTCATCAGGGCGTTCTGTGCGGTGTCAGACAAGCGCTCGGTGACGCCGGTCTCCTTCAGCAGGTTGCCGAACATCAGGCAGCCGATGAGGGGAGCGGTGGAGGGGATCAGCAGGATGACGAACACAGCCACGATGATGGGGAAGATGATCTTCTCCACCTTGGACACCGCGCGGGCCTGCTCCATCTTCACCTTCCGCTCGGTCTCCGTGGTCATCGCCCGCATGATGGGCTTCTGGATCATGGGGATCAGCGCCATGTAGGAGTAAGCCGCGATGGCGATTGGGCCTAAGAGGTGCGGGGCCAGCTTGGAGGTGGTCAGGATGGCCGTGGGGCCGTCCGCGCCGCCGATGATGCCGATGGAACCGGCCTCCGGGCCGGTGAAGCCCAGCAGCATAGCGCCGAACATGGCGAAGAACACGCCCAACTGGGCGGCAGCGCCCAACAGCAGGGAGGAGGGCCGGGCGATGAGGGGCCCAAAGTCGGTCATGGCGCCGATGCCCATGAAGATCAGGCAGGGGTACACGCCGGCCTTGACGCCGATATACAGGATGTCCAGCAGACCGCCGTGGTGGGCCACGTCGGTGAAGGACAGGTGCTCGACGATGGACTCCTCCACCTTTGCCTTGTCGTCGCCGGTGTAGTTGGCCAGATACTCCTCAACGGAGATCTTCCGGATGCCGTCGTCAGTGGTCTCATAGAGGGCCACGTTGTTGATGGGGTCATAGCCGGCCTCGTTGACGTAGGCGTCCCACATCTCCATGTGGTACAGTCCCGCGCCGGGGATGTTGGTCAGCAGCGCGCCGAAGGCGATGCCCACCAGCAGCAGCGGCTCAAACTTCTTGCCAATGCCCAGGTAGAGCAGCACGCAGGCCACGGCAATCATGATGAGGTATTTCCAGCCGCCGTCCGCGAAGAATCCGGCAAAGCCGGACTCGTTCACCAGCTTGGACAGGGTTTCTAAGATATTCATAGAACCCCCTCCTTACGCCAGGACGATCAGCGGCGAACCGGTCTCCACATGGCTGCCCTTCTGCACCACGACCTGGGCCACGGTGCCGTCCTTGGGGGCGAGGATCTCGTTTTCCATCTTCATGGCCTCCAGCAC
>JAAVHV010000012.1 GCA_014799505.1 Clostridiales bacterium
ACCAGGTCGTCGGGACGGAAATTGCCGTCCTCGTCGGCCACGGCGATGCCCATGTCCTCGGCCCAGCCGATGGCAACCGCCCAATAGTGATCCTCGGGCACATCCTCAAAGTCGGACAGCTCCCACTCGGGGCTGCCGCTCTGCTCCCACAGGTAGCCGATGGCGTCCGCGCGGGTGAAGATACCGGCCAGAGGCACGTCCACGTCGTCGATCTCAACAGTGGTGTCGGTCTCGGGGACAGGCAGGGCAGGAATGGGCCGGGTCTCAAAATGGCCGCACTCCCGCTGGCAGTCGCGCCGCTCCTCGCCCTCCACGCCAGGCTGGGCGGGGATGCTCACGTACCACTCGCCCATGTCGTGCGCGTCGGGATTAACAGGGATCTCCGTCTCATGGGAAACATTGCAGAATGGGCAGGTGTAGCGAAGCACGCCGGGTTCAGCACAGGTGGCTTCTTTGATAATTTCGGGATTAATGGCCTCCCAGTAAGCAGCGGTGTGCATGGCATCGAGCTTCGTGCCATCCTTGTACATTACGGAAACGCCATTCCCCTTCTCGCCGGCATTACCACAGATCGTGTTGGTGTCCACCACAATTTTAAGGCCATCACCGTTTTCGTTGTGATAATAGATACCCGCACATCCTCCCCCGTTGCCTTGGATCGTGCAGCCGTCGAAGGTGATGTCAAGCGTTTTTCCATTATTCTGCCAAAGGGCAACCGCACCGTGATCGTCGCCGCGCACGTTGTCCTTATCCACCGTGTTTCCTTTGATCGTGGTGTCCTTGACCGTAGCGGTAAGGCTCTGGCCATTCTCGTGGAGACCGAAGTCAATGACGTCTCCTTCCGCCACATTCCCCGTGATCTCGCACCCATCAATTGTCACGTTCACGTTACCGCTCTTCGCGACAAAATAGATTGTGCCCGCCCGTTCTGTCCTGTTGTTTTCCACAGTCACGCCATGAAGGGCCACATTCAGCGTAGAGTTGGAATTCCCATCTTTGGGATTCTCCGCGCAAAGCGTGGATTGGTCTGACCTGTTGCCACTGATCGAGCCGCCGTTCATCGTGAAGGAGCTATTTTGATCCACATATACAGCGCCGACTCCATCTCTGCGGAGCTCATCGTTGCCGCCATGCGCGTTTCCGCCGGTGATCTTGCCCGTGCCCTCTTCAGAGCTGTCGGTGATGGTCAGGTTGGCGCCGCTCGTCACTTTAATGACGGTGCCGTTGTTGAGGTCGGCATCGTTAACCACATTGCCGTCCTCATCGTAGAACTTGCCGTCCTCCGCGTTCAGCTCTGCGTCCGGGTTCATGTCGATGTCGTGGCCGTTCAGCTCAATAGAGACGTCCTTATCAGACCTCCAGACATAAATGGCTCCGTTGCCCTGAGCGTCTTTGCGGTTCGCGTCATCGCCGTCCTTCTCAAACTGTACGTCCGCATTGAGTTCGATCTTGCGGGTGTCGCCCTCGTCCCAGGCTTCGATCTCGTACTGGGTTTTTTCCTCATTGAGCGCGTTGCCGTAGCCATAACGACCGTTACCGAGATCAGCACCCGTCTCCTGGTTATAGGGCGCGCCGCCGTTAATAGCCATTTGCAGATCGTCAAAGCTCGCCGCGAAGGCGGGGGCCACCATGCTGACACACATGGCCAGGGACAGGCCCACAGACAAAATCTTGTTCAATTTTTTCATGTTTTTCTCCCTTTCTTTGCATATTCGGACGCAAAGGTATCCGGTAACCGAACGAGCTTAGAACCGCCAAACAGTCTCAGCGGCCCCTTAGCCTCTGGTTTTGCGTCCCACGGTTTCCCGCGGTTTGCCATGCAACCGAACGGGCTTAACGCGGAATCCCGCGCCTTAGCCTCTGGCTTTGCGTCCCATTGTTTCCAATGGTTTGCCAAATCCCCCTCGGGGGGTCACATAAGTGCAGCCGAACGAACGTAGGACGGGCCCGCGTTTTGCGAAAGCGACCGTCCGACAGCCTCTGGCTTTGCGTCCCATCGTTTCCGATGGTCTGCCATCGCGCCTTGCGTGTCATCCGCCGCCCTTAGGCGCGTCACGCGGCGGGCCGTTTCCCCGGCGGGCTGTCGATCATATGCATCCCCCTCCATCCGGAATATTTTTTGTTCGTGCTGAAGGGCAGCACGAACAAAGACCCATGGGTCTTTGTGTTCTCATTATAGCACGCCCTCCAAAAAAACGCAACAGGCTTTGGGAAAAATCTACACAGGGCCCCGCGGAAAACACGCAGAATTTATAGCCTGTTCATTGCTTTTTTCTCAAAAGAGGTGTAAACTATATTGATTCAACAAAATTTTACCATGGGAGGCTGTCGCTATGGCGTACACGTTTGCACAATATCAAGAGAGCGCTGATTACATTAAGGAAAAAATCGGAGGTTTTATCCCCAAGGTAGCCATGGTGTTAGGCTCCGGCCTGGGCTTCCTGGGGGACGTGGTGGAAAACCCCACCGCCATCCCCTACGGCGAGATCCCCCACTTCAAGGCGTCCACCGCCCCCGGCCACAAGGGCCAGCTGGTGTTCGGCGTTCTGGCGGGCAAGAACGTGGCCGTCATGCAGGGCCGGATGCACCACTACGAGGGCTACGGCTATGACGACGTGTCCTACGCCGTCCGCGTCCTGCGCCTGCTGGGCTGCGACACGCTGATCGTCACCAACGCCGCCGGCTGCGTGCGCACCGACTGGCAGGCCGGCGACCTGATGCTCATCACCGACCAGATCAAGATGTTCTCCGAGTCCCCCCTGCGCGGAACGAACATCCCCGAGTTCGGCGTGCGCTTCCCGGACGCCTCCCACCTGTACACCGTCCGGCTCCAGGACGTGGCCCGCAAGGCGGCGGCGGAGCTGTCCATCCCCCTGCGGGAGGGCGTGTACTTTTACTGCTACGGCCCCCAATACGAGACTCCCGCCGAGATCCGGGCGGCCCGCATTTTGGGCGGCGACGCGGTGGGCATGTCCACCGCCCCGGAGGCCATCGTGGCGGGCCACTGCGGCATGGAGATTTTGGGCTTCACGCTGCTGAGCAACATGGCGGCGGGCATTCTGGACCAGCCCCTCAGCGAGCAGGAGGTGCTGGACGCCGCCGCCGCGGCCAAGGACAAGTTCTCCCGGCTGGTGCTGGCCTGCCTGGAAAAGCTGTAAAGGGGAGGCACCTTTATGACCACACTGTTTACCAACGTCACCGCCCTGCTGATGGACGAAGGCTTCACCACCCTGCGCGGCGGCTATGTGGCGGTGGATGGGGCAAACATCTCCTATGTCGGCCCCGACCGCCCCGCCGGAAACTTTGACGAGACCATCGACTGCACCGGCAAGGTGATGATGCCCGGCTTCGTCAACTGCCACACCCACATCCCCATGACCCTCATGCGCGGCTACGGCGGCGGGTGTGACCTGCACACCTGGCTCAACGACTTCATCTTCCCTGCCGAGGCCAAGTGGGACGACCGGTCCTTGGCCGCCGCCACCGGCTTGGGGCTGGCGGAGATGATCTCCTGCGGCGTCACCTGCATCGCGGATATGTATATGCGCACCGGTGTCATCGCCCAGCAGGTATTGGACGCGGGCATTTCCGCCAACCTGAGCGTGGGCGGGGTGTACTTCGGCGCGCCCGAGGACTTCTCCCCCGACAAGTGCGGCGACTGCGCCAACCAGAAGGCCCTCACCGAGGAGTGGCACATGGCCGGGGACGGCCAGATCGTGGCCGATGCCTCCATCCATGGCGAGTATACCTCCTCCGCCCCTCTGTGGCAGTGGATGGCGGACTACGCCCTGGAGCACGGCTTGGGTATGCACGTCCACATCTCCGAGACGAAAAAGGAGCATGAGGAATGCAAAAGCCGCCGGGGCGGCCTGACCCCCATCCAGATCCTGAACCAATATGGCGTGTGGGACACTCGGGCCATCGCCGCCCACTGCGTGTGGACCACTCCCGAGGACTGGGCCATCATGGCGGACAAGGGCGTGTCCTGCGTCCACAACCCCTACTCCAATTTGAAGCTGGGCTCCGGCGTGGCCCCCATCCCCGCCATGCTCCAGGCCGGGGTGAACGTGGCCCTGGGCACCGACGGCGTCAGCTCCCACAACAGCGTGGACTTCTTTGACGACATGAAGCTGGCCGCTATCCTCCACAACGGCGTGGCCTGCGACCCCATGGCCCTCACCGCCCGTCAGGCGCTGGAAATGGCCACCGCCAGCGGGGCGAAGGCCCTGGGCCGGAACACCGGGCGCATCGAGGCAGGCGCTGCGGCCGACCTGATCCTGGTGGACTTCGACGCCCCCAACCTGATCCCCTGCCACGATGAGGCGGAAAACCTGGTGTTCTCCGCCCACGGCTCCAACGTGTGGATGAATATGGCCCGGGGCAAAATCATATACAAAAACGGGGCTTTCCTGACCCTGGATCTGGAGAAAATCAAGGCCGAGGTCAAGCAGTACGCCCTGCCCCTTATCTTCCACTGATGGGAAAGGTCTGAGGATATGTCTGCATCCACCCCAAAAAAGAATACCTTTTTCGGCGGCGCCGCCATTCTGGCTGCCAGCGTCGTGCTGGTCAAGGTCATCGGCGCGCTGTACAAGATCCCTCTGGGCGGCATCCTCACCGACGCGGCCTTTGCCGACTTCAACACCGCCTATTATATCTACTCCCTGCTCATCATCATCTCCACCGGCGGCCTGCCGGTGGCCCTGTCCAAGATGGTGTCCGAGGCCCACGCCCAGAACCGGGGCAATCAGGTGCAGAAGGTCTTTCGGCTGTCCATGGTGGCGTTCTGCGTCCTGGGCGCGCTGAGCTGCGCCGTCATGCTCTTCTTCCCCAAGCAGCTGGCGGAGCTGATGAACAACTCCCACAGCTATTGGAGCATTCTGGCCCTGGCTCCCGCCCTGTTCTTCATCTGCCCCATGTCCGCCCTGCGCGGGTACTTCCAGGGCCACTCCCTCATGACCCCCACCGCCGTGTCCCAGGTCATCGAGGCGCTGTGCAAGCTGGTCATCGGCCTGGCCCTGGCCAAGATGATGGTGGCCGCGGGGCTGGACGAGTCTCAAACCGCCGGCGGCGCCATTCTGGGCGTGTCGGTGGGCTGCGCCCTGGGCATGGTGTATATGTTTTTCTGCTACGGGCGCTTCCGCCTGTCCCTGCCCAAGTTCCGGGACAAACCGGATGAGTCGGAGAAGATCCTGTCCACCCTGACCAAGCTGGCCATTCCCATCACCCTGGGCTCGTCGGTGATGGCGGTGGTCAATCTGCTGGATTCCAGCATCATCATGGGCCGGCTCCAGGACGCCGCCGGCTTCACTGAGGAGGCCGCCCGCACCTTAAAGGGCATCTACGACAAGGCCATGACCCTCTATAACCTGCCCGCCTCCTTCATGGTCCCCCTGACGGCCAGCGTGGTCCCCGCGGTATCCGCCGCCCGGGCCACGAAGAACTACCGGCAGGCCGCCCAGGTCAGCGAGACCGCCCTGCGCACCACCGCCCTGCTGGCCCTGCCCGCCGGGGCGGGCCTGTTCGTGCTGGGCGAGCCCATCATCCGGCTGCTCTACCCCAGCACCGACGTGGCCCTGGCGGGCTGGATGCTGTCCATGCTGGGCCTCGCCTCCATCTGCGTGTGCGTCATGCTGGTGTGCAATTCCATCATGCAGGCCCACCGGCTGGTGTCCATCCCGGTGCTCACCACCGCCATCGGCTGCGTCCTCAAGATCATCATCAACTTCATCCTGGTGGGCAAGCCCGACATCAATATCCAGGGCGGTCCCATCGGCACCCTGGTGTGCTTTGCCGTCATCGCCCTGCTGGATCTGGTCATCATCAAGCTGGCCCTGCCCCGCTCCCTGAGCTATGTCCGGGTGTTCGCCAAGCCTGCGGCGGCCACCGCCGCCATGGGCGCGTCCGTCTGGGCCGTCTACGGGCTGGCGTCCAAGCTGCTGGTGAAGCTGGCTGCCTTCCAGGCGGTGGACGAAAACGGCTCGGCCCTGCTGGACGAGGCGGGCGCCGCCATCCTGTCCTGGAAGGGGAACGCCCTGTCGGTGATCGCCGCCATTGGGGTGGGCGTCATCGTCTACTTCGCCCTCGTCCTGGTCACCCGGGCCATCTCCCGGGAGGATCTGGCCCTCATGCCCAAGGGGGATAAGATTGCCCGGCTGCTCCGTATTCCGTAATTTTTCTGCTTCAAGCCCCGTTTTCACGCCAAAAAGGCAAATTTCCGTGCAAAATCTATTGCAATTCAGGTGACACTATGGTAAACTGGTCAGCGAAATCTTCTTATAACTGTAAGGATTTGGAAGAAATTGTCCGCATCCTCCGTCATCCCGGCGGCTGTCCCTGGGATCAGGAGCAGACCCATCAGTCCATCCGCCGCAATTTCCTGGAGGAATCCTACGAAGTGGCTGAGGCCATCGACCGGGACGACGTGGACGGCCTGAAGGAGGAGCTGGGCGACGTGCTCCTCCAGGTGTATTTCCACACCTCCATCGAGGAGGACGCGGGCCGGTTCACCCTGGACGACGTGGCGGACGGGGTGTGCAAAAAGCTCATCTACCGCCACCCCCATGTGTTCGGGGACGTGACGGTGGATTCCACCGACCAGGTCCTCTCCAACTGGGAGGAACTGAAAAAGAAGGAAAAGCACCAGGACACCCAGGCCGACGCGGTGGATGCCGTGGCCCGCACCCTGCCCGCGCTGTGGCGGGCGGAGAAGATGAAGAAAAAGGCCGCCAAAACGGGCTTTGACTGGCGGGACGTCTCCGGCGCGCTGGACAAGCTGTCCGAGGAGCTGGACGAGCTGAAGGCCGCCGCCCTGAGCGGCGACGGCGACCCGGTGGAGGAGCTGGGCGACCTGCTGTTTGCCGCCGTCTGTGTGGCCCGGTTTCTGGATGCCGACCCGGAGGACGCCCTCCACGCCGCCTGCGATAAGTTTTCCACCCGCTTCCGCAAGACGGAGGAGCTGGCGGCACAGCGCGGCCTTGCGCTGGACAAGCTGTCCGACCGGGAGCAGATCGCCCTGTGGCGTGAGTCACATTGACAACTTACAGCGTCATTCGCGCTTTAAGTTATATATTCTGCGGCCGGTGCCGCAATCATGAAAGGCAGCGGCGCGTCACCGCGCGGTTCTGCCGGAACACAAATTTTAGGAGGAAGAGAAAACATGAACAAAACCGAACTGATCGCCGCCGTGGCGGAGAAGACCGGCCTGTCCAAGAAGGACAGCGACGCCGCCGTAGCCGCCGTGGTGGACGCCATTACCGAGTCCCTGGTGAACGGCGAGAAGGTGCAGCTGGTGGGCTTTGGCTCCTTCGAGGTCAAGAGCCGCGCCGCCCGCATGGGCCGCAACCCCCACACCAAGGAGCAGATCGAGATTCCCGCGTCCAAGGTTCCCGTGTTCAAGGCCGGCAAGGCCCTGAAGGACACTGTCGCGAAATAATAAATTATCATTCCCACCTCCTCTGGGGGTGGGAATCATGTCATGGAGGATCATCATGAGATTGGATAAATGGCTAAAAGTGTCCCGGCTCATCAAGCGGCGCACCGTGGCCAACGAGGCCTGTGACGCCGGGCGGGTGACCGCCAACGGCCGCCCGGTGAAGGCGTCCTACGACGTGAAGCCCGGGGACGTGCTGGAGCTGAAGTTCGGCGAAAAGCTCATCCGGGTGGAGGTGCTGTCCACCGCCGACATCGTAGGCAAGGCGGATGCGGAGGCCATGTACCGCCAGATCGTATAACGCATAGACAAACACTATAGAGAGGAAACGTTTCAAATGGAGAAGCAGAACAAGAAAAAGCTCGCCCCGGTATTGGCTGCGGCGATTTTCGTGGTGCTGGCCGTGGTGCTGGCACTGGTGTGGCACTTCACCCGCCCCGCCCCCGCAGTGGGGGCCAAGCACATCACGGTGGAGGTCATCCACAAGGACGAGAGCACCAAGACCTTCACCTATGATACCGACGAGGAGTATCTGGCCGAGGTGCTGGTAGCCGAGGGCCTCATTTCGGGTGACGAGGGCGAGTTCGGCCTGTATGTCAAGACAGTAGACGGCGAGACCGCCGACTATGACGTGGATCAGAGCTGGTGGGCCCTGTCCATCAACGGGGAGTTTGCCCAGACCGGCGTCAGTGCCACCCCGGTGTACGACGGGGACGCCTACACCTGGACTTACACCGTCGGCTGACATGGCCCGCACCCTTGCCCGGAGAATAGCTCTTTTCGGCCTGCTGGGCGGACTGCTCTTCGCCGCCAAGATGGCCATGGCCTTCCTGCCCAACATCGAGCCGGTGTCCCTGCTGGTGATGCTGTACGCCGTTTGCTTCGGCTGGCAGGGGCTGTACGCCGTCTACGTCTACGTGCTGCTGGAATACGCCGTCTGGGGCATCCAGCTTTGGTCGGCGTTCTACTTATACGTGTGGCTCGTCCTGTTCTGTCTGGCCCGCCTGCTGCGGAAGATGGAGTCCCCTCTGGGCTGGGCGGCGCTGTCCGGCCTGTTCGGGCTGGGTTTTGGGGCGCTGTGCGCCCTCACCTACTGGGCGGCGGGGGGCTGGGGGTTGGCGCTGTCCTGGTGGCTGTCGGGCATCCCCTGGGATCTTGTCCACGGCGTCGCCAACTTTGTCATTGCCCTGGCGCTGTTCAACCCCCTGCGCGGGCTGCTCACCAAACTGTGCGGTCAATACGGCTTCAACCGATAAAAACCGGGCTCCGGCTTACGCCGGGGCCCGGTTCTTTTACCGCAATTCTTTCATGATCCGCGCAATCAATTCCACCCGGCGGAAGGGGGTCATGAGATACCACCCGTCGGTATAGGGCTCCATGTCCCGGGCGGCCTTCACCGACAGCTCCACCGCCAGCTCCTCCGCCTCCTCCCGGCCCAAGCCCTCATAGCGCCTCACGATCTCCTCCGGCACGGACACACCCGCCACCTCGTTGTTGAGGAACAGGGCGTTGCGGTGGCTGACGATGGGGAACACGCCGCCCAGAATTTTGCCCTTCAGCGTCTGACGGGCCAGCGCCAGGTTTTCCAGCGCCCGGGGGGAGTGGACGGGCTGGGTGAGGAAGCCCGCCGCCCCGGCCTCCTCCTTCTCCAGCGCCAGCTCCAGCTGCTTCCGGAAGTTGACGGCGTTCACGTTCAGCGCTCCGAAAATCTGGAAGGGGGCGGACAGGCCGTGGTCGGTGAGCCCGCTGACATAGCGGATCAGCTTCCGGGAGTTGAAGTTGAACACGCTCTTCACCTCGTCCCGGTCCTCGGTGGGGACGGGGTCGCCGGTGACCAGCAGCACGTTGCGCACCCCCTCCATGGACAGCCCCAGCAGCAGCGCCTTGGTGGCGTTCAGGTTCCGATCCCGGCAGGTCATGTGGGGCAGGGGCTCCATCCCCGTCTCCCGGCGGATCTTGCAGGCCAGCAGAGAGCTGTCCGCCCGGGGCCGCCCTACCGGGCAGTCGGACACCGTGACGGCGTCAGCCCCCGCGTCCCTGAGGGCTCGCACCCCTTCCATGAAGGCGTCCACCTGGTCGTCCGCCGGCGGGTCCAGCTCCACGGCGACCACCCGCTGCCCCGCCTCCAGCTTATCTCGTAGGCGGTTGCGCCCAGGTTGTTTCTCCATCCTGACCCTGGGCTGGGACGGGAGGACGGCGGGCGCTATGGATAATCCCTCCAGTGCCCCGGCGGTAGCCGCGATGTGACGGGGCGTGGTGCCGCAGCAGCCGCCCACAATGGCCGCCCCCGCCCGGGCGATGTCCGCCAACTGGGCGGCGAAGTAATCCGCCTGACCCTGGTATACCACCCTTCGCCCCAGCACCGTGGGATAGCCCGCGTTGGGCATCACGGACAGGACCTTGCCGTTCAAAACGCCCAGATCCAGCCCCCGGACAAATTCCAGCAGATGGTGGGGGCCGGACACGCAGTTGAAGCCCACCGCGTCCACCCCGTCCAGGGCGGCGGCCCGCTCAAAGAGGGCGCGCCCCGGCAGGCCCTCCCGGGTCATCCCGTCCGCTCCCACGGCAAAGGATACCAGCAGGAACGCCTCGGGGCAGCGCCCCTTGATGTACCGGGCCAGCTCGGGGACACCCTCGTCGGAGGACAGGGTCTCCGCCGCGAAACAGGTCAGCCCCTGATCCAGAAATATCTCCGCCTGTTGGCAGTAACACTCTCCGGGGGACAGCGCCCCCTCCAGAGGAGCGGGGCCCAGGTCGGCAAACACAACGGCCCCGAAGGGTCGTGCCGCCTCCAGGGCGAGGCGGCACCCCGCCCGGATGATCCGTCCGGCGGTCTCCCCGTCCATCCCCACGTCGAAGGTGTTGGTGCGGATGGCACGGGCGCCCGCCTCCAGATAGGCCCGGTGGATGGACATAATCTCTTCTGGATGGTCTAAATTGGCCGGCTCGCACCGGGTCTCGGCCCTGCCGGGGCGGGAGGCAAAGTAGGTCCCCATGGCCCCGTCAAACAGCAGGGGCTTCCCCTGCGCCAAATACGCTCGAATATTCATGCGCCAAACACCTTCCGGGCAATCTCCACCGACGCTCTAGCGTCCTTCGCGTAGTAGTCCGCCCCCATCTCCCTGGCGTACTCGGGGGTCACCACCGCGCCGCCCACCCAGACCGCCGGGGGGGCGGGCAGGGCTTTGAGCTGCCGGATGGTCTCCTCCATGGCGGGCAGGGTGGTGGTCATCAGGGCGGACAGTCCCACCAGTTTGATATTCTGCTCCTTCACCGTGTCCACAATGACCTCGGGCGGCACGTCCCGGCCCAGGTCAACGGCTTCATAGCCGTAGTTCTCCATCACCGTACGCACGATGTTCTTGCCGATGTCGTGGATGTCCCCCTTGACGGTGGCAATGGCGAACTTGCCCTTCTTCACCGGGGCGCCGCCCTTTTGGGCCACGGACGCCTTGATGACCTCGAACACCGCCTGGGCGGCCTGGGCGGCGGAGAGCAGCTGGGGCAGGAAGGCCCGCCCGGCCTCGTAGTCCTCGCCCACCCTGTCCAGCGCGGGGATGAGCCGCCCCTCCACCAGGGACAGCTCGTCCTGGCTTTGCAGCGCCTCTTTCGCCAGCCGTCCGGCGTCCCCTTCCAGCCCCCGGATGATGGCGTCCTCCAGGGTAAGCCCCTTCCCCGACGCGGCGGGGGCGGCTTTCGCCGTGGCCGCGGCGTCGGCAAACCGGGCGATGTAGCCCCGGCTGCCCGCGTCCTCGCCGGACAGCACCTTGAACGCCGCCACCGCGTCCATCATCTCCCGCTGGTTGGGGTTGATGATGGGCAGGGTGAGCCCCGCCGCCATGGCCTGAATGAGGAAATTTTGGGTGACCAGGGGCCGGTTTGGCAGGCCGAAGGAGATGTTGGACACGCCAAGCACCACCTGGAGGCCCAGCTCCTCCCGCACCATGCGCACGGCCTTCAGCGTCTCCGCCGCCTGCTCTTGCTGGGCGGACACGGTGAGGGTCAGGCAGTCGATCCACACGTCCTCCGCCGGGATACCGTAGCTCAGGGCCGCATCCAAGATGCGGCGGGCGATGGCCACCCGCCCCTCGGCGGTCTGGGGAATGCCCTTTTCGTCCAGGCACAGGCCCACCACGCTGGCCCCGTATTTCTTCACAATGGGCAGGATCCGATCCAGCACCGCCCGCTCGCCGTTCACCGAGTTTACCGCCGCCTTGCCGTTATACACCCGCAGCCCCGCCTCCAGGGCGTCCGGGTTGGAGGAATCTATCTGCAGGGGCAGGGCGACGGCGCTCTGAATTTTTTTCACCACCCGGGGGAGCATGGCCACCTCGTCCACCCCGGGGAAGCCCACGTTCACGTCCAGGATATCCGCCCCCGCGTCCTCCTGCTGGACAGCCACGTCCAGGATATAGTCCAGGTCGTTTTCCAAGAGGGCCTGCTGGAAGCGCTTCTTGCCCGTGGGGTTGACCCGCTCGCCGATGACCCGCACCCCCTCCAGGGCGCAGGGGGTCATGGAGGAGCACGTAAAGCCCGTGGACCAGTAAGTCCTGGGCCGGGGCAGTTCGTCTTTCAGGGCACAGGACAGCGCCCTGATATACTCCGGCGAGGTGCCGCAGCAGCCACCGAAGATGGTGACGCCCACGTCCAGGCAGGGGGCCAGCGCCCTGGCAAACTCCTCCGGGCCCATGTCGTAGGCCCCGGTGGCCGGGTCGGGCAGGCCCGCGTTGGGCTTGGCGATGACGGGCAGGCGGGTGTTCTCGCACAGCTCACGGAGCATGGGGGCCAGCAGGTCGGGGCCCAGGGAGCAGTTCAGCCCAATGGCGTCCGCCCCCAGCCCCTCCAGCGTCCGGGCCATGGATGGGATGGTACAGCCGGTGAAGGTGCGCCCATTCTGCTCAAAGGACATGGTGACGAACACCGGCAGATTTGTGTTCTCCTTCACCGCCAGCAGGGCGGCTTTGGCCTCGTACAGGTCGGTCATGGTCTCGATGACCGCCAGGTCGGCCCCCGCCTTCTCCCCGGCGACGGCCACCTCTTTGAACCACTCATAGGCCCGCTCGAAGGGCAGGGTGCCCAGGGGCTCCAGCAGCTCCCCCAGGGGCCCCATGTCCAGGGCAATTTTCGTATCTGTCCCGGCGGCGGCCTCTTTCGCGATGGCGACGGCGGCGGACACCACCTCGTCCACGGTGCGGCCCGTCCCGGCCAGCTTGGGGGCACTGGCCCCGAAGGTGTTGGCGTAGATGATATGGCTCCCGGCGTCGATGTACTCCCGGTAAACGCTTTTCAGCAGCTCCGGCTGGGTAAAGTTCAGCAGCTCCGGCTTGCCCCCAGGGGGCAGGCCCTTCTGCTGCAATACGGTGCCCATGGCGCCGTCCAGAATGACGATCCCATCATATAAGAAATCAAGATCCACAGGTTTTCCCCTCCTTGCGGTATTGGCAGCTCTCTCTGAGGTTACAGAACGCACACCCCCGAACGCGGGCGGGCTGGGGGTCATCGGACAGGCCGATGACGGCGGTGACGGACTTGGTGGGGTTCATCAGCAGGCTGTCCGTCACCTGCACCCCCAGCCGCCGCTGGGCGTCCAGCAGGGCGCAGATGTCCCGCTGTAACTCCAGCGGCAGGTCGCCGTAGCCGGGGCTGAAGCGGTCGGTGCGGTGCAGCCCTGGGTACCGGGCGGAAATCTCCTGCTCCGCCTCATCGCAGCCCGCCTCCACCCAGGCCGAGCCGCACACGTCCAGCATGGCCGCCCGGGCCATGCTCCGGGCCTGCTCGGCGCGCAGCAGCGTCTCGAACCCCGCCCCCAGGGTGCAGACCAGCAGGACGGCCTGGGAGCAGTCGGCCAGCATTTCGCGGGCCATCTCCCCGGTGAGGACAAGGTCCGTTTCCGCCAGCTTCTCTCCATCAAACGTATGTTTCACGTGAAACACCCGCCACACCCACCGGGGCGTCACAGCTTGGGTGAGCCTGCCCGCCACAGCGGACATCTCAGCGTACAGCGCGGGGTCAGGCTCACCCCGCACCCCCAGCCAGCGCAGGGCCTCCGATAGATCCAGCTTCATCCCATCACCCTCTTGTGAAAAGGCCCCGCGCCGTCAACGCGGGGCTGATTTTGCGCTCTCTTTGGCCTCAATAGCCTGGAAACAGGCGGGTCATCAGTTTCCCCCGCCATCGGCGGATGAAACCGGCATTACTGCTCCAGCGCTTTTTCTTCGGCCTCAATGGCCCGGAACCGGGGCATGATGCCGATCTTGTCCGGCGTGTGGACGGGGAGCTGGTAGATGTCGTGGCCGGGGAACTGGTTGCCCTCCACCAGGCAGGGCCCGTTCGGGGTAAAGCACACATCCCAGCCCACGTAGCCCACCTCCGGGATGACCTGGGCGGCCTCCGTCACCAGGGCTTTGGCCCTGTCCCAGTCGGGGAAGGCGAAGCCCTTGATCCGCGTGCCAGTGGCGGGGTGGTCGGCGTACAGGTTTTTCTGTTTGTCCAGCGCCCGGTCGATGACGGCGCCCGTCTCCGGATCCATGGGGGCCACCATGCCGCCGCTGTTGAAGTTGTCCACGAACTTGCCGTTGCCGATGCGGAACATGGCGGTGACCAGATACACCTTGCCGCTCTTCCCCCGGATGGTCACCATACGCACCGTGTTGATGGAGCCGGGGTAAATGGCCGCCACCGCGGGGTGCTGGACGATGACCTCCTCCAGCTCCAGCAGGGGGGCTTTTTCCGCCAAATAGTCGTAGAGGGCGTCCGGGGAGGGGTAGCCCTCTACCTTCAACTTCTCAATGCCCCAGCCGCAGCTTCCCTTTGAGGGCTTGGCCATGAACACCGGGTGGCGGCCCAAAAAGGCCAGCACCTCGTCCCTGTTGTCCCCGGTCACCGGAACCCAGTCCCGGTGGAGGAACCGCTCAAACCGGGCGTTAAACCTGATTTTGTCCCCGAAATCGTCCATGTGGGCCTTGTCGTTGTATTTCACCACGATCTCGTTGTTCCGCCCCCGGGTCAGGTAGGTGTCCCGCTGCTCGGGGGTGAGATCGTACATCTCAAACAGGTCGTAGTCCATATAGCCCGCGCCGTACTTCACCGCGCAGTCCCGCATATCCCGGAAAATGGACAGGCGGGAGCGGCCCGTCTTTTTGTGGATGGAGCTGATTTTGTCCAGCATGGCTCTGTAGTTCATGTTCAGCACCCGCTGAACCAGATATTTTACCTTCATGGAGACCTCCCAAATAACCGAAAAAGAACTTTCATCCGCTGATAAACCGGGCGGAAATCGGCCCGTTGCCACCCGCCAGCACAATTTTGTTCATCTTATCACATCCAGGTCAAAAAGGCAATGCCGGGAAAAACGGTCTTGACAGTGTGCCGCCCATATTGTATACTCTAAATCGCAAATCAGTTTACAATTGGAGTGATCCTACTATGACAGCGAAATCCTTCGTGGACACCCGGCGGCTCACCCTGTGCGCGGTCATGGCGGCGGTGACGTGCGTGATCGCCCCCATCTCCATCCCTATCGGGCCCATCTCCATCACCGGGGGCACCCTGGCCATCTATCTGACGGCCTATATGCTGGGCGGCGTCTGGGGGGCGGTGAGCACCCTGGTGTACCTGTTGGTGGGCTTTGTGGGCCTGCCGGTGTTCAGCAATTACATGGGCGGCGCGGCCCGTCTGCTGGGCCCCACGGGGGGCTATCTGGTGGGCTATCTGCCCATGGTCCTGCTGGCGGGGGCGGCGGTTCAGTGGTCGGCCCACCGCTTTGATGAAAAAGGCAAGTCCGGCGTGGTCATGGCCCTGGCGGCGCAGCTCATGGGGATGGCGCTGGCCACCGCGGTGCTGTACGCCTTTGGCACCGCCTGGTACTGTATCCAGGCGGGGGTGGATCTGCAAAAAGCCCTGGCGGCCTGCGTGTTCCCCTTCATCCCCTGGGATCTGGCCAAGATGGCAGCGGCGCTGATCGTGGGGATGCCCATCCGCCGCCGGCTGGAGCGGGCCAATCTGCTGTGAATCCAGCGCCCTGCCCCGGTACATATATGTACCGGGGCAGGGCTTTTTTCGGTTTATCCGTCCACGGCGAAAAGAGTTGGCAAAAAAGGGCTTTCTTTTCCCGCCGGTTCGTAGTAATATATTGAGGTTGAGGATTTTTCTGTTTTACGTATGCGGGCGCGCCCGGCGCGCATGGAGGTTCCGATGATAAACTTACTGGCTTTGACCGCCTCGGCATCGCCGGGGGAGAGCGCCCCACTCACCCTCCAGGGGGCCTGGGACGCGGTGGTATACGGCGTGTCCTGGTTTTTCGGCAATCTGTCCCCCGCCTTCGCGTGGTTCATCCTGGGGATCGCGGTGTGCGTCTCCTTTTTCGTCTACTACTGGTGGTGCCTGCGCCCCCGGCCCCGCAGCCTGGAGTGGATCGCCATGTCGGAGGAGCGCTCCAAGCCCCGGCGCATGACCCTCACCCTGCCCTGCCACCCCATGGAGCGGCGGGACATCCTGCCCGTTCTGCTGCTGACGGCGGTGTACGCCTTCACGGCGTTTTTCCGGCTGGGCAGCCTGTCCGCGCCCCAGTCCGTCCAGCCCTTTATGGAGCGGGAGACGATCACCTGGGAACTGGATCAGGAGGTCACCCTGGCCGGTATCGGCTGGTACACCCGCATCGGCACCGGGGCATACTCGCTGGAGGTTTCCGCCGACGGGGAGGAGTGGACTGCCCTTCAGGTCGTGGACGAGGTCTTTGTGGACGGCGCGTGGACAGCCAAGCGGCCCGGGCAGGACACCACCGACCTCCAGACCAGGACCGCCTACTATTGGACCCAGGTGTCCCCGGGAGCTCCCGCCGGGTCGGTGCAGTCCATCCGGCAGGCATATAACACCCTGCTCAAGTGGCATCACATCACCATACAGGACGGCGCTGTCGTCCAGGCGAAATACTTTCGGCTGACCGCCATCCCCGACGCCCACCATCTCCCCATGGAGCTGGGGGAGATGGTCCTCTACAACGATTCAGATAACAGGCTCGATGTCTCTCCCACCGGGGCGGACGCCCTCTTTGACGAGCAGGACATCATTCCGGCCCACCCCACATATTTCAACTCCTCCTACTTCGATGAAATTTACCACCCCCGCACCGCCCTGGAGCATCTCAACAACGTCTATCCCTATGAGGTGTCCCACCCGCCCCTGGGCAAGCTGATCATCTCCGTCGGGATCATGATGTTCGGCATGGTCCCCTTCGGCTGGCGGTTTATGGGCACGCTCTTCGGCGTGCTGATGGTGCCGCTGCTGTATATTTTCCTCAAAAACCTGTTCGGCAAAACCCCCGTGGCCCTGTGCGGCACGGCCCTGTTCACTTTCGACTTTATGCACCTGGTGCAGACCCGCATCGCCACCATCGACACCTACGGCGTGTTCTTTATCCTGGTGTCCTACTACTTCATGTACCGCTGGCTGGCGGTGCCCGCCGGGAAGAAGCTGCGGCATTACATCCTGCCCCTGGGGCTCAGCGGCCTGTTCTGGGGCATCGGCTGCGCCTCCAAGTGGACGGTGGTATATGCCGGGGCAGGGCTGGCCCTGCTGTGGCTGCTGGGGATGATGTTCAAAGCCGGGGATTGGCACGAGGCGGAGAACGAGGCCCGGCGGACGGCGGCTCCTCCGGAACTCCGTCAGGAGGTGACGGAGGCCATGTTCCAGGAGGCCCCGCCCCCCTGGGAGCGGCCCCAGGTTCCCTCTTTCGCCGTTCACGTGGTGGGCACCATCTTACTCTCCGTATTATTCTTTGTTATCATTCCCCTTTGTATTTACACGGCGTCCTATTTCCCCTACGCCATCGCCCGTGGAAACGAGGGCGGCTTCCTGGCCCTGGCGGGCGAGGCCCTCTCCTGGCCCTTTGCCCAGCTGCCCCAGCATCTGGACAAGCTGCCGAAGTATATGGAGCAGCTGGCCAAGACCATGGCTGAGGAGGGCAAAACGCCCGGCCTGTTGGACAGGGTGGACTCCTTCTTCAAAATCATCCCCGGCGATAGCAGCAACCCGGTGGATATCATGCTGAAAAACCAGCACTTCATGCTCACCTATCACCAGGGTGTCCACACCCCCCACCCCTACGAGTCCTACTGGTATCAGTGGATCTTCGACGGGCGGCCCATCCTGTACTACCGGGATCTGGACGTGCCGGGGATGAAGAGCCTGTTCGCCTCCTTCAACAACCCCCTGGTGTCCTGGGCGGGGCTGGCGGCCATTTTCGGCGTAGCCATCCAGACGGTGCGGCGCAAGTGCGGCAAGGGGCTGTTCATCCTCATCGCGCTGCTGTCCCAGTTCGTCCCCTGGCTGCCCATTGGGCGCATCCTGTTCGCCTACCACTACTTCCCCACGGTGCTGTTCCTGTGCTTCGCCATCGCCTATCTCATGGACGACATGATGACCCGGAAGCGGACGGGATACCGGCTGGCGGTCTACGGCTTCACCGGCTGCGCGGCGGGGCTGTACGCCGTCTTCTATCCGGAGCTGATTGGGCTGTACGTACCCACATGGTACGCCACCTATTTTCTGCGCTGGTTCCCCAGCTGGCCTCTCTGAGCGCTAACCCACCGCAAATCGTATGCGTGGATACAGGAAGGCGTTGATAGGAGCGCGCTCACGTTTGATTCTCCGCCGGATCAGGCCCTGTGAGGGCCGGAAAACGAAGCGAGTTCCATGCGTCAGACGCAATAGCCGTATCAATGCTCTTGGCCCAGGCGCGGCACGGGGATACCCAAGGGGCAAAGCCCCTTGGGCGCGCTCTTTGGTTACTTTCTCTCGCGTGAGAGAAAGTAACCCGCCGGAAGCCGTCCCCCGCGAGGGGAAGCGCGCCTCAATTATGTTTGATTCAGGTGATTTAAAATGTATCTCTGCGACATTCACAGCCACACGAAAATCTCCCACGACAGCCAAGCGGAGCTGTCCGACACCGCCCAGGCCGCCATTGCCGCCGGCCTGCGGGAGTTCTGCGTCACCGACCACCATGACCTTTTGAACTTCGACGGGTCGTCCGCCGGCCCCTTCGACTGGCCCGCCGCCAAGGAGCAGTACCGCGCGGTGAAGCGGGAGGTGGGGGACAAGCTCATCCTCCGCCTTGGCATCGAGCTGGGCTCCGCGCCCTATGACCCGGACACAGCCCGGGCGGTGCTGGCCCAGGGCGGGGACGAGCTGGACTTTGTGCTGGGCTCCCTCCACAACTGGATCGGCACGGAAGGGGATCGGGATCTGTACTTCTCCGACTTTCACAACAATATGGAGCTGAGCCGCAAAGCGTTGGAGAGCACCCTGGCCCACACCTGGACGCTGGTGACCCAATGCCCCGACTGCTACGACAGCCTGGCCCACATCGTCTACCCCCTGCGGTACATCCACCGGGACGGGGTGGAGCTGTCCATCGCCGATTACGAGGAGCGGGTGCGGGCCATCTTCACCGAGGTGGCAAAAACCGACCACGCCATGGAGGTCAACGTGTGCCGGGGCGAGGATCTGGACTCCTGGCCCCCCCTGCTGGCCTGGTTCAAGGAGTGCGGCGGAAAACTGGTCACCGTGGGGGCGGACGCCCACCGGGCCGAGGACGTGGCAAAGGGCATCCCCCAGGCCCTGGAAATGATCCAGGCCGCGGGATTTGACTGCGTGACCACCTACGAGCGCCGCCGCCCGGTGCTCCACAAACTTTGAACAGAGAGGATTTGAGGATATGAAAATTTCCATTGCCTGCGACCACGGCGCGTACGAGCTGAAGGAGCGGCTGAAAGCCCACCTAATCCAGCAGGGCCACCAGGTGACCGACTGCGGCACCAACAGCCTGGACAGCTGCGACTACCCCGACTTTGCCCGTCCCGCCGCCCAGCTGGTGGCGGACGGAGCCTGTGAGCGGGGCGTCGTCCTGTGTACCACCGGCATCGGCGTGTCCATGGTGGCCAACAAGGTGAAGGGCGTGCGGTGCGCGCTGTGCCACGAAACCCTGTCCGCCGAGATGACCCGCCGCCACAACGACGCCAACGTGCTGGCCATGGGGGCCGGGGTCACCGGCGGCAACCTGGCGGAGCGGATTTTGGACGTGTTCCTGTCCACCGAATTTGAGGGCGGCCGCCATGTGCGCCGGGTAGAAAAGATCATGGAGACGGAACAATAAATACTTTTTGTCATATCGCACAGCAATATAACAAAACGGAGTGCCTTCCAACATGGAACGCACTCCGTTTTTATCCATTCAGCAGCTCGTCCAGCTCGTCCGGGGTATACAGCGCGTTCAGCGCCGAGAGCAGCGCCTTGGCGCTCATGTGCTCGGGCAGCTCCAGCTTTTTCAGGAG
This sequence comes from Clostridiales bacterium, assembly GCA_014799505.1. Classification (GTDB taxonomy): domain Bacteria; phylum Bacillota; class Clostridia; order Oscillospirales; family Oscillospiraceae; genus Enterenecus. The sequence goes on from JAAVHV010000012.1 coordinate 19,762, forward strand.
AACCGCCCGCCGCTGGGCCGCGTCGGGCGTGCCAGACAGCCCCAGGGCAAACAGATCCGCCGGAGTGAGATCCCCCGAGGGGCGGGACGGCGCTTCCCCGTCCAGCACCGTGGCCCCGGCCCGGAGGATGGCGTTTCGCAGCACCTCGGGCGGCATCCCCTCCACCCCCAGCTTGCCCTCCTTGCCGGGGGCCCGCTTGCGGCGCTCCTTGCCGTACACGTCGGGCACATAGGCGTGCTTGAGCTGCCCCTTGGGGATGGCTCCCTTCAGGTAGTTGCGGATGACGAACCCCGCCCCGTCCGGGTCGGTGAGGACGATGAGCCCCCGCTTCGCCGCCAGCTTCCGCAGCAGGGCCAGCCGCTCCCCGTCCTTGAACACGCCGAACCCGGCGGTGTCCAGGATCAGGGTGTCCACCACCCCGGCCAGGGCGGACTTGTCGTACCGGCCCTCCACCACAATAGCTTCTTGAATCCTCATATCAATCTCCCATTAATTTGATATTAGTTGAGAAATGGTGCTTTTTCCTGATTTCGGAACACCTGCAATGATAATATGTTTCTTCAAAATTTACCTCCTCTTATACCGCCACCCTCCGGCCCGAGGCCAGCTCCATCAACAGCGCGGTGAGCACCTCATTCTCCTGGCCGTAGGAGGATTTCAGCGTGATGTCCGTCTCGGCGCACCGGCGCACAGCATACCGGCACCAGGGCAGGGAGAACCGCCGGGCGGCATCCAGCAGCTTGTCCGCCGGATAGGCCGACTTCATCCCCCACAGCTCCATGAACTCCCCCCGGCTCTTCCCCGCGTCCAGGTACAGCCGGGCGGTGTACAGCTGGCGGAAGTACTTGCCCATGGCGGCCAGGATCATGATGGGGGCCTGCTGGCTGTGGAGCAGATCGGCCAGCACCGACGCGGCCTTGTCGAAGTCCTTGCGGGCCATGGCGTCCGTCATCTGGAACACCACCGCGTCCAGCTTGGGGATGACCACCGCGTCCATGTCCGCCCGGGTGACCCTGGGATGGGCGGCGTAGGCGGTCAGCTTGCCGATCTCGGAGGCCAGGTCGTGCATCAGGTCGCCGCACAGGAAGATGAGATACCGGGCGTCCTCGGTGTCCACGCTCTTGCCCGCCTTTTTGAACTGGCGGCAGATCCAGTCGGTGAGATCCCCCTGCTCCTGGCGCTGGAAGTTCACCACCGCCCCCTCTTTTTTCAGCAGGGCAGCCAGCTTGGACCGCCCGTCCGCCTTATAGGGCAGCAGGTCGTACACGAACACCAGGCAGCAGTAGTCCGGCAGGGCGGAGAGGATCGCCAGCAGCCGCTCGCGTGCCTGCTCCCCCTGGGCGAACAGGTCGAAGTCGGTGACCGTCACCAGGGTGCGCCCGCTCATCATGGGCAGGCAGTCCACCGCCTGCTCGATCCAGTCCACCGAGCAATCCTTCCCTCGGGCGGTGTGGAGGTTGAAGTCCTCCAGCCCCTCGGGCAGGATGGCCCGCTTCAGCTGGCCCAGGTAGTAGTCCCGCAGGAACGCCTCCTCCCCGTGAAAAACATACAGGCTTTTGGGCGCGCCCTCCTTCAGGGCCCGCTTCAGCTCCCGCATGGCGGTGTTGTCCACCTTATCCCGTTTTGGCGGCATGGACGCCGCCCCCTTTCTCAGCAAGTATGGAACCGATTCTTTCTAATATACCCCCACCCGATCCCCCTGAACCCGCACGGTGACAGTCCCCTCCTGATCGGTGCGGCGGATCTCCGCGCCCAGCGCCTCCAAACGCTCCAGCGTCTCGTCCGCGGGGTGGCCATAGGAGTTGTTGGCCCCGGCGGAGATGACCGCCAGCTCCGGGGTTGTGGCCTGGAGGAATTCCTCACAGCTGGAGTTTTTGGAGCCGTGGTGGCCCACCACCAGCAGCTCGACGTCCGGGATGGGGCAGTACTTCACCAGCATCTTCTCCACGAAGGCGTCCGCGTCCCCGGTAATCAGCACATCAAAGTCCCCATGGGAACACAGGATAAACTGGCCGGACTCGTTGGAGGTGCCCCCGCCCAGGGGCGGGAGCAGGGTGAGGGCCGATTTGCCCAGGGGCAGCTCCACCGTGTCGTCCACCAGGACGACCTCTGCCCCCTCTGCTTCCGCAAGCTCGATGACCCGCGCGGCGTCCTCGGGGTCTGTATCGCTCCCGGGAATGGCCACCTTGTCCACCCTCATGCGGTAAAACAGCTGCTCCACTCCGTTGAAGTGGTCGCTGTCAAAATGGGTGAGCACCAGCAAGTCCAACCGGGCGCGGCCCATGGAAGCAAAGTAGTCGGCGGCAACGTCCCCGGCGCTGCGGGAGCCGTCCCCGCCGCAGTCCACCAGCGCCGCCTGCCCGCCGGACAGCAGGGCGGTGGATGAGCCCTGTCCCACATCCAGCGCGGTCACAGTGAGATCGGCGGTTTCCACCTCCAGCCGGCCAAACCCGACGGAGGCGCACAGCAGCACAACCAGCCCACAGACCCAGAGCAGGGGCCGACGGGGCTTCTCCCGGCTGACAAACGCCGTCAGCAGCGCCAAGTACACTGTCCCCAGCCAGATGAGGCAATACCGGCTGTCGGTACTCAGCGAGGCGAAGGGGAATCTGCCCAGCCACAGCGCCACCCACCGGGCGTAATGGCCCAGCAGTCCGGCAATCGCGCCCAAAAAGGCGGCGGGGCCGGGGAGGAAGACAGCCAGCGCCCCCAAAATTAGGGCGCACATCATCAAAAAGCTCAGCGCCCACAGCGCCAGCACATTGGACACCGGGGACAGCAGCAGAATCTGCCCAAAGTACAGCGCGATCAGCGGCACAGTGAACAGCATGGCCCCCAGCGAGGTGGACACGCCGGTAAGTACCGTCCGGGCCCCATTCCACAGCATGAGCTTGAGCTTTTGCTCCTTTGGGGGCCGCAGGGGCTTCAAGGGCCGGTACAGCCATTGGCGCAGCGGCTCGGAGATCAGCAGGATGCCCGCCACCGAGGCGAAGGACAGCTGCAAGCCCACGCTGGCGGCGGCAAACGGGTTCTGGATGAGCAGCGCCAGCAGGGCAAGACCCAGGGCGGAGGGCCCGTCCTCCTCTCTCTGGGCGACGGGCGCGAACAGCAGGGCGCTCTGCATGATGACCGCCCGGAGGGCCGACGGCGTACCGCCCGCCATGAGGGCGTAAAACACCAGCAGCGGAATCATGGCCAGCGCCACGCGCCGGTGTTTGCCGCACAGGACCAGCACAATTTCCACCAAAAACGAGATGTGAAAGCCGGACACCACGGCCGCGTGCATCAGCCCCGCCCGGTTGAAGGCGGAGTAGAGCGTATCGTCCAAGCCCGTCTTGTCCCCCAGGGTGACGGCGGCGGCGATGGGAGCCGCAACGCCGTCAAAGGCGGTGTCAATGCCGTCTCGGAGCTTGCGCGCGCACAGGGCGGGCCAGTGGCGGAAGGGGACGCGCTCCGCAAAGGTGATCTCCGGCTCGTCATCGCAGTAGGCCAAGAGATACACGCCCTTGGCGGTGTAGTAGGTGGTATCGCCGCCGTAGGCTTGGGTGGACAGCTTGACCCGGGCCGTACCGTCTATATGATCCCCCGGCTTCAGCCCGCCCCAGTCCGCCGAACCGTACACCAGCGCGTCCGGGGCAAAAAAGCCGCCGTCTAAACGGACGGTGACGGAGTACCCGCCGATGGAGGTTGGGCGGGGATAGGAGGACACCTCGCCGGAGATGGCCACCTCGTCCCCTATCCACTGTTCCGCCGGGGCGCGGAACAGCATAAAATAAGCGCTTGCCCACCCAAAGGCCAGCACGCCGCCCAGGCACAGGGCCAGCCCCCGCCGGGAGACCTGGTACAGCGTCCACCGGGACAGCGGGCCCTTCTCCCTGGGACGGCGCAGGAGAAGGGGGTGCTCATCGGGCCGGAGGCGGGTGGTCAGCCATGCCGCCAGCATCAGCCCCAGCAGGACGGCGGCGATGAGACCGGGTACGGCGCCCAGGCCAAAATAGCACGCCCACAGGCAGGCGGCCCCGAAGCCAGCCGAAAACCAGGCCAGTTTCCGCATACCGCCGCCCCCCTTCAAAACTCCCCTCTATTTTATCCGCAAAGGCGGGACAAGTCAACGCCGGGGAGAAAAATGGCGAAAAGGCTTGCCAGAGAGGGGCGGGTCTGGTATGCTGACAGGGACGAGGAGATGATACTGTGTACATATTTGACCTGGACGGCACCATCACCGACACCAACGGCCTGTGGCTGGAGGTGGATCGGGAATTTCTGACCCGCCGGGGGCTGACCCACACCGACGAGTACCGGCGGGTGGTAGAGCGCTCCATTTTCCCCATCGCGGCCCAGTTCACAAGAGACTATTACCACCTACCCGACAGTCCGGAGGACATCATGGCGGAATGGGACAGCCTAGCGGAGCACCACTACAGGGAGCTTGCCCCCTTAAAGCCGGGGGCGGAGGAATTTCTCCGCCAGTGCAGGGCCGAGGGCCGCCCCATGGCCATGTTCACCGCCTGCCGCCCCGCCCTGTGCGAGACGGTGCTGGAGCGCTTCCACCTGCGGGAGCTGTTTGACCAGGTGGTCTTCGCCGAGGAGATCGGCCTGGAAAAGCGGGATCCCCGGTGCTTTACCCGGCTCAGCGAGCTGCTGGGCGCGCCGCCTGAGGACTGCACCCTCTTTGACGACAGCCCGGACAACTGCGCCACCGCCATGAAAGCGGGCATGACCGCCGTGGGGGTGTACGACGACTATTACGCCGCCCGCCAGGACGAGCTGAAGTCGGTGTGCGGCCAGTATGTCCGCTCCCTGGAAGAGCTGGTGAAACCATAGGCCCATTGGCAAACCCCTCCCTCGCCACATAGAATGTGGGGCAAAGGAGGTGTTTTACCACATGGAAGAAATGATCCCATGCTCGGTGAAGGATCAGGAGGTGTTCCAGCGGGTGTGGCAGCGGGTGATGGGAGACCGTGACCAGGAAAGCAGCCCCATCCGCCCCGGCCCCCTCAATATGGAGGGCGACCTGTCCTGCGACTGCCTGAGAGCTCTGGCCCGGCAGCAGGGGACCGGCCTCCCCCCGGAGTGTGAGCGCCAGGAGTCACCGACTCAAGAGCCACCGGCTCAAGAGCAGCCGGCCCAGCCTATGGAGCCGGAGATGCCCATGGAGCCGGAGCCGTCCGTTCAGATGCCGAATTGCTGGCGGCCCATGGAGGAACCAGCGGCCCAAGAGCCACCGACTCAAGATCAGCCCGTCCCGGAGGAGACCTGCGAGGACTGCGCCGAAACAGAGGGCCTGCCCGAGGCGGACGGCCCCGACCGGGGGAACGACCTGCCCCAGCTGTGGGAGGAACCCCAGAGCGCCGACGACCGCACCGCCCGCCTGCGCCGCCACGTGATGGACGCGCTGGAGGGCTGGCAGTTCTACCGCCACCTGGCCCGGAGGACCCGGGGAACCGACGCCCGGACGCTGAACAGCATGGCGGGGGAGCAGCACAAGGATGCCCGCAAGCTGTCGGCGGCGTATTTTCTGCTCACCGGGCTGCGGTACTGGCCCTCTGAACTGCTGGGCGCCCCGGCCATCCCGTCCTACTGGGGGGCGCTGCGCACCCGCCACCAGGCGGAACAGCGGCAGGAGAACGCCTACCGGCTGGCCGCCGACGACTGGAACGATCCCGATCTGCTGGCGCTGTACAACGGGCTCATTGAGGGCTGCCAACGCCGGAGCCATCAGCTGCGGAGCCTGCTGGAGCAAAGCAATACTTAACCGCGTGTGTGAACGGGAGAGCGCCGGGGCCTATGGCCCCGGCGCTTCCCTTATGTCAGCTCTTTTAACAGTATGATCTCCAACGGCTCACCGGGCAGCAGCAGGGAGCCGCAGTCCACATAGCCGTTTTTGCGGTAAAAGAACTGTGCCTGCTCGTTGGACAAGGTAGAGGTCAGCACCCGCTCGCAGCCCCGCTTTGCCATCTCTTCCTCCCAATGGCGGGTGAGCTGTGTTCCAAAGCCCTTCCCCCTGTATTCTTCCAAAAAATACAGCATATTCATGAAGGGGATCTCATCCCAGAACAGATTGAACCTGAGCCAGCCCACAAAGGCGTCCTGCTCAAACATCACAAGAACCCGCTGGGCGTCAATACCGCGCTTCAATTCGCTCTCGCCGATGTGGCGGTCATGCTCTCTCAGCAGTTCAAAATCGTTTTGGTCAGCATACCGGATCATATTTCTATCCCCCCGATCAGTTTTGCCCATTATACCATGCCGGGACCGCCTTGGCAAGGAAACGCCCCTGTACTTTTTGGGCGGGGTCTGATATAATGTGTCCACTTGACGAAAGGGATTGATACATATGCTGACACAGCAGCAGGAGCTGGAATTCTGCCGCCTCCGCCGGGAGGTCATCGGCTTAAACTACGCGAATCTCAACCCCGAGCAGCGAAAGGCCGTGCTGGCCACCGAGGGGCCGCTGCTGCTGCTGGCGGGGGCGGGGTCGGGCAAGACCACCGTGCTCATCCACCGAGTGGCCAACCTCATCCGCTACGGCCGGGGGTCGGACAGCCTGGAAGTGCCCGAGTGGGTCACGGAGGACGACTTGGATTTTTTGGCTCAATACGCATCCAAGCCTACCAAGGAGGGCCGCCTCCAGGCCGACCGGCTGTGCGCCGTAGAGCCCGCCGTCCCCTGGACCATCATCGCCATTACCTTCACCAACAAGGCCGCCGGTGAGCTGAAAAACCGCCTGGAAAAAATGCTGGGGGCCTCCGCCCGGGACGTGTGGGCATCCACCTTCCACTCCGCCTGTGTGCGCATCCTCCGCCGGGACATCGAGAAGCTGGGCTTCCCCTCCTCCTTTACCATCTACGACACCGACGACTCCCAGCGGGTGATGAAGGACTGCATCCGGGAGCTGAACTTCGACGACAAGCAGTTCCCGCCCCGCTCCGTGCTGGGGACGATTTCCCGGGCAAAGGACAAGCTCCAGCTGGCCCGGGATTTTGCCGAGGAGTGCGACCGGTCCGGCGACTACCGGCTGCAAAAGATCGCCAGGCTGTACACCGCCTATGAAAAGCGGCTGTGGGAGGCCGGGGCGCTGGACTTCGACGACATCATCCTGCACACCGTCCGGCTGCTCCAGCAGCATGATGACGTTTTGCAATATTATCAGAGAAAATTCCGCTACGTACTCATTGACGAGTACCAGGACACCAACAATCTGCAATACCTGCTGGCCTCCCTGCTGGCCGGGGGACGGGAGAACATCTGCGTGGTGGGCGACGACGACCAGTCCATCTACCGCTTCCGGGGGGCCACCATCGAAAACATTTTGTCCTTTGAGGATCAGTACAAGGGCTGCCGCACCATCCGGCTGGAGCAGAACTACCGCTCCACCAAGAACATCCTGGATGCCGCCAACGCCGTCATCCGCCACAACCAGGGCCGCAAGGGCAAGGAGCTGTGGACGGCGGGGAACGAGGGGGACAAGGTGTCCCTCTACACCGCCATGAACGAGAACGACGAGGCCCGGTTCGTGGCGGACAAGCTGATGGAGGACTACCGGGCGGGAGAAAAGTGGAATTCCCACGCCATCCTCTACCGGATGAACGCCCAGTCCAACCAGCTGGAAGTTGCCTTCAAGCGCAGCGGCATCCCCTACCGGGTCATCGGCGGCACCCGGTTCTTCGACCGGGCGGAGGTCAAGGATATGCTGGCCTATCTCTGCGCCATCCAGAACCACGCCGACGACCTACGGCTCACCCGCATCATCAACAACCCGCCCCGGGGCATCGGGAACACCACGGTGGAAAAGGCCCGGTTTATCGCCGCTCAGAACGGTCTGCCCCTGTGGGACGTGATCGCCAACGCCGGGGCGTACCCGGAGCTGCAAAAGCCCGCCGCCAAGCTGGGCCAGTTCGTCACCATGATAAACGAGCTGACCGCCCTGTCCCAAACCATGGATCTGCCCAATTTCTACGAGGAAGTCGTGGCCCGGACGGGCTACGCCGCCATGCTCCAGGCGAAAAATGATATTGAGAGCCGCACCCGGCTGGAAAACGTGCGGGAGCTGCTCACCTCCATCAACGGCTACATCGAGAACGCCGAGGGGGAGCCCACCCTGGCGGGCTTCCTGGACGAGATCGCCCTGTACACCGACCTGGACAGCCACGACCCCGACGAGGACGCGGTGGTCATGATGACCATGCACTCCGCCAAGGGATTGGAGTTCCCCTCCGTGTTCGTGGTGGGCATGGAGGAGGGCATCTTCCCCGGCATCCGCGCCATCGGCGAGGCGGAGGAGATGGAGGAGGAGCGGCGGCTGTGTTACGTGGCTTTGACGAGGGCCCGCGAGCGGCTGTACCTGACCTGCGCCGGCCAGCGGATGCTGTTTGGCCACACCAGCAACAACCGCCCCTCCCGGTTTGCCGGGGAGATCCCCACCGAGCTGCTGGAGCAGTCGGGGCGCTCCTACTTAGACCCAACGCCCACTGGGGATTGGGACGACTTCGACCAGACGCCCCGGGTGTCCACCTACCGGGAGCCCTACCGTCAGGCCCAGCCCTCCTATGGCGGCGAGCGGCGGAGCACCTACAGCCCTGGGCGGCCGAAGGCTGCCACAAGGCCCGTGTTCCAGTCCGCTGTCTCCACCCCCTCCGCCTCCCTGCCAGACTACCAGAAGGGGGATATGCTGGAGCACAAGGCGTTTGGGCGGGGCATGGTGACCTCCGCCCAGAAGATGGGGGGCGATGTGCTGCTGGAAATCGCCTTTGACGGCGTGGGCACCAAGCGGCTGATGCTAAAAACCAGCGCACAGTACATCAAAAAACTGTAGTTGTCTGCTTATCTGCTTCTCGGCCTATGCCAACGGCAGGCGTTCGGGGAATCTCCACCCCTCCCACCACATTATCCGGGGGACGATGGCCGCCCTGCTGGCAGCGGGTTTCGTGATCTGGTAGCCGAACAAGGCCGTCCCAAAACCCTTGCAAATGCGCTGACAGGAGACTTAAAACGGCGAAATTGCTTGGTAATTGTTTGTTTTTGTCTGGAAATCTGTCATTATATGTGACATAATTAAGTTTGTAATATTTTTTACAAAGGGGGGCTTCAGCGTGGGCATCACCGTGATTGCGACAGGCAATATCATTTCATTCCTTTTTCGGATCTGCATCATTATCATTGGATACGCCGTTTACAGGATCTACAAAAATAACGAGAAAAACGCGAACCGCCAAATAGCCGCAGCCGGCGAGGATCTTGAGAAAATTCGCCGCGCGGTACGGAACTTTCTGCCCCCCTACGCGCAGGACGCGCAAATTGTCTATGCGCACTGGGAGGATATGCAGCACAGCTATGACTACGCGGAGGATGTAAATCACGTTAGGCGGAACACCCGCACGACGCACACTACCACCTATTATCGGTACGCGGTGGCCTTCAAGGGCGAGACACTCTGGGTCTTCCTGCTGAAAATCGACAAGAATACCCATAACATCGAGATCGGTATGCCTCGGGTGCTGACCCCGGAAAGGCTGGGCAAGGTCTCAGCGACCATCAAGGAAAAGAATGGCGTGATACAGCGGGTGGAAGCCACGCTGGCGGACAAGCAAGGCGGCATCATCCTTCAGATCTGCGTTGATGCCGAAAACCTGAACAGCAGCGAACACCTGCCCATGAATATCCTGCAGGAGAATGAGTGTATAGCTTTTAAGCGATTCATCATTCCGCTGGCCCACAAGGTGGAGGCTGAGAACCCCGGCATTGACAGGCTGATCGGCAAAAAGGCGGCTGGTGTGCGCAGCATCATATCGGTCGTGCTTTCGATCGGCGGCCTGCTCACCGGCGTCTTCCTGCCCTTCTCCGGCGTGGGGCTCTGCCTGGTCGGCCTGATGTTAGCAATCGATGGCAAAAGCAGGGGCAATCCCGGCAATAAGGCCCTGATCACCAGTGGGGTCTGCATCGTGATATCGGCGGCTTACATGATCTTCTTCTACTTTCGATTAGTTAGTTGACCCAGCAACATCTAGCAAATACCGTAAAAAGACAGCCGCATGACACCTGAGTGCCATGCGGCTGTCTTTCAGATAGAGAAAACTTCTTTATCAACCCCGCCCTAACCGCGCGGGGCTGTCTGTTACATTTGGAAAATGACCCCCGCAATCGCGGCCAGTCCAATAAAGCAAATCGGATGCAGCTTTTTCAGCGGCGTGAACTTTACCAGCACAAAAATAACCACAGTCAGTATAATCGCGGGCCAGTAAAACAGCTCGTACTTTGGCACCACCGAACCGGGCGCCATTTCCGGCCCGGCGACCTCGTGGAACATTAGGGCAATCTTGGCCACCTGAAGCAAGGCGGCGGTGATAAGCGCCACCGACGCCGCCCGCAGGCCATAGAACACGCCGTCCACCGCCTTGGACTTCCGGAACTTCTGAAGGAACCCGGCGATGATGAGGATGATGACAATAGAGGGGAAAATGAGCCCCAGGGTGGAGACGACGCCCCCGACGATGCCCAACACCGGGCCGCCAACTAAGCTCCCGGTGTGAAAGCCCACATAGGTGGCCATGTTCACCCCCATGGGTCCGGGAGTGGACTCAGAGATGGCGATCATATTGGCCAAATCGCCTGGGTCGAACCACTTTGTACGCTCCCCCAAGTCGGTGAGGAAGGGGATGGTGGCAAGGCCGCCCCCCACAGAGAACAGTCCCACCCGGCAGAATTCCAAAAACAGCAGGGCCAAAGTTTTAACAGGCTCCATTACTTCAGCTCTCCCTTCGCGGCGCGGACGCACAGTCCGGCAGCACCAGCCGCAACCACCAGGAACACCGGGGAGGTCACCACGCCCAGCACCGTCCCCAGCGTACCCGCGGGCAGGGAAAAGAAGGTGCTCCACGCCGCCAGCACCAGCACCACGGCATAGATGATCCGGGTGGGCCAGTCGATGACGGAGTTTTTGAAGAGCTTGATGACGCTGGACGCGATCAGCGCCACCACCCCGGCCCGCACGCCGTTGAAGGCGTGGATCACCCAGGAGATGTGCATGAAGTTCTGCAAAAAGGCGGCAATCACCATGATAATGACAATGGACGGGAACACCAGCCCCAGGGTGGCGAACACGCCGCCCATAATGCCCGCCTGACCGCGGCCCACAAAGGTGGCGGTGTTCACCGCGATGATACCAGGGGTACACTGGCCCACGGCGTAGTAGTCGGCAAGCTCGCCCTCGGTGGCCCATTTTTTGTTTTCCACCAGCTCCCGCTGGAGGATGGGCAGCATGGCGTAGCCGCCGCCGAAGGTACACACGCCGATGCGGGCAAAGGTGAGGAATAAATCAGCGAGAATGTTCACAACCGCTCACCTCACAAATTCTCCAGCTCGTCCAGCCACAGCTTTGCCACAGCGTCCGACGGCATCCGCCAGTCGCCACGGGGGGACAGCGTCACAGAGCCCACCTTGGGCCCGTCGGGCAGGCAGGAGCGCTTGAACTGCTGGGAGAAGAAGCGGCGGTAGAAGTTCTTCAGCCACTTCAGCAGAGTTTCCCGGTCGTAGCGGTTCCCCAGGGCGTACTCCGCCAGCCGCAGCACCTTCCGGGGCCGGAAGCCCCAGCGGATGGCGTAATAGAGGAAGAAGTCGTGGAGCTCGTACGGCCCCACCAGATCCTCGGTTTTCTGGGCAATCTCCCCGTCCTTGGGGGGGAGCAGCTCCGGGGAGACGGGGGTGTCCAGAATGTCCCGCAGGACTTCTCCGGCCCGGCCGCCCAGCCGGTCGGCCTCATATGCCACCAGGTGGCGCACCAGTGTCTTGGGGATGGAGGCGTTGACGGCGTACATGGACATATGGTCGCCGTTGTAGGTGGCCCAGCCCAGGGCCAGCTCGGACAGGTCGCCGGTGCCGATGACCAGGCCCCCCCGCTGGTTGGCCAAGTCCATGAGGACTTGGGTGCGCTCCCGGGCCTGGGCGTTCTCGAAGGTAACGGACTGATCCTCCATGGACTGGCCGATGTCGGCAAAGTGCCGCTCCACAGCCTTGCCGATGTTGACCTCCATGAAGTCCGTGCCCAGCTCCTGGGCCAAAAGCTCGGCGTTGGAGCGGGTACGTTTGGTGGTGCCGAAGCAGGGCATGGTGACGGCCAGGATGCCCTTCCGATCCCGGCCCAGCATATCGAAGGCTTTGGCGGTGATGAGGATGGCCAGGGTGGAGTCCAGCCCGCCGGACAGGCCCACTACGGCGCAGGAGGAATTGGTGTGCTCCAGCCGCTTCTTGAGGCCCAGGGCGGCGATGGTCAGGATCTCCTCGCAGCGCTCGGCCCGGTTCCCCGCGTCCGACGGGATGAAGGGGGTGGGAGAGATGGGGCGGGTGAGGGTCGTTTCGTTTGCTCCCAGAGAAAAGGAACCGCTCCAGGTGCCGCCCGCATTGAGATCCGGGAACGTATTCATCCGCTGGCGCTCGTAGCCCAGACGGGACACATCAATCTCGCTGACGGTCAGCTCGGCGTCGAACCGCTTTTCTGCAAGAATAGTTCCGTTCTCCGCGATTATGTTGTGACCGGAAAACACCAGATCGGTAGACGATTCTCCCTCCCCTGCGTCGGCGTAGACATAGCCGCATACGCATCGGGCGGACTGGCTTGTCACCAGCGAGCGGCGGTAGTCCGCCTTGCCCGCTACCTCATCGGAGGCGGACAGATTGAGGATGAGGGTGGCGCCTGCTTGGGCCAGATGCACCGAAGGGGGATCAATAGCCCAAAGATCCTCGCAGACTTCCACGCCAATGTTTAGTCCCGGTATATTTTCGCATTCAAAAACGGCATTAGGGGCCAGTATGACCGATTGCCCCGCGAGCGTCACGCTGTCTATAAACCGATCTTTTGGGGCCGGGGCCGGTATAAACCAGCGAGCCTCGTAAAATTCCCCATAATTAGGAATACAGTGTTTGGGCCGACCGCCTAAAATCTCTCCGCGTAGTATTACAACAGCGCAATTATACAATTTGTGCTGATACCTCACCGGCATCCCCAGGGCTGTGAGTAGATCCAGGTCTGCTGTCTCGTCCAGGATGCGGCGCAGCGCCCGCTCGGCCCCGTCCAGCAGGGTGGACTGCAAAAACAGGTCGCCGCAGGTGTACCCGGTGACGCACAGCTCCGGCAAGGCCAAAACCTTTACCCCCTGTGCCGCCGCTTCCTTCATCAGCGCGATGATCTGCCCCGCGTTGTAATCGCAGTCCGCCACACGGATCTTCGGCGTGCCCGCCGCAACCTTCACAAAGCCGTCTCTCATAAATTATAGAGGCCCCCTTTGCTTCCTGTGCCGCCTGCGGCGGCATTTTTAACCCTCGTCGTCCAGCTTGAGCACCGCCATGAATGCCTCGGTGGGCATCTGCACCGTGCCCAGGGAGCGCATCTTCTTTTTGCCCTCTTTCTGCTTCTCCAGCAGCTTCTTCTTCCGGGTGATGTCGCCGCCGTAGCACTTGGCCAGCACGTCTTTGCGCAGGGCCTTCAGCGTCTCCCGGGCGATGACCTTGCCGCCGATGGCCGCCTGGATGGGCACCTCGAACATCTGGCGGGGGATGTTCTCCTTCAGCTTTTCGCAGATACGCCGCGCCCGCTTGTACGCCTTATCCCGGTGGGCGATGAAGCTCAATGCGTCCACCTGGTCGCCGTTGAGCAGCAGATCCACCTTCACCAGGTCGGAGGGGCGATACTCATCCAGCTCGTAGTCCAGGGAGGCGTAGCCCCGGGTCTTGGCCTTCAGCGTGTCGAAAAAGTCATAGATGATCTCGTTCAGCGGCATCAAATATCGGATCTCCACCAGGTTGGTGTCCAGGTACTGCATATCCTTGTACTCCCCCCGGCGGTCCTGGCACAGGGGCATGATATTACCCACGTAGTCCGGCGGCGAGATGATGGACACCTTGGCGTAGGGCTCCATGGCTTGCTTGATGGAGCCGGGATCGGGGTAGTTGTGGGGGTTATCCACCCGCACCAGAGTACCGTCCGTTTTCGTCACCTCATAAATTACCGAGGGTAATGTGGTGATGAGGTCTAAATCGAACTCCCGCTCCAGCCGCTCCTGGATGATCTCCATGTGAAGCATTCCCAAAAAGCCGCAGCGGAATCCAAAGCCCAGGGCGATGGACGACTCCGGTTCAAAGGACAGGGAGGCGTCGTTGAGCTGGAGCTTTTCCAGGGCGTCCCGCAGGTCGGGGTACTTGGAGCCGTCCTCGGTGTACACGCCGCAGTACACCATGGACTGGGCGGGGCGGTAGCCGGGAAGGGCCTCGGCGGTGGACCGCTCCACCCCGGTGATGGTGTCGCCCACCCGGGTGTCCTTCACCGTCTTGATGGAGGCGGTGAACCAGCCAACCTCCCCGGCGGACAGCTCCTTGGCGCTCTCCATGCCCAGGGGACGGAGATAGCCGCAGTCCAGCACGGTGTACTGGGCCCCGGAAGCCATGAGCCGCACCTGCATCCCCGGTTTGATGGTTCCCTCCATCACCCGGAAGTATACGATGACACCCAGGTAGGGGTCGTACTGGCTGTCGAAAATGAGGGCTTTCAGCGGCGCGCCGGGGTCGCCGGAGGGGGCGGGGATATTGTTCACGATGTCCTCCAGCACCGCCGGGATGTTGATGCCCTGCTTGGCCGAGATCTCCGGCGCGTCCAGGGCGGGCAGGCCGATGATGTCCTCGATCTCGTGCTTCACCCGCTGGGGGTCGGCGGCGGGCAGGTCGATCTTATTGAGGATGGGCCGGATCTCCAGGTCGTGATCCAGCGCCAGGTAGGTGTTGGCCAACGTCTGGGCCTCCACCCCCTGGGCGGCGTCCACCACCAGCACCGCCCCCTCGCAGGCGGCCAGGGAGCGGCTGACCTCGTAGTTGAAGTCCACGTGGCCCGGGGTATCGATGAGGTTGAGGCAGTAGGTCTCGCCGTCGGCGGCCTTGTAGTCCATGCGGACGGCCCGGGCCTTGATGGTGATGCCCCGCTCCCGCTCCAGCTCCATGTTGTCCAGCAGCTGGGACTCCATCTGCCGCTGCTCCACCGCGCCGCAGATCTCGATCATCCGGTCGGACAGGGTGGATTTGCCGTGGTCAATGTGGGCGATGATGGAAAAATTGCGAATTTTAGATTGGTCTGTCATAAAAACCTCCGTGGGCGGTCAATTTTCGGTTTCAAAAAGCACCTCATAGTCATAATTGCTTACATAGTCCCGCAGCAGCCCAAGAAACTGCCGGTAGTCCTCTTTGGTCAGCTGTCCCGTCTCCGCCAGCAGGCACCGGGCCACATGGGCGGTCACCATGCCGGAGCAGTGGATGGAGTCGGTGTAGTTGTTCAGATCGCTGACAGCCCGGGAATAGAGGAAGCTATAGAGGGCCACGTTGTCGTACTCCACCAGCCGTCCGGCGGCGTACTCCACCGCCGTGAGGATGGCGTCACGGGTGCCCTCCCGGGTGACCTTGTCCCAGTACAGCATACTGTACGGCGGGAACCAGATGGAAAACTGAACGTCCGGATGCTGTTCGATCCAGCCGCACACCACATCCAGATTTTCCTCCGCCACGTCCAGATAGGCGTCGGACGGAAGCACCGTATCGCTGATCTCCGGCCGGGGGTAGCCCGTCAGGGCGCTGGCCCGGGAGAAGATATACGTCCCGTCCCACACATACGCCTCGTCCAGGGTCACCATCTCGTCCGTATCCCGGCGCAGCCAGCTGCGCATGGCCTCCTGGTAGGTGTCGGCGTTGAGCAGATATTCCACATCGTCCAAGGGGTTGATGTTGTAGAGATAGCTGGGCAGCTTTACCGTCCGCTGGCTGTCCGGCCGGATCACGATATTGGGATCCAGGCAGAAAAAGACCCGATCCAGCTTGGGATGGGTGCGGAACGCCAGGCGCAGGGCCGTGTCAAACTCGGAGATCCACCCGTCGGGGAAGGTGATCTTCAGCGTCTTTTCCCCCAGCCCCTCGGTGAACCAGCTGGCCCGGTAGTTGGCCACCAGCGAGGTGCCCATAACCACAACGGAATAGTCCTGGTGCCGGATGAGTCCGGGCATCTGGTAGCGCTGGTTGTCAAAACGGGCGGTCTCGCCCTCGTCCAGCCCGCCCAGCACAAAGAAGGGATCAATGGTGGACAGCAGCAGGATCAGAATCCCAAAGCAGGCCAGGACGCCCGAGACCACCCCGATAAAGAAGTGCTTGGTTTTCACGCCGCTCCCCTCTTCCCTTTAAAAATTCGCATAGATGAAGGTATCCACCCCTGAGAAGAAAATGACGGACACCACCAGGCACAGCACACACAGCACAGCCCTCCACACCGCGGGGCGGAACTGCTTCGTCTGCGCCAGGGGATTGGGACAGGCCAGCAGCGCCAGCCCCGCCGGAACGGCCATCAGCGGCGCCCAGTAGATCAGCGCCCTGCCCCCCTCCTGGAGCCGGCTCTGGAGATAGACCAGGGCGTTGCAGATCACCGTCATGGGCAGCGCGCCGGCAAACTCCTTACTGGGCAGCCCCCAGCCGGGCCGGAACAGCCCGCCCAGCAGGGCCAGCGCCTGGCCCACGCTGTCCGCCCGGAAAAACACCCAGGCGATGTTGACGAACAGGAAGGTGAGCAGCCAGGCCAGGGGTTTGGGCAGGGAAAGCTTTCCCTTCAGCAGACGCTCGGCCACCTGGGCCCCGCCGTGGAGGGCGCCCCAGACGATGAAGCCCCAGCCCGCCCCGTGCCACAGGCCGGACAGCAGGAAGATGAGCATGATATTGCGGCAAGTGACCGCCGTTCCCTTGCGGTTGCCCCCCAGGGGGATGTACACGCACTGGCGGAAGAACCGGGACAGGGTGATGTGCCACCGGCCCCAGAAGTCCTTGATGGACACGGCCTGGTAGGGGCTGTTGAAATTCACCGGCAGCTCCACGCCCATCATCCGGGCCATGCCGGAGGCCATGTCGCAGTAGCCGGAGAAGTCAAAGTAGATCTGCAGGGTGTAGCACAAAATAGTGAGGGCGCAGTCCATGGGAGCCAGCGACCCAACCCGGGCAAAGCCAAAGTTGGCGCCGTTGGCAAAAACCGCCGCCAGCAGCACCTTTTTGGCCAGGCCCAGGGCAAAGCAGTACAGCCCCGCCGCCAAGTCGTCCCAGGAGAAGGGGGCGGGGCGGCGCAGCTGAGGGGCCAGCTCCCCCACCCGTGTGATGGGGCCGCAGGTGGCGGTGGCGAAAAAGGTGAGGCAGCAGGCGTAGTCCAGGGGGGACACGTCCGCCCCCACCTGCCCATCATAGCAGTCCCGCAGCCAGAAAAGCTGCTGGAACGTGACGAAGGACAGCCCCAGGGGCGCCAGCCACGCCGGGGGCGTGAAAAGCCCCTCCAGCGGCGTCAGGGACAGCAGGAAGCCGGTGTACTTGAAAAAGGCCAGCACCGCCAGCAGCAGCGCCGCCCCCGCCCACAGCAGGGGCCTCCCCCGGGATCGATCCCGGGCGATGCGGCGGCCCAGCCAATAGCTCGCCGCCCCCTCGCCCGCCAGCACCGCAAGCGACAGGGGCGACCCCCAGCCGCAGAACAGCACCCCGGCGCACAGCAGGAACGCCCGGGCGGCCTGGTTCCCGGCCCGCCCGTTCAGCACCCGCCACGCGATCAGCACCACTGGCAGATAGGCCAGCACAAACAGATGGCTTTGTACGTTCATGGCGTTCCCTACCGGGTATTTTCCAAGTGGCTTCCCATCTCGCCGTTGACCCGCTCGCCGCAGGTGTGGACGATCTGGAGCAGGGACTGGTAGGTCCCCGGATAGGCCGCTTTCATGGCGTCGTGGTCAAGCGGCGGGAACTTGGCGTCCTTGCCGGGGTTGGCCAGCGCCTGGGTGTACTCCGCCTCGCTCATCAGCAGATCCGCCCGGGGCAGCCCCGCCAGGAACCACTCCTCGGGCACGTTGAAAAAGCCGTCGTTCTCGTTGCCGCTGGCCCGGTGAAGGTGGCGGAAGAGAATGTATACCGTGGTAGACAGGTAGTTTGCCGCAGCCCGGATGGCCTTTTTGCTGCCCACCTTGCTGAGCAGGTCGAACAGCAGGCCCACGGAATTGACCACCAGCTTTTTGGAGAGCGTGGCCAGCACGGAGCCCTGCAATACGTTGTCCCGCTCGTCGGACACGTCATAAAGGGTGTCCGCGTCCAGGATGGTGGTGCCGTCCCGGCTGAGGGTGCGGCCTAAGAGAAAATCGGCGGACACATTATAAAAGTCGCAGGCTTTGACCACAAACATCAGGCCGGGCTCACGCGCTCCGTTCTCATAGTGGGAAAGCAGTGCCTGGGATATGCCCAGCGTCTTGGCGGCCTGCCGCTGAGAAATACCCTTCTCCTGCCGCAGCAGGGAGAGGGTTCGTGCGAAATCAGGGTTTGTCATCCTGATCTCCCCCTTTCCTATGGTTGCTTCGCGGGATAAAACCATGCAAACGGGCCCCCTCCTTTGCCAGGAGCGGACCCGACAACACAGCAAGTTATAGTATAGCGGGGAAAATACGTTTTGTAAAGAGTTCATGCTCTGGAAAGCGCGAGAAAAATCCCAAGGATTTTTTGTGATTTTGCCCATATGCCTCTTGAAAAAGAGGCCGGTCAGTGTTAAATTAGATAACAGCATGACATACAAATCAGGGTGGCCGGAACACATTTCCCCGATCCGCCCCAATTGGAGGGACACCGTTTATGTTCAGACTGATGATCCAAAAGCTGAAGAACAATCCGAAGAAAATCGTGTTTACCGAGGGCGAGGATCCCCGCATCCTGGAGGCCGCCGCCCGTCTGCTGTCCGGCACCTTCCTCACCCCCATCCTCATCGGGGATCCCGAGAAGATCTATAAGGTCGCGGACGAAGAGTGCCTCAACGTCAGGGATGTCACCATCCTCCAGCCCCACACCTACGACAAGATGGACGAGATGGTGGCTAAGATGGCGGAGCTGCGCCGCGGCAAGATGACCGAGGAGCAATGCCGCGAGGCCCTGCAGCAGGGCAACTACTTCGGCACCATGCTGGTGGCCATGAAGGAGGCCGACTGCCTGCTGGGCGGCGCCACCTACTCCACCGCCGACACCGTGCGCCCCGCCCTCCAGCTCATCAAGACCAAGCCGGGCAATAAGATCGTGTCCTCCTGCTTCATCCTGGTCCGGCCCAACGCCACCGGCGGCAACATGGTGCTGGCCATGGGCGACTGCGCCATCAACATCGACCCCAGCGAGGACGATTTGGTAGAGATCACCCAGGAAGTGGCCCAGTGTGCCCGCCGGTTCGGCGTAGAGCCCAAGGTGGCCATGCTGTCCTACTCCACCATGGGCTCCGGCGCGGGCCCCGTGGTGGACAAAATGCGCAATGCCCGCGATAAGCTGAAGGCCCTGGATCTGGACTTCCCCGTGGACGGCGAGTTCCAGTTCGACGCCGCCGTGTCCCCCACCGTGGGCCGGCTGAAGGCCCCCTCCTCCAGCGTGGCAGGCCGGGCCAACACTTTCATCTTCCCGGACATCACCTCCGGCAACATCGGCTACAAGATCGCCCAGCGCATGGGCACCTTTGATGCCTACGGCCCCATCCTGCTGGGCCTGAACGCCCCCATCAACGACCTGTCCCGGGGCTGCAACGCCCTGGAGGTCTACTCCATGGCCATCATCACCGCCGCGCTGGCTGATTGATAGAAAGCGCCCTCTGCCGCTGGCAGAGGGTGCTCTTTTACTTCAGCTTGTCCGAAACCATCCGCAGGATGCCCATCAGGGCGTCCAGGTCTTTTCCCACGGGATCCATGGTCGGATTATATTCCACACACTCAAAGGAGCAGGTCAGCCCGGTGTCCAGCACCGCGCCCAGGATCCGCTCCACCTGGGCAACGCTCAGCCCATCCGGGATGTTGTAGCCGGTGGCGGCAAATTCCGCCGGATTCAGCACGTCCACGTCAAAGCTGATATGGACGCGCTTCCCCGCCAGGGCGGGCAGCACCTCGTCCAGCACGGCCTCCAGCCCCCGCTCCCGTACCTCGTCCGCCGTGTGCAGATGGGCCCCTACCCGCTCCACAACGCCGTACTCCGGCGGGTCGATGCTCCGCGCCCCGATGAAGTGCAGGTTCTCCCCCAGCAGGTTCACCTTCCGCTTCCCCACGGTCAGCGCATCGCAGCACAGCCCGCAGGCCGCCGCCAGATCCATGCCGTGGATGCAGCCGCTCTCCGAGGTCTGATCCGTGTTGATGTCGGTGTGGGCGTCCACATACACCACCGCCAGCTCCTCCGGGCCGTAAAACTCGCCCAGCGCCGCCAGGGTGCCCATGGCGCAGGAGTGGTCGCCCCCGATGACCACCGGGTACTCCCCCCGCTCCAGCGCGTCCAGCGTATTGGCCCGCAGGCGGCGGCACACCTCCATCACCGTGTCCAGATGGCGCAGGCCGTCCGGCCAGGAGGCGCAGGGCGCCAGCTTCTCCATAGGCAGCAGGCGGGCGCCTCCGAACAGATCGGGGAGCCCAGCCTGTACCAGCGCGTCAAAGGCCCCCTCGCTCCCCCGGGTGGGCGAGCCGCAGGAGACCGCCGCCTCCACCAGCGCAAATCGACGCCCCATCACGTCCGCCTCCTTTTCTAGGGGGCTAAAGCCCCCAAATGAAAAAACCGTCTGCCCCTGGCAGACGGTTTTCAGATTGCCTTTACGCCAGCTTGTTCAGCTTCAGGGTCATGGCGCTCTTCTTGTTGGCAGCGTTGTTGCTGTGCAGCAGGCCCTTCGCGGCGGCCTGATCCACAGCCTTGACGGCCACCTTATATGCGGCATCGGCCTCGCTGCGGTTGCCGCCGGCCACCGCGGCCTCAAACTTCTTCAGGTTGGTCTTGAGCGCGGACTTCTGCGCCTTGTTCTGAGCGGCCTTCGTCGCATTGACCAGGACACGCTTCTTGGCAGACTTGATATTGGGCAAACCAAACACCTCCTCCGATCTATAGATTGTTTTCCTGATACGGTTTCCCGTCGCAGATATGTATTCTAACATTTAAAGAAGAAAATTGCAACACTTATTTTCATTTTTTCGCATAGAAACTTTCCGGGCGCAGAAAATAGGAGCAATTGGCCCCAGCGGCCACAACATTTGGTAGAGAGGAGCGCTTTAAATGACGCAGCGCCGCACCGATCTGGCCGTAGAGGCCCACCAGCTCTGGCGGGAGGGGGCGCGGGATGCCGCCGCCCTCACCGGCGTCCGGGCGGAGGAAGGCAGCCGGGAGGGCTTCCCGGTGACCACCGTGACCATCACCAGCCCCGAGGGGGCCGAAGCTCTGGGCAAACCCCAGGGCGTGTATATTACCATTGAACTGAGCGGCCTGCTCCGCCGGGAGGAGGGAGCCTTCGCCCGGGCGGTGGCGGCGGTGGCGGACTCGCTGCGCCCCCTGCTGCCCCAGGACGGCGCCGCCCTGGTGGTCGGCCTGGGCAACCGGGCGGTGACCCCCGACCTCATCGGCCCGCTGTGTGTGGATCATCTGCTGGTCACCCGCCACCTGGTGGAGCAGGTGCCGGAGCACTTCGGCGACCTGCGCCCGGTGGCCGCCGCCGCCCCCGGCGTGCTGGCCTCCACCGGCATGGAGAGCAGCCTGGTGGCCGAGGCCCTCACTCGGCGGCTCAAGCCGTCCTGTGTCATCGCCGTGGACGCTCTGGCCTCCCGCTCCCTGGACCGGCTGTGCCGCACGGTGCAGCTGTCCGACACCGGGGTCATCCCCGGCTCCGGCGTGGGCAACCACCGCCACCCCCTGAACCGGGACAGCCTGGGGGTGCCGGTATTCACCGTGGGAGTGCCCACCGTGGTTGACGGGGCCACCCTGGCCCTGGATCTGCTGGAGCAGGCGGGACAGACCGATTTGGACCGGGACGACCTGCCCGCTGGAAATGGCTTTTTCGTCACCCCACGGGAGGTGGACAGCCACGTGGCCGACCTGGGCAAGGTGCTGGGCTACGCCGTCAGCCGGGCCCTCAACCCGTCGCTGACGGTGGACGATCTGGATATGCTGCTGGCATAGTAGAGTAGCGCTGAGCCGTCGTGAGCAGGCGAAGCGTGGTCACATCGCGTATTCTGACAATATTTTCGGTTGCTCTTCTCCGCAAGTTTTGGTATACTTTCCCCATTGCATGACGAAGGGGACAAGCCTATGAAACAAATGCTGGACAAGCTGCTGCGCGCCCACCCGCCCATCCGCTTTGCGACCGATGTGGTGGACGTGTACTTCACCAAGCGCGTCAGCCGGGCCGCGGCGGAGCTGGCCTACTTTCTCATCCTCACCTTTTTCCCTATTATGATCTGCATCTCCGCCTTCGTCAATGAGCTGCACCTGGATCTGGCCGCCCTGGTGGAGCAGGCAGATCCCTTTCTGCCGGAGGGGGTACTGGTTCTCTTCCGGGACTACCTCGTCTATATCGACACCAATCAGTCCACTGCCATGCTGCTCACCGGCGTATTCCTCACCGTGCTGTTCGCCTCCGCCGCCGTGCGTGGGCTGATGAACATCATGCACGAGCTGTACGGCCGGGCCACCTTCCGTGGATTGTGGCAGTTGGTGGCCAGCATCCTGTTCTCCGTGCTGCTGCTGGCCACCATCTACCTGTCCCTGGCGGTGGTGGTCACCGGCAACTGGTTCTTCCATCTGCTGGGCCAGGTGCTGAGGCTGGAAAACCTGGTGGAGCAGTCCGGCGCCTGGCAGTCGGTGAAGTACCTCCTGCTGCTGGCCATGGTGTTCCTGTTCATCCTGCTGCTCTACCGCTTCGCCGCCCCCCTGGACAACCCCCGGCCCCCGGTGGTGCCCGGCGCACTGGCGGCATCGGCGGCACTGGCCATCGCGTCCATGATCTTCTCCATCCTCATGGGCAATTCCACCCGGTACTCCCTGATTTACGGCTCCTTGGCCTCGGTCATCATCCTGCTGGTGTGGCTGTACCTGTGCGGCAACATCCTCATCATGGGCAATGTAGTGAACTATGTCCTGTTTATCCATCGCCGGGAGCGTGACCGCGCATAAAATCCCGCCTTCCGCGCACACTATCCCCCGGCGGGTACATACGAGGGGGAGGCGCGGTGTATGTGGCAGATCGGCGTGTGGGAGCGGGACGAGGGACTGGCGGAGCGGGTGAGCCGTCTGGCGGAGGGCACCCAGACTTTGGTGCGGGCCTGCCGCCATCCGGCGCTGCTGGCGGGGCTCACCCTGGATCTGCTCATCGTCTCCCCCGGCGCCACCGGCTGGGCAGGGGCCGGAGCCCTCAACTGCCGCACCGCCCTGCTCCCCGGCGGGCGCTCCGCCCTGACCCGGGCCCTGCCCGCGGGCGTGGTGCTCAGCTACGGCGCGTCCAGCCGAAACACCCTCACCCTGTCCAGCCTGGACGGGCAGCGGGCCTCGGTGGCGGTGCAGCGGGAGTTCATCGACCTGGACGGCAAAGCCGTGGACCGGCAGGAGCTTGTCCTGCCCTACGACGGCGGCCCCCCCGACCTGCTGCTGGCGGAGGCGGGGGCGGCGCTGCTGCTGGGGCGGCTGGCGGAGGAAACCTGAACATGAGGAAAGCGGCCCAGGGGGCCGCTTTTTATGGGCAAATACCTCTTGCATTTTCCCCCGCAATCGGATAGAATGAGGGTGGAAGCATAAAAGGCGGCAGGCCATGGGGTGTTGGCGCACCCCATAGCCCTGCGCGAGTGTCTACCCCACTCAACACAGCGATCATAGATCGTACCACGGGCTTATTATATCCGTTTTTCCCCGGAATAGCAAGGCGGGAAAACGGAGGATAGGCTTTGTGTTCGCGTTGATTTTTTCAAAGCGGTGTTGAGTTTCAAACTCGACACCGCTTTTTATGTTTCCGGCGGACGGCCTGGGCGGGGCGCGCGACCCGCCCTGGGCAGTCTGTTGGAAAACATAATAGAAGGAGAGAACTCACATGAAAAAACGGTTTTCAGCATTTTTCCTCGCGCTGGCCCTGTGTGTGGGGCTGACAGTTCCGGCGTTTGCGGCGGATACCACGCCCGTGACAGCGGAGGGCATTTCCTTCAACGCCATCGTCACAGACCGGTACGAAAGTTGGAAGAGCATCGCGGAGGGGTACAGTTGGGCCGACAGCTTAGGGCCAGAGGCCGAGTTCTTCTATTCCATCGGGCGGCAGACGGTGAGAGAGGCGGGCATAGATGGGTTTGGCTTAGCCGATTTTAAGGCTTATCTCGTCGATGACGACGTCACCTTGGATTTCCATGTGAAGAAAGGCGAGTATTTTTCTATCGAGGGGTATTACCTCTCTGTAGTCGAAACCAACAGCTTCGGTGAAGCCTATGACGCCACCTTCATTGACGGTTGGAGCTTCACCGCTGAAGAGGATGGCGAATTGATTGACAAAGCCTTTATCGATCAGTATTATCCCGGCGCGAACTATTTGCTTTGCTACCAAGGACACTATAGTGACTTCGACAGCAGCAAAGCAGTTTACATCGTATTTGCCGATGAAAATGCTGTCCCCAACACTGTCCCCGGATTTACCGACCTGCTTTCCTGGTGCGACGCGGAGGCACTCTGGGCCTCCTGGAAAAACATCACCAACGGCTACGGCGGCAAGACCACCTTCGCCCCCAACGTGGACTGCACTCAAGCTCAAATTTTGACCTTCCTGTGGCGGGCCGAGGGTAAGCCGCAAGCCGCCAAAGCCCCCATCACCACGGCGGCCTCCTACCAGGATGCCGTCAACTGGGCCTATGAGAAGGAAATGATCGACGGCTCCTTCCAGCCAGACGCTCCCTGCACCCGCTCCCAGGCGGTGTCCTACATCTGGCAAGCCCTCGGGAAGCCGGAGGCCACCAAGACCGCCAGCTTCTCCGACGTGGCCGCCGACGCCCCCTATGCCGGGGCGGTGAACTGGGCGGTGGAGAAGGAAGTCACCAACGGCTACGGCGGCAATGACACCTTCGCCCCCGACCAGGTGTGTAAGCGCGGGCAGATCGCCTGCTTCCTTTACCGGGCCTACAACAACTGAACCAGCGCGCAAAAGGGCCTCCGCCGCAGCGGGGGCCCTTTTATTGCGGGCGGCTTTTTTCCGCTTTCCCTCTTTACGTCCCCAAAATGATGTGATATAATTCCAGCTATCAGATTGGAGGGACTTTTCATGGAGGAACTGGCCGAACTGAAGCAGCAGCTGACCGATCAGCGCCCAGACGGCTGGGACGAGCTGCCCGATATTCCGCTGTACATGGACCAGGTGGTGTCCTACCTGTCCCGGCAGATGATCTCTATCGGCGACGGCGACCCCCTCACCTCCGCCATGATCAACAACTATATCAAGGACGGTCTGGTGGAGCGGGCCAATGGAAAAAAATACGGCCAGGAGCATCTGGCCTATCTCACCGCCATCAGCGCCTTGAAACAGGTCATGTCCGTGCGGGAGATGAAGGTATTCACCACCGTGGGCCGGGAGATGCGCTCCACGGACAAGCAGTACGAGTATTTCTGCCGCTATCTGAACGAGGCCATGGCGGACACCGCCGAACATATCGACGAGGATATCGCTGACCACGATCTGCCCAAGCTGGTGCTGGACCTGGCCATGCGCAGCTACGCCAACGGTCTGGCCTGCCACCGGGCCCTGGCCATCCTGGCCCAGCGCACGGGACACGAGGATCTGTTGAAGAAAAAGAAGTGAGAAGCGCACAATGAAGGAATTAGAAAGTTTATCCGCGTTCCAGGCCCGTACCGCCGGATTTGTTTCAGACAGCCTTCCGCACAGCGTCGGATTTGAAACCAACGCCAACCTGCCCTTAAAAGTGGGCATTGACGGAAACATGGAGCCGTTTATGGGGAACACTGTGGTGTTTCCCCTCCCGGAGCATATCCAGCGGCAGATCGGCTTGATCCAGAAACGGCTGTATCAGCTCTGCGGCCCCGCGCTGGCGGAACCGCTGGAGACGTCGTCCTTTCATATTACGCTGCATGATCTGCTGAGTGGTACGCCCGCTCAAGACTTGAATAACCGCATTGCCCGCGTGCGGGAGCCGGCAGTGACGCGCCTGAAGCAGATCGCGGAAAAGGGCGAGATCATCCGCCTCCGCTCGACAGCGCTGTTTAACATGGTAAATACCAGTATGGTTTTGGGATTCGCCCCCGCCGACGAGACAAGCTGCGCGAGGCTGATGGCCTATTACGAGCTGTTTCAAGAGATCGTCCCTCTGGGCTACCCGCTTACGCCCCACGTAACCGTGGCCTATTTTCGGCCGGGGACGGTCACCGCGGAATTGACAGAAAAGCTTCGCGACGTGGTGGCAGAGGTTGGACAGGGAGAGGAGCTCTTCTTGGAGCTCTCCGCAAAAACACTTGAATATCAGTTGTTTTCAGATATGAACCACTATTGGGCGGATATGTGAAAGCGGCTTACCCGCCTTTTTGATAGGTGAAAACTGCCCCAGGCAAATCTTATATCTTTGGAGGAACTGACCATGAGCAACTATGTCATCATCACCGATTCGTCCTGCGACCTGCCCTACAGCCTGGTGAAGGAGCTGGAGCTGGAAGTGCTCCCCCTGGCTTTCATTATGGACGGCAAGACCTATCGGAATTACCCGGATAACCGCGAGATGTCCCCTGAGACGTTCTACGGCAAGCAGAAGGAGGGCCTCATGGCCACCACCAACGCCGTCAACGTGGGCGAGGCCACCGACGCCATCGAGGCCGTACTGAAGCAGGGAAAGGACGTGCTGGTGCTGGCCTTCTCCTCGGGGCTGTCCACCACCTACAACTCCTTCAAGATTGCCGCGGACGAGCTGGCGGAGCAGTACCCTGACCGCAAGGTGTACGCCGTGGACACCCTGTGCGCCTCTCTGGGGCAGGGGATGCTGGTGTACCAGGCGGCCAAGCTGCGCCAGGCGGGCAAGTCCATCGAGGAAGTGCGGGACTGGGTGGAGGCCAACAAGCTCAACCAGTGCCACTGGTTCACCGTCAACGACCTGTTCTTCCTGAAGAAGGGCGGGCGGGTGTCCGCCGCCACCGCCGTGGTGGGCACCATGCTCCAGATCAAGCCCGTCATGCACGTGGACAACGAAGGCCACCTCATCAAGGTGGACACCGCCCGGGGCCGCAAGGCGTCCCTCAAGGCCCTGGTGGACAAGGTGGGCGAGCTGGCCGACGACCCCGCCGCCCAGACCATGTTCATCAGCAACAGTGACTGCATAGAGGACGCCCAATTCGTGGCGGACGAGATCAAGAAGCAGTATGGTACGAAGGAGATCATCATCAACTCCATCGGCCCCGTCATCGGCGCCCACACCGGGCCGGGGTGCGTGGCCCTGTTCTTTATGGGTAAACACAGATAAACCGCATTCGCGATACGCCGCCTCCCGTTTGGGGGCGGCGTTTTTTTACCAAAAAATTTTTTGCGCCGCCCTATTGACAAACGGGCACAGTCCGTCTATACTGTGTATATCGTATATATACAGAAAAACAATGAGGTGTACCATGGACATCATTATCAGCAATTCCTCCGGCGCGCCGATCTATGAGCAGATCGTCCGCCAAATGAAAGGGCTCATCCTTTCCGGCCAGCTTCCTGAGGGCGAGACCCTGCCCTCCATGCGGCTGCTGGCCCGCGACCTGCGCATCTCCGTCATCACCACCAAACGGGCCTACGAGGAACTGGAACGGGAGGGCTTCCTTACCACCGTCCCCGGCAAGGGCTGCTTTGTGGCCGCCCAGAACCGGGAGACCCGGCGGGAGGCTGTCCTGTGCCAGATCGAAGAGCACCTGTCCCAGGCGGTGGACGCCGCCCGGGCGGGGGCCGTAGGCCTGGAAGAACTCACCGAAATGCTAAACACATTGTATAACGAGGATCAGTTATGACAAATTGTATTGAAATTAGAGGGCTTGTGAAGGAGTACAAGCCCTTCACCCTTGGCCCCATCGACCTGACCGTCCCCGGCGGCTCCATCCTGGGCCTCATCGGGGAGAACGGCGCGGGCAAGACCACCCTCATCAAGTCCATGCTGGGCATCGTCAAGCCCAGCGGCGGGGAAGTCACCCTGCTGGGCAACCACCCCGACCACGCCAAGGAGGACATCGGTGTGGTCATGGACGACTGCTTCTTTTCCGAGTACCTGCGGGTGCGGGACGTGAACAGCGTTCTCAGCCATGTGTACAAGGACTGGGACAAGGGGCTGTTTTCGGACTACCTGGATAAATTCGGCCTGGCCGGGGCGAAAAACATCAAGGAGCTGTCCCGGGGAATGCGGATGAAGCTGTCCCTGGCCGCGGCGCTGGCCCATAGGCCCCGCCTCCTGCTGCTGGACGAGGCCACGGCGGGGCTGGACCCGGTGGTGCGGGACGAGATCCTGGACGAATTCCTGGCATTCGTCTCCGACGACGACCACGCCATCCTCATCTCCAGCCACATCACGTCAGACCTGGAAAAGGCGGCGGACTACATCGCCTATCTCCATGAGGGCAAGCTGCTGATGTGCGATGAGAAGGACCGCCTGCTGGAAAGCTACGGGCGGCTGGTATGTACCAAGGCAGATCTGGAGCAGGTGGACCGGGGCTACATCGTCAGCACCCGGAAAAGCCAGTATTCCGCCGAGGCCCTCATCCGGCACAAGAGCGATTTCAAGCGTCTCTACCCCCGCCTGGCGGTGGAGCCGGTGACGCTGGACGAGCTGATGGTATTCGTGGTAAAGGGGGAGAAAGCATGACCGGGCTGATGCTGAAGGATCTGCTGATTCTGCGCAAAAATATGCGCACCTATCTGCTGTTTATCATCCTCTATGGAGGGTTGGCCGCCACCGGGGTATGGTCGCCGGAGTTCGTGGGCGGGTTCATCATGGTGCTGACGGCCATACTGCCCATGAACGTCTTTGCCTATGACAAACAGGCCAAGTGGGACACCTACGGTCTGGCCCTGCCTGTGGGCCGGACCAAAACGGTGGCCGCCCGATACGCGGTGCTGCTGCTGCTGTGCCTGTTCGGCGTCCTTCTGGAGTGCGCTATCGGCGTTGCCATGATTGCCATGGGGAAGCTTGAGGAGCCCGGCACCTACCTGGCCACCTGCACGGTGTGCGGCCTGATCGCGGCGCTGACCAACGCCGTCCTGCTGCCCTTCCTGTACAAATTCGGCCCGGAGCAGGCCCGGATCGCGCTGTTCGTCTTGATGGGCTTTATCGTACTCCTGGGTGTGCTGTTCCTCGGCCCGCTGGGCGGCGCGGAGTGGCTGGAGAGCCTGGGCGAGCCCACCCCCGCCCAAATCGCCTCCATTCCCTTCATTGCAGCAATTGTGGGCGTTGTCCTGCTGGCAGTGTCTTTCCTGCTGTCCCGGCATTTCTATGGAACAAAAGACGTGTAAATCAAAAGCGCCCCGCCGTCGGCGGGGCGCTTGCTTTTCCTGTTTTCAGGCGTGGGCAGGCAAAACGGCGATGCAAAAATGATGGGCATCGGTGTATAATAAAATCGGAGGTGTTCCCATGAACAAGATCCTGATCGCAGAGGACGAGCCCCCCATCGCCAACCTGGTCAAAACCGCCCTGGACGGCCCGGACTACCGCTGTACCTGGGCCGCCGACGGCATCGCGGCGGCGGATCTGCTGGAGCGGGAGCCCTTTGACCTGGTGCTGCTGGACATCATGCTCCCCGGGGCGGACGGCTACGAGGTGCTGGAATACTGCCGGACGCTGGACATACCCGTCATCTTCCTCACCGCCAAGGGGACGGTGGAGGATCGGGTGCGGGGCCTGCGGCTGGGGGCGGAGGACTACATCACCAAGCCCTTTGAGCTGATGGAGCTGCTGGCCCGGGTGGAGACGGTGCTGCGCCGGTGCGGCAAAACGGGGCGGGTGCTGTCCCTGCCGCCGGACATCGAGATCGACACCGCCGCCCACACGGTGCGCCGGGGCGGCGCGGCCGTGGCGCTGACCGCCAAGGAATACGACCTTCTGCTGCTGTTCGTCCAGAATAAAAATATCGCCCTGTACCGGGACCGCATTTACGAAAAGGTGTGGGGAGACGAGTACCTGGGGGACAGCCGCACGGTGGACCTGCACATCCAGCGGATGCGCAAGAAGCTGGGGCTGGAAAAGCGGCTGGTGGCAGTGTACAAGGTGGGTTACCGCCTGGAGGTGTGACATGAAGCTGTTCTGGAAGCTCTTTTGCTCCATGGTATCCGTCACCGTGCTGGCCTGCGCCCTGGTCGGGTTCTGGCTCATCGACGGACAGTTCCGCGCCTCCCTCGACCAGGAGGTGGAATCGCTGTACGCGGAGAACGATATGCTCCGCTACGCCCTGTCCCGGGAGATGGAGGGGAAGGTCCTCACCGGCCCGGAGGAGCTCTCCCGATTGGCGGGCGGACTGTCCCTCACCACCGGGGGCAGGGCGGCGGCCTTCCGGCTCAGCGACGGGGACGGCACGGCCTTGTATGATAAGAGCGGGCTTTTCTTTCTGAAGGCCGGCCCGTTGATTTCCAGCCTGGGGCCGGACCGGCGGGGCTGGCGGCTGGAGCAGGGGGCGGGCCGCTCCCTCCTCCACGGAGCCAGCGCCATGACGCTGCTGGGCGAGACGGTGTATTTGGAAAACTGCCAGGACGTCACCGCCCTGTTTTCCCAGCGCTCCGCCCAGTATCGGAGCTTTTTCTACGTGATGCTGGCCCTCATCGCCGGGGTGGGGCTGCTGTCGCTGCTGGTGTCCCATCTGATCCTGCGGCCGCTGGGCCGGGTGTCCGCCGCCGCCCGAAAAATGGCGGACGGCGAGCTGGGCCAGCGGGTAACCGTGACCAGCGACGACGAACTGGGCGCCCTCTCCGCCGACTTCAACGCCATGGCCCAGCGCATCGAGGAGCAGATGGAGGCCCTCACCGACGCCGCCCGGCGGGAGAAGGACTTCACCGCCAGCTTTGCCCACGAGATCAAAACACCCCTCACCTCCATCATCGGTTACGCGGAGCTGCTCCAGTCCCGCGATCATACGTCGGAACAGATGCGGGAGAGCGCCGGGTACATCTTTCGGGAGGGGCGGCGGCTGGAGGCCCTGTCGGGCAAGCTGATGGAACTGATCGTGCTGAATCGGCGGGACTTCCCCCTGCGGAGTGTACCCATGGGCGCGTTTCTGGAGCGGACGGGGAACGCCCTGCGCCCCGCCCTGGAGCGGGAGGGCATCCGATTGAAGGTGGAAGCGGAGGAGGCCCCCGCCCTCATCGAGCCCGATCTGATGGAGACGGTGTGCCTCAACCTGCTGGACAACGCCCGGAAGGCCACGCCCAGCGGCGGGAGCATTACCCTCGTCGGGCGGGCCGAGGGGGGCGGCTATCTCATCCAGGTGACGGACACCGGCAAGGGCATCCCGGCGGAGGAATTGAACCGTATTACGGAGCCGTTTTACATGGTGGACAAGTCCCGCTCACGGGCCCAGGGGGGCGCGGGGCTGGGGCTGGCGCTGTGCCGGCGGATCGTGGAACTCCACGGCGGGACGCTGGGATTTGAGAGCATGCTGGGCAACGGCACCACGGCGAGAATTCATTTGAAGGGAGGGGCGGAGGCATGAAGCTGTTGAAAAAATGGCTGTTCCCGGTTTTGACCTGCCTGATCGTGGCGGGCGCGGCACTCCTGCCCGCCCGCGTCTCCCAGGCCAGGGACGCCCGCCAGTTCGGGCAGATTCACACGGCGGAGCTGAAGGCGGACGCCCTGCCCGAGTGGAAGGGCCCCAGCTTCCTGGAGCGGCTGGAGATGTATATCTGCCAGTATTCGTATGATGAGGAGCGTCCTGTCCTGTCCTTCCACTCGACGCTCTACTACGGCGACCCTGTAAGGGATGAAGTGATCGAACGCGCCAAGGATACGCTGACCCAATCAGGCATTCTTCCCAATTGGTATTTCACCGACGAGCCTTTTGAGGACTTCACAGGCCCTACCGTTTCCCACACCCTGCTCTGGGATCCGGCGGACAGCGCGTCCTGGCAGGAACCGTCCTCTTTCTGGCTCGTCACCTTTCAGTACCATAGCGAGTCAGGGGCCCATTACAAAAACTTGTCCGTGGTGCTTGACGACGAGAGCGGCCTGCCTATCACACTGGCCTTGAGCGACACCAACATGGCCAAGTGGCTGCCCTACAAAGCGGACGCGCTCCAGGCGTTTATGGAGCGGTATTTCGACGCCTTGGGGCTGGAAGTTCAGCTCCAGGATTCTGACAACCCGGAGCCTGATGGCCTCGTACTCAGCTATTTGGTATCAGACACAAACGTAGGCTATATGGCGGAACATAACGCCACCCTGCTTAGCATCGGGCCGTATACCACCATCGGCGGAGCAATCTCGTCCAGCGGCTTTGACGGCTAAAAAGATGGCACTTTGATGCAAAAACGCCCGAATTTCGACGGCGGTGCGTGGTAAGCTGGGAATACAGCCGATACAAAGGAGTGTTCCCCATGAAAACCAAGCGCCGCCGCAGCCTCCCCCTGCCCCTGCTCATCGCCCTGGCCCTGCTGCTGTTTGCCGCCGGGGTGGGGACGGGCTGGAACGGGGCGTCCGCCTATTATGACGCCGCCAATCCCGTCCTGGCGGCGGCCGCGCCGCCCCCGCTCCAGGCCCCTGTTCCCTCGTCGGACAAGCCCCTCCCCTCCCCCACACCCATCCCTGATCGGGAGGACTGGGCGCTGACGCTGGTCAACTTCGACCACCCCCTACCGGAGGGCTTTGCCGTGCCCGAGCTGACCCAGCTGCGCAACGGTCACGCCATCGACAGCCGGGCCTACCCCGCCCTCCAGGCCATGATGGACGACGCCCGGGCAGCGGGGCTCCAGCCGCTGATCTGCTCCTCCCTGCGCACCTGGGACGACCAGGAACGGCTCTTTGAAGCCGAGGTGCAAAACTGGCTGGCCCGGGGCTACATACGGAAGGACGCCGAGGAGCAGGCCGCCATGTGGGTGGCCCGCCCCGGAACCAGCGAGCATCAGACCGGCCTGGCGGTGGACATCGTGGATCTGTCCTACCAGGTTTTGGACGAGGGCCAGGAGAACACTCCCGTCCAGCGGTGGCTCATGGCCCACTGCTGGGAATACGGCTTCATCCTGCGCTATCCCACGGACAAGAGCGCCCTCACCGGCGTGAGCTACGAGCCCTGGCACTACCGCTATGTGGGGGCGGACGCCGCCAAAGAAATCATGAATGGCGGGCTGTGCCTGGAGGAATATCTCTCGCGGTAAGGGGCGGTTTTGCCTTGCGCCGGTCGGGCTGTGTTCCCGGTCAACTGTCAAGCATACAGGCAGAGCCCGGAGGCTTGGCGGCACAGGACCGCCGCTTCAAGCCTCCGGGCTCTTTTCATCTTCAATCCATTAATTCCATTAGGCCAGACGCGCCGCGCTCTGCAAGGTCGCGATGCTGTGGGGCTCCAGCACAAGGCCAAAGCCAGTCTCCCCATCCCAGGTCACAGACACTGGCAGCGCTGTCTCTGTCCGGTTGAGCATCACCATCACTCTGCTCCCGTCAGGATTCTCAAACGCCGTTGCCTCCACATCCGCACTCCACCTGGACACGCCCAGCCGCACCGCGCCGGGGCGGATGAAGCGGCTAAACTGGCCAATATAATAATACTCTGTCTGGATGGTAAAATCGGAGCCGTCCTCGTTGAGCATCACCGGGGCCTCGCAGAAATTGCCCACGTGGTTGGGCCCGCCCTTGGCGTCCAGCAGCAGGTTCCAGTCGATGCTGCCGGAGATGCCCGCGTTCAGGTTGCCCAGAATATCGTGGGCGTACATCTCCGCCTTTTGCAGGGTTGTCATGCCGTCAAACCGGCTGTACTCCACGCAGCCCTCGCTGAACCACAGCTCCTTGTCCGGCCAGCGGTCCTTCGTCAGCCGTACCGCGTCAAAGTGGTCGCCGGTGTACCAGTGGAAGGCGAAGCCGCCTACCGCCTCCGCCGCCCCGGGGACGGCCATCGTCCCGGCGGCGCGGGAGAACAGCAGCTCCTTGTTGTGATCCCAGGCCAGGATCTTCACGTCCCCGCAGCCCGCTTCCGCCAGGGCGGGGGCCAGATGCCCCACGGCGAACTCCCCCTCCTCCTGGGCGGAGTAGATGCAGGAATCCCAGGTCTGGACGGCGGCCGGCTCGTTCTGGACGGTCATCAGCCGCACATCACACCCGGCCGCCCGGTAGTGGGCGGCGTACTTCGCCATGCACTGCGCCCAGCGGGCCTTGTACTCCGGCTTTAACGCGCCGCCGTGGTTCATGTCGCCGTTGGTTTTCATAAAGGCGGGGGGACTCCAGGGGCTGAGCATCAGGCCGATGGGCTTGCCCGCCGTTTTTTGCGCCGCCTGAAGCATGGGAATCAGGTTTTCGTCATCCCGGCTGGTATCAAAGCCATCATCCTCCGCCCCCGTCTGGCAGGCGTA
This sequence comes from Clostridiales bacterium, assembly GCA_014799505.1. Lineage (GTDB taxonomy): Bacteria > Bacillota > Clostridia > Oscillospirales > Oscillospiraceae > Enterenecus. The sequence continues at coordinate 54,095 of JAAVHV010000012.1, forward strand.
ATTGCCCAGAGAAAAGTCACAGCTGCCCATGTGTACCCGGCCCAGGGTATAGCCCAGGCCGTCCGGCCCGAAGTAAGCGTCCAAAAACGCCTGCCGCCGCTCCGGAGGAAGCCCTTTCCAGCACACCGCCGCGGCCTCGGTGAACGCGCCGCCGAAGCCCTGGAACCGCTGGAAACACAGCTCGGGGTAGACGCTGACCTGGTGGATCACGTCCAGTTCCCCGCTCTTGATTGGGGTCTGCCGCCAGCGCTGGCCGGTCTGTAAATTTGTGGTGGTCAAAGTCGCTTTCATTGACGCCGCCTCATTTCATCATGATTTGAATTTCAGAAATCTTGCCCTCCCTCACCATGCGGGCCTCCTGGTCGGAGAGATACAGACCGTCTACGGTGACGGTTTCCCCGTCGGCCTTGGTGAGCATCCAGCGGGTGGGGACGGTCTGACCGGGGCACAGGGCGCTCAGCCCGGCTGCGTGGTAGGTCACCGGGATGTGCCCCAAGAATGTGGCCCGCGCCGTGCCGTCCTCCCCCATCAGGTAGTCAGGGATGCAGGGCAGGAAGTACAGCTCCAGCCCGTCCGCGCCCATGCGGAAGGGTTCGGGGCCGAAGAACATCAGCTGCCACATTTGCAGGAACTCCGCCGTGGAGCCGGACAGCCGGGCCACAAATCCCCGTCCCCACACCGAGGGATCCGGGTTGGCGGAGGAGGCCAGGAAGGACACGTTCTCCAGCGGACTGCGCCCGTACTTCGCCGGATCCAGGAAGGGGACGGCGGCGCGGAAATCCTGGCAGAACTGGTCGTACAGCCCGCTTTTCAGCAGCTCCAGCAGGTATTTGTACTCCATGTGGAGCCAGATGGACTCGTTCTCCAGCCAGCCCGGGGTGAAGGCCAGGGCACGCCCCGCCTCGAAGCTGACCCCGGCAAGACTCTCGTTTACTTTGTACATCTTCAGCGCCTGGTCGTACAGCCCGCTGTGCCGGATCTTCTCGGCCAGGGCGCTCTTTTCTTCCCGGGGCATATCCAGCTTCAGCCAGCGGGTGGGCCCCTCCAGGAATAGGGGCAGGGGATGGGGCGTCAGCCCGGTGGGCATGGGGCCGTCGGGGGTTTCCGTGATCCCGTCGGCCTCNAAGGTGAAGTAGGTGGGGCAGATGCCGCCGCCCAGCTCCACCGCGCGCTGGATGCCGTCCAGCACAGCCCGCTCCATTTCCCGCAGCATATCGGCCGCCTGGGCACAGCGCAGCATCAGGCGTTTGCCCGCAAAGCCGTTTGTTGTCTGGACGCGGTAAGCCTCCTTGGCCCGGTTCATCTTGTCCCANCGGGCAAACAGATCCTGTTCGCTTTGCAGGATGNTGCAGATATCCAGGAACAGCCCGCCGACCTCCTGATACACCGCGATCTCGCCTTCGCGCTGTTCCANGGCCTTGATGGTGAACCGCAGCAGACGGGCCAGCTCGCAGCTCTCCGCCATGGAGGAGCCCAGCAGGCCGGGCAGGCCGTTGAGCGCGTCGTACCAGCCGGGCTTGCCGCCCTCCATCTCCACGCCCATCCCGGCGGCGTCCAGNGTGGCGGTCTTGACNGCNCACANNAGCAGCAGCTTTTCCATCAGCGTNCTGCGGGCCNNNTCCCCGTCNGNGGTNCANACCCATTTNCGCGTCACCCCGGCCTTGGCCTCNTCGTCCAAAGCGTGNTACTGCCGCAGGCCGCCCTCGGTCATGTGGTAGCGCTTNGCCCGGGGATTGACCAGCGCACNGCNNTCATACCAGCGGTACCGGCACTCTTCAAACAGCAGCTNCTCCTGCCGTTCCGGNTAGACGGACAGGCAGCTCTCGATCAGATCCAGGTTATACGTCCAGTGGTCGCACCAGTAGCCCTCNTTGAAGTCGGCGTTGGGCTCGCTGTCGGCGGCGCAGACGATGGCGGCGGTGAGCCGCNGGGCGTCCAGCCCCCAGTCCTCCAGCGCCATGGCCAGGGCTCCNGGGGTAAAGGGCNGGGACANCAGCCGCAGCCCGTCCTCCTGCCGATCCGGGGGCANCAGNTCCAGCACCCCCTTCAAATTGGCCTGNGGNACNGTGTATGTACTGGCCTGGATCACCAACGGGTTNTANCCGTCNGTCTGGATCAGGTCAAAGAAGGTGTGGACGCTCTCCTCCCCTGCCTCCGGGGTGAATAGCACGTCGGATCGGCGGTTCTGGTTCACATCCCGGAAGTTNCCGTTGCCCTGGGCGTAATACTCCCCNCCCAGGGAGAAATAGTTNTATTCCCGCTCCGGGTCGCCGTGCTTGCGGGANTAGAGGTAGAAGGGNGCCTTTTTCTCCCCGTCCTCAAAGAATATGGGNGCGCCGCCCCGCAGNACGTTGTCNANATAGGTCTGNTTGCAGTAGGCGTCGAACACCGGGTCGGCNGTGTGGGTCTCGATGGGGGCNCACAGCTCATCCACCAGCCGCGCNGCCTCCNGCCGCTTGGCCTCNAACCACTCGCCGCCGTTCACCCGCTCCGCCAGCGCNGCCACCCGGCCCTTGTCCTCNGCCTGGCCGTANAGGGAGAAGATCCGCACCGCCTCGCCGGGNGCGAGGGCGGCCCGCTTNGGCAGGAAGCAGCAGGGGAAACGGTTCTCCGTCACCTGGGGCGTTTTGCACAGNGCNTCCAGCGGCGTGCCCGCGAANCCCTCCGCCTGGGCCAGNGAGGTATCCGCNCCGAACACCAGCTCCGGCTGGACAATGGGGCGCAGGATTTCCCCAGCCTCGTCCCAGGCCAGGCAGAAGTTGCAGCCCTCCACCGCCGTCACCTGGGCGGTGTCCGCCATGGAGGCNCGGGTNCGGAAGCAGGCGCGGCCTGTGTCCGCGTCCTCCGCCCGCATCCACGCNTGGGCCAGGTTGGCCATGTTTTTCAGCGCGTCCTGNTCCACNCCGTAGGGCACCAGCTCCGGCATACCGTCCAGCAGCTCCAGGNCGATGGGCTCGGCTCCCGCGTTGCGCACCGTCAGCACCCGGGCCANCGCNGCCGTCCGCTCNCCGGGGANNCCNAAATAGACCGCGCCAGCCTCCAAATCCCCGTCCCGGCAGGTGATCTCCACCTCGCTCATGCCGATNTGCATGGCGCAGTTTTTNGTGAANANCTCNCGNTANNNNCCGTCCNCCTTGCAGAAGGTGCGGAAGCCGGTNCGGCTGACCTCCCGGTAGGCGGTGCGGGCGGGGGAGNACTCCATGATGGCGTGGTCTTTGTCATTGACCCCGAAGGAACACACGCCCTGTCCCCGGTTGTTGTAATAGCACCACACCGGCACCCCCAGCGGCCCCGCGATGCCGGGGAGAAAGCTGGAAAAGGTCGGCTTGCTCTGATAGTCCTCGATCACATAGCGGTTTTTTTCGTCAAACATGGCAATCTCCTCCTTTGGGAATCAGGGTCACCGTAAACTCCAGCGGCCCCTCTATCCGGGGCAGCTCGGCTCTGGGAATGAGGAGGGCGGAGCCTTCCCCCTCCCAGGTTCGATCCCCGAGTTGCACTGTCCCAATTGTATATCTGCCCCAGTCCAGACACGAGGGATTTTCATACCGCACTCGAAGGGCGCGGCCCGCGGCGGTGCAGGCAATCTCCGCCGCCCCTGCCTCGTCAAATTGGCTCGCCGTCAGCTTGGGCTCCAGCAGCAGATCCCCGCGGGATCCCCGCACACCGAACGCCTGGGTCTGGAGGGTGAGCAGCAGCCAGCTCCCCGCCCCGGTGAGGTAGGGATACATCCCCCTGCCCCGGTCATCGAAATACTCCGGGATGCCGGGGAGCAGCCCGCTGCGGGCAAAGTCGGCGCTCTGACGGTACAGCAGCTCCAGCACCCGCCAGCCCTCCGCCGCAAGGCCCCGGCTGTACAGGGCGTAGGCATACATCACTGCCATGTGGCAGAACACCGCGCCGTTTTCCTTATTGCCATAGGCAAAGCCAAACATCCGGCCCATATCCAGCTTGACCTCGCCGAAGTCGGTATTCAGGCAGTAACCGCCCCGGACAGAGTCGCAGAGATACCAGTCCGCCGCCCGGACGATCTCCCGGGTGTACCCTTCATCCGCCGCGCCGGACAGGATGGCAAATACCTGCCCGGTGAGCATCATGCGCACGCTTTTTCCCCGCAGGCCCTCCACCTGGCGGCCCGAGTTGTCGTAATAGCTGTTGAACCAGTGCAGGTCGGCCCCGTCCCCTACCCGCTCGGTTTGGGCGATGTGCTCCCGGATCCACCGGGCCATGCCCCGGAGCTTTTCCGCCAGAGGGCGGGCGGGGAGCGCGACAGTCTCCCCGGTGCGGTCGATTCCCTGACAGTATTGGGCCAGCGCCGCCCGCATGGCCGCGGGATCGCCGTATTGCCCTGCGGGGTAATCCAGCAGCGCCGCCAAAGGCCCGTTGACCTCCAGCGTCTCCACGCCAACCTCCGCCAGATGATCCAGCATCCCGGCCAGCAGATCAAAGCCATAGGCATAGGCGGCGGTAAACGCCACGCTCTCCCCCCGATCTTTCGCCATGTCCAGCCCGTCGTTCCAGTCCGCGCCCCGCAGCCGCATATGGCCGTGCTCGCCCACATCGAAAAAGGCGGTGGCCAGCTGGACGAGCAGATGCTCCAGCACAGTGCCGGAGCGGGCCGGAGCGGGCGTCTCCCGGGGCGCCCCTTCCCCGCGGTGGGGCAGATGGTCGGAGAAATATCCCTGTCGCTCCAGGAGGAAGCGGTCGTCCCCCGTCTCATCCAGATAGAGCGCCGTGGTCAGCAGGGGCCAGAAGCCGTGATCCATCCACACCCGGGGGATGTTGTTGCGGTCGGCCTTGAACTCGCCGGGCTTTGCGCCGATGATGGTGGCGTTGGTGCCGTCGGTGCGCACCCCGGCGAAATAGCTGAGCAGATCGTCCCGCACGCTCGCCGGGCCGGTGAGCAGCAGCGCCAGGCTGTCCTGCCACAGATCCCGCCAGCCCCGGCCGCCCCGGCCATAGTCATGGTGAGGCAGGAAGCTGCACCCGAAAATGCGGCGCAGCAAGGGCTGAACCGCCACCCAGCGCATCCAGGAGTCAAAGGTGTCGTCCCCGGTGCGGAAGGTCTGGCCCACCTGGGCCTGCCACCACTCCTTGGTCTCTTCCCAGGCGTCGGACACGGCGTCCGGGGTGAGATAGGGGGCGGGGCTGTCGTCCACGGCCAGGACGATCTGATAGCGGCAGCGCTCCCCGGGCAGAAGCGTAATGGCCGGGAAAAACAGGGCCGCCGCCACCTCGCCTCCCTGGGCCCCCTGCCCCGCGCGCGACCACCTCTCGGGCTGGGGACACGCCACGGCCTCCGGCCAGTCATAGCTGCCTTGGCCCACGAAGTCCCGCACCAGGGGCACGAATCCCGCCGGAGGCGCGCCGGTCTCGTCTCCGCCCCACACCCGGTAGACGGTCTGGCCGGGATGATGGCCTCGCTCGTCAAAGGTCATGGTTGGGGTGACATCTAGGCCGTGGGGGCGCAGCTCCACCCGGTGGAGCAGGCTGGTGACGTGGCGGTGGTCACGGATGTTGTCGGCGGAGCGGCCATAGAGGGGGATCGCCGCCGTCGGATCAAGGGTCAGCGGTTTATCTCCGCCGTTGGTCAGGGTGACCTGCATGATCTCCACCCGGTTTTTCCCCGCCGGGACAAAGCTGAGCACATCCCCTCGCAGGCCGCTGGCGCGGTGGGTGCGGGAGACGTTCTGCCACAGCAGCCCGCCTGTCAGCACGGCCTCCTCCTCGTCCGGCGTGAAGCGGGCCCCCTGCTGGGGGGCGCTCTGCCCGGTGACGGACCAGGGTTCACCGTCGATCCTCACCCAAAAATTCCGGCTGGCCCTGCTCTCATGGAGTGTTTCGGCGCTGGCGGGGGCGAGAAGGAAGGTATTCTGTCCCGTTTTGCAGTCGCCGGAGAGCAGCGGCGTCACGCTGGACATCATTCCGCCCTCGTTGGCCAGGGGGAAACAGGCCCCCGAATATCGCTGGGCGTGCCCCAGGGTGAAATCACCCAATTCATTCAAAAAGTTCAGTGACATACCGCCGCCGCCTTTCGTCGTTTGATATCCTTATTGTACCGAAAGGCCGGGGAGAAAAAAGCGGGATGGATTTTATAGCGGTGTCATTTTTTCTCAGGGGATACGCAGCGCAAAAAACTCCCGTCCCAGACCTGCGCGGACTGAGACGGGAGTTTGGAACGGCGGCGATAACATCCAGGCGTACCGGGGATAGGCAAGGAAGCGCAGCCTTTGTGACAAAAATTTTACGGCAGTTTTATGTTTCGTCTTTCGGCGCGTTTTGCTGGAGCAGCAGGGCGGATTTTCGGTACTCCGTGGGAGACAGGCCCACCGTACTCTTGAACACCTTAAGGAAGTGCTTTTCATCGGAAAAGCCAACATTGCGGCCGATTTCGTTCACCCGCCAGTCCGTGGTCTCCAGCAGGCGCTTGGCCTCGTCGATGCGCAGCTTTTGGAGGTAGCTGACAAAGTTTCCGCCGGTGTACTGCTTGAACAGCAGGCTGAACAGGGAGTAGTTCATGGACACATAGTTGCTCACCACCGCCATATTCAGCGGCTCCCGGAAATGCTGCTGGACATACTGCACGCCCTGACGGATTTTCTGCTTGTTTTCGTAGTCGGAGAACTCCTCGGCGGCTTTGCCGCAAAAGGCGTCCATCCACTGCTCCAGCTCCTCCAGATAGCTCTGACAGCTGGGGAAATCCCACAGCCTGGCAAAGCGCTCCGGATCGCCCGCAAGCTCGATCAGGTTCTGGTAGGAGGCGCTGAGCTGTCGGATCAGATCGGCGCACAGCCGGGCGAAGGCGTCGGGGGATTTCTCTCCCTGGGCCACGCCCTGGGCCTCCCCGCGCAGCAGACGGATGGCCTCCTGTCCCCGAGCCAGCCCCACCAGACCCGCCAGCTGCCGGGCGCTGAGGTCGATGGGCTGCCGGGGCGGCTCTCCTCAGGNGCNTCGCACAGCGTTCCGCTGAAAAAGGANCGCTGCCAGGCGGCATAGGCGCGCNGGTAGCACAGNTGGAGCTGTTCCAGCCCCTGGCACACCCCGCNGCGTCCCGCCGGANGGGGGAGCGCNGCGGCAAGCTGNTCCGCCTCCTCCNCAGGGACGGCNCAAAACAGTTCCCTGCCCNCGCCCCGCAGGCACAGCNGNCCCGGCCGCAGGGNNTCCGCGCGCCCTCCCACACANAAGCCCACNTAAGGGCCGGGGAANAACCTGCCGGCACACTGCGCCGCCAGCTTTTCCCACTCCGGNCNGCCNNTGGCCGGCTCCAGCATCAGCTGGCGCAGNGCCTGCCGCACCTGCCGGTTTTCCTTCTCATCCGCCGCCTGGCGGCGCTGNAACTGCTCCTCCAGCTTTTCCAGCGCCNCATACAGGCGCTCACGCTCCACCGGCTTGAGCAGGTAATCCGANGCGCCGCTGCGCAGCATCTCCACCGCGTAGGANAAATCATCGTAGCCGCTNACAACCAATATCATGGGGCAGAGCCCCATGANACCCAGCTGGTTAACCAGCTGAATGCCGTCCATTTTGGGCATACGGATGTCCGTGATGAGAAGATCCACCGTATGCTGGCGCAAAAGCTCCAGCGCCTCCTCACCGTCCCGGGCCTCCANAATCTCCCCNACGGGGATGGGNGCCCGCTGTACCATGGTTTTCAGACCCATCCGNATGAATTTTTCGTCCTCCGCAATCAGAATTTTGTTCATGCCGTTCCCTCCGTTTTTTCCACATAGGGAAGAGTCACGCTTACTTTTGTGCCCCGCCCGGGCTGAGAGGCCACCTGAAGCCCATAGTCNTCTCCGAACGCCATACGGATGCGGGTCTGTACGTTGCNCAGCCCGATGCCGTTGCCNGANGCGGCGGGGGCGGNCTCCTGNCCGGCGATCTGCCGGTGGAGGCGGGCCANGCCCGCTTCATCCATTCCCCGGCCCTCGTCGATNATCTGGATGGAAAAGCTCCCCCGCTCCCGATCCAGCGNCCCCCGCACGGTGATGGTGGTATCTGCCGCNAACGCGGCGGCCCCGTGAACCACCGCGTTCTCCACGATGGGCTGGAGGCTGATCTTGGGCANCTTCTGATCCAGCAGCTCCGGGGGGATATCCACGCACAGGCTGATGACATAGTCGAAGCGCAGATTCATCAGCGTNATNTAGTTTTGGATGTAGTCCAGCTCCCGCNCCAGCAGCACACCGCCGCTCTCCAGCTTCATGCTGTACCGCAGCAGCTTGGCCAGGGNGGTCACCGCGTCGGCGATNTCGTATTTCTCGTCGATCTCCGCCATCATCTTGATGGCCTCCAAAACATTGTAGATGAAGTGGGCGTTGATCTGGTTTTGCAGGGCCCGGGTCTCGGCGCTTTGGATCTGGGCCTCCCGCTGGATGCTGTCCCGCATGAGCNGGCGCAGCTGATCCAGCAGNCCGCCGGCNTCCCGGGCNAACGCGGCCACCTCNCCCTCGCCGGNGACCTCCACCACNGCNTCCGTGTCCCCGTTGGCAAAGGCGCGGATNCCGTCAAAGGCCCCGTAGAAGCCCCGGAGCATCCGCCGNGTCAGCCGGGANACGGCGTANAGCATCACCGCCGCCGCNGCCANCAGGATGACNAGCAGGGANANCCCCTGCTGNAGCCCCGTGCGGTAGATGTCGGTCAGGCTGGTCACCTGCACGTAGGTNCANCCGAAGTCCTTGAGNCTGGTCTGGGTGACCAGCACTGGTTTTCCCTCCAGAGTGNTCNGCACCGTCCCCTCCTGNAAGGANATGGANGCCAGTTCCTCCGGNCTCACGGCGGCCTGNCCNGCCGCCACGCCGCCNTCCCCATCCAGCAGCACAGACCAGCTCCCCTGNGNCGGTTCAAACAGGTCGGGCAGCACCTCGTCCATCCGCACAGCCACCTCCAGCACCCCCACCTGTCCCTGTCCCTGGATGGAGGAGGTGATGACGGTGATCAAACTCATGATATGGGGCGTCACGGGGTAGTCGGCAAANAGCTGGTCGTCAAAGTCCAGATACCAGGAACCGGACACCAGCGNTCCCTGAGCCCANGGCATCCGCTCCATCCGCTGGGCGCTGTACAGGATGGGCATCATCTCGGCGATGTCCNCCACGTCGGAGTAGACCCGTGTCTGGTANAGGTAGGGGTTACTGAGGGTGATTTTCTCCAGGCTGCCCACATTCTGGCGGTAAAACTCCAGCAGCTCCGCCGCTTCCGGCCTCCAGCCTGTCTTGAGCAGCGCCAAGTGATCCACCAGGGCCGGGGTGTTCAAAAACACCTGGCTGGACATATTGCACAGCTCCGCCGCCCGNTCGGCCTGGGCCACCATCTGGGCGCACCGGCTCTGGGCNTCCCNCGCCCNGGTCTGGATGGCGGNNTCCTGCTGNCNNCGCANAATGGTGTACCACAGCAGAAGCATGGGCAGCAGGATCGCCAGACAGCTCACCACGGCAAGCTGCCGGTTGAGGGACGCCCTGCGAAAGCGTTTCAGCATGGCGCACCCCCTACTNCANGCCCAGACGGGCCTTGGCGCTCTCCATCTGCCGGGTGCTCTCCTCCAGCACCAGATCCAGGCCNTTGGTCTCCCGGAGGTAGNCGTACATCTCCCAATACCACTCGAATTCCTCCTCGCTGGAGGCCAGCAGCAGCTGGGGCAGCATCTCTCCGTGGANGGCGGTGATGCGCTCATACGCAGCAGCNGCCTCGCTGCCGGGGGGGAANTTCGTGTCGTACTGGCCGGTGTAGACGGTNTAGGGGAAGGTCCACTCCTCCATCTGCCGGATGACCGGCTCGTCCAGGGGCTTCCATCTGGACTGCATCAGGTTGTCCTGAAGCATCCAGTAGGAATCGTTGGCNCCCACNTGNGCGATATAGGCGGCGTTGTCCTCGTTGAGCAGGCGGGCGGTNTCNTCNGTGAGCACCGCCCGGCCGTCCACCATGGTATAGTGCTCCCCCTCCACCCCAAGGGCGATGAGCTTCTGNCCCTCCTCGCCCATCATGAAGGACATGAGCCGGATGGCCAGGTCAGGGCGCTGGCAGTTCTTGGAGATCANGGTCACCGTCCANCCATTCAGGCCGGTGCCGGGGAGGGTGTAGGGGTCGCCAGTAGAGTTGCGGGGGCCGTCCACGGCGATGTAGACGCTGTTTGGATCCTGNCTATAGCGCAGACGCTGGATATCTGCGATGTCGGTGCGCTGGTAGAGCATACANAAGTACTGNCCNCGGGCAGCCTTCTCCTCCATCTGCACCCGCTTGTCGATGAAGATGTCAGTAGCCAGCAGCCCCTCCTCCCCCAGCTGTCGGAACATGGAAAGCCAGCGCTTATACTCCGGGTCGGTATAGCGGTCATAGGCCCGCCCGTCCTTCTCATAGGGAATGGCCAGAAAATTCATCAGGAAGAGGTCAAAGGAGTCGCAGCCCCGCTCGGTGAACTCGTGGGCACCGATGGGAATCAGGGGCAGGCCGTCCACAGTGGGGAATGCCTCCGCCGCGGCCCGAACCGCGTCGGCGAAACCCTCCGGGGTGGTCATATCCGGCGAGCCGATGGCCTCATAGATATCCTTGCGCACCAGGAAGGTCTGGTTGGAGCCAATGCGCGCGCCCTCCCCATAGTCCCGGGGCGCGTAGGACGAGTTGGGATAGCAATACACATTCCCGTCCTCCTGAGTGTACCAGTTGAGCCGCTCCTCGTCCGCCACTGTCCAGAAATAGGCGTCGTACTCGTCCGCCAGCTCATTGAGGGCGTACACCATGTCCCGTTCGATGATGGTACTCAGCTGGCTCTCCCACCAGCCCAGGGTCACCAGGTCAGGCAGGTTGTTCCCGGCGATCAGCGCGTCCAGCGTCTCCGTTTCGCTTCCCGCCGGGGAGACAAAGGTGATGTCCACTCCTGTCTTTTCCGTAATGGCCTCGCTGACGGCATTGCCGCCCCAGGGGGTGTTGTACCAGCTGAAATTGATGTACCACTTCAGATCCACCCGCTCCGATTCCCCTGCGGTGGCGGACGGTTCCGGGGCCGTCCCAGCGGCGCACCCGAAAGCGCCCAAAAGCAGCGCTGAGCACAGCAGCATGGCAAAAAGACGTTTCATCGAAAAGCCTCCTTCCGTGTTCCTGTGCTCAGCATATCATATTAGTCGGGGAAATGGCAACCTCTTTTACTCCTTCACGCTGCTCGCGGAGATACCGCTTGTGCGTATCTGGCCCCGTCCCTCCGGGGCGGGGCCAGAATCAGCAGGGCCGGGATCTTTTTTATTCTTTCACGCTGCCGGCGGAAATGCCGCTGATGATGTACTTGGAGAAGAAGCAGAACGCGATCATGATGGGCACCGCCGAGACGGCGATCACCAGGTAGGTGGCGCCCAGGTTGGTGGTGATGTCCCGCACGGCGGACAGCTCGGCCACCATCACGGGCAGGGGCCGCTTGGACGGCGTATTGATGAGCAGCATGGGGATCAGGTAGCTGTTCCAGCTGCCGATGAACGCGCCGATGGCCATGGTGGCGATGCCGGGGGCCATGATGGGCAGGACGATGCGGTGGAAGATGGCCAGCTCACTGGCTCCGTCGATGCGGGGGGCCTCCAGAATGGCCCTGGGCATGACGGACAGGATGTACTGCCGCAGGAAGAACACCGTGGCCGGGCTGGCGATGGAGGGCAGGATCAGCGGCCAGTAGGTGTCGATCAGGCCCATCTTGTTCACCAGGTCGTAGAAGCCCAGCATACTCAGCTGGGAAGGCACCATCATGAACACCAGCAAGGCGGTGAAGATGACCTTGGCGCCTTTGAACTTATAGTAGGCCAGGCCGTAGGCGGTGAGGGCGGAGAAGTAGGACACCAGCGCCGTGTTGCACAGAGCCAGGAACAGGCTGTTCAGGAAGCCCCGGCCCAGATCCATGTTTCCACTGACGATGGCCCAGTTGCTCGCCAGACTGCCGCTGGGCAGCAGGGAGAAGCTGGTCATGATCTCGTTGCCGGAGCGGGTGGCGTTGACGATCATCAGCCAGAACGGGATGGTGCACAGTGCCGCAAGCAGGATCAGGAACAGGTACAAGAGGCCCTTGACGCTCTTGGTTTTCACTTTTTCACCCATGGCTCAGTCCTCCTTCTTGTTCATCAGCGCGAAGGCAATGCCGCAGAACACCGCGATGATCACGAACAGCACGAAGGCCAGGGCCGCTGCATAACCCATCTGCGGTTTGCTGATGCCGAACGCCATGTTGTAGATGTAGAACACCGCTGTGTACAAAGAGCGTCCCGGCTGCCCCTTGGTGCCGGACATCAGGTAGGGCAGGTCGAAGAGCTGGAGGCCGCCGATCAGGCTGGTGACGGCCACGTACAGCATGATGGGCCGCAGCAGGGGCATGGTGATCTTGGTGAAGGTCTGCCAGCGGCCCGCGCCGTCCAGGGTGGCCGCCTCGAAGTAGGCCCGGTCAATGCCCTGGACGCCGGCCATCAGCATGATGAAGCTGTTGCCGAACCACATCCAGGCGCCCACCACGCCCACCACCATCTGGGCGGTGAGGCCCTCGCCGGTGAGCCAGTTGATGGGGGAGGAAATCACGCCCATAGTCATCAGGATCTGGTTGATGGAGCCATACTGCCAGTCCAGCAGGGTCTTGAACAGGAAGGCCACCGAGGTGCAGGCGATCAGGTTGGGCAGATAGAACAGCGCCCGGAAGATGCTCAGGCCCTTCATGCGGTACTTCATGTCGTTGAAGATGATGGTGAGCAGCAGGGCCAGACCCAGCTGGAGAACGATGTTCACGCCCCAAATCTTCAGGGTGTTGACAAAGGCATCTCTGAACAGGGGATCCTTGAGCGCCCGGGTGTAGTTGCCCAGGCCCGCAAAGGTCTCCTTACCGAAACCGCTGTAGTTCAGGAAGCTCATCTGGAAGGTGCGGAACACGGGATAGATGTTGAATACCAAAAACGCGATGACAAAGGGCAGGCAGAACAGCGCGCCGTAGCGGTTGCGCTTTTCCAGTGCATTCTTGGGCTTCTTTGCGGCTTTTTGTGCTGCGGTGTTTTCTTTTACGGCCAATGTAATCGCCCCGCCTTTCTTTTCCGAATTTTAAACGCGCCCGGGGCGGAGCGATCCGCTCCGCCCCGGGCGGCTGAGAATACTCGATTCAGGTCGATTTAGTCAGCGTAATAGGGAGCATCCTCGGGGATGGTCAGCTCGGGAAGCAGGGTGATGACGGTGGTGTAGAACTCCTTCATGGCCGCTTCCTTGGTCTGCTGGCCCTTCTGGACGGAGATGATGGCGTTGCCGAAAGCATCCTTGATGGTGTCGTCATAGCCGGTGATCAGGCTGTAGTCGATCTTCTCCATCTCCTTCAGGTAGAAGGCGTAGGTGTTCTGGTTGCCGAAGGCGGGGTTCTGGTAGTCGCTATTGGCTTCCAGGACGGCCTTGCTGCTCACCACGTCGCCGTTGGAGGCCCCCAGCCACCACTGGGCGGTGTCGTCGTTCAGAGTGCAGAACTCGATGAACGCCTTGGCAGCTTCCTTGTGCTCGCTGTACTCGTTGACGGTCAGGAAGGTGCCGCCGCCGAAGAAGGAGCACACGCCGGAGCAGATGCCGAAGTTGCCCATGTTGTCCTCAGCGTTGTCGCGGACGATCAGGGCGCCCCAAGAGGGCATGACGTAGGAGAACACCTGGGTGATGCCCTCGCCGCCAGCCTGGCCCTGCTGCATCAGCTCATCCTTGTCCATGCCCCACACGGTGCCCTCATCGACATCAGCGGCGGTCAGCTGGGGCAGGGGGCCGGCCATGGAGGCGTACCAGGGAGCGGACCACTCTTGAGCGAACGCCACCTGATTCTTCTGGTAGAGGTCAACAGCACAGTCGAAGTAGTCCAGACGATCCTGATCAATAATCAGCTGGCCGTCCTTGACCCAGGGATTGGAGCTGGTGGAGAACCAGCGCAGGGAGCCGGTGTCACCGAAGATGGAGTAGCCCTTGGCCTGGAGGGTATCGGCGGTCTTCCGGATCTCATCGAAGGAGGAGAAGTGCTTGCCGATCTCCTCGGGGTCGCTGGTGCCGAAGACCTCCTCGGCCAGGTCGATACGGTAGATCACGGAGCCGGGGCAGGCCTGGTAGCTGATGGCGCGCAGCACACCGTCCTCGTCACAGCCGGCCTCGTAGGTGTAGTCCACCAGGCGGTCCTTGACCTGGCTGTCAAACTCGCTCAAATCGGCGGAGAAGCCGGCCTCGAAGAAGTTGGGAAGCATCTGGGGCTCGCCGACGAACACGTCAACGTCCTTGCTCTTGCTGCCCAGGGTCTGCATGATCTTGGTGGAGAAGTCGGCGGAGTCGAATACCACCACTTCCACGTGGTTGCCGGTCTCGGCCTCATAGCGCTCGGCGAACTGCTTCAGGTCGGCAGCCAGAGTCCACAGAACGATGTCGTCCTGCTTCTTGACTTCGCCCTGCTGGCTGTCGCCACCCTGCTGGCTGTCGCCGCCCTGCTGGGTGCCGCTGTTGGGGGTGTCCTTGGTGTCGTCGCCGGTTTTGTTGCTGCACGCGGCCAGAGAAATGACCATCATGAGCGCAAGAAGCATTGCTACAAATCTTTTCATAGTGATCTCCTTCCTTATTATCCGGGCTTTTTGTCGCCGCCCGGCCTTTCTGGATTAAGTTTAACAAATGAACCGCCGGCTTGAAATGGGGCAAATTTTAGGAGGGTGTCGTTTTTTGAACGACACCCTCCAAAAAGGCGGATTTGTTTTTGTGCATTGTGCTGTTCGTTCTGCGGCCTGACTATCCCACCCGCAACCAACCGGAAATCAAAGGCCCCAAGATCCAAAGCAAGCCGACAAACGTCTGCGGCTCACCCGGAAAAGAATCCTGTGAGCCGCCTTTTTCTGGCTGCGGCTTGTTATGTGGTCAAGGTGCAAAAGCCTGCCGGCCAGCAGGAAATCTTCAGGCCTGCTTTGCCTTATACTCCGTGCCCCATGTCACCATAGCATCCAGAACAGGCTTCAGACTATAGCCCAGCTCTGTCAGCGTATATTCCACCCTGGGCGGAACCTCGGCATAGGCGGTGCGGATGACCAGTCCGCCGTCCTCCATTTGCCGCAGCTGGGTGGTCAGCACCTTTTGGCTGACCGTTCCAAGGGACTTCCTCAATTCTCCAAACCGCTTTGTGCCAGGGAGCAGATCCCGCAGGATCAAGACCTTCCATTTATCACCAATCAAAGCCAAGGTAGTCTCCACCGGGCAGGCGGGAAGTTCTTTCACAGCAGCCATAAAAATTGCCTCCAACTCGCTATAGTTCCCAACTGGAATGTACAGCATAATTTTACGGTATAAAACAGGCGCGTGTCAAGCGTTTGTATGATTAGATGAAAAATTGTGTGGGACAGGGTGCGCAATGCCCTGCAATTGCCCAATTGTTACCTCCAAGTAACTATGCCACAATATTGTGCGTACTTTGCGGCGGCGCAATTTTGCGCTATACTGATAGCAGCAAACGGGGACACGGATTTCCCCGAAAATCGGAGGTCCCAGTATGAACGAAACCGCGAAGAAGTACATCGGCCTGTTCCGGCAGGTGAAGATTGCCACCGCCGCCACCGTGGACGCCCAGGGCCATCCCCAGACCCACTGTCTCCAGTGCGGGCGGTGCGTGGAGTTCTGCCCAGTCAGTGCCGTTGACCGGCTGCATCCGTGACCGCCATGGGAGAGCTGATTCAAGAGATTTTTGCGCTCTATATGGAGCGCAGCGACTGGTTCCTGGGCCTGCTGTGGGATCACTTCCTCCTGTCGGGACAAGCCATCCTGCTGTCCGGAACTATCGGGCTTTTGCTGGGAATCTTCATCGCCCAGCGCCCAAAGCTGGCCCCCGCCGTCATGGGGATATGCAATGTGCTGTACACCATCCCCGCCATCTCCCTGCTGGGCATCCTGATCCCCTTTACCGGCATCGGCAATAAGACGGCGGTGATCGCCCTGACTATCTACGGGGTCATGCCCATGGTCCGCAACACCTACGTGGGTCTGACCACTTTGGATCCGGACATATTGGAGGCGGCCACCGGCATGGGCAGCACCGCCATGCAGGCGCTGCTGCGGGTCAAGCTGCCCATGGCCGCCGGGGTCATCCTGGCGGGGGTGCGGAACATGGTGGTCATGACCGTCTCCGTGGCGGGCATCGCCTCCTTTGTGGGCGCGGGGGGCCTGGGCGTGTCCATCTACCGGGGCATCACCATTTACAATCCCGCCATGACCGCGGCAGGGAGCATTTTGATTGCGACCCTGGCGGTTTTGCTGGATTTTATTCTGGGACGCGTAGAAAAACACTTTAAAAAATACGGGAGCTGATTACAATGAAAAAGAAAATTCTTGCGTTAACCTTGGCCTTAGTCACAGTTCTGAGTCTGTCCGCCTGCGGCAAATCCCCCGCCGCCAGTGCCGGACCGGTGAAAATCGCCACCAAGCCCATGACGGAGCAGTACATTTTAGGCGAGATGCTGGGGCTCATCATCGAGGACGCGGGCTACGAGGTGGAGATCACCAAAGGTATCGGCGGCAGTACCAGCAATATTCAGCCCGCCATGGAGAAGGGGGAGTTTGACCTCTATCCGGAGTACACCTCCACCGGCTGGGTGATGGTGCTGGATCACGAAGCCATAGGTGTGGACGACACCAAGATGTTCGATGACCTCAAAGCAGAATACGAGGAAAAGTTCGACATGACCTGGGTGGCGCTTTATGGATTCAACAACACATATGCTGTCGTTGTGCGGGATGATATTGCCCAGCAGTACAATCTGAAAACCACTAGCGATTTGGCCGCCGTGGCCGGAGAACTGAACTTCGGCGGCAACCCCGACTACCAGGAGCGGGCGGACGGATTCCCCCTGCTGTGCGAAACCTACGGACTAAAGTTCAAATCTGTCAGCGACATCGACATCGGACTGCGGTACACCGCCGTTCAAAGCGGGGACATCGACGTCACCAACGCCTTCACCACCGACGCCCAATTAGGCAATCCGGCCGCCGGTCTGGTCACCCTGGAGGACGACTTGCACCTCCAGGTCAACTACTTCTGTTCCACCGTGGTGCGGCAGGACGCGCTGGAAAAATACCCCGGGCTGGAGAAAGCGCTGATGAAGATGGACGGCCTGCTGACCGACGGCGAGATGGCCCATCTGAACTACCTGGTGGAAGTCGAGGGTGCGGACGAAAAAGAGGTGGCCCGGAACTTCCTGGTGGAAAAGGGCGTTTTGAAGGGATAAGCCATGGCGGAAACCATCATTCAATTTGACCGTGTGCGCAAGTCCTTCGATGAACACCCGGTTTTACAGGATTTCTCACTTTCCATCGAAAGGGGCACGTTCCTGACGGTGATCGGTCGCTCCGGCTGCGGGAAAACCACCGCCCTGCGGCTGGTCAACGGCCTGATCCCCGCCGATTCGGGCCGGGTGCTGGTGCAGGGGAAGGACGTGGCGAACACCGACCCCGTAGCCCTGCGCCGGGGCATCGGCTACACCATCCAGAACGTGGGGCTGTTCCCCCACATGACGGTGGAGAAAAATATCGCCTATGTGCCCACCATTTCCAAGTCCCCCCTCTGGAAGGGAGAGGAACGCCGCCGCCGGGCGGCGGAGCTGCTGCAAACCGTGGGCCTGGAACCCAACCTGGTGGGCCGCTATCCCCGCGAGCTGTCCGGGGGCCAGCGCCAGCGGGTGGGCATCGCCAGGGCCTTGGCCGCCCAGCCGGATATTTTATTGATGGACGAGCCCTTCGGCGCGGTGGACGAAATCACCCGCCGCCAGCTCCAGGACGAGATTTTACGTCTCCACCAGGATCGGGGCATCACCATTCTGTTCGTGACCCACGATATTGAGGAGGCCCTGAAGCTGGGCACCCGGGTGCTGGTGATGGAGGAGGGGAGAGCGACGCAATTCGATCCCCCCAGCGCGGTGATGACCAGCCCCGCCACCCCGTTCGTGGCCCAGTTGGTACGGCGGAGCCGTGATTTTGCCCCCAGGTTGTAAACGATTTGTAAAATGCACAGGAGAAAATACCTATGGATATCACCCATTTCCAGCTGGACGAGAGCAAGTGCATCGGCTGCGGAACCTGCACCAAAGTGTGCTGTGGGGAAATATTGTCCGTGGATGAGCGTGGAAAGGCCCGTATCGCCCCGGTGACCGAGTTCGGCTGGGCGGGCTGCTGGGAATGCCAGCACTGTTTGGCGGTGTGTCCCACCGAGGCCATCTCCATTTTTGACCGGAAGCCGGAGGACAGCCTGCCCGCTCCCAAGCCGGAGACGGCGGCCCCCGTGCTGGACGCCCTGCTGACCACCCGCCGGGCCTGCCGGCGTTACCTCCAGAAAGACGTGCCCATGGAAATCATCGAGGAGATGTTCGCCGTCCTCCAAAACCTGCCCACTGGCAGCAACAAGCGCAAGGTGGAATACACCTTCCTGGATCGGGAGCAGACTCGGCGCTTCCACGACCTGGCCTATGCCAGGATGGAGGAGCTGGCCGCCCGGGGCATCTATCCCAAGACCTTTGACGCCCACTACTACGGCCAGATGAAGGGGTGGGAAGCCAAGGTGCGGCCCGATATGCTCCTGTGCTCCGCCCCCTATCTGCTCATCCCCCACGAGCAGAAGGATGTGGCCTGCGCCTATGAGGACGTCAATATTGCCTGCGCCTGGTGGGATCTGCTCTGCGCTTCCCGGGGGCTGGGCTGTGTGATGATGACCTTCCCCCGCAGCGTGCTGGAGCTGATGCCCGACATTTATGCTTTACTGGGTATCCCCAATGACCACTATGTCGGGTCGCTGATGGGCTTTGGCTGGCCGGAGCTGCGCTACCCCAGAGGGGTTCAGCGCCATGGCTGTGCCCAGCTCCGGCGGCCTGTTATCCCGGAGATGATGTAAATGACCGGGCAGGAAATCATTCACCGGCTGAACGGACGTCTGCTGGACGAAATGCCCGAATACCGCCCCCAGGCGGCGCAGTTTCCACAGGACGAATCCGGCCCTCGTTTTTCAGCAGCACATCCACCTCCAGCGCGGCGCCTCCGCCCCCAGGTGTTTCCCCACCGCCTCCGCCAGCGCCACATCCCAGGAATTGGCCACAGCGGCGGGGGCGGCCAGGGGTTCTGCGGTCTGCTGCCCCTCCGACGACGCAGAGCCCTTTCCAGGAAGCAAATCGTTCAAGATGCTTTTTGTGTTGTTGAAATAAGCTTCCGCATTGCTGAATGCAGAGGTGCAACCGGTACAGGTCAAGCAAATCAACACCGCCAGCAGGGCAATTAGGTCGCTTCCAGACCCATGATCTCGCCCCGGGCGGTAAAACCCATCCGTCACCCGGTTACAGTACCGGGTGACTTTTTTCGTCTTCGGAACAAACCAGCCCCAGCAGTAATCGCGCCGAGCGAAACACAACTCGACAAATATTCCCGGCACAACTTGAAACATATGCAAAAATGCGGATCTTTGTTTCAGGCGCCCACCAGCATCCCTCCGCCCCAAACAGACAGCCCAGATACCGAAATTGTCTGGAAAATAGCCGGGATAGTCTGGCTCAGTTGCGCACTTTAATTGATTAATGTATAGTAAGATTATCCGGACAGACGGAAAAACAGCTTGGGAGGAATTACCTATGAAGAAAAAGATGTTAAGCCTTATTCTGGTCGTTGGATTGATGTCTACCGTGCTCAGCGGATGCTCCCTGTTTGCCACCAACATCGATGAACCCAAGGGGGCTGCTGGCAGCTCCGGCGCGGTGAAGCTGACCGACAACTATACCTTCGAGGATCCGGCGGACCTGGACTTTGATACGCGCTATGTTCTCTATTGTGACGAGAACTCGCAGATGATCTCCTCGGCCTCCGCCGAATACGGACTCAAGGCCAGTTATTCCATTATTTATGCCAAGGACGACGCCCCCGTGATGGATTATGAGTTCCTTGTATGCGACAGCGCCGAGCACGCCCTGGCCACCATCGACCTCTACGCCAGCCAGGGGCAGGCCCTTCAGGCTGCGGAGAACGATGCTACGGTACTGTGCTCCTCCACTGACGGAGATACGATGGAGGCTACGCTTGCCGCATTCCAGAGCTACGGCATGCTCAGCGAACCCTCGGTCGCCGCTTATGTGGAATTTATGCAGACCTCCACCGGCGGCAAGCTGATGGAGTGATCTGGGTAACGGGAGAATAACATGAAAGGGAAACCGAGAGACCGGGCGAACGCACGGCAAGCCTACGGCAGCTGGCGTGCGTTTCTTCGGATGGTCCGGCAGATCAATCTGCCCTGGCCAATGATTGCGCTGGCTTTCCTCTGCGAGATGGGATATAACCATCTGCTGCTGGCCCTGCCCACCACCACTGCCGCCCTCATGAGCGGCAGTCTGGATCCCCAGGCCCTGCGGGACGCAGTGATCTACTATATATCCTACGGCGTAGTTCTATTTGTGGATTTCTGGTGTATGGGCGTGGCCAAAAATATGGCGATCCGCAACGCCCGCGACAAAGCATGGGGCGGCATGACCCGCATCCAGACGGGCTATTATGATGAGCACGCCCCCGCACAGCTGACAAGCGCCGTCACCAACGACCTGGAAGCCGCGGTCACCAGCTTGGTCAGCTTTATCACCAGCATCATCCCCGGCTGCTACTACATCGTGGCCGCCATGGCTAAGATCGGCGAGTACGACTTCCTGCTGACCCTCTCGGTATTGGTGCTGCTGCCGATAAAATGGGTCTACATGGTGGTGGTCAGCCGCTGGATGTACAAAGCTGAGGCTGGGGTTTACGGACGCATCGGCGTACTGACCGGCTACCTGGCCGAACGGGTAAAGAACCTGTCCCTCATCAAATACTACACCAACGAGGACGAGGAACTGGAGAACGGGGCCTCCGCCTGCAAAGACCTTTTTCGGGCCAATATGAAGCGGACAAAAGTGGAGTGCGCCAACACCGGCATCTCCACCGGCATCACCCTGCTCCAGAGCCTGGTAACGGTGATTTTCGGCGTCCTGCTGCTCCAGAGCGGACGCATCGACATCGCCCAGTGGGTGGCCTTCTTCCTTTTTGCTGCCCAGATCAACTCCCGCTTTGTGGAGATTATCGGCTACTGGCAAACGCTGAAATCCGCCCAGGGCATGGCCGTTCGGGTAGTGGAAATCATGGATGCCCCCAAGGAGCAGTCCGAGCAGGAGACCAAAGAAGCCGCTTCCGCCGCTCCGGTCTCCAAGGGGTCCGAGAGCGTGGAATTCCAGAACGTCTCCTTCGCCTACGGCGAAAAGCAGGCGCTGAAAAACGTCTCCTTTGCCGTCCCCGCCGGGACCGCCACAGCCATCGTAGGCCTGTGCGGCAGCGGCAAGACTACGCTCCTCAATCTGCTTGAGCGGTTTTATGAGACGGATGAGGGCTGTGTCCGCTTGGGACACGGCGACGTCCGCAAAGAAAGCCTGACGAACCTGCGCGGCCGTTTTTCCTATGTCCAGCAGGACGCGGGCGTTTTCAGCGGTACTGTCCGGGAAGTCCTCACCTACGGCATCCGCCGGAGTATTTCTGACCGGGAGCTGATCGAGGCGGCGCAAAACGCCGGGGCCTGGGAGTTTATTCAGAAGCTGCCCGGCGGGCTGGACGCCTCGGTGGCCGCCGACGGCGCTTCCCTCTCCGGGGGGCAGCGGCAGAGACTGGTGCTAGCCCGGGAGTTTTTGCGGGATGCGGATGTCCTCCTGCTGGATGAGCCGACCAGCGCCCTGGATGCCAAAACCGCCAAGGCTGTGGAGGAGGCAATCTTCCGTATGTTCCGGGGCAAGACCATCCTCTTGATTACCCATGATATGTCCCTGATCCGCAATATGGATCAAATCGTGGTCATGCAGGAGGGAGAAGTGAAGGGGACAGGGCGCTATGAAGGCCTGATGGACAGCTGCCCCCTGTTCCGCGACATGGTACAGACCCAGCAATTGGAGGGGGAGCCGGCATGAAGCATCTCAAACGCTATATCAACGTCTTTCAAGGCGTAAAGATCCCCTGGCTGGTGTACTTTCTGCTGCTGGCCCTGGGTATCGGCGAGTCCTACCTGTTCCTGGAGCAGGCCACCCTGACGGCGGACATCATCGACGCCAGCCAGAAGGCNATCAACGGCTCCATGCTGGTNCGGTTTATCGTCGTGCTGGTACTGGGGGCCGTGAGTACGATCATAGACTCCTACGGNTCCGGGTGGATGTCGCAGAAAATCANCCTGGGCGTGCGCACCAAGCTGTGGAACAAGCTCATGCGCCTGCCCACCCGCTGCTATGACANAGAGGGCGNCGACAGCCTGGTCAGCCGGGTCACCACTGACTGCGACTATGCCTCCGAGTANTTCAGNGTCTCCATCATCCTCATTTCGGCGGTCTATGCCGCCATTGTGGCGGNGCGCCGGATGTATAGCTACAGCCCGGTACTGACCCTCTATTCCGCNTTGACCATCCCNGCGGTGCTCCTGCTGTCCTGGNCTTTCGGCAGGCTGAACTTCTATGCCCAGAACAAGTACCAGTCGGCGTTCTCCAATACCCTGGGCTACCTGGTAGAGCGCACGCGCAGNCTGCGTCTCATCAAAGCCGCCCGGACAGAATACGCCGAGCAGCAGGAGGGCCGCAGNCNCTTCCAGCGCCAGTTCCGGGTGGGCTNCTTAACTTCCACCGCCAACAGCGCCAGCGTGCTGCTGATGGAGGTGCTGGCCTGTGTTATGATCGTGATCGCNTTTGTGGCGGGNGGACAGCTGGTGCAGGCCGGGGAGATCACCACNGGCAAGCTGGTGGGCTTNTANAACCTGTCCAGTATGATGGGCGTGCGCCTGATGCAGGTATTGCTTCTTTACGGACGCATCAAAGCCGCCAACGGCCGTCTCCAAAAGATCGTCGANCTGNTGGAGACCCCNGANGANAAGACCGNCGGCATTGAAATGGATGTGCCCGATGCGGACATCGTNGTCAGGGACGTGGANTTTTCCTATCAGGAGNTCCCNGTGCTGAANAACCTCAGCTGCCNNATNCCCAAGGGNGAGNTCACCGCCATCATCGGNGACAACGGCGCGGGCAAGTCCACCNTGTTTAAGCTGNTNGAGCGGATGTACGANCCCNNNNAGGGCAGCGTCNGCTTCGGCGANACCGANNTCCGGNAGTTTGAACTCACCTCCTGGCGGCAGTCCTTNGCCATNGTCAGCCAGGATAAGCCCCTGNTGTCCGGCACNGTCCGGGACAANATCCTNTACGGNGTGCGCCGCAAGGTCAGNGAGGAGGAACTGGTGNACGTGGCAAANCTGGCGGGCNTTTANGACTTCGTCATGGCCACCCCCGGCGGGTTCGACGCACCGGTAGGCNTGGGCGGCGGCAATTTCTCCGGCGGNCAGCGCCANTGCATNGCCATTGCCCGGGCCATGATGCGCAACCCGGACTACCTGCTGCTGGACGAGGCCACCAGCAACCTGGACGCNAANAGNGAGAAANTGGTNAGTCAGGCNCTGGCAAACCTNATGCGGGGGCGGACCACNGTGATGATCGCNCACAGCNGCTCCGCTACCCGGGATGCCAGCCACATCATCGTCCTCCGGGACGGNCAGGTGGANGCNGAGGGCTCGCCGGAGGAGCTGCTGAAAAGCTGCGCCTTTTATCGCGATTTTGTGAGCAGAACAGCGTAAGGAAGGGAGCNTANAGGANACGATGAAATCAACAATTACNCGGNTGTATGACTACANACAGTCTNNCATCCCNGANGANCTGCGTCTCTGGCGGGTGAAGGANGAGGAGGTCCNGGCNCAGCTGGANACCCTCTCCCGGAACCACGCNTTCGAGNCNGACGCGGAAGANGNCCNGNCCGGCGACAGNGTGGCCTGCCGCGGNGAGAGCGGCGCGGCNCGGTGGNACCGGGANACNCTGCTGTTCTATCCGGGCCGGGGGCTGTGTCCCGCGGAGCTGGANAANGCCTGCGTGGGCGCGAAGGTGGGCGANTGCCGTACGGTGCAGACNGCGGAAGGGGAAGTAAAGCTCACCGTCAAGCGGATCGTCCGCCGCAGCAATATGCCCATNGGGGANGAGCTGNTCAAAGCTGGAGGGCATNGANGGCGTGGNNACCGTNGCGGACTACGANCGCTGGTACCGGGAGGACAANGGNGCCTTCTACCGGCAGCAGGCCCTGTACCGNTCGGCAAACTTCCTGCTGGAGGAGATCCAGGAAAAGTCCGANATTTTCATTGANCCGGAGGAAAAGTCCGCCTGGATGTGGGANCGGATCAACTTCCTCTACGAGGCCTTCCTGGCCGCCGGGATNGANCCCAANATCCCCAGNGANGGCTTTGACTTCCTCACTGAGGAGCAGGCCAANGAGAAGATGTACAAGGAGCAGGAGTGGGCCTTTGACGCCTATGTGGTGCAGTCCNATATGGCGGAAAAGCTCTCCGGCCGGACGATGGAACAGATCTGCCAAGAGGGGCTGGAAAAGCTGGCGGCGGAACACGGTATGCCCGTTGACGAGCTGCGGGCCACCAGTTGCGAGCCCATGATTCATGGCAAGTTTGCCATGGAGGCGGCCATGGAGGAACTGAGCAAGTACACGGACCAATTTTTGGAGGCGTGAACAATGGTACACGAAGCAACCGACAGGACATTTGACGAACTGATCCAGGCGGACTATGTGGCCGTAGATTTTTATGGCACACACTGCGGCCCCTGCAAAATGCTGGAGCCCATCTACAACGAGATGAGCAACGACTACGCCATGCTCCGCTTCATCAAAGTGAATGTGGACCAATGCCCAGAACTGAAGAAACGGTTCAACGTCGTGGCTGTGCCTACGCTGAAATACTTCCGGGATGGAAAGCTCTTTTACGAGGGCAAAACCCACGGCGAACGGAGCGTAATGGACGGCGAAATCGCCAAGCTGCTGTACGATTAAGGGGGAGAGCGCAATGGGTAAAATCCGTTTGAATGAAAATGCCGAGGTGGTCCGCACGGTCCGGGAGGGGCTGAAGGAGAGCGGCGGATACTGCCCCTGCCGCACGGAGCGGACAGAGGAGTATAAGTGCGTCTGTCAGGAGTTTCGCCGCCAGTGCGAGGACCCGGAGTTCGAGGGATACTGCCACTGCCTGCTGTATTACAAGGAAAAGTAAACGAAAAAGCTCCGGCGCACCGCAGGCGTGCGCCGGAGCTTTTGGGGTAACAATTTCAGATGAATTGGATTCCCTTGCTGATGAGGAAGCTGCGCAGCTTCTGGTACTTGTCCCGGCTCACCGGCAGGTGGGTTTGATCCGACAGGACCGCTTCATAGGTCTTCCCAAACCGGGAAGGCTGCACGGAAATGATGTTGGACAGCGGGGCAAGGTAAGATTGGTGGATGCGGAAGAATCCAAAATCGGAGAAAATGGATTCCAACTCATCCAGGGAGTGGCGTACGACGTACTCCTCCCCGCCGGTGCGGTAGAGCTTCACCGCCCGATGCTCCTTCCCCGCGTAGGAGATTTCAGAGGGGGAAAGGAGCACAAAGCCGATGCTGGTCTCTACCGCGATCCGCTCCCGGGAATAGTCCGCGCCCTGCTGCTGACTGCGGGACTCATAGCGCTCCAGCGTTTTGCGCAGGCGCATCAAATCAATCGGTTTGGTGAGAAAATCTAAAGGTTCATAGTCGTAGCTCCGAACGGCGAAGTCCACATATCCCGTGAGGAAAACATATTTAATCTGTGGATAGTTCTGGCGCAGGTAATCCGCGATGGAGAAGCCGCTGGTATCCGGCATATCAATGTCCAAAAATACCAGGTCGATTTTCTCCGCCGCTAAAGCCGCCATCGTCTCTGCTGCGGTGCGGGCGCAGTGGATACAGGACGGGTCCGTCAAAGCTTCCATGGCGGTAAGGGAGAGACGAAGGGAGTTCTCATCGTCGTCCACAATTAAAATATTAGGACTCATAGCGGGTCTCCTTCCATCCGCAGCGGGATCTTGGCGATGAAATGGATGATATCATCCTCCAGACGGGAATACACCACGCCCCGATAGCGGCTCAGGACCTGCCGGATGCCGGTCAGGCCAATGCCCTCGTGCCCGGATTTGGTAGTCAGGCCGGGCTTATAAATATCCTGCAAGTATGCCTGGGCATCGGATTTTGGCCCAATTTTGTTGGCAGCATGGATGATACAGTTCTCTCCCCGTTTGAGGATATAGAGGTGAATTCCAAAGGATTTGTCCGTATGGGTGCGGACCTCGTCGATGGCGTTTTGCAGGAGATTGCCGATCACTTTATTGGTCTCGTAGACGCTGGTGACCACACTGGAAAGATCGTTCTGAATATCCAGATGCAGTTTGATCCCGTCCTCCATCGCCATAATTCGGAAGCTGTGGATCAACGCCGCGATCGCCGGGTCCTTAATGGGCAGAATGGTGTTCATCGCCGCCGAGTCCTGCACCAGATCGTCCAGGTATTTACGGCAGGCGTCCAAGTCCCCGGTGCTGACCAAACCGGAGAGGGCCTGGACATGGAAGTTGTAGTCGTGCCGCTGGGAGCGGATGACGCTCATAAACGCCTGCATCTCATTGCGGTAGTCCTGGTCAATAAGAGCCGTCAGCCGCTCCCGCCGATAGGCGGTCATGAGGCAGACGGCATACACCGTCCCCCAGTATAGCAGGAGGTACGTCCCGCCTAAAACAGCGGCCCGGGCAAGGCTTTCCGGCCTGTCCGCCGCCAAGGGGAGCAGGAGCTCCAATGCCGCCATCAGCCAGAGGGACAATCCCACCTGCCATCGGCGAACCGGGAACTGCTCCTGGCCGGTCTGGCTGAAAAATTCCATCCAGTTTTCCGGCGGCACCAGTCCCCGCATTGCGCGGCTCACAGCGCAGAAGGCTGCGATCAGCCCACAGGCCGTCCCAAACGCCCCGGCGGCGGGGAGGAACGCCCGGACAGACTGGCATAGGAACGACAGCACGGCATACGCGCCGCCTGCCAGCGGCAAGGCCAGGGCACGATCCGTCCAGCTTACTTTTTTCTGAATGGGCAGAACTAAGGCCAGCGGGAGGAACACCGCCTGCGTCCAGTCCCCCGTCAGCCCAGCCACAGGCAGCAGGAACGCCAGCAGACCGCACAGCATCCCGGCGGCAGCCGCGTCGATCGCCGCGTTTCTGGGTGTCAAACGAATAAAGAGTCCAGCGGCATACCAAGCCGCCGCCGCGCAGAGAAATACATGGATATACTGCATCTGCGCCGCCTCCTTATCTTTTTTCTCCACAGTTGGCCGATGCTCTGAGTATACCACAATTTTATAGAATTGCAATGTTTGTTCACATAGGAGGCGCGCTATGAAATCGTCCCGCAAAAGTGTATTCAACGCATTGCGGCCCTGGGCAATGATCCTGGCTGCGAATGCTGTCGTCGCCTTTCTGGTCGCCGCGTTTGTCAGTCCCCACGGAATCATCATGGCTGGGACCACCGGAATCGCTCTGGCGCTGAACCGTTTCTTTTCGATTGACACGGCGTTGGCGGTATTGATTCTGAATGTCCTGATGCTTCTTCTGGGGCTGATCGTGCTGGGGAAGAAATTTTTCCTGACTACAGTGGCCAGTTCCTTGGTGTTCCCCATATTCCTGGCCGCTATGCAGTGTATACCGGGAATCGGCGCTCTCACAACAAACCCACTGCTGGCTTCCCTTTTCACCGGAGGGCTGCTTGGCGCCGCATTAGGGGTAATCGTTCGGTTGGGCACATCCACCGGCGGAACGGATGTAATCAATCTGGTAATGAACAAATGGCTCCACTGGCCGCTGTCCGTCTGTGTCTGGGCCACCGATATTGTGGTGCTGGGCGTGCAAGCGCTGTTTTCCGATACGGAGCAGATCCTTTACGGCATTATCACGCTGGTGATTGAATCGCTGGTGCTGAACCAGGTGATGCTGCTGGGCCAGTCACAGATCCAGCTGCTGGTCATATCCCGGCAGTTTGAGGAATTGCGGGCAAAGCTGCTCACGGAGCTTCAGGCGGGGGTCACGCTGTTGCTCATCGAAACCGGCTGCGCGGGCTGGCAAGGGAAAGGCATCCTATGCGTCATCCCGCCCCGGAAGCTGTTTGCCGCCAAGGAGCTGATCGATTCCATCGACCCGGAGGCGTTCCTAACCATTACCCAGGTGCGGGAGGTTCGGGGGCAAGGGTTCAGTTATGAACGGTACATCGACGCTGAGCGTTTACAGCGATGGCGCAGCGGCTCTTTTTCTGCCAAAGAAATGTAAAATAAATCATAGGAGAGAAACACATGAACAGCATGAAATATGGGTTTGCTTTGAAATCCACCCGGGAACTGGAGGAGCTGAACGCCAAATTCCACGAGCTGGAGCACGAAAAGAGCGGCGCGCGGCTGGTGTGGCTGGAGCGGGATGAGGAGAACAAGACCTTCGGCATCGCCTTCCAGACCCAGCCCTGGGACGACACCGGCGTGTTCCACATCCTGGAGCACTCGGTGCTGTGCGGCTCGGACCGTTTTCCGGTGAAGGAGCCCTTTGTGGAGCTGATGAAAAGCTCCCTGAACACCTTCCTCAACGCCATGACCTTCCCGGACAAGACCTTCTACCCTGTCTCCAGCCGGAATACGCAGGATTTCATCAACCTCGTGCGGGTCTACATGGACGCGGTGCTCCACCCACTGATCCACTCCAAGCCAGAGATCTTCGGCCAGGAGGGCTGGCACTACGAGCTGGCTGGGGACGGCGCGGCCAGCTACAAGGGCGTGGTGTTCAACGAGATGAAGGGGGCCTTCGCCTCGCCGGACACCCTGCTGGAGAGCGAAATGAACCGCCGCCTGTTCCCGGACACCTGCTACCGCTATGTCTCCGGCGGCGATCCCACCCACATCCCGGAGCTGACCTACGAGAGCTTCGCCGCCGCCCACAAGCGGCTCTACCACCCCTCCAACTCCTATATCTTCCTGGACGGGCGGGTGGATATCGACCAGGTGCTGTCCATTTTAGATGGCGAATACCTGTCCGCTTATGACCGCGCCCCCGCCCCCGGGCCCATCGCCATGCAGGAGCCGGTGGACGGCGGGACAGCGGAAGTCACTTACGAGCTGTCCCCTCAGGAGGAATTAAAGGGCCGCACCCGGCTGGCCCAGGGCTTCGTGGCCTGCACTTTCCGGGATCGGGTGGAGCAGGTGGCGCTAAGGGTGCTGGCCGATGCGCTGTGCGGCGATAACCACGCGCCATTGAAGCGCCGCCTGTTGGAAACGGGGCTGGCCAAAGATGTGCAGCTTTCCCTGCGGGACGGGGTGCAGCAGCCCTGGATGCTGCTGGAAGCCCGGGATATCGACGCGGGCAAGCTGGACGAGGTGTCCACCGCCCTCCGGGACGAACTGGAAAAGCTGGCGTGGGAGGGGCTGGATCACGCCCGCATCCTGGCCACGCTGGACAATCTGGAGTTCCAGATGCGGGAGCGGGACTACGGCTCCATGCCCCAGGGTCTGGTGTTCGGCTTCAATGTGCTGGAGAGCTGGCTGTACGGCGGCGACCCCGCCGCCAACCTGACGGTGGGCACCCTGTTTGATGAGCTGCGGGAGAAGTGCGCGCAGGGCTGGTTTGAAACGCTGCTGAAGCGGGTGCTGCTGGACAACCCCCACACCTGCCGGGTGGTCATGCGCCCCTCCCACACCATCGGCCAGGAGCGGCAGGAGCAGGAGACCGCCCGGCTCCACGCCGCTCAAGCTGCCTGGAGCGAAACCGAGACTGCCCAGATCAGGGCGGCTCAGGCCAATATTGAAACCTGGCAGAATACCCCCGATACCCCGGAGCAGCTGGCCACCATCCCCATGCTCCAGCTGGATCAGATCCCAGAGGAGCCAGAGGAGCTTCTTATCCGGGAGGAGCAGCTTGCCGGGGTAACGGTGCTGCGCCACGAGATCCCCACCGACGGCATCACCTATCTGAATTTCTACTTTGCACTGGATGACCTGCCCCCGGAGCAGTTGTCCAAGGTCTCTTTCCTGTGCAGGCTCTTGAGTTCGCTGGACACTGTGGGCCACAGCTTGGAGGCGCTCCAGCGGGAGATTCGCTCCCAATTCGGCAGCCTGGACTTCTCTGTGGAGCCCTACGGCGGTTTCCAACAGCCTGAGCGGTGCCGGACGTTCCTGTGCGCCTCATGCAGTGTGCTGGACGGGAAGGTGGACCGGGCCGTGGAGCTGCTGGCGGAGATCCTCACCGGGACGGTGCTGGATGACCGGGAGAAGGTGTACGCCCTGCTGTGTCAGACCCGGGCCGCGATGACGGAGCAGGCTGCCATGGCGGGCCATGCGGTCTCCGTGGGCCGGGTGGCCGCCGGGATCACCGTCGAGGGAGCGGTGAAAGAATATTCCAGCGGCATTGCCTATCTTCAGTGGCTGAAGGAACTGGAGACGGATTTTGACGCCGCGTTCCCGGCCCTGGTCGGGGAGCTGGCCGCGCTGGCCGGGACAATCTTCACCCGCAGCCGCCTGACCCTCAGCGTGACTGGGATGAACGGGGAGGCGGCACAGGCCGCCGCACAGCTTCTGGCAGGCCGCATTCCGGAGGGGAGCTTCGACCTGCCCGCCGCCCCCGCAGTCCGGCCCTGGGGAAAGCGGAAAGAGGGCATCGTCATCCCGGTGGACGTGTCCTTCGCCGCCACGGGCGGCATACTGGATGCCCCCAACCGGGGCGCGGCCAAGGTGGCGGGCCGCGTGGTATCACTGGCCTATCTGTGGAACGCCGTCCGGGTCCAGGGCGGGGCCTATGGCACGGGGATGCTGCTGGGGGACACCGGCATGGCGGGGTTCTACTCCTACCGCGACCCCAGCGCCAACCGGACGCTGGACTGCTACCGGCAAAGCGCGGACTTCCTGGAGAGCGCCGGGAGCATGGATCTCACTGGTTTCATCCTGGGGGCCATCGCGGAGTCTGACCCGCTGCTGACGCCAAAGATGAAGGGCAAGATGGCCGACATCCGTCGGTGGAAGGGCATCACCCAGGACGACCTGTGCCGTATCCGCCGGGAGATGCTGTCCGCGGGACCGGAGACGGTGGCCACGCTGATCCCCGCGCTGCGGGCGGTGACGGAAAACGGCTCGGTCTGCGTGCTGGGCTCCCAGCGGCAAGTGGATGCCTGCGCCGGGGAGCTGGACACGGTGTTCACCCTGTGAGGAGAATCGTAATGGACAAACTGCTGCATGACGCATATGTCAGCATTTTGAAGGAAGAACCGGTTCCGGCCATGGGCTGTACGGAACCCATCGCGCTGGCCTACGGGGCGGCCCAACAGGGCCCACCGGGAGTACCCCGGTGGGCCGGCTTTTTTCTATCTGTGGCTTGTTAGGTGTCAGGAAGATCACAGCGCTGGAAAAGGCGACCCCAAACCCTTAAGGCATACTGTTGAGAGTTAGATGAGCTGAAGCGGTGGCGCAATGAACCGGATTTTATCCCCATATTCCCGAAACGCGCCTTGCCACGGATTGACATTAGAAATATGTTTCTGTATAATATTCACAATCTATCAAATCTGAATGAGTGAGGTGATCTTGTATGACAGAACCCATCGGCCAGTACGGTCATATCCATATGCCCTTCACTATTGAGCGGCAGTTGATGGCATACAAGAACCATCCCGAACACGATATTCAGCATGAGGTTCTATGGACCACATGGTGCCACAATAAGCGTATGCTGGAACAGCTCTTGCGCTGGACACTGGTATCTTTCCCCATGTATAGCCGCCATGATGAAAGCCACTCCACCTCTGTGCTGCGCAATATGGAGCGCATTCTGGGTGAGGAGCGTATCAAGCGGCTAAGCGCATCTGATGCATTTGCGTTGTTGCATGTGGCATATGAACACGATATCGGAATGTGCATCACAGATGCGGACCGCGAGAAGATCGTTTCCTCTCCAGAATTTCTGGAGATGCTGGAACGCGTTTCCCATGGGTCGGATCAGATGTTGGCCGCATACGTCCAACTGATTAAGGATTGCTGTCCCGATGATGTCCAGCCGGACCGGCCCCTCACCGAACAGGAAAAATACCAGCACACGCTGAAGAAGAACTTGAAAATCTATCACGCGATGACCGAGCTTTTAACCATGTACCAGCGGACCAAACACGGACAAATCGCCCAGCGCCGACTCCAGGACACGCTGACCTCTCCGAAATCCCGTTTCAGCGAGCAATTCTGCGTGTCCGATATCTCCAACCGAATCTTCTATTGGATTGCCCAGTGCGCGGCGCTGCACACGGTCTGGGAATTCGATGAGATTCTAAAGCTTCCCTTTGAGGATGACGGCGCAGCATCCGACAAGATGCATCCCCGGTTCGTGGCGGTCATGCTGCAACTGGGCGATGCACTGGACATGGACTGCGGCCGTTTCCCCCTTTTGATGGAGGAATTCTCCGGGCAACTCAGCGCCGAGACAAAAAAGCATCTGAAAAAGCACGAATCCATTCGGATGCTGTGCATCAACGACCGTAAGATCGAGGTGCGGGCAAGTTGCGAGGATCACAGCGTCTCTCGGTTGATTCAGGCGGAGTGCAGGGGAATCGACCAAATCCTGCGCAACGCCAGTTACCACTGGAGCGAGATCGCCCCGGGGGATCTGCCTGGAATGCTCCCCTCCTTTGAACTTAGCGAAATGACGGTTCAGGGGGCAAAGATTCCCCCGCAGCTTATCAACGCCAGCTTCCGCATCTCCCAGAAAAAAGCGTTCTCCTTACTGGAGGGCTCTAACATCTATATACACAAGCTGGTATTCCTCAGAGAGGTTCTCCAAAACGCTTTCGACGCTTCAAAACTGCAGTATTGGAAGGATTATCTGGGCCTGCTATCTCCACAGGGCAGCGGGTCCCTTGGTTATGCGCCCTATACGCCCAAACGCGGCGGCAGTGAGGTACTCTTTGATGCTGCCCGGCGGCTCCCCCTGGATCATTATCCGGTGGTGGTAAGGCTGACCGTCTGCGCCGTCACAGCGGAAAATGCATATGTCTCTCCGGCTACGGTGGCAGAGGCCACCGCCATCATGGAGAATTTCGCGCGCGCTCCCTACCATAGTTTCGGCGTGCGGGTGGAGGTGCAGGACTGCGGCATCGGTATTGGGGAGAGCGATCTCTCCTTTATCGCCGATCTCGGAACGGAATCTAAGGATAAGCAGCAGCTCAAAGCCTCCATGCCGGACGTACTCTACCCTACGGGTTCCTTTGGTATAGGCCTGCAATCCATTTTTCTGGCGGCAGATCATTTCCACATACAAACCAGGACCAAAACCGGGGAGGCGTACAACATCCGCTTTTCCTCCATGACCGGCAGCGAAGACGGCATTATTAACACCACCAGCCTGTCCGACGCCTATACCCTCCCCTTCGGCACAAAGGTGACCATCAACGTATCCAGCGAACAGAAGAATACCGACCCATCCATCTTCAAAGGATCCCAAGTCTCTTACGACCCGTTTGTGGCCACCGAAGCCGAGAAGAAGCTCCACGAAGCAGAGGAGCTTCTGGTGCAGATGGTCATGTATCTCAACGAGATTCTGGGAGAACGCCTGTTTCCGCTAAGGGTGGAGCTGGAAAACCTGTTTTCCGGCCAGATGCACCCCTGGCTGGACAGGATGCTGGAGGATCCCCGCAATTTGCACTTTGAGTTGACCTACACGCTGCGAGGGGGTGACGGTAAAAAAGAGACCTCGTCTCCGGCCCAGACGGTTCCGCCCCTCTCCTGGGCTCTGCTTCAGGACTCACAGTTAAACGAAAACCATCTTTATGGACAGCTGGATAACGGAGACCGCTATTGGTTCGATCTGGATGAAGGCAAGCTCCACGTCTGGTGTGATGATGTGGGCGCTTTCGCCGCCTATAGCGCCACCCGGTTTTGTGAAATTATGGGGGAACGGAAGGACGACTCCGCCCAGCAAAGCACTCCGCTCTACTACAAGGGAATCAAAATGTCCGATTCAATTCCGTTTGCGAGAAATCTGGATCTGTTGGACTTTGTTGATCTCAAGAGTAAACGCACCGCCGACATTCTTCAGCTTAACCGGCACTACCTTACTGAGGAAGGAAAGGCATTCTTTTCACAGACGGTTGGCTCGGCCGTGATGAGAACGGTCCGGCGGGTATTCCTCCACATGGCGGGCGACCCCTATGAAGTCCCGGTAGAAACAGAGGCAGAAGAGGTCAGGCCAATTGATAAAATCCACCAGAAGATGGAGGACTCCATCAATGTGCTCTGCGATCCAAACACGTCTCTGCCTCAAGAGGAAATCTTCAAGATCAGTGAACGGGCGATCTCTATTATTCTGTTGCTGTTCTTAGGAAAAATGCTTCTCCATACCGACCTGGTGGTGGATTTTCGGGCCTGCGGGGCTGGGACGATACGACCGATGGAGGAATGCCCTTGGGACAGGGCTTTAAAAGATATAGATTCTTATCTGACCCACCTTCTGTGGGAAAACGATGATCCGATTATGATTCTTCAGAAAGTACAGGCGCTTCGGAAAAATTCCCCGTTTTTTTATGTCTTAACCGACAGCTGGGAAGATAACGGTCTGAACGACAGCGGCCACACCACTACACTGGCCAGTCTTTTCTCCTCCAACAATAGATACGCCGTTTTTTCGCTTTGTGAGGATCCTCCTAATCAAGACGGCACAAAATATCGGATTCTTCAGTTCCGTACCAGGCCCGATAAATTCAAGGATGAGGTGCGGAAAGCCGCCAACTCCGCCAAGCAAGTGTCCACATCGCTGAACCGGGCAAATAACTGGAACGAGACGGATCTGCGTTACCGGGAAAATTTGGCCCGCTGGCTGATCCATAACATCCCTACTTCTCAGTTCTACACACAACGCTACACCCCCAGCAGTGGCCGATCCTTTTATCAGAACTATCGGTACGAGTTCTGTGTTCTTGAGGTGACCTCCGTCCGCTGGATTGAGACCAACGTCCTAACCCAGTACTGCCTGCTGGAGCGTATGCGGGATCAAATTGCCAATCAGAGCAGTGCTCGCTTTGTCACAGCTGTCTGGGATGAGGCATTCCACTGCTTAACCATACCCCAGAAGGCGATGGACTCCATGTGCAGCGTTTACCCGAAGCCCATGCCAGCATACGCTACACCTAAAATGCTAATCCCCATTGACGCCGAGCATCTAAAAGCACTTATGGAAGAGCAGCCGGAACACATTCTGGACAAGTTGGGGGGCGCACTTCTCCCCTGCAATGCGGCAGAGTCTGACATGAAGACATACTGTTCAAGCAGGGACTCCATCTCTAAATGCTTTTCAGATAAATTTCAGGAGTATGAAAAAGTTCGCAAGCAATTCATTACAAAGCTCCCCACGCCGTACCGTCTGGCCCTGGATGATTGGCAGCATGATATGCAAAGGATTCCGTGCAAAAGGGGTAAACCTGAGGACATACTGCGCGACTTTCTCACATCAAATCTGGTTTTAAACCCAGAATGTTTTTCTGATTTGCCGCAAATAGATGTCCAAACATTCCAGAAATGTCTGACTCAAATATACTCCACCATCAGCGCGTCCGAGGAGGCACTGCCCAAGGCCATTGAGGAAATGTTTTCTCAGTCGCAGGGCTTGCTGAAAGGACAGACATTTTTCTCCCAGAGAGAAGATGTGGAAACGCTTGTTCAGGCGTTTTATTACGATAGGGGCCGGCTGGAGCAGGTTATATGTAAAATCTTTGTTAACCACTGTCAACAGGAGATTAAACAGTGGAGGAAGCTCCCCGAGACTCTTCGGCTGGCGGACTATGTGGCAACGCACAGCATTAATCGTATCTCCCGAGAGACAGCCTTGGCGCTAAATGAAATCCTTTATCGAAACATTGTTGAAATTATCGCAGCTCACCGCTCTGTGGATTTTTTGACGCGCTCTTGTGAATCATAAAGAGCAGACAGGGCCAATATAGTAGGGTATCAGCGTCACCCCTCCGGGTCAGACTGCATAGATTGGTCCATATATACCCAGCAGCCAGTATCAAAGCGGCACTAAGCAGGAGGAATGCAGTTTATGAGTGAGCACCAGCAGAGCGGGGAAAACTTCTCCATATCTTCCACCCCTTTTTCCGCGTTTGAGGAGGTCTCTGCACTTTATTTGATCCTATGTGCAGGGGCACGGGATCTCCGTACTCGTTATCAAAGGTACGATGCTGAACGCGATAAATACAACGGCGCGCTTCCTGTTCCAGTTTGGAAGATTGCAAATTTTGAGGGTCTCAAAATCCGAGAGCGCAACCTTAGTATTCTGGACGTGACGGCCAGCTCCACATCTATCGGAATGCTGATGGGCAAGCTGGACTATGACTTGCCTGATGGACCCACCATCCACCTGGAGGAGGGCATCTCGTCCTCCCGTAAAAATTACGTCATTGCCCACGAGTTGGGGCACCATTGGATAAAAACGACACTCAAAGAGTCCCTCGGGCCGGAGCACTGCTCTGACACACGCCTTTCCGTACGTTATATAGAGATGCTGTCGGATGCGTTCTCTGCCTTTTTACTTCTACCCATCAAAGCGCTTTTCCAAGAAGAGAAGCGCTATATCGATTCCCATCCGCAGCGCCCCGTCAATCTGGAGGAGATGCTGGCCAGTGTTGCCCAAACTGCGGACGTTCCGTATTACTATGTTCTGACCGGATACGAGTATATTAAGGCCGTGATCTGCTGTGCGCGTGCAGTTCCAAAGAACCAGTGTTTTGAAGCGCAGCTGGAATCATATTTAGATGGGCCCTTTCAGTCTCTCCGCGACCAAGTGGAGCAGATACGGAAGGATATCCAGGGAATTAATCCCATATTTTTCGCCCAAGTGGAGGACGCTACGGAAACGCCAGAGAGGTAGAAATTTCTTATTCCAAACCGCTACGTCCCATCAGAACGTGAGGAGCTCTGGTGTAAATCTCCCCTGTCTCCCTGGCTGAAGAGAGGGTGCGTTTCGGTGCGAGCCTTTCTGAAAGTTGGATGGGAAGATACCCGAAAACCGCATGGAGGAAATGCCCGCTACTTTCCCCGCAACCACCGAACAGAAACTCCCTCGTCTGGCCAGACGGCAAAAAGCACACCCGCAATGTCTATGCCCACAGCGAGGTGGAATGTGAAAGACTGCTGGCAGAAATGATAGCAGAGATACAGGGGGAGATTGCTGCGGAGAAGGAGCGGCTGAAAGCCGCTCCAAAGCAAGCTGACAACGTCATTGGCCCACTGGGGAAACCCCGGTGGGCCAGCTTTTTTCTGTCTATGGCTGGTTATGTGGTCAATGCTGCAGACGGCCAGTTCTTGTGCATGAGAATCAGCGGAGATTTGCAACAATGGATTGCACCAGTGTCTACAAAGAAGAACCCCAACAATGTGGGCAGTTTCAAAACATATGAAAAGCAAAACCGCTCCCCGATATGTGTGATCTGGAGAGCGGTCTACCTGTATGGAATATACGGATTCCGAACTTGCTTACTCGTGAATGCCCTTGAGGAGCGGAATGAGCATCAGCAGCACCACGATGCCCACCACGCCGACCACAATCCCCACGGCCATCTTGGCCGGGTCCAGCAGGCACAGGCACATCCCCACGCCCAGCAGCAGTGCGCCCAGAATGCCAACGAAAACCGCGGTCAGCGTCTTACCGCTGATCTTAATAGGAGCCTTGTGCTCCATCCTGCGCCAGATCAGCAGGGTGGCCAGCAGCACTGCCAGTCCGATCACGCCGCAGACAATGCCCTGGGTTCCCATGTCCCACTCCGGCAGCAGAACCATGCACATCCCCAGCGCGAAGAACACGCCGCCGATGGTTCCCAGGATCAGTGCTACAAAATTACTCTTTTTCATGACATTTTCTCCTCTCAAATTTGTTGTGGACTAAAACCACTTTCTTTGACTCAATGTCTGAATGTTACCAGTCTTATGTTTATGGATCGCTTCAAAATTGTTTGCGCTATATTAAATTGCCGGATTCCGCTCACGGTTTGCGCGAATGGCGTCTTGCCTTCGCTTCGGCAGCACGTTTTTCTGCCGCCGCTTTGCCGGCTTCTTCACGGGCCTTCTGCTCCGCTGCCAGCCGTGCCTTTGCGTCCTCCACGGTTTCGTCGCCCTTGGTCAGGAAACCGCCGACAAATTTGTCGGTCATTCTCGTGAATCCTCCGACGACGCCCTCCTCGATTTTCTTGTAGCCACCGACAACGCCGTTTTCGATCTTCTTATAACCGCTGACGACCGCTTCTGCAATCTCCTCGTTTGCTTTCACGAATTTGTTTTCTGCCATTGTGATTTTCCCCTTTCATAATTGGTGCAGACGTTGGTGTGCTCGTTTGATGGCTGTATTTTAAGGCAGCGATGTTTGCAAATTGCTTGAATTGTGTTTGAGAAATATTAAAAAGCCTCCCCTCCGGAAAATTCGGAGGGGAGGCTTTCAGTTCAGCAGCTTGTTTCCCTGTTCACAGATTTCATAGATTTCATCGTATTTCCGCTCTACCAGCTCCGCCACCACCTTGGCCCGCTTGGCGGCCAGTTTTTGATAGAGGAAGTAGGGCAGTGCCC
Source organism: Clostridiales bacterium (assembly GCA_014799505.1). Classification (GTDB taxonomy): domain Bacteria; phylum Bacillota; class Clostridia; order Oscillospirales; family Oscillospiraceae; genus Enterenecus. The sequence continues at coordinate 92,598 of JAAVHV010000012.1, forward strand.
AGCCGATGAAGCCGGGACCGCCCAACAGAGCGGACAGCACGTAGAGGGGCGGCTCATGGACGGCGGCGAAGGTAGCTCCCGCCAGAAACACAGTGCCGATAAGTCCCACCACAATGGCCCAAACTGTGGCATTGGAGGTTTTGGATTTCTCCAGCGCCGTGATCTCGTCCATACACGCCTCAAAGTGGCGCTGCAAGCGGGTCAGCTCCACCTTGTTCACGATTTTCCGCTCACGCTTCAGCACCAGTTTCCCTTTGGCGGTGGGAACCGTCTCCTGGGTCCGTTCGTCCTGCGTCCAGCCAAAGCTCTCGTAGCAGTCCAGGCAGAACGCCGCCCGCTCTCCACTGGCGGTGATTTCCTTGTATTCATAGCCCACAAATTGCGTACCGTCTTTTCTGATTTCACCCATTTGCCAAACCTCCCCGCACAGGTATTTTCACGGTGAACGTGCTGCCCTCTCCCGGCTTGCTGGACACCGAGATATCCCCGCCCACCATCCGCAGGATGCGCAGCACCAGCGCCAGACCCAGGCCGTTGCCCTCGGTAGAGTGGGAGGTGTCACCCTGGTAGAATTTATCAAAGATGTGTGCCAGCGTATCCGCGTCCATACCGCAGCCGGTGTCGGATACGGCTACCTCCACGCACCCTGCCGTAGAGGTCTGCCGCAGGATGACCGTCCCACCCGGTTCCGTAAACTTGATGGCGTTGGACAGCAGATTGTTCCACACCAGCTCCAGCAGGCTGGCGTCCGCCACGATGGTGGTCTCATCCTCAATATCCGCCTCGAATTCGATGCCCTTTTCCTCCCAGCGGTTTTCAAACAGCAGGGCACATTCCGCCAGCTGCTCACACAGGTCGTAGGGCTCCGGCACGGGCTGGATATTCTGCTTTTCCAGCTTGTTCAGCTTCAGAATATTCGTGATAAGGTCGGTGAGCCGCCGGGAATATCGGCTGATGGTCTGGACGTGTTCCGCCTGTTGTTCGGTCAGCGTCCCGTCGTCCAGCAGGGCGGCGGTATTTTGAATCACTGCCAGCGGCGTTTTGATCTCATGGGAGACGTTGGAGAAAAAGTCGGTTTTCAGTGTCTCAATGCTGCCCAGCTCCGCCACCATTTTGTTAAAATCCAAAATCAGGTCGTCCATGTAGTCCTGCTTGTCGGCGGCATGGATGGGCGGGACGTAGACGGAGAAATCCCCGTCCGCCACCTGCCGGGCGGCCTGGGCGATCTGCTTCAAGGGCCGTTCATAGATGTTTTTTGTCAGCCGCACGACGAGCGCCGTCACCCCCGCCGCGATAGCCGCCCAATAGAGGATGGGGATATTGACCTGAAGGAAGTTGTTCAGCTCCAGCCGCGTGAGCAGAATGATAAAGCCCATGTGAACCCCCGACGCCAACAGCAGTCCCACCAGGATGATCCCGAACAGGGCGGCGGGAAACCGGCTGGAGCGGATGGCAGGAAAGCGCCAGCGCCCCTTCATTTCAGCACCGCCTTGTAGCCCAGCCCCCGCACCGTTTTGATCTCGAACCCGTCGCAGCCAGAGAATTTGTCCCGCAGCTTGGTGATGTAGACGTCCACCGCCCGCAGGCTGGTCTCGCTGTCCACCCCCCAGAACTCATCCATGAGCTGGGCGCGGGAGAAGGTCTTTTTCGGGTAGGAAAGCAGCTTGTACAGGATGTTAAATTCCCGGGTGGTGACGGGCAGCTCCTCTCCGTCCACCTCCGCCGTCATACCATCCGCGTCCAGCACCAGGTTGCCCACGGTGATCTTCCGCTCTACCTCGATGTTGGCCCGGCGCAGCAAAGCCCGTACCCGGAGCTGTAACTCGTCCAGCTCGAAGGGCTTCACCATGTAGTCGTCGATGCCCAGCTGGAAGCCCTTTTGCTTGGCGGGTAGGTCATCCCGGGCGGACATGAACAGGATGGGGATGTGCTTGTTCACCTGCCGCACCGTCCGGGCGAACTCGAAGCCGTCCACCCCCGGCATCATGATGTCGGAAATGATGAGGTCATACAGGCTGTTGTACATCTCGTCGTAGGCGTCATTGGCGTTCAGACAGCCCTTCGTCTCAAAGCCGCAGTCACCGAGATAGGTACACACCAGCTGGTTCAGCTTGGCGTCGTCTTCCACCACTAAAATATGGATCATGTGGAAAGCCTCCTTAGTTTTCGAGTTGAGGAAATCACCATAAACGCCGCCATAGCCAGCACGGTGACGCACACGGCAAAGGCGGTACAGGCCGTCATAATCAGGCGGAATTGCTCATCCTGCTCACCGAACTGGTCGATCATCGCCGTTTCCAGGTTGAACATGGACACCAGTGCGGTGGTCAGGTTGACGGCCTTGGCGGCAGAGAGCACGGGACTGTGGAATTTGCGGTACTTCACTGTGTTCACGATGGCGAGGGTCAGGCTATAGAAGGCATGGACCGCCGCCGCATAGATCAGCATACCGGGATAATTGCTGCCGTAGCCGTCCCGGATGATTTGGGTAACTACGCCGCTGAGCGCCAGGTCCAACCCAAAGAGGAAAAGCCCTGTGGCGCGGTAGTACCGCAGCTCCCTGCTCAAATCCTGCTCACGTTCATCCTTTGGCACCCGGCGCAGAAGATAGAGCCGCACCACGCACAAAAGAACGTAGTATAGCGCCAGCGCCCTGTCCCAAAAGGAGGAATACCGCACCGCGCAGGCCAGCTTGAACCCAGCATAGCACAGATTGATGAAAAGGGAAAGCGTCAGCCCGGAGCGCACCTTAAAATAGCGGTCGGTCAGGTACCGGTGGGCCAGGGGGACGCTGTGGGCCAGCCGCCGGGCGGAGGAGAGCTGAGGCACCACGGCCGCCACAAGGACAGTCAGGGCATAGGCAGACAGTATATAGGACACATAGGCGAAGGGGCTGTCGTCCCCAAAAACCAGAAAGGTCGCGGTCAGGGAGATCCCACTCAACACCGTGGCCAAGGCCACCCAGCCCCAGCCGGGAAATAGCAGCTTTTTCAGAACAGCGCGCCATCGTTCCATTATGCACACCTTCTCTCTGCCAACTTGACGGCAGTATATACCTCTTAAATTTGCGTAGTGTTTCAGAATTGTTTGAGAATTGTTAATTGTGTTTTTTCGGACAAATTCAGCATTTTAATTTTTCTGAAACAAGACTGAACCAATTCTCAAACACAAAGCCCTTATCCTGTAGAAAACACACCGAAAGGATAGGGTGCAGAATGACACGATATATCGTAACGGGCGCGGCGGGACATTTGGGGAGTACGGTGGTGCGCGTCCTGTTGGAGCGGAATGCAGTGGTTCGGGGGCTTTTACTGCCCCACGAACAGCCCGCCGTCCCCGGTGCGGAGTACATACATGGAGATGTGCTGAAGCCGGAAAGCCTTTATCCCCTGTTTCAGCGGGTCAAAGATGAAAGGCTGGTGGTGGTCCATCCCTCCGGCATCATTGGGCCGTATGATGAGGGCCGCAACCATCTGGTACAGATGGTACGAGATTTTATGGAGGGCAGGCTGCCCACCTGCGTCAAAGGCGGATATAGGCAGACACCTTATCGAAATCAAAGTTGTCAAAACAGCCCCGGAAAATTTCCCGCTTCTGGATCATCATGTTCCAGTTCAGGCCACATTGCATGACCTCCATCATCAGGAATTCAAACTGCTTCTGGTCATCGTGAACCGGCACACCCCACTCCTCATCGTGGTAGCGAATCATCTTCTCGTTTCCCAAGCACCATGGACAGCGTTCCACCATAGTCCCTCCCCATCAATCACCCTTTGCGGATTGCACCGGTGTCTACAAAGAAAAGGCCCCGTCACAGCCCAAGCGATTTCTAACGGTCATTCAGCTTCTCCTTCAACCGTCCGATGATGAGTGCCCTCGCCGCTTCGTCCGGCGTAAGCTCCAACCGTTTGATCGTGGTGTCCCTTTCTGCTGCGGCGTCCTCCGCCCAAATCTTGAACTCACCCTTTTCCATGCGGCCCTTCAAGTAGCGGGCATAGTATTTTTTATATGCCCGCTTATAGAGTTTCCAGGCGTCCTCGTCCTGGATTTTCTTCTCAAAGACTGCCCGGGCCCCTACCTCCCGGCAGGTCTGCTCTGTTTCTCCGGGAGCAATGCGCTCACAGTAGATCGACCGTTCCCCATACACGTGCAAAAACCAGTTATCACACAGGCGGCATTTGACAAATCTATTTTCGTATGTCACTATCGGAACATTCGCAGATAGACTATATCAAAGAAAAGGTCGATAGCCAATAGTCTAGCGAAGAAAATTTCCTGGCACTCGTCCGGCCAGGAAGCAATCTGCACCTCGATAACTGAATACCCATCACCGAAGCACATACTCCCTGGGAGAAGTATGCCAAGACCTCCATGCAGAAGCTGGAGTGAGCATACCAACAGGAAGGGTTCCCCGCAAAGCCGCCCTTTGGCTTTGTGGGGGCCCCTTGTTTTCCATACTCAAAGTAGGAGCAGGATGGTAGTACCCAAAAAGAAGTTTGTGGAGTGGGTGGAGCGACACACTGGAGGTGATGCTCATTGAGGACGCGTCGTCTCCCCATTGGCTGGCCCAGGCGTGATCCACGCCACTATCGTTTCCCACTTCCCAACGCGGTATGGGATTACAAACTCAAACCCATTGAGTTTATGCTCCTGTCCTATCTCTGCTGTCAGCACTCCCATGGCAGTACAAATCTATCTCCAGAGATGATCGCAAAGGGCGTCCACCTGACAGTGAGTACCGTAGAAAAGTATCTTGCCAGTCTGCTTCATTCAAATCCTCCATTGTTATGCTCCCTCAGCGTATCCTTGAACGTGATGCTGCCGTTGGTTTTTTTGCTGAGTTTGAAAAACCGTTCTCCTAAAATGCTCATTGCATCCTCCTTCTAAATATGCTGAGAGGGCTACCCCTCATCTACTATAGGTTCCTATTATCCGATATCTCCTCCAACGGCTGGCAGAGTCCCATTGTTTTTTGCCAGCTAAAATTTTGCTCCCTACTATTTAGCCGAGTTTGAGCTGGATATGAGCGGGAGTTTTTGCTCCTGTGAGAAAATCTTCCTACTACTAATCCAGATTCACAATGGGGTTGAGAACTTTTCCTGCAAAAAGTTTTTGTGCCCCATTTATCTAACTGGTCAAAATTAAAGGCAAAACGAAACACCTGACAAAAATTTTCTGCCCGTGGTTGGGATTGTAACAGCTAAACCGGACAGATCCTTTCCTATTTAAAAAATTTTCTTGAAATCAAATACGTCTCCATCTATGTAGGACACTCGGAGACTGTTTGTAAACCATAGGAAAAAATGAAACCTCATGGTATCATCGGCGTCGTCCTCGCTGGACTGATAATGGAAAAAATAGAACCGGGTTTTTACCCGGCCCTATGTACGCAACAGTATAATGTGACTGGCGATTTGCCCCTATCCTGTTTTTTGGGAGAGGCCGGGGGCGCAGGGCAGAGCCACCGCAAAACCTACCGACAACCGCCGCACCAGTGCAGACGGTTTTGCCGTTAAAATGGAGCGGACGAAAGCGGGGGGCAGGGTTGTAAAATCCTGTTTCTCGTTTTCGGCGGCGAAATGGCAACGGCAAAAATCCAGACGGTCAAGGGGTTATGAGTGGAGATTTTTTTCGCGCTTTTTGCGAAAAGATACCACTCGGCCTTTGACGGTCTGGATAGTCGGAACGGACATAGAACGGGAATTGTTTTCGTCAGGGAGATGTGCTATACTTGATTTGTAATTCAACCGACAAACGAGATTTGCAGAGGAGGAATTTTTAATGGAGCAAGAAGGTATTGTATCTGTATGGGCGGGCGTATTTGAAACGGATAAGGCTTTAAGGGAATATTTTGACTATATGGCTGAGCGTGACATTCCTCCTTTTAGCCGGGATTTTTTTGATGGGTGCGACATCTATCCCTTTGACATAGATTTTTCGGAGCTAAGTGTGCATGAATTTACGTCAGACCCAGAAGCGTTGGTCTGCCATTATTCTGAGGGTACAGCTATGGGCCCGGAACTGAAAAAGCTTTTTCCGCATGGTTTGAAAAAGCCCTGCAATGCGGCGATTTTAGTCTATAACTATGAGTATGCCCCAGAAGAAAGCGCACCTAATCCTAATGCGCCAGTGACTTTTTTAGGCGCGGTTCCATGTGATTTGGATTGATACACAACTTCCAATTTGTCACGGAGGTAAATATTATGGATGGGAAAAATTATATTCAAGCCGTAATAGAAAAATTTGGAAACGAACACCCGGAAGTGGAATTGGAAAAATCAGCGATTTCCATCGATGAGATCGCTAAAGTGGAAATGAGGCTCCGTACTAACATACCCAATACTGTTAAAGACTATCTGCTGTCCTACGCACTGTCCGTTCCTTTTGTTACAGGAAAAATGCTGGGGGACTTTTCAAAGACATATTGCGAAGAAACAGGCAGATGGCGTGAGCTGGAGATAGAAGAAGAAATTGCAACGACAATTATCCAGCTTCCATTAATGTTTCCCAATAAGGACTTGAGCGAGTTTGAACAAAGCAATACGATATTTATTGGAACAGGATTCCTATATTTAGGCTTATACAACGGGGAGTATTATGTTTTGCTTGACTTGCAAAGCGAACAGGTGTATCAAGTAGACATGGAGCGAGTTCGCCCAGCATTAGGAGAAGAAACCAGAGCAGATATCCTAAGATGGGCGCTTCCGTTCTTTCATAGCTTTGAAGATTTAGTGCGTTGCTATTTTGGCGGCGAACTTTACGATGAGGATGAGTTGACATTCGATATTGAATGAGATGGAGCAAAATCAATTCCAGTTTATTGGTCTGATAAAAAACTAAAACAGGGCGGCGGTATTGCCCGCCGCCCTGTCTGTTATCGCCCCATATCCTGCGCTCCCTGGTTCCGCATTTGCCCTTATCCTGTTCTTTGGGAGAGGCCGGGGGCGGAGGGCAGAGCCACCGCAAAACCTACCAACAGCCGCCGCACCAGTGCAGACGGTTTTGCCGTTAAAATGGAGTGGACGAAAGCGGGGGGGCAGGGTTGTAAAATCCTGTTCCCCGTTTTCGGCGGCGAAATGGCAACGGCAAAAATCCAGACGGTCAAGGGTTTAAGAGTGGAGATTTTTTCGCAGGTCTTTGCGAAAAAATACTACTCGGCCCTTGACGGTCTGGATAGTCGGAACGGATATAGAACGGGGATTGTTTTCAACAGGGAGATGTGCTATACTCGGATTAACGGCATAGATATAGGAGACTGTAATGAATACTGAAATTGATTTGCTTAAAACGATTATACGCAATTCAAACAACAATATTTGCTTGCGTTCTCCCATTGAAATGGAGCAGGTCTGCGCTTGGGAAAAGAAATATGGCGTTAAATTGCCAGAGGACTATTTTACTTTCCTGACAGAAATAGGGGATGGCGGTACTATTGTACCAATTACCCCAGACTGTGACAAATTGGTTTCATTCAAGACATACGAACAGGACGGATATTCCTTTGCAGGAATTAAAAAGCCTTTTACATTAGAAAAGAGCTGGATGCCCGATTGGGGTGACACGATTGAAAATGCGCCTGATAACGAAGATAAATTGGAAAAGCTAATGGCAAAACGGTGGACTATGATCCGCCATGATGGGAACCTCACACTGGCAGAGGATAAAACGGATAATTTTCAGCGTTGGTTTTTAGTTGTCACAGGGCCTTGCCGTGGCGAGGTTTGGTTGGAAAGTGAATTTGGCGTTCTGCGTTTTCCGAACTGTACCTTTTCCAAATGGCTGCAACTGCACTTGGAGGGTAAGTGGGAGGACTATGCGGAAGAACGGGCGGTACAAGAGCAAAAAGAACGGGAACGACACACAACTCCACAGGAGCGGTGCCTGGAACTTTTGAACAAAAACAAATATTGTCCAAAGCCGGTAGCTACGATGGATGAGGTTCGGGCTTTTGAGGCCCAGCATGGCATTGTTTTACCTGAAGATTATATTGAATTTGTCACCACAGTTGCGAATGGAAGTCGGCCAGCTCGCAGCTATTCTCACAAACTCTATACCATGCAAGAGGCTGGCAGTTTGGGTAACTTAGATAAGCCATTTTTCTTTCAAACAATGAAGCAGTTTCGTGAGGCGGTTATTCGACAGTATGGGAAGTATCCGTCCTATGATGCTATGATTAGATTGCGCTGGAACATTTTGGAGCCGTATCTTGACCCTCGAACTCCATCAGAAGATAGCCTGTGGGTTCCGCCTATGTTGGAGCGTATGAATGGGTGTCTCCCTTTAAGACTGTCTACACGCTCACAAGATAGGACTACAGCGTTTTTAATTCTGAACGGAGAATTTCGTGGGCAGATTTGGGGTGCAAATCTACGAAATGGAATACAAGCCTACATCAAACACAGATTGGCAAATGGCGATAAAGTGAATGTGATGAATTATCTTGAAAGATGTGAGGTTTGTGCTTTTGGCGCATAAACAATCGAAGTATATCCTCTGAGAATGAAGGGCCACGGCCAAACACCAAACGGCGGTTTTGAAACAATGGATTTCAAAACCGCCGCTCTGTCGTTCAGTGTTCCATATCCTGCGCCCTGCGGGGCTGCTGCTCCCGCTGTTCCTGACGCAAGATACTGTAAACGCGCTTTCGGATTTGCTCGGCTTCTTTCACTTCTTCTTTCAGCGCAAGATATTTCTGCTTCGCTCCCCATGCGCCACCTTGCTCGATGGGGCGCATTGTCAGCATGATGTGGGCGTGGGGGTTGCCGCCTGTGTCGTGTATGGCAAAGTCGGCGCACATTCCCGCCGCCACAAACTGCGCCTTTACATACTCGCGGACAAGAGAAATGCCCTGCTCCCTCGTCAGCTCTTGGGGCAGGGCAATTTCAATTTCTCTTGCAAGCTGGGCGTTTTCGCTTTCTCGATTTTCTCCACCGCGTTCCACAAAACCGCTCTGTCAGAGAAAGCGGTGGGGGCGTTGTTTTGTGGTATGATAAAGCAAATTGAATTAGCTCACAAAATTGAAACTACAAGGGGAAAGATTTATGCGAGATACAATAAAAACTAAAGATTATTTTCTGGAAAGAATAATGTCGGACACAGCACGCATAAAAAAATTTGAGGCAGTTCTTAACAATACCGAACCGTCCAATGAGCGTGGTATTCGAGTTGGAAAACTCCAACTGTCAAAACTGTACTGGGATTGTACCAAAGCGGCGTATTCTATGGGGGCCGATTTAACAGAAATGTATTCATATTACCTACAAGCCATAAATTATTACAAGGATGTTTGTTCGCCTGCGGATAGTCTGTATGATGTAATTGATTTTCTGTCGGTCGGTGTGCTGTTCCAAAAATCGAAAAGTGAATTTCTCCCAGCTTTAGAAACAATAGTAGAAAAAATCAATTCTCAGGATGGGCTGATTTGTTGTTTGCTTCAATACCTGCAAAACAAGCCGTTAGTATTTCAACAATCCAAATTGAGTTATTTTAACTGGCTTGCCAAAAGTAATGATAAGGCTAAAATACTATCATCAGAATTGGATCAATGGTATCAACATCACAAGAGCGCGTATTGGTACAATTCGGATAAATCCAAAAGCAACACATATCGCGGATATTGGTGCTATGAAATAGCCGCATTGTCAAAGATATTTCAAATTGACGATGAGCAATTCACCTCGCACCCGTACTATCCCTATGATTTAGCACATTGTTGAAACAAGTCCGGGGGAAGGGGTACACAGTTTCCTCCCCCGGCCACGCTCCACAGGCCCGTTACCCTTGCGCTGCGCTCCCGTCTGCGCCGCCCTCTTGTGCTGTATGGGCGGCTGTGGTAATGATGGGGTAGTCATATAGGAGTCTCCTTTCCATGAAAAATGCTCCCACCAAATTCATGGCAAGAGTGCAAACAAATTTAGTGGAACAATTACAGCAGTTATGATATAATCAATTCGGCGATAACTAAAATGTGGAGGTCTACTATGAAAGATATTTTTGAAGACCAGTTTGTGGATTTACAATCTGAGTTTATCTCTCACTGTTTAGACTTTGCAGGGCAAAAAGTGAATAAGGTCTATGTCTATTGTTCCATTGAAGAAAAAAGCAAAATGTTTAATGCTTTCTTTGAAATCGGAGGAGAAATCAGAACAGCCAATCAGTTAGACGTTAGCATGAGCGAGGTAAGCCAATTCTTGCGTACAGGTACACTGGATTTAAGAAGGTTCCAGGAATTGTGCGAGAGCCATCATGTATCTACACCAACCGAGATAAAAATGTGCTATGATGTCTCAACTGGAAAATATGACGCAGATTATAAATACGATGTTGTTTGTTCTGCTAAAACTGGAATAAGTGCAGGTGAAGTCTTTATGAATTGGCTCACCGAAATTAAAAATTCTCTTATGCCGTGAACCCATTATGAAGAAAAGCGTGCGTTGACGATGTGGTAACGCGCAACAGGGCCAGGGAGGGGGAGTACAAGTCCCCTCGCTGTCTCGCTCACAAGCCCGTTACCCTTACGCCGCGCCCCCGTCTGCGCCGCCCTCTTGCCCTGTATGGGCGGCTTTGGCAGTGGGTAGGGTGTTACCCTGTGCCGCCGTTCCTGCGCCCTGCGCGGTCAATCCGTCCAGTATGCGGCGGCCGTGTTCGGTCAGTACGGTTTTTTCAAGGAAGGTCTGGAACTGTTCCTCGGTCAGCGGTATGGTGTCGGGCAGCAGCTTTTCGAAAAGCCCCATGCGCTTGCAGAGCCTATTTGTCCCCGACGCCCGGCCCGCTTGGGAAGTCGTCAAGCGGTAGTGTGCCGCACCACCTCACGGGAGTTTCACCCCAACTGCCGTTCTGACAGAGCCGCCCCCATTGTTTGAGACTGTGGCTGGGCGGGAGTACCATTGTCATTCCGACTGTCATCGCCATGCCGGTGGCAAACCGGCACTTGCAGAGGGCATTTTCGCTCGGCCCGGTAGGTCGGGGGTCATGGCGTGCCATGCTACTGTGGCTCATGCTTTCGCACGTCGGAACTGATGTACTTGACGAATGCGTGTCCAGTTGTCAAGGAGCATCGAGGGAATATCCCTCAACCCCCTACCACAACTTTTGAAGCCTAAAACCGAACTTTTATTTTTTGAAATGTTGCACAAAGTTTTGGGGATATTTTTGTTGATGATGAAAGCCAATCCCGCTGGGCTTTGAGCAAAGGAGCCCAACGACACTAAGTAACTTCTTACATCCTTCATCACCCTTTCAACTCCCTAAGGCGGAGGTTTAATTGTTCTGATTCGTCTTGTTCATATATACCCCACCATCTGGTGAGGAGGGGTGCCCTCATCAAATGGTGAGCGGGGCAAGATTTTTCGCGCGCTGACCCATACTGCGACCCATACGCCGAAACGAGCGGATGGAAACAATGGACGGGGCCGCTCCAAAGAGCAACCCCGTCCGGGCAAAACAGTGCCAAACGGACACAAAAGTACCGATTTTATTTCCATCCGAATCTTCACACACAAGAGGTCATCAGAGGCGCGCTGCGTGAGAAGATATCCGCGTACCCTCTTGTCGCAATCAGAGAGGCTGTGGCCAACGCCCTGATTCATCAAGATTTTTCGATAACGGGAACCG
>JAAVHV010000013.1 GCA_014799505.1 Clostridiales bacterium
CGGATGCCCAGCTTGGCGATGATGGCGCGGTAGCGCTCGATGTCCTTCTTCGCCAGGTAGTCCAGCAGCTTGCGGCGCTTACCGATCATCTTGTACAGGCCGCGGCGGCTGTGGTTGTCGTGGATGTGGACCCGCAGATGCTCGGTGAGCTCCTGAATGCGGGCGGTGAGAATGGCGATCTGCACCTCGGGGGAGCCGGTGTCGGTCTCGTGGGTGCGGTTGGCCTCGATGACAGAGGTCTTTTGATCTTTGCGGATCATGGGTAGTTCCACCTTTCTGTTTGATTGCCCTGCCGCTGGGTCATGGGCGGGTGAAAGCCCCGCGGCGCGCGGGCTTTGCCCCAAAACTAAGCAGGCGGGCGGCGTCCTCTGGACGTTCTGCCAAAGCATATCATAGTTTAGCCAATTTGTAAAGGAAAATTTCCCGTTTTCCGCCTTTTTGATATCCTGTACAAGGCACGCCGTCCGAAAAACGCCGCTCTAATATAAAATGGACGGGGAAAGCCCGCACGGACACCCCGGAAGGCGTCCGGCGGGCTGCTGTCAGCGGATCTTAGGATAGCCCATGGTCACCGGCGTGACCCCGGGATGGAGGGCGGAAAAGGTATACCCGGCCGCCTGATACCCCTCGATGACGGCGGGGAGGGCGTCCACGGTGGTGCCCCGGGCGGCGCTGTCGTGGGTGAGGACCACCACCAGATCCCGGCCGATCCCCCGCAGGCAGTCGGCGGCAATGCTGGCGGCGGGACGAGGGGTGGCGGTGGCGTCCTGGGCGGAGGCGTTCCAGTCGAAGTAGACGAAGCCCCGGCGGGTCATCTCCGCGATGATCTCCTGATACACTCCCCGGTCATAGCCGTTGATGCTGCCGCCGGGGAAGCGGTACACCGACGGGTACACCCCGGTGACCTCATAAATCCATTGGTACAGGCGGTAAAATTCGTCCAAAAATGCCTCCACCGAGGCGTATACTTTTTTGTAGTCGTGGCTCCAGCTGTGCATGGCCAGGGTGTGGCCGCCGGCCACAATGTCCCGCATCCGCTGCTGGCTGGCCGCGCCCGTGGACGTGCTGCCCACGATGAAGAAGGTGCCCTTGATGCCGTACCGGTTCAGGGTATCCAGCACCCGGTCGGTGTTGGCGGAGGGGCCGTCGTCAAAGGTGAGGCAGCACACCTTTCCCCCGGTGACCGTCTCCCCTGTCCATTCGGGGGCGTAAAAGTCGGGGTAAAGCTGGGTGTATTCGGGCACTGTGCCGTCCGGCTCGGCCACGGAGTACTCCGCCAAAAAGTCGATGGTGTCCCGGGCCTGGGCCAGCTCCTCATCCCGCTGGGCCAGCTCGTCCCGGGCCGCCGCCAGGTCGGACTGCGCCTGCTCCAGCTGCTGGCGCATCAAGTCCTGGCCCGCGTTCAGCATGGCGGCGTCGCGCTCCCGCTCCACGGAGCTGGCATAAAGGAACGCCGCCACTCCCCCCAGCACCGCGGCCAGGGCCAGTGCGGCGAAAAACAGGGGCTTGAAGATCGTCCGGGCGGGCGGCGCGCCCCGCTGGGTATCGCTTGTGGACGGGACGGTGTCCTCCGTCTCGTCCGCGTGGGTGTTGTGGTCGATGATTTGCTCCATGTGGGCTCCTCCCCTGCTCTCGTTGACTGGAACTCAGTATAGGTCGAATTTTGTCGAAAGTCAATGGGGGGTACTACATTGTAAACCAACTGTAACCAGTGGAAATTTTCCGTTTCCGGTTTGTAATGCGGCCGGTCCGCAACAGACGAAAAAACAGCGTGCCGGAGGCGTTTCCGGCACGCTGTCAGGATTTTTAATCCTCGCTGTATTTTACCTGCCCATAATACCAGCCTGTTATCCCGTTCTTCTTCACCAGACAGCCCCGCTGGGTCTTGCGCACCAGGGACAGGGTGTCCCCCGGGGAGACAGGCAGGCGGTAGTCGGTGGCGTCCTCGGTGTGGGTTTTCCCGTCCCGCCAGACGCTGACGAAGTCCCGGGGCAGCCACAGCTCCCGGCCTGAGGAGGGGTGGCGGACAAGCGCGCAGTCCCCTTCCTCCCGAAGGATGTCCACCACGCTGTCCGACCAGCGGATGTTCAGCGGGTCGGGTGACGCCTCCTGAGCGTCCAGCGCCGTTACCCGCTCCAGGCTGTCATACCAGGTATAATCCAGCGTGTTCCCGTACACGTCCGGGATGATGAGGGCGTTGAGCTGCCCGTCCACTTTGAGGACGCAGCCTCCGTCGATGGAGGCGATGTGCCGCTGGTGGTCGATGAGAGGGGCGGAGCGCTGTATGTGGGGATCGTAGAGGGTCACCGGCCAGTGGCCCACCACCACCCACTTTTGGAAGCTGCGGCCCTGGCCCAGGAAGTCGTCGTTTTTCATGCAGGGGTAGGCTTCCAATTCCTCCAACCGATCCTCCCGGGGGACGCCGCCGTGGACAAAGAGGAAGTTCCCCGCCTCCAGGATGGTGGGCAGATTCAGCAGGAAGTTTGTCTCCTCCGGGAAGCGGTCCAGCAGGGCGGCGCGCAGGGCAGGCATATCGTCCACGCGCTCCGGGAAGGGGAGCCCGGCCTCCGCCGCCATCTGGATGAGCAGGGCCCGCTCCCGCCAGTAGTTTAAAATGGGCCACACCGCTTTGTCGATGCCCGGACGGTTTTCCAGGAAGGCCTGGGCGATGTCGTCGCAGTTGCCGCACAGGGGGTAGACGGTGTGGGTCTTTTGCAGCTCCAGCACGTACCGCAGGGTGGCAAGGCTCTCCCGCCCCTTTTCCAGCAGGTCGCCCACGATGACGAGCACGTCGGACCGGGTAAAACCGACCTGTTCCAGCACGCCCTTCAGGAAGGGAAGGTTGCCGTGGACGTCGCTGACGGCGATGACGCGGCGGCCCGGTTCGATGTGGGGGCGGATGACCTGGGCAAGACGGGGCATGGGAGCAGCTCCTCTCTCATAAACGGTTTTCTAACATTCTACCACAACAAACCGGCCTTTTCCAGTCTGCATTATTATTTACAATTTCCTCTTTTTTCTGCGTCATGCTTGTGGTATACTGTATCGAGTTAAATTGGGTTAATAGGCTGTGGAGAAGCGGACAGTGAGGGAGCTTGGACCGGAGCGAGGGCGTGAGGGCAGTCCAAGGACTGCCTGCCAGCCCGAGTCGGAGGGAAAGCGACCGAACGTCCTGGCCGCTTCGCAGCGCAACTACAAAGCATATAGAAAGGACACACAAGCTATGGGTCTGTTTGCAAAAGTATTCGGCACCCGCTCCCAGCGGGAGGTCAAGGCGCTCAATTCCACGGTGGACAAGATCGAGGCGCTGGAGGACGAGTACCGCGCCCTCAGCGACCACGATCTGCGGGCCAAAACCGATGAGTTCAAAGCCCGACTGGCCCAGGGGGAGACCCTGGACGACATCCTGCCCGAGGCCTTTGCGGCCTGCCGGGAGGCGGCGGACCGGGTGCTGGGTATGCGCCCCTACCGGGTGCAGCTCATCGGCGGCATCATCCTCCACCAGGGCCGCATCGCGGAGATGAAGACCGGCGAAGGCAAAACCCTGGTCGCCACCCTGCCCGCCTACCTCAACGCCCTCACCGGGAAGGGCGTCCACATCATCACCGTCAACGACTACCTGGCCAAGCGTGACTCGGAGTGGATGGGCAAGGTTTACAAGTATCTGGGCCTCACCGTGGGCCTGGTCATCCACGGCCTGGACAAGGCGGACAAGCAGCGGGCCTATGCCGCCGACATCACCTACGGCACCAACAACGAATTCGGCTTCGACTACCTCCGGGACAACATGGCCATTTACGCCAGCGAGCTGGTCCAGCGGGGCCATGTGTTCGCCATCGTGGACGAGGTGGACTCCATCCTCATCGACGAGGCCCGCACCCCGCTGATCATCTCCGGCCAGGGCGAGCAGTCCACCCAGCTCTACCAGCTGGCGGACAACTTCGTGGCCCGGCTGAAGTGCAAGCGGGTCAAGACGGTGGACGCCAAGGAGGAAGAGGACACCAGCGACGACGCGGACTACATCGTGGACGAGAAGGCCCGCACCGCCACCCTCACCGCCAGGGGCATTGAGAAGGCGGAGCAGGCGTTCAACATTGAGAACCTGTCCGACCCGGAGAACACCACCCTGTCCCACCACATCAACCAGGCCATCAAGGCCCGGGGCGTGATGAAGCGGGACATCGACTACGTGGTGAAGGACGGCGAGGTCATCATCGTGGACGAGTTCACCGGCCGCCTGATGTACGGCCGGCGGTACAACGAGGGCCTGCACCAGGCCATCGAGGCCAAGGAGCACGTCACCGTGGCCCGGGAGTCCAAGACGCTGGCCACCATCACCTTCCAGAACTACTTCCGCCTGTACGACAAGCTGTCCGGCATGACGGGCACCGCCATGACCGAGGAGGAGGAGTTCGGCACCATCTACAACCTGGACATCGTGGAGATCCCCACCAACCGTCCCCTGGCCCGTGTGGATCAGTCCGATCTGGTGTACAAGACCAAGGAGGGCAAGTATCGGGCGGTGGTGGAGCAGATCCGCGCGTGCCACGAGAAGGGCCAGCCCGTGCTGGTGGGTACCGTGTCCATCGAGATCTCCGAGCTGGTGAGCAAGATGCTCACCCGAGCGGGCATCAAGCACAACGTGCTGAACGCCAAGCACCACGAGAAGGAAGCGGAGATCGTGGCCCAGGCGGGCAAGTTAGGGGCGGTCACCGTGGCCACCAACATGGCGGGCCGCGGCACCGACATCATGCTGGGCGGCAACGCCGAGTTCATGGCCAAGGCCCTGCTGCGCAAGCAGGGGATGAGCGACGAGCTTTTGGCCGAGGCCACCGGCCACGCCGAGACCGACGACCAAGAGATTTTGGACGCCCGGCAGGCGTTTGCCGAGGCGGAGGCCAAGTATAAAGAGGAGATCCGCGAGGAGGCGGAGCGGGTGCGGGAGGCCGGCGGCCTCTACATCCTGGGCACCGAGCGCCACGAGTCCCGCCGCATCGACAACCAGCTGCGGGGCCGCGCCGGCCGTCAGGGCGACCCGGGCGAGAGCCGGTTCTTCCTGTCCCTGGAGGACGACATCCTGCGCCTGTTCGGCTCCGAGCGCATCCAGGGCATGATGGAGCGCCTGGGCGTGGACGATGACACCCCGCTGGACCAGAAGATGCTGTCCGGCGCCATTGAGAACGCCCAGAAGCAGGTGGAGTCCCGGAACTTCCAGACCCGTAAGACCGTGCTGGAGTACGACGACGTGATGAACACCCAGCGCGAGGTCATCTACAAGCAGCGCCGCCAGGTGCTGGACGGCGAGGACATCCACGCGGCCATCGAGAATATGCTGACCAACACGGTGTCCGGCCACGCCGGGGAGCAGGCCCACCTCAGCGGCGAGGACTTCCAGACGGCCACCGCCCATCTGGCCGGCTCGGTGTTCACGCCGAAACAGCTGGAGCAGTTCCAGCGGGAGGCGGACAGCACCTCCCCGGACAAGCTGTCCGACGAGCTGCTGGAGACCGCCAGGCAGAACTACGCCCAGCGGGAGCAGGTCATCGAGCAGGCCATGGCGGGCCGGATGGAGCCGGGCAAATCCGCCATGCGGGAGCTGGAGCGGGTCATCCTGCTGCGGGTGGTGGACGAGTACTGGATGGATCACATCGACGCCATGACCGAACTGCGCCAGGGCATCGGCCTGCGGGCCTACGGTCAGTCCGACCCGGTGGTGGAGTACAAGCGGGAAGGCTTCGATATGTTCGAGCAGATGATCGCCGCCATCCAGGAGGAGACGCTGCGCCGCCTGTTCACCGTGCGCATCAAGACCAACGAGGAAATCAAGCGGGAGCGGGTGGCCAAGATCACCGGCCAGTCCGGCGGCACTGACGGCACCGTGAAGAAGCAGCCGGTGAAGAAGGTGACCAAGATCGGCCGCAACGACCCCTGCCCCTGCGGTTCGGGCCTGAAGTGGAAGAAATGTACCTGCACCGAGTATCATAAGGACGCGTGAGCCAATGCGCTTGGAGACAGACCGGCTGATCGTCCGGGATTTTACCATGGAGGACCTTCCCGCCCTGTGGGACATCTTCCGGGACGAGGAGGCCATGGAGCACATGGCTTCCATGACCGAGGGGGAGACGGAGGAGTTTTTGCGCTCCTTCTGTGTGGAGCGCACGCCGCCAGGGGGCTTCGCCGCCCAGCTGCGGGGCGGCGGACTGGCGGGCTATGTGCTGTTCAACCAGGTGGACGCCCCGGGCATCTACGAGCTGGGCTGGGTGTTCCGCCGGGACTGCTGGGGGCGCGGCCTGGCCCGGGAGGCCAGCATGGCCCTGCTGAACCACGCCTTTACCGCGCTGGACGCCCACAAGATCATTGCCCAGACGGAGGATACCGTCCGGGCCGCGGCGCTGCTGGAGCGGCTGGGCATGGTCCGGGAGGGGACCTTCCGCCGGCACAGCCTGGGCAGGGACGGGCTCTGGAAGGATATTCATTGGTATGGCCTGCTGCGAGAGGAGTATGTAAATGGAAATTACAGAACGCACCCGTAACAGCGTGACCTTCTTCGGCGCCGACGGCATTGACAATGCCGGGGGAGTGGCCCACGGCTTTTCCACCCGCCTGGGCGGCGTGTCGGAGGGGATGTGGGAATCCCTCAACCTGGGCGTCAGCCGGGGGGACGACCCTGACCACGTCCGGGAGAACTACCGCCGCTTTTTTGCCGCCATCGGCGCGGACGGAAAGCAGCTTGCCATGACCAACCAGGTTCATGGGGGGGTGGTGCGCTGCGTCACCACCGCCGACGTGAAGGCCGACCCCTATGACAAGCCGGGCTACGAGGCGGACGGGCTTATGACCGATCTGCCCGGGGTGGCGCTGATGGTATACTCCGCCGACTGCATCCCCATCCTCTTTTACGACCCGGTGCGGCGGGTGATTGCCGCCGTCCACGCGGGCTGGCGGGGCACCGCCGCCGGCATCGCCAGCACCGCCGTGGAGCGGATGGTGGACGTGTACGGCTGCCGCCCGGCGGACATTCTGGCCGCCATCGGCCCGGGCATCGGCCCGGACTGCTTCGAGACCCACGAGGACGTGCCCAACGCCATGACCGCCGCCCTGTCCACCGCCGTCCTCCGCCACATCAAGATCAAGGAGAACGGCAAGTTTGCCGTGGATTTGAAAAACATCAACGCCATGCGGCTGGAGCAGGCGGGGCTGGATCCGGATCACATCGCCGTCAGCCATGTGTGCACCTCCTGCAATCCGGATAAATTCTGGAGCCACCGGAAGCTGGGCACCAGCCGGGGCTCCATGGCCGCGGCCATCCAGCTGGTATGAGGCGGCTTTTTGCCCTGCTGCTGGCGGTCTGCCTGGGACTGACCCTGCTGGGCTGTCAGGAGGAGGCGCCCCTGCCCTCCCCCACGGAGACGCCCGCCCCCACGCCTACCCGGACGCCGGAGACGGCGCGGTTCAGCCTGGGCTATGACCCCACGGCCACCCTCCACCCCATCGCCGGGGACAGCCAGGTGAACCGGGAGCTGGCGGGGCTGGTGTACCAGGGGCTGTATGAGCTGGACAACACCTTTTCCCCTCAGCCGGTGCTGGCCGCATCCGGCGCGCCCAGCGAGGACGGGCACAGCTGGATCTTCACCTTGAATCCGGGGGCGCTGTTCTCCGATGGGACCCCCGTCACCGCCCAGCACGCGGCTTCGTCGCTGAACGCCGCCCGGACGAGCGGCTCCTACGCGCCCCGGCTGGCGGAGATCACCGGCGTGACGGCGGTGGACGACGCCACCCTGGTGGTCTATCTGTCCGGGCCCAACGGGAATCTGCCCGCCCTGCTGGACATCCCCATTGTGCTGGAGCGGGAGTCAGCTTGGCCGGAGGATGGCGGGCCCCTTCTCGTTGCCCCCCTGGGCACGGGATACTATCAATACGAGGCGGTGGGAGACCGCCTGTACCTTCAGACCAACCCCTACCACGCCGGGGCGGCGGCCCTTCCCTACTCCACCATTCCGCTGACGGCGGTGAGTGGGGCGGACGAGCGCATCGCCTCCTTTGACAGCGGGGAGGTCACCGCCGTCACCACCGAATTCTCCTCCGCCTACGCGCTGGGATATTCCAGCAGCTACGAGACCTGCGACTACCCCACCACCGCAATGCTGTTCGTGGGTTTCCGGGCCGCTGAGGGGCCGTGCCAGTCCGACCTGGTGCGGCAGGCGTTTTCCCGGGCCATCGACCGGGAGGACATGGTGCAGACGCTGCTGTCCGGCCACGCCGACCCCGCCAATCTGCCCGTGTCCCCCCTGTGCGGGGACTATGACGGGGAGAGCGCCGCCCTGCTGGATTATGACCAATCAGCCGCCGCCGAACTGCTGGCCCAGGCGGGGTATGAGCGCAATGAGGAGGACGGCCTGCTCTACCGCCGCCGCGTGCCTCTGGAGGTCACCCTGCTGGTGAACAGCGACAACGAGAGCCGCCAAGCTGTGGCGGACACTGTCGCCGCGGCCCTCACGGAACTGGGGGTGAGCGTCACGGTGAACTCCCTGTCCTGGAGCAATTACACCGCCGCCCTGGCTGCGGGGCAGTTCGATCTGTACATCGGCGAGGTGCGGCTCACCGGGGACTTTGACCCCTCTCCCCTGCTCACTGGGTCATTGAGTTACGGCGTGGGCGGGGATTGGGAACTCGCCCAGGCGCTGGGGATCTGGAAAGCCGCCCAGGGCGAGGCGCGGGTTCAGGCCGCGAAAGCCCTGTGGGCCCAATTCGCCCAGGACGCACCCATCGCTCCCATATGCTTCAAGCGAGGCTCCCTGCTGGTGCGCTGGGGGATGGTGTCCGGGCTCCAGCCCACCCGAGCCAACCCCTTCTACCGAATGGAGGAGTGGATCACCACCCCAAATCGTTGATTTTCCCGGCGGAGGCTTCCGCCCAGAGAAGGAGAAATAAAACATGAACCAGAACAAAAGCCAAGTGTTCCGCTGCTTTGTCCGCAAACGCCCCGGCTTCGACGTGGAGGCCCAGGGGCTGTGCCGGGATCTGCGGGAGCAGCTGGGGATCGAGGGCCTGGGCGGTTTGACCATGTTCAACCGCTACGATGTGCAGGGAATCGACCAGACTGTCTATGCGCAGGCCAAGGGAACCGTGTTCTCCGAGCCCCAGGTGGACGCGGTGTACGACGAGGAATTCCCACTCCCGGCCGGCGGCCATACCATCCTGGCGGTGGAGGCACTGCCGGGGCAGTTCGACCAGCGGGCGGACTCCGCCGCCCAGTGCGTCCAGCTCATGACCGGGGGGGAGCGCCCCCTGGTGCGCGCCGCCACGGTATACGTGCTGGAGGGGACGCTGTCCCAGGCGGATCAGGATAAGGTGAAAGGCCACCTCATCAACCCAGTGGAGAGCCGGGAGGCGTCCATGGACAAGCCGGACACCCTGGCCCAGAGCTATGACACGCCGGATAAGGTGGAGACGCTGGACGGCTTCACCGAGCTGGACGGGGACGAGCTGTCCGCCCTGCTGGACAAGCTGGGTCTGGCCATGGATCTGGATGACCTGAAATTCCTGCAAAACTATTTCCGGGACTGGGAACGCCGGGACCCCACCATCACCGAGGTGCGGGTGGTGGATACCTACTGGTCCGACCACTGCCGCCACACCACCTTCTCCACCCACATCGACCAGGTGGACATTCAGAGCCCCCGGGTACAGGGCGCTTACGAGCGCTACCTGGCCGCCCGGGTGGAGGTCTACGGCGAGGAAAAGGCCAAAAAGCGCCCCCAGACCCTGATGGACATCGCCACCATCGGCACGAAAGTCCTCAAAAAGCGGGGCGAGCTGCCCGAGCTGGACGAGAGCGAGGAGATCAACGCCTGCTCCATCCATGTCAACGCCGACGTGGGCGGCGAGGAGCAGGACTGGCTGCTCATGTTCAAGAATGAGACCCACAACCACCCCACCGAGATCGAGCCCTTCGGCGGCGCGGCCACCTGCATCGGCGGCTGCATCCGGGACCCCCTGTCCGGGCGTGCCTTTGTCCACCAGGCCATGCGGGTCACCGGCGGCGGCGACCCCACCGTGCCCTTGAGCGATACCCTGGAGGGCAAGCTGCCCCAGCGGAAGATTGCCCAGACCGCAGCGGCGGGCTATTCCTCCTACGGCAACCAGATCGGCCTGGCCACCGGCCACGTGGCCGAGCTGTACCACCCCGGCTACATCGCCAAGCGGCTGGAGTGCGGCGCGGTTGTCGCCGCCGCCCCCGCCAGCCATGTGCGCCGGGAGCGCCCCGCCCCCGGAGACGTAGTCATCCTGCTGGGGGGCCGCACGGGCAGAGACGGCATCGGCGGGGCTACCGGCTCCTCCAAGAGCCACAACAAAAAGTCGCTGGCCACCATGGCCAGCGAGGTGCAGAAGGGCAACGCCCCCGAGGAGCGCAAGCTCCAGCGGCTGTTCCGCAACGGAGACGTGACCCGGATGATCAAGCGCTGCAACGACTTCGGCGCGGGCGGCGTGTCCGTGGCCATCGGCGAGCTGGCCGACGGGCTGGAGATCGACCTGGACGCGGTGCGCAAGAAGTACGACGGCCTGGACGGCACTGAGCTTGCCATCTCCGAGAGCCAGGAGCGCATGGCGGTGGTGGTCGCCCAGGAGGACGAGGAGGCGTTCATCGCCGCCGCCGGGGCGGAGAACCTGGAGGCCTACCGGGTGGCCGTGGTCACCGAGAGCCCCCGGATGGTCATGACCTGGACGGGCCAGACCATCGCCGATCTGAGCCGGGAGTTTTTGAACACCAACGGCGCGGTGAAGCACGCCCGTGTGTCCGTGCCCCATGAGATCAACCCCATGCCCGGTCACGAGTTCCACAATCTGCGGGAGATGGCGGCCAGCCTGAAGTGCGCCTCCCGCCGGGGGCTGGTGGAGCGGTTCGACGGTTCCATCGGCGCGGGGTCTGTGCTGATGCCCTTTGGCGGCGCGACCCAGACCACCCCCGCCCAGGCCATGGCGGCGCTGCTGCCCACCATGCCGGGGGAGGAAACCGACCAGGCCAGCGTGATGGCCTACGGCTGTGACCCGGATGCCCTGTCCGCCAACCCCTATCAGGGAGCCTATGACGCGGTGACCGTCTCCCTGGCCAAGCTGGTGGCGGCGGGCGCAGACTATAGAGACGCTTACCTCACGTTGCAGGAATTCTTTGAAAAGCTGCGCAATGAGCCCGAGCGCTGGGGCAGGCCCTTCCAGGCTCTGCTTGGCGCGCTGGACGCCCAGTTGGACTACGGCGCCGCCGCCATCGGCGGCAAGGATTCCATGTCCGGGTCGTTTATGGATCTGGATGTGCCGCCCACGCTCATCTCCTTTGCCATCGCCCCCGTCAAGGCCGGGGACGTGCTCTCCCCCGAGTTCAAGAAGGCGGGCCACCCGGTATACCTGTTCTCGACAGATCACGATGCCGCCGGGGAGCAAAAAGAGGTGTGGGAGCTGTTCCACACGCTGGCTCAGGAGGGCAAAGTGAAGGCCGCCTGGGCGGTGGAGAACAGCATCGCCGAGGGCGTGATGAAGATGTCCTTTGGCAACCGCATTGGTTTTTCCGCCAAGGCGGAGGAGGCCAACGGGTTCTGGGAGAGCGACGCCCCGTATCCCGGCGCGATTCTGGCGGAGCTGACCGAAGATGTGGACAGCCCCTTTGCGACGCGCTGGGGCGTCACCACCGAGGAACCGGTGATTGAGCTGGGCGGCGACTCCGCCCCCATCGACGAGCTGCTCAAGCTCAACGAGGGAACGCTGGAGGAGGTCTACGCCACAAAGGCGGGCAATTCTGAGCCGGTGGAGGCCATCACCTGGGAGCGCCGCTCCCCCGCTGTGTTTACTGGCGAAATCGCCCGCCCCCGAGTGGTCATCCCCGTGTTCCCCGGCACCAACTGCGAATACGACTCCGTCCGGGCCTGCCTGCGGGCGGGGATGGACGCGGAGACGGTGGTTATCCGCAACCTGACGCCGGATGGGCTGGCCGCCTCCGCCATGGAGCTGGAGGACGCCATCAAGAACGCGCAGATCGTGTTCCTGCCCGGTGGCTTCTCCGGCGGCGACGAGCCGGAGGGCTCCGCCAAGCTCATCGTATCCTTCTTCCGCAATCCCCGGCTCACCGACGCGGTGCACGACCTCTTGAAGCACCGGGACGGCCTGATGCTGGGCATCTGCAACGGTTTCCAGGCCCTGGTGAAGCTGGGGCTGGTGCCCTATGGCGAGATCCGTCCCGCCGACGAGAACAGCCCCACCCTGACCTACAACCTCATCGGCCGCCACCAGAGCCGATACGTCACCACCAGGGTGGCTTCGGTGAAGTCCCCCTGGATGCTGCTCAGCCACGTGGGCGACCTGCACACCATCCCCGTGTCCCACGGCGAGGGCCGCTTCGTGGCCCCTCAGCCGGTGCTGGATGAGCTGATCGCCAACGGCCAGGTGGCCACCCAGTATGTGGATGCCTCCGGCGTGCCCTCCATGGACATCGCGGTGAACCCCAACGGCTCGGTGTGCGCCATCGAGGGCATCTTCTCCCCCGACGGCCGGGTGTTTGGCAAGATGGGCCACAGCGAGCGGCGGGGCGAATTTGTGGCGAAGAACGTCCCCGGCGAGAAGCTCCAGCCGATTTTCGATTCCGGCGCGCTATACTTCCGATAAAAAATTTCCCCGCCGTAAGGCGGGGAAATTTCCTTGTTCACAGCTTTTCCCGGAACAGCCCGTGGCGGTTGCAGTACCAGTACACATACCCGCCGCCCCAGGGGTAGAAGCGGGCCTCGGCAGGCCCCTGAGGGTAGAGCTTCACCAGGTCGAACCGCCCGGTAGTCACGTAGGCCATGAAGGAGATGTAATGATCCTTGCGCATCTCGTGGGGGACGGAGAAAAAGTATTCCCCGTCAAAGCTCTCGCGGATCAGCTTGTGGGTCTCGTCCGGCTCCTCCGCCTCCAATGGAGGCAGAGTCACGCCGCAGCAGGACACCACCGCCGCCCCGGAGGAGTGGATGATGTTGCCGCACACTGGGCACACATACAGCGTTGAGCGCAGGATGTTGGCGGAGCGGTTGGAATTGACCACCTGTTCCCCGCTCAAAAGCTCGGGCACTGAGACGCCCAGGGCTTTGGCCAGCGGCTCCAGCAGGGACACGTCGGGAAGGCCCCGGCAAGTTTCCCACTTGGAAACCGCTTTGTCGGTAACCCCCAGTTTTTGGGCCAGCTGGGCCTGGGTGAGCCGCCGTCCTTCCCGAAAACGCTTGACGGCCTCCCCTTTAATATAGTTGTTCATATCGTTCTCACACCTTTCCCTCCTACCATACCACACCTTTATTGGGCCGGCAACCTACGGGTCGTAGAGCGCGAAGACGCGCCCGCCATCCGGCGGGCGCGTCTTTCTGTTACTGGTCTTTTTGCTTGCGGCGCTCGATCATCTTTCGGAAGCCTCCGGCCCCGAAGGAAAAAATGCGGTTCACCCGGCTGATGGTGGCGGAGCTGGCCCCGGTCTTGTCCAGGATCTCGGTGTACACCAGGCCCTGATCCAGCAGCGTGGCCACGTCGTACCGCTGCTCCATGGCCCGCAGCTCGCCCACGGTGCAAAGGTCGTCAAAAAAAGCGATGCAGTCCTCCATGCTCTCCAGCTCCAGAATGCTCTCATAAAGCGCCATGCTGCGCTCCTTGTTGGTGGTTTTTGGCATTAAGTAACCCTCCCGGCTTGGACGTTTCCTCTATTTTAGCAGATAAAAGAAGTAAAGTAAACTGAAATTTTATAGAAGGAAGGAGTCGGAAAATTATGGGCCCTGCCCTTGTCTTTTCCCGGGAAAAGAGGTACAATAGGTCAGCTAAGGGGCTGATTCGGCTCCGCGCCCGGGGCGTCCGGGATCAACTTTGCCAAAGGAGCTGCCTGCCATGACCCGAGACGAAGCCTTTGAGTTCCTGGATCGCACCGCCCGGGGGATCGCCGAGATGTTCGGTTCCTCCTGCGAGACCCTGGTCCACGACATGGGTGTGCCTACCCACCCCATCCTGTCCATCTACAACGGACACGTATCGGGCCGGGAAGTGGGCTCCACCATGGACATCATGGGCATCGGCCTGGAGCTGGATGAGCAGGCCGCCACCACCGACCAGGTAAACCTGGCCGCCGTCACCCCGGACGGGCGGCAGATTAAATCGTCCACCTTCCACATGATTGGGGAAGACTACAACCTGGCCCTGGGCATCAACTTCGACTACACCTCCCTGGTGTTCACCAACCGCATTCTGGTGGATCTGATGAGCGCCCAGTCCGACCTGCGCTCCGCCCTGTGGCAGCCGGGGGACTCCCGGCAGCTGGCCGACCTGTTCGACCAGTGCGTGGCCGCTCTGGGCAAGCCGGTGGAGGCGTTGAGCAAGAAGGAGAGATTGAAGATCATCGCCCTGCTGCGGGAGAAAAACGCGTTCTCCTACCGCAAGTCGGTGCCCTATGTGGCGGGGCGGCTGGGGGTGTCCCGGTACACCGTGTACAAATACCTGGAGGAAGTGGGCGAGGGCGAGGCGGAGTGACCTGCCTCGTTTCGCTTGCATTTGACAGGGAAATGAGATAAAATGGAGGACAGACCAATGTGGCGGCACGCCGCGTAAAAGGGCAGGAGGATTACATATGATGAGAGAACAGCTGGAAGCCTATTTTGCCGATAAGGAGCCTATGCTGGTGGAGGCGGTGAGCCGCCTGGTGGCCATCGACAGCGTGGAGGGCGAGCCCGCCCCCGGCGCGCCCTTCGGCCCCGGCCCCGCCGCCGCGCTGCGTGAGGCGCTGGCCCTGGCCGAGGAGTGGGGGCTGGCCGTGGAAAACCACGAGGGCTACGTGGGCACCGCCGACCTGAACGAGGGCGAGGACGCCCTGCATATCCTGGGCCACCTGGACGTGGTGGCCCCCGGTGAGGGCTGGACGGTGACCCAGCCCTACGCCCCCAAGCTGGTGGACGGCCTGCTGTACGGCCGCGGCACCGATGACGACAAGGGCCCCGTGGTGGCCGCCCTGCTGGCCATGAGGGCGGTGAAGGACCTGGGGGTGCCGCTGAAGCGCAACTGCAAGGTTATCATGGGCACCAACGAGGAGAGCGGCTCCGGGGACATCGCCTGGTACTTCGCAAAGCACCCCTACGCCCCCGCCACCTTCTCCCCCGACGCCAGCTATCCGGTGATCAACACGGAGAAGGGCGGTTTCCGGCCCACCTTCAAACGGAGCTGGCCCGTCCAGGAGGGGCTGCCCCGTGTGAAGTGGCTCCACGGCGGCATCCGGTTCAACGTGCTGCCGGGGGACGCCTCCGCCGGGGTGGAGGGGCTGACCATGTACGACATCCAGCCCATAGCCCGGGACGTCACCGCCCGCACCGGGATCAAGTTCACCTTTACCCATGAGAACGATGTCACGGTGATCCGGGCCAAGGGGGAGAGCTCCCACGCCGCCCGTCCCGGGGAGGGCAACAACGCCATCACGGGGCTCATTACTCTGCTGTGCGCCCTGCCGCTGGCGGAGGGCGGCTGCAAGGACGCGCTGAACGATCTGAACACCCTGTTCCCCCACGGGGACTGGAAGGGCCGGGCTCTGGGCATTGCCCAGTCGGAGCCCGTGGCCGGGGAGCTGACTGTGGCTTTCTCCCTGCTGGAGGTCACCGAGACCGGGCTGGAGGGCCGCTTTGACAGCCGTACCCCCCTGTGCGCCACCGAGGAGAACTGCCGGAACGTGGCCAAGGCGGCGTTCGAGGCCAGGGGCTTCGAATTTGAGGGTGTCCAGGAAAAGCCCCACAATGTCCCCGCAGACAGCCCCTTCATCCGCACCCTGCTGAAGCGGTACGAGGAGTACACCGGACTGAAGGGCGAATGCCAGGCCATTGGCGGCGGCACCTACGTCCACAACATCCCCGGCGGCGTGGCCTTTGGCTGCTGCCTGCCCGGGTTTGAATCCCACCTCCACGGCCCGGACGAGCGGGTGCAGATCAGCACCCTGATGCTGTCCGCCAAGCTGTTCGCCCAGGTCATCATCGACCTGTGTGAATAAGTACATAGCATGAGAAAGCCCGCCCCGCGTCAGCGGGGCGGGCTTTTACTTTTTTGTTATGACGTTTCTTTCAAGCGTGGATGCCCCGATGCTGATCGCCGGAGTCGTTGACGCCGAACTCGTAGTCATTGCCGGGAAGGATGGCGTTGAGCAGGATGCCCGCAATGGCGGCGATGGCCAGGGAGGTGAGCTGGACAGTGGCGCCGCCCACAGTGAAGGTAATGCCGCTGGAGAAGCCCAGGCCGCACACCAGGATGACGGCGGCGATAATGAGGTTGCGGGAGTTGGTGAAGTCCACCTTGTTCTCCACGATGTTGCGCACGCCGATGGCGGAGATCATGCCGTAGAGCATGAAGCTGACGCCGCCCACGATGGCGGAGGGCATGGAGCCGATGATCTCAGCCATTTTGGGGATGAAGCCCAGCACCACGGCGTAGATGGCCGCCAGCCGGATCACGTTGGGGTCGTACACCCGGGACAGCACCAGCACGCCGGTGTTCTCGCCGTAGGTGGTGTTGGCGGGGCCGCCGAACATGGCGGACAGGGTGGTGGCCAGGCCGTCGCCGATGAGGGTGCGGTGCAGGCCGGGATCCTCGATGAAGTTCTCCCCCACCGTGGCGGAGATGGCGGACATATCGCCGATGTGCTCCATCATGGCGGCGATGGCGATGGGGGCCATGACCAGGATGGCGGACAGGTCAAACTTGGCAAGCTGGAAGGGGGGCAGGCCGATGAAGCCCGCGTCGGCCACAGCGGCGAAGTTCAGCAGGGCGGAGCCGTCGGCGGCGGTGACGCCAAGGGCGTTCATGATGAGGGCGGCGACGTAGGCCACCACCACGCCCAGCAGGATGGGGATGATCTTCAGCATCCCCTTGCCCCAGATGTTGAACACCACGATGACCGCCAGGGCGATGAGGGCCAGGGGCCAGCAGGTGGCGGCGTTGGACACAGCGGAGGGGGCCAGGTTCAGGCCGATGCAGATGATGATGGGGCCGGTGACCACCGGGGGCAGGAAGCGCATGACCTTGCGCACGCCCACCACCTTCACCAGCAGGGCCAGCACCAGGTACAGCAGGCCGGCCACTACGATGCCGCCGCAGGCGTACTGGAGCTTCTCATCGGCGGGCATATTGGCGTAGATGCCCTGATCCAGCTTGGACACGGTTTCAAAGCCGCCCAGGAAGGCGAAGGAGGAGCCCAGGAAGGCGGGCACCTTCAGCTTGGAGCAGACGTGGAAGAACAGGGTGCCAATGCCGGCGAAGAATAGGGTGGTCTGGATGTTCAGGGGCAGGCCGTACTGGCTGTTGACGATGATGGGCACCAGGATGGTGGCCCCAAACATGGCGAACATATGCTGCAGGCCCAGGATCAGCATCTTGGGTATGCCCAGAGTGCGGGCATCGCGGATGGCTTCTTGATTGTTCATACTCAACTCTCCCTTATGTAAATTCGCAAAAAAGAAGCAATCACCCAA
Organism: Clostridiales bacterium; assembly: GCA_014799505.1. GTDB lineage: Bacteria > Bacillota > Clostridia > Oscillospirales > Oscillospiraceae > Enterenecus. Next base: position 17,502 of record JAAVHV010000013.1, read on the forward strand.
CGGCGATTGCGTTAAAAAGGGAAATAGAAACGATACGCCCGCAGGCCGGACGTTTTGAAAAACAGCGGCGTAGGCTTGCGCATATCGTTCCCCTCCTTTTGCGTTCGGTATATGATACCAAAAGCCGGCAAAGTTTGCAAGCTGGAATATTGCACGAAAAACCGCCTGAATTCGCCGGGCGGTTTTTGTTCGATAGTGTCGCGAACAGGTGAGGCGTGAATATGCCCGCATGGTCCGCGTCTTACAATACCTTTGACAAGAAGTCAATGGTGCGGCGCTCCCGAGGATATGCGCAACACTCCCCACCCCGCAGGGGTGGGGAGTGTTTTTCACAAAACTTTGGACAAGAAATCAATGGTGCGCTGCTCCTTGGGATTGGCGAAAAAGGCGTGGGGCTCGTTCTGCTCCAGGATCTTGCCCTCGTCCATGAACAGCACCCGGGTGCTCACCTCACGGGCAAAGCCCATCTCATGGGTGACCACAACCATGGTCATGCCCTCGTGGGCCAGCTCCTTCATGACGGCCAGCACCTCGCCTACCATCTCCGGGTCCAGGGCGGAGGTGGGCTCGTCAAACAGCATCAGCTTGGGCTTCATGGCCAGCGCCCGGACGATGGCAATGCGCTGCTTCTGCCCGCCGGACAGCTGGGCGGGGTAGGCGTCCGCCTTCTCCTCCAGCCCCACCCGCTTGAGCAGGGTGATGGCGGTCTCGTCCGCCTCCGCCTGATCCATCAGCTTGGTGCGCACCGGGGCCAGGGTGATGTTTTTTCGGATGGTCATGTTGGGGAACAGGTTGAAGTGCTGGAACACCATGCCCATCTGGCGGCGGATGGCGTTGATGTCCGCCTTGGGGTCGGTGATCTCCTGGCCCTCAAAGGTGATGGAGCCGGAGGTGGGGGTCTCCAGCAGGTTGAGGCAGCGCAGGAAGGTGGACTTGCCCGAGCCGGACGGCCCGATGACCACCACCTTCTCCCCGGGGTGGATATGCTCGGAGATGTCATCCAGCACCAGGTGGTCGCCGAAGGATTTTGAAAGGTTTTTAACGTCGATCACTTTGACGCAGCCTCCTTTCCAGCCTGCCCTGGACCCAGGTGAAGATGATGACAACCAATAAGTACATCAGCGCGATGCCGATGAGGGGGGGCATATAGTCGAAGGTCTTGCCGCCCTGGGTGTAGGCGTAGTACAGCAGCTCCATGCCGCCGATGGCCTGCACCAGGGAGGTGTCCTTGAACAGGGTGATGAACTCGTTGCCCAGGGAGGGCAGGATGTTCTTGAACGCCTGGGGGATGACGATAAATCGCATGGTGTCAAAATAATTCAGCCCCAGGGAACGGCCCGCCTCCGTCTGGCCGATATCCACGCTCATCAGGCCGCCCCGGATGATCTCCGCCACATAGGCCCCGGAGTTGACGCCCAGACCGATAAAGCCCACCAGTACCTTATTGCGCTCGGAGCGCAGGATGACAAAGGTCCAGATGTACAGCTGCACCAGCATGGGGGTGCCACGGATCACGGTGGTGTAGATGTGGCACAGCACATTCATAATACCCAGCAAGGGATTCCGGCGGCCCAGGCGCTGCTGGTCGTGGGCGGTGCGGACCATGGCCACCACCAGGCCCAGGAACGTGCCGAAAATCAGGGCGACCACAGTCAGCTCCAGGGTGGTGCCCAGGCCTTGCAGATANAGCTTCCAGCGGTCNGCCTCAAAAAAGGCCAGTCGGATCCGGGGCCACAGNTTTTCCAGCCATTGGATGANTTGCATCGGGAGCCGCCTCACTTTCNTTNTCAGAGCAGGAAGGGCGGCCAGAAGGCCGCCCTTCTCAGTATCAGCTTAAATCAATCNGCNTTGATGTACTTATCCACGATGNNCTGGAAGGTNCCGTCCGCCTTCAGCTCGGCGATNGCCTTNTTCACCGCGTCCTTCAGGGCNTCNTTGCCCTTGGCAAAGCCGATGGCGTAGTCCTCGTTGGCGTACTCGGTGTCCAGGATGANCAGGCCGGGGTTNTGNGCCACGAAGGACTTGGCGGGCTCNTTGTCGATGACCACCGCGTCCACCTGGCCGTTGACCAGGGCGGTGACNGCCAGGGCGCCGTTGTCATAGGCGGTGACGTGATCCTCGCCGTAGTCGTCGGAGCAGTAGCTGGTAGCCNGTNGTGCCGGCCTGGGTGCCGATCATNTNNGCGTTGGCCAGGTCNTCCACNGTNTTGATGTCGGAGCCCTCGTTGACNATGATGACCTGGATGCCNNNGGCGTAGGTATCGGAGAAGTCCATGACCTCCAGNCGGGTCGNNNTNNACNGTGATGCCCGCCATGGCGATGTCGCTCTGGCCGGTCTGCACGGCGGTGAGGGCNGCGGTGAAGGCCATGTCGTCCACCACCAGCTCCAGGCCCAGCTTCTTGGCGATGGCCTCNGCCACCTCNACGTCGATGCCCTCGAAGCCGCCGTCGTCGGTGGTCATCTCATAGGGAGGGAAGGCGGCGTTGGTGGACATATGNAGCTTGCCCTCNTCCACGGTGGTGAANTCGGCTGCCGCCCTGGGCAGGCTGGGTGCCGTCGGCGCCCTTGTTGGAGCAGGCGCACAGCGCCAGCNCCATAGTCATGGCCAGCAGCATGGCCGCGAATTTCTTCATTGTTTTCATNTTCATTCATCTCCTNGATAATTTGCGGACTGNCCATCGGCCAGTGTGTGNATTATACGNGATATGCAAAAAGAATGCAAGGGGAAATTTGAATAAAACCCCTTGNATTCNGTGNTTTTATGAATTTTGACAGACTGNGATAGAATTAATATTCATTTTTATGCAGAATTTTCGAATATTCATGCAGNNCNANNNGCTCTCANCNCNCCCNGGCGGTNTANTTGGTGAGCAGGANATCGGGNTAGTAGGANAGCTTGGCCCNGCGCAGGCCCTCCAGGCCCATGTCNTCCTCCCGGTTGAACCACTTCACCTGGGGGTGGCGCNCCCGGATGACCNGGGCCAGCTCCCGGTTGATGGCGGGATANGCNCCCTGGATGTCGCCNAAGGACTTCTCNAAGTTCACGTCGAAGCACTNGGGGGTGATNAAGCCNCCCAGGGAGAAGGCCACCGGGCTTCCGTCCGCNCGGATCAGCGCCCCCTCCAGCCCCAGCTTGTCCATGTGGTACAGCGCCTCGATGACGGCCACCGTCTCCTCCGAGATGGCCTCGNNGTCCTCCCCCGCCTCCTCCTGGCGGAGNGCCGCCCACTGGCGCTCCAGCTCCACGCACTCGGGGACGTTGGCNGGGGTGATGTCCTCCAGCAGCCAGTCNGGGAACTGCTCGTCNAAGCGGTGGATNTGGTTGCGCTTGGCGTGGAGCTTTTTCCCCGGNAGGTCGGCCAGNCGGTCGATGTCATAGATGTAGTCGAAGCCGTCCCGATCCTCCTCAAATTGNAAGCGGCNGGGACAGGCCNCCTCCAGGGCGGCNTTCTGCNCCTCGGTGACGCACACCAGNNCCAGGGGCTTGCCCTGGGCGGCGGCGTCCGCGGCCAGCNNNTCCACCGCCGGGGCCAGCGGNCCGCTTCCCGNCGGGATAGAGNTANCACAGNCCCAGCTTGCCCTGNATNNGCACCAGCAGGCGATCCCCCGCCCGGGCGATCTTCTGGGGGTAGGCNCGGCTCCACAGGTAGATGTTGGTGAAATTGTACTCNCAGCCCAGGCTGCCCTCCGCGTTCAGCAGGGGCTCGNCCCATTGGCGGTCCTCAAACTGGGGGCTTTCAAAGGTGACCATAAATCCCATCCTTTTGTTGATGTTGGGATATCATATCATAACCGTAGGGAAAAGGCAACGGNAAAAACGCGCCGCCGTGGAANTNCCACGGCGGCGCGTNTNATTTANTTNGCGTATTCNATCGCTTTNGTNTCNCGNATNAGGTTCACCTTGATCTGGCCGGGGTACTCCAGCTCGTCCTCNATCTTCTTGGCGANCTCCCGGGCCAGCAGCACCATGCGGTCCTCGGANACCTCCTCGGGCCGGACCATGATGCGCACCTCCCGGCCCGCCTGGATGGCGAANGCCTTGTCCACCCCGGGGAAGGAGGAGGTCAGCTCCTCCAGCTTCTCCAGCCGCTTGATGTAGTACTCCACATTCTCCTTGCGGGCGCCGGGNCGGGCGGCGGAAATGGCGTCGGCGGCCTGNACNAGGCAGGCNACGATGGTNCGGGCCTCCACGTCGCCGTGGTGGGCCTCGATGGCGTGGATGACGTTCTCGCTCTCCCGGTACTTCCGGGCCAGCTCCACGCCGATCTGNACGTGGGAGCCCTCCACCTCGTGGTCGATGGANTTGCCCAGGTCNTGGAGCAGGCCCGCCCGCTTGGCCTCGGCCACGTTGACGCCGATCTCGGCGGCAAGNAGCCCGGCCAGCTGGGANACCTCGATGGAGTGGTTGAGCACGTTCTGGCCGTAGCTGGTGCGGTAGTGCTGGCGGCCCAGCAGCTTGACCAGCTCCGGGTTCAGGCCGTGGACGTTGGTCTCNAACACGGCNCGCTCNCCCTCGGCGCGGATGGTGGCGTCCACCTCCCGCTTGGCCTTCTCCACCATNTCCTCNATGCGGGTNGGATGGATGCGGCCGTCGAGAATGAGCTTTTCCAGGGCCAGCCGGGCGATNTCCCGGCGCACCGGGTCGAAGCAGGACACGGTGATGGCCTCGGGNGTGTCGTCGATGATNAGGTCCACGCCGGTCATGGTCTCCAGGGTGCGGATGTTGCGGCCCTCGCGGCCGATGATGCGGCCCTTCATCTCGTCGTTGGGCAGGGGCACCACGGACACAGTGGCCTCGGCCACGTGGTCGGCGGCGCAGCGCTGGATGGCCAGGGCGATCTGCTCCCGGGCATAGGTCTCCGCCTCGTCCTTGTAGCGGGCCTGGATCTCCTTGAGCTTCAGCGCCTGCTCGTGGGTGACGTCGTCCTCCAGCTGCTCGATGAGGTAGCGCTTGGCCTCCTCCACGGTCAGGCCGGAGATCTTTTCCAGCAGCTCCAGCTGGCTGTCCTTCAGCTTGTCCAGCTCCTGCTTCTCCGCCTCCAGCTGGGCGATGCGGGCGTTGACGTTCTCCTCCTTGCGTTCCAGGTTCTCCAGCTTGCGGTCCAGGTTCTCTTCCTTGGAGTTCAGCCGGTTCTCCTGGCGCTGAACCTCGCTGCGGCGATCCTTGATCTCCTTGTCGAACTCTGTGCGGGCCTTGAGGATCTCTTCCTTGGCCTCCACGGTGGCCTCCCGCTTCTTGTTCTCGGCGCTCTTGATGGCGTCGTTGATAATACGGCGGGCCTCCTCCTCAGCGGAGCCGATCTCCCGCTCGGCGGCGGCCTTCCGGCGCTGGTAGCCGATGACAAATCCGGCGATGAGGCAGGCAAGCCCCACCACGACGGCGATGATCGCTGTGACATACGGTGGCATCTGAGTTCCACACCTCCTGTTTCTTCGATAAAATAACACGCGATGCGCCATACGGAGGCACACCGCGATAACCGAAAAACCGCCCATCCATTTGGGCGCAGTATTTGAGTGTCAACAAATCTATTGATGGAAACAGATATCGATAGATATATAAACGCGCCTGAGGGCGCTGTAAACGCTCAAAACGCCGGTAAAATCCGGGCGGTTTTTCAAAATTACCTCTTCTTATTGTAAAGGTCGGGCGCTTTCATGTCAAGTGGAAACTGAAAGATATTTTAGTAAGTTTCTAGGAAATGCGCGAAAAGGGGAGGCCCGGCGGACATGCCGGGGCCTCCCCTGGGGGCCGATCATGGATCCCGGAGGCGCAGGTCGTCCCCGTAGAAGGTGAGCTCCCGGAACATCCCCCCGACGCGGGAGAACAGCTGGGGGGTATACCGCTGGGCGATCTGGGCCATAGACAGGTTGGTGGAGATGATGGTGTGCCGTCCGGCCTGGAGGCGGCTGTTCACCACCTCGTACAGCGAGGACTGGGCCAGCGGGGAGGTCAGCTCGCTGCCCAGGTCGTCCAAGATCAGCAGGTCGCAGCCCAAATACCGCCGGGTGTCGTCCCTGGCCTGGCGTTCCTCCCCGGCGTCCCGGGTGAAGCGGCGGGTCTCAAAGGCGGAGAACAGATGGATGGCGGTGTCGTACACCACGGAGTATCCCCGGCGGGACACCTCCCGGGCGATGCAGCCGGACAAAAACGTCTTGCCCAGGCCGGTGCCGCCGGAAAACAGCAGGTTTTGCAGGGGGTAGTGGGGGAACTGCTTGGCGTACCCCTCGCACACGGTGACGATACGCCTCATGTTCTCCCGGGGAGAGCGGCCCTCCCCCTGCCAGGGCAGGTCGCTGTATACGTCCAGCCGCAGCTTGTCAAAGTCCTGCTCGTCGGTGAGGTTCAGCAGGGCGGTGAGGGCCTTCAACTGCTCCTGGGCGCACAGCTCCTTCAGGCAGATGCACATACCTCCGGCCGTCCAGCCTGTGTCGCCGCATTTGGGGCAGGCGGGGGTATCGTCCAGGGCGTCCGGGGCATAGCCCAGTCCGGCCAGCAGTTGGGTACGCTCGGCTTGCAGGGCCTCGCTCCGTTCGCGGATGGCGGCGATCTCCGGGCCGTCGGGCTGGACAGGTCTGCCGCCGGTGGCCAGCAGGGCCAGGTCGGCCATGGTTCCCCGAAGGGCGGCGTCAAGCTGCCGCAGGCGGGGCTCCTTGGCGTACAGCTCCCGCTCCAGGGCAAAGCGGCGGCGGGCGCGGCCCTCCCGGCGGCGCTCCAAGCGGGCCAGGGCCGTGCGCATGACATTGGGTTCATAAGACAAATCAGCCGCCCCCTTTCTGCTGCTGCGCTAAGAATTGATCCAGCCAGTCGTTGTTTTTTTGGATCCGGTCCTGGCTGGGTTGGAAGTCCTGGGGCTGGTTCTTGGCGGAGGGGGCCTGCCGCTTGGGGGGCCTGTCCCCCGCCTCCACCTGCTGGGGCGTCTGGTAGCCCGCCGAGTGCCAGGACTGTAAGATCTTATTCATGTAGGGCCAGCTCATGGCCTTTTTCTGGTACACGGTGCGCTCATAGGCCATGCGGATCAGCTCGTCGCTGACCCCCATGCCCACCCAGGCGGCGATGTACTCCCGCTCCTTTTCCACGGCGGGGCGGCGCTCCGCCACCCCCACTGCGGACAGCACAGCCCATTCCCGGGCGTCCACCGCCTCCTGGCGGCGGAGATAGTCCTCCGCTCGCTCCAGGGTATCCACCCCCAGCCGCTTCCAGCGGAACGCCTCCCGCTGGACCTGGGGCATCCGGGGACAGGCGGCGGGGTTGTTTTTCTGCTGCCGCTCCCGATGGATGACCCAGCCGGTGAGCTGCAAGATCACCTCGGCGGGAAGCCCCAGGTGGTCGTAGATGGTATACAGGCATTTCAAATCGTTGTCGGTGAAGATGCGGTTCAGGCGCCCCTCCATCTCCCGGCACAGGCCCTGGAACTCCGGCTCCCGCTCCATGGCGGCGGCGATCTCCCCCCGGCTGTACTCGGGCAGGCGGTCGTCCTGTTTGGGGGCCGGGGCGGGGGCGCTGGACGGGGCCTGGGCCAGGCCCAGGGCGGCCAAGCGCTCCCAGGCGGGGCGCAGGCGGGCATCCTGCCAGCGCAGACGGGCGGCGGCGCGGCCGGCGTCCCCGCCGCACTCCAAAAGGGCCAGGTAGAGCAGCGCCCCGTCCCCGTCGCCGGACTCCACCAGCAGCCGGGCCGCCTGGGCGGACATGGACAATATCTCGTTTGGCAATAACAATGCGGACACAGCTCTCCCCCCTTCCCCATTTTTCGTCGGACTTCTATTCTACACGATGGGAGTAAAAAAATCAACCGCCCCGCCAAATCCGGCGGAGCGGTCGGTTGATTTTTATTTCTTGTGTTTACCACTGCCGCCGATGGCGAACCCCAGGCCGAAGCCCACCGCCACCCCCATGGGCAGCCACATGATCTCCCCGGTGATGACCTGGATCAGCAGGCCGAAGGCGGAGCCGAAGCACAGACCCAAGGCAATGCCCGTCGAGCCCTCGTCTTTTTCCTCCTCGCCGCCGTCCTCGATGTCCAGCGGCTTTTTCTCGTTTTCATCATTCATGGCACAGCCTCCTCAGTATATCGACGGTGAGCCGGGTTTGGACAGCCTGAGGCACGACCAGGAATACACCGACTGCCCCACGCCCCAGATGATGCACACTGCCATGGCGGGCAGGAAGCTCCAGTCGAAAAACATCCCGCCCAGGCCGAACACCGCCCACAGCGCCATGCAGGTTCGGCACATGGCCTGGTATGCCTTAAACGCGCAATGGCCAATGACGGCCCGCTCCGCCTCGTCACAGCTCTGATACCATTTTTTCTGAAACTTGGTGTCGTACACCGAGCCCTGCTTTTCCGGATAGAGCCGCTTGGTAAGATCCACCAGCTTTTGCTGAAATACGGTGCTCAGAGCCAGTCCTCCCACCAGGAAGGCCGCCATCCCTCCGAAAAACATGACCGGCCCCACATCCAGCTCCGTCCCGACGTGCTCCACAAAGCCGGAGATCAGCGCCGCCATCAGGAAAAAGGAGGTGATGAGTTCCATGCTCACGGCCCATATACATACTGACAGCTTGGTTTCAATTTCACTGCTCACCGTCTCGTCCTCGCCGTCCCAGGCGGCGATCTGCTTTTTCGCGCCCAGGTAGATGGGCAGGCAGACGGCCAGCGTCACCACCGGAAAGACAAACAGAAGCCACCCGGCGACTTTTCGGGTGAAAAACAGTCCGGCGGCGGCCAGTATGTCCACAAAGCTTCCAAAGCTCAAAAATACCAGCCCCAGCCCCAGGGCAATGCCGAAAATCAGGCTCAGCGCCATAATGCCGATGAATTTGGGCAGGGCCTTTTTGTTTTCCTGCCGAATTGCGTCGTTATTGTCTTTCATCGTGCTCCTCCTCCAAAATGAAGATGTCCTCCACCGTCACCCCGCAGATCTTCGCCAAGGTGAGGGCCAGCGTCACCGACGGTGAGTAGTCCCCCCGCTCGATGAGGCTGATGGTCTGCCGGGATACCCCGGCCATGCGCCCCAGCTCCTGCTGGTTGACGCCCAGTGCCGCCCGGCGCTCCTTGAGGCGGTTTTTCAGCCCCATGCTATGCCTCCTCTCTGACATATTCCCTTGTCGTCATGACAAGTAACTTTGTCGTTTTGACAACTATCTTTGTCATACTTAGGATAGCATAGCCGCCAGTCCCTGTCAAGGGTGTTTCGTAAATTTTTCAAAAATGTAAAATCTTTTCCGGGGGGTTGTCAGAATCCGTCGAATTATGTAAAATGGAACACACGAAATCATTCACCCCCTGAGAAAAGGAGATCACATGAAAAAACGCGCCGCAGTTTTGCTCCTGGCCGTCGCGCTGGCGGTCACCCTATGTCCCCCGGCCCTGGCCGCCCAGCCCTACCCCTTCCCGGACGTGGCGGAGGATCACTGGTCTTATACCTATGTCCTGGAGCTGTACGAGCAGGGCGTGCTGGGCGGCTACCCGGACGGCAGGTTCCACCCGCGGGACACGCTCACCTGGGGGCAGAGCTTCAAGCTCATCCTGGGGGCTATTGGCGAGGAAGAGATCCCCGAGCGGGAGCTGGGCCAGCACTGGGCCTATCCCTACATAGCGCCCGCCATAGACAACCGGCTGGTCTACTCCTTTAACGAGGAGTTCCTGGACGAGGCCCCCACCCGGCTGAACGTGGCCCGGATGGTGGCCCGGGCGCTGGACCTCACCGACATCTCCGGCGAGAGCCCCTATACGGACTGCGATGACGGCTACGTGGTGGAGCTGTATGAGAAGGGCATCATGTGGGGCACCGCCCAGCCGGACGGCACCCGGACGTTTTCCCCGGACGAGCCCATTGCCCGGGAGGAGATGGCCGCCATCATCTGGCGGATGATGCACACGGACGTGTCCGAGGGGATGTTCCGCCACAGCAACTACTGGCTGGACGCGCTGGACACCGTTCCCGCCATCAGCTTTTCCGGCGAGCAGTTCTCCAAGGACGAGCAGGGCCGGGTGGCCTACTCCGGCGGCTACTACACCCACGGCATCGACGTGTCCGGCCACCAGAAGGAGATCGACTGGCAGGCGGTGGCCGCCGACGGCATCGACTTCGCCATCATCCGGGCGGGCAACCGGCTCTACGGCAAGGACAGCAGCGGCGCGGTGTGCGAGGACTCCTGGTTCGACACATATATGCAGGGGGCCATCGCCGCGGGGCTGGACGTGGGGGCCTACTTTTTCTCCAACGCCATCACGGTGGAGGAGGCCATTGAGGAGGCCGACCTGCTCATCTCCAAGCTGGAGCCCTACCGGGAGTACGTCACCTACCCCGTGGTGTGCGACTGGGAGTTCCTGGGCGGCGCCAAGTCCCGGGCGTACGGCGTGGACGCCAGGATCATCACCCAGTGTATCGATGCCTTCTGCCGGCGGGTGGCGGAGGCGGGCTACCAGCCCATGTTCTACTTTAACGATTACTGCGGCTATGTGAAGATGGATCTGAGCAAGCTCACCCAGTACCCCTTCTGGTACGCCGAGTACGCCTCCACCCCCAACTTCCGCTATGACTTCCAGATGTGGCAGTACTCCTCCAAGGGCAAGGTGGCGGGCATCAAAACAGAGGTGGACATGGATCTGTGCTTCGTGCCCTATGGCGGCGGCGCCCAGCAGTCCGACAACCCTCCTGAGCCTGAACCGACCAGCTATCTCCCCACAGAGCCGATGGTTCCGTAACAGACAGAAAAGGCCCGTCCCCATGACTGGGGACGGGCCTTATGTTATATTGTTTGTCCGTACAATGTCACGCCCGCTTGAACTGCTTCTCCAACTGCTTTTTCGTCATCTCAATGGCCACGGGCCGTCCGTGGGGACAGTACTTCACCGCCCCGGACATGACCATCCGGGCAACCTCCTCCAGCTCCTCGGCCCCGCTGCGCCAGCCGCCCTTGATGGCCGCCTTGCAGGCCATGGTGTGGAGCAGCTCGTCCCGGGCCCCGGCGGGGTCGGCGGTTCCCGTCACCCGCAGGCGGCGGGCCAGCTCTGCCAGAGCGGGTTCGATGTCCCCCGCGTCCAGGTAGTCGGGGGCGGAGCGCACCGCCAGAGCGCCCCCGCCGAACTCCTCCACCTCGAACCCGAACCGGGCCAGCAGCTCACTTTGCTCCAGCAGGATCTCCAGCTCCTCCGGGGCGGGGGAGAAGGTCACCGGGGTGAGCAGCTCCTGCACCATGGGCTGATAGTCCGCCGCCTTCAGCCGGTCGAAGTTGGCCCGCTCGTGGGCGGCGTGCTTATCGATGAGCAGCACCTTGTCCCCCTGCTCCACCATCACATAGGTGCGGAACAGCTCGCCCCGGATGACCCAGGGCTCCTCCTCGGGGATGGGTTCGGGCTCGGGCTTTGGTGCGGGAGCCGGTTCGGGGACAGGCTCCTGCGCTGGGGGCTGTGCCGGGGCGGCGGGGCGCTCCGCCGTCCGCTCGAGAATGGGGGCGGACGGCTCTGGCCCGGTATGTACCGGCTCGTGGCCCTGCTTTGGGGCGAGGGTTTCTGTCCCCTGCTGGGTATGTACGAACTCCTGGGTCTTTTTTGCGGGGGCCGGTTCCCTATCCGGCAGGGGCTCCACCCACTGGAAGGGGGATTTTTTCCGTTCAGGCGCGGGGGCCGGGGCGGGTTTTTGCTCCGCCGCCTTGGGGGCGGACGGAACGGTCTGGGTGGGCTTGGCGTTTGCCTCAAAGCCGGGGACAGGCCTGAACCGGGACGCGGGCATGAACTGCGTCCCAACCAACCCTTTCGCTCCATCGTTCAGGGGCAGGCTGGCCTGGTTGGGGGTCACCGTGTCCTGGGCCTTTACCCCGGGCAGCACCGCCTGGGGCCGGGTGTGATCCCTGTCCAGGGCGGACAGCACCGCGTAGTATACCGTGGAAAACACCTGCTGCTCCCTCTGGAACTTCACCTCGGTCTTGGTGGGGTGGACGTTCACGTCCACCTCGCCGGGGCGCACCGTGAGATGGATGACGCAGCCGGGGAATTTCCCCACCATCTTCTGGTTTTTGTACGCCTCCTCCACCGCCGCCATCATGATCCGGCTTTTGACATACCGCCCATTGACGAAAAAGTGCTGATAGCTCCGGCTCCCCCGGCAGCAAGTGGGCAGGGAGGCGAAGCCCTCCGCGCTCATCCCCTCGCCGGAACCCTTGACGGGCAGGAATCCCAGGGCGATGTCCCGGCCCATGACGGCGTAGACGGCGCTCTTGAGCTGGCCGTCCCCAGGGGTGAGCAGCTCCTGCTTGCCGTCCCGGATGAACTTTACGCTCAGCTCCGGGTGGGACAGCGCCACCCGCTGAACCACGGCAAATACCGCCGCCCCCTCGGCGGCGTCCTTTTTCATGAACTTCAGCCGGGCGGGGGTGTTGTAGAACAGCTCCCGCACCGACAGGGTTGTGCCCCGGGGACAGCCCGCCTCTTCCTGACTGGTGACCACCCCCGCCTCCACGGTGAGGGAAACGCCCAGGTCGGCGTCCTCGATCCGGGTGAGCAGCTCCACCCGGGACACGGCGGAAATGGCCGCCAGCGCTTCCCCCCGGAAGCCCAGGGTGCCGATGGCCTCCAGGTCGTACTCGGTGGCGATTTTAGAGGTTGCGTGGCGCAAAAACGCCGTGGCCGCCTGGTCAGCGGGGATGCCGCAGCCGTCGTCCGTCACCCGGATCAGGGACATCCCACCGTGGGCGATCTCCACCGTGACGGCGTTTGCCCCGGCGTCAATGGCGTTTTCCATCAGTTCTTTCACCACGCTGGCGGGGCGCTCCACCACCTCGCCGGCGGCGATCAAATCCGCCACATGGGGGGCTAATTGTTTTATAATTGCCATATTATACCTCTAGTAATATCGTCACCGGCCCGTCATTCTGGGAAAACACCTGCATATCCGCGCCGAATTCGCCGTGCTCCACCCGGAAACCCTTCTCCCGGCACTGGGCCATGAACCGCTCGTAGAGGGGGATAGCCAGGTCGGGCTTGGCGGCGTGGGAGAACCCCGGGCGGCGGGAGGAGGTGTCGGCGTACAGCGTGAACTGGCTCACCACCAGCAGCGCGCCCCCCACGGCGGCAAGATTCAAATTCATTTTCTCGTTTTCGTCCTCGAAGATCCGCAGGCCGCAGATTTTGTCCGCCATCTTGTCGGCGGCGGCCTCATTATCCTCCGGGCCAACGCCCAGCAGCACCAGGAACCCCCGGTCAATGGCCCCGTTGATTTTTCCGTCTATCTCTACCCGGGCATTTTTCACCCGCGTCACCACAGCCCGCATGGCGCAGTCCTCCTTTATCGTCTGTTTCCGCTTTTCTTCCATTATACACCCGCAAAGGCCCCCTGTCACGGGTTATTTGCCCACGCAAAACCGCTCAAAGATCCGGGCGGTCACGTCCTCGCGCACCGTGCGGCCCGTCAGCTCGCCCAGGGCGGACATGGCCTCCTCCACGTCGGCCACCACCGCGTCGGGGGACATTCCCGCTTGCAGGGCCTCCGCCCCCCGCTCCACCGCCGAGCGGGCCCGGTTTGCCGCCTCCGCCTGCCGGGCGTTGGTGAGCAGGGCCCCAGCCTGGGGCTCCGTGTCCTGGGGGAACAGCGCCGCCACCGCGTGCTCTAATTCGTCCATCCCCGCTCCTGTTTTGGCGGACACCGACACGCAGGCGGCAGGCAGGAAATTGCCGTAACTGCCCGCAGTGCCGATGACCCCGGACAAATCCCGCTTGGACTCCACCCAAATCCACGGCTTGCCTGCCCCTGTGACCAGCTCCAACAGTTCCGCCGTCTCTGCCCCGGCCTCGTCCGTAGGCTTTTCGGCCCCGTCCGTCACCACGAGAATCAGCTCCGCCCGCTCCAGCGCCGCCCGGGAGCGCTCCACGCCCAGCCGTTCCACCTCATCGTCCGCGTCCCGCAGGCCCGCCGTGTCGATGAGCCGCAGGAGAACACCGCCGAAGTTCACCCGTTCCTCCACCGTGTCCCGTGTGGTGCCGGGGATGTCGGTGACGATGGCCCGCTCGTAGCCCAGGAGCGCGTTGAACAGGGTGGACTTCCCCGCGTTGGGCCGCCCCACAATAGCGCAGGGCACCCCTTCGTTGAGCAGACGCCCCCGCCGGTAGGTGGCGGCCAGCCTGTCCAGCGCCCCCGCCGCGTTTCCCAGCGCCTGGGAAAGCTCCTCAATTTCAAAGGGCTCGATGTCCTCGTCCGGGTAGTCCAGCACGGCGTGGAAATGGGCGCAAAGGTTGGTCAAACTGTCGTAGATGCCGTCCACCACGTCCGCCAGCGCCCCGCCAAGCTGTCCCGCCGCCTGGCGCACCGCCGCCGGGGTCTCGGCGTGGATCAGGTCGGCCACCGCCTCGGTGCGGGTGAGATCCAGTTTGCCGTTCAAAAACGCCCGCCGGGTGAACTCCCCCGGCTTTGCCTGCCGTGCCCCGGCCCCGAACAGCGCCTCCAGCCCCAGGGCCAGCGCGGCGGGGGAGCCGTGGCATTGCAGCTCGGCGGTGTCCTCCCCGGTGTAGCTATGGGGGGCCCGGGAAACGGTACACAGGCAGTGGTCGATGACCGCTCCCTCCCGGTCGTGGAGCGCGCCGTATATCAGCGTCCGGTCGGGGCGTGACCCCATGGGCTTGCCCTGGAAGGGGGTGAACACCGCGTCCACAGCTTCGATAGCCCCCGGCCCGGACAGGCGGAGGATACCGATGGCGGAGGGGGTCAGGGGGGTGGCGATGGCGGCAATGGTATCGTTCATGGCGGTTCACCTCAAAAGTAATTGGAACTATCTTAGCACAGCCGGCAGGGGTTTTCAATGTGAGGTTGCGCCCCTGGGCCGATCTGTGGTATACTACTGCAAAACAATTATTTGGAGGGATTCCCAATGGCGGAACTCAATATGCTTTCCTACAAGCTTCAGGACCTGCAATTCTTCAACAAGCTGGACACCCCGGGACAGGTGCAGCTGGAGAACAACTTCTCCTTTTCCGTGAACTACAACCAGGACAACACCCGCTGCATGGCCAAGCTGTACCAGTGCGTGAAGGACAAGACCGACAGCCCTGACCACCGCTTTTTTGTCTCCGTGGAGCTGGTGGGTATCTTTGAGGTCGCCGGCCCCATCACCGACGAGGACAAGCGGGACTTCCATGTGATGTGCTACCAGCAGCTGTTCCCCTACGGGGAGATGCTGGTCAAGCAGGTGTGCGCCGCGGGCGGTATGCCCAACTTTGTGCTGCTGCGCCGGAAAATGACCCGGGATAATGTGGTGTTGAACCGCCCCAACGATGAGTAAAAAACGCTCCCCGCCTGGGCGGGGAGCGTTTGCTTTAACTTTTTTCCTCAAACACAGCGCCGCAGGAGCGGCAGTGGACGGTGATGCGCCCTTTGCCCCGGGGCACCCGCATCTGCTGGCCGCAGTTGGGGCATTTGAAGTAGCGGTGCTCCTTGTCATGGGCGCGGGAGCGGAAGGCGGACCAGCGCCGGATGGCGGGCCGGACGGTCTGAAGGAAGCGGGCGTTTTCCGCCCGGCGGCGCTCCAGGTTCCGGGAGAAGGAGCGGTACAGGCTCAGGATGATGAGGATCAGGGCGAGTACCTCGAAAATCAGCATTCTGGTGAACAGAAAGACCACGTAGAGGATGACATACAGCGCGATAAGGAGCACATTCAGCTGATCTCCCCCGTAGCGTCCCGCCATCAAACGGGTCATGTAATGGCGGATCATCGGCACTCACCTCCTATCGAATATGATATATGATAGCGCTCCAATATGACCGCGTCAATGGGGTAACCGTAAACAAAATGTGAATTTCACGGGCCGCGCCCGCAAAAACCGGGGAGAATAATTCCTTGCGCGGCAGAAAGAACCATGCTATACTGCTGGTGGAGTGTTCGACAAAATCTGCGGGAAAAGAGTGAATTTAAAATGAGAAAGCATTTAATATCCTTGCTGCTGGCCCTGGCGGTGTGCGCGGGGCTGCTGTGCGTCCCGGCATACGCGTCCAGCGGGGACTTTACCATTGAGGACGGCTTGTTGATTAAATACAACGGCAGCGGCGGGGATGTGACCATCCCGGACGGCGTGACTTCCATCGGTGATTATGCGTTCCATGGCTGCGGCAGCCTGACCAGTGTGGCCATCCCCAGCAGCGTGACCATAATCGGTAATTCTGCGTTCAAGGAGTGCACGAGCCTGACCAGCGTGACCATCTCCAACGGTGTGACTACAATTTATAATTCCGCGTTCCAGGATTGCGCAAGCCTGACCAGCGTGACCATCCCCGACAGCGTGGAATACATCGGTGGTTGGGCTTTTCGTGGCACACCGTGGCTTGAAAGTCTCTGGGATGGAGATTTTGCTGTTGTGAACAACATTTTACTTGAATATCGAGGTGACGGCGGGGCTGTGACTATCCCTGATGGCGTGACTATAATCGGTAATCTTGCGTTCAATGGCGGCGGCAGCCCGACCAGCGTAACCATCCCCGACGGCGTGACTGTAATAGGTGATATGGCGTTCTATATGTGCAACAGCCTGACCAGTGTGACCATCCCGGACGGTGTGACCGAAATCGGCAATAGCGCGTTCTTCCATTGCAGCAGCCTGACCAGCGTCACCATTCCCGACAGCGTCACTACAATTGATTCCATGGCATTCGCTGGCACCCCATGGTATAGGAGTTTGCTGGAAGAAGCAGGGGACTTTGTTGTCGCAAATCACATTCTATTGAGGTATCGAGGCAGCGGTACCGACATTACTATCCCCAGTGACATAACCACAATTGCTGGTTATGCGTTCCAGGATTGCACGAGCCTGACCAGCGTGACCATCCCGGACGGCGTGCGGACAATTGGCGCAGCGGCATTCCTTGACTGCGCGAGCCTGACCAGTGTGATCATCCCCAACAGCGTGACCGAGATCGGTATTATGGCGTTCCAGGGATGCACCAGCCTGACCAACGTGGCCATTCCCAATAGCGTGACCAGTATCGGGCGCAATATGTTCGCGGTCTGTACGAGCCTGACCAGCGTGACCATTCCCAACGGCGTGACCGCAATCGGTGAGCGTGCGTTCTCCGGCTGCACCGGCCTGACCAGCGTGACCATCCCGGATAGCGTCACCGAAATCGGAGGGAATGCGTTCAATGGCTGTGATAGCCTGACGATTTACGGCTATAACGGCAGCATTGCCGAAAGCTATGCCAACGGAGAAGGCATTCCCTTTGTGCCCTTTTTCACCATCGCAAACGGTACGCTGCTTGAATACCGCGGGGACGATAGTGACCTGACCATCCCCGACGGCGTCATTACAATCGGCAGCAACGCATTTTCCAACTACTATAAATTGACCAGCGTGGTCATCCCGGACAGCGTAACGATCATCGACAGCGGCGCGTTTTCTAACTGCGTCAACCTGACCCGTGTGACCATCGGCTCGGGCGTGGCCTCCATGGGCGCCGGCGCATTCGCCAACTGCACCAGCCTGACCGATGTGACCATCCCCAAAGGCGTCAAGATCAACGAGAACGCGTTTACGAATACGCCCTGGCTCCAGCAGAGGCAGACCCAGCGCACGATCATGACCGTGGTGGGTGTTGTTGCGGCGATTGCCGTTGTGGCCGTGGCGGCGGTGCTGGTGCTCAAGAAAAAGAAAGCGCAGTCGGCCGTGCCCGCCGCTGTGGCGGCGGCCCCGGCCCCAGCCCCCGAAGCGCCCCCGGCTCCTGCGCCCGTGGAAAAACCCGCAGCCACGCCGAACTTCTGCCCCAACTGCGGCCAGCGGCTGCAGCCGGGAACAAAATTCTGCCCCAATTGCGGGAAAACCCTGACGGACGGGAAAAATTAGAAAGAGGGGGGATCATCATGGCCCGCATCGACAAGAAAAACTATTACCTGGACATCGCGGGCACCGTGCTGGAGCGCTCCACCTGCCAGCGCCGCCACTACGGGGCCATCATCGTGCAGAACGACGAGATCGTGTCCTCCGGCTACAACGGCGCGCCCAGGGGCCGGAAAAACTGCGGCGACCTGGGCTACTGCGCCCGGGAGGCCATGAACATCCCCTCCGGGCAGCGCTACGAGCTGTGCCGCTCCGTCCACGCCGAGGCCAACGCCATCATCTCCGCCTCCCGGCGGGAGGTGCTGGGGGCCACGCTGTACATGGTGTGCAAGGATCCGGAGACGGGAGAGCTGATCCCCGGCTCCACCTCCTGCTCCATGTGCCGCAGGCTCATCATCAACGCGGGCATCGCCAGGGTGGTCATCCGGGACACGCCCACGGACTACCGGGTGGTAGATGTGGAAGCGGAGTGGATCGACCGGGACGACTCCATCCCGGAGCACCTGAGATGAGACGTTTTTTCGCGCTGTGTCTGGCGTTTGTCCTGCTGGCGGGGTGCGCCCCCGCCCCAACCCAGGTACAGCCCACGGCGGAAGACATCTTTTTCGCCATGGACACCGTGATGACCCTGCGGCTGTACGAGGGCGGGGACGAGGCGCTTTTGGATCGGGCCGAGGGCCGGGTGAAGGAGCTGGAAGCCCTGTGGTCCGTCACCGATGAAAACAGCGAGATCTACGCCCTGAACCGTGACGGCGCGGCGGAACTGTCCCCTGAGACGGCGGAGCTGCTGGACATGGCGCTGGGTATGTGCCGGCGCGCCAACGGGGCGCTGGACATCACCATCTACCCCATTCTGCGCTCCTGGGGCTTCACCACGGGGGAATACGCCATCCCCGCCGAGGCCGAGCTGGCCGCCCTGCTCCCCCTGGTGGACTATACCCAGGTCCGGCGGGACGGGACGTACGCCTCCCTCGCCGACGGCATGGAGATCGACCTGGGCAGCGTGGCCAAGGGCTATACCGGGGACGAGCTGTCCTATTGGATGAAAGAGAACGGCGTCACCTCCGCCCTGCTGGATTTGGGCGGTAACATCCAAGCCGTGGGGGCCAAGCCGGACGGCTCCCCCTGGCGGGTGGGCGTCCGGGATCCGGAGGGGGACGGGAATATCGGCGTGGTGGAAGTGGCAGATCAGGCCGTGGTCACCTCCGGCGGATACGAGCGGTATTTTGAGGAGGACGGCGTGCGCTACTGGCACATCCTGAATCCCCAGACCGGCTTTCCCGCCCGCAGCGGGCTGATCTCCGTCACCGTGGTGGGAGACACCGGCGCGGTGTGCGACGCGCTGTCCACCGCCCTGTTCGTCATGGGGCGGGAGGGGGCGGTCAACTTCTGGCTCCGGCACGGCGCCGAGCTGGGCTTTGAGCTGGTTCTGGTGGAGGAGGACGGCTCCGTGACCATCACCGAAGGGCTGGAGGGACGGTTCACCCTTAGCCAGAAGGACAGGGCCCTCACTGTGGCCCGAAATTGACGCAGTCTTACAGATATGCTATACTGAAATCCGCCGGAGCATCCGGCGGATTTTATTTTTACGGGGATATGGAGCTTGCCCGGAATTTCATGGGGCCCCCACAAAGCCGTTTTTTGGCTTTGTGGGGAGAGGAGGGACAGCGAAATGAGCGAGCTTTCGCCAGAGGCGGAAGCGAGGGATATGGAGCTTGTCCCGACGAGAACGGAGGGTCCACGGCATCTGACCCTCCAATATTTTTAGGAGGATGTCAAATGAACGACCAAATCACTGTCAAAGAACTGACCACAGCAGAGGAGAGTGCCCGCTTCTGGGAAGCGCTGTACGCCTATTTCCAGCGTGACCTTTTTTCTGGCCCTGCGGGGGACGAGGGCCGTTGGGATGTGCTCGGTGTCGCCCTGCTTCTCCACCTTCGCCTGCGGGGAGATCGGGGTGTTCGACGATTTCTATGTGGAGCCCCCCTTCCGCCGGCAAGGTGTGGCCCGTTTGCTCTCCCGCGCCGCCCAGGACTGGTGCCGGGAGCGGGGCATGGCAAGCCTAACGGTGGGCTGCTCCGCCGGGGACGTGGGGATGTACCGCGCCCTGGGCTTCGGGCTGGAGCTGGGCGCCATGCTGGCCTGCCCGCTGGAAGGGTAACAGACCAAAAACGGACGCCCCGGATACCGGGGCGTCCGTTTTTGATTGATTCCGTTACAGCTTTTTCAGGGTTCCCACCTGTTCCAAATCGGCCAAAATCTCTTCCAGGCTGGCACCCGCCTCGGAGCCCACGGCGGCGGTGACCGCCCCCTCGGCCACGGGGCAGTCCGCCATAGCCAGCTTCCGGCCGTCCATGGACTCAATGACCATTTCAGCGGTCATCACCGCGCTGCCCATATCCATGAGCATGATGACCCCGTCGTCGGAGTACACCTCGTCCACGGCGTTGGAGATCTTCTCAAAGCTGGTGCCGAAGGAGCCGTCCTCCAGCCCTCCGGCGGCGGCCATGGGGGCGGTCTTGGCCATCATCCGGGCCAGGTCCACCACGCCCTCCGCCAGCTTGGCGCTGTGGGATACGATCACAAGTCCGACCATGCTTACACCTCGCCCGCGACGATCTCCAGCACCATGGTGAAGGAGGTGGCTCCGGGATCCTGGTGGCCGATGGAGCGCTCGCCCAGGTAGCTGGCCCGGCCCTTGGTGGCGGCGATGGTCTTGGTGAACTCCACGCCCTCCCGGGCGGCGGCCACGCCGTCAGCGAAGGCGGCCTTGGCGTCCTGGGTCTCGTTCCACTTGGCCTCGATGGCCTCCTTGGCGGGGATCATGGCGTCCAGCATGGTCTTTTCGCCCTTTGTGGAGCGGCCCCGCTGCATGATGCCCTCAATGGCGGCCTGGAGGCCCTCCAAAAAGTCGGGGACGGTGATGTCCGCCTTGCCCTTGAGGGCCGCGCCCATCTTCATAAAGCCGGTGCCGTACAGGGGGCCGGAGGCCCCGCCCACCGTGGACACCAGGGTCATGCCCACGGTCTTGAGCACGTCGCCGGGCTCCTTGTCCTTCAGGCTGTCCAGCTTCTTCTCCACCTCGCCGAAGCCGCGGGCCAGGTTGATGCCGTGGTCGCCGTCGCCGATGACATTGTCCAGCTCGGTGAGGAACGCCTTCTCCTCTTCAATTTTGGCCCCGATCTTTTGGATAGTGGCAATCAGTTTTTCTGTGTTCATATGGTGTTCCCGCTTTCTGTGAGGGTTACGCCTTGAAGGCCGGGGTGTCGGCCTTGGCGTCCAGCAGCTCCTTGAGCTGGTCGTCCAGCTTCAGCAGGGAGATGGAGAAGCCGGCCATCTCGATGGAGGTCATGTACTCGCCCACGAAGGTCTTGTACACCTTGACGCCCTTCTCGGCCAGCACGTCGGCCACCCGGTTGTTGATGATGAACAGCTCCATCAGCGGGGTGGCGCCGGAGGAGTTGACCATCACGGCCACCTCGCTGCCGGTATAGTCGATGTCGGCCAGGATCTGGGCCAGCAGCAGGTCGGTGATCTCGTCGGCGGTCTTGATCTTCTCCCGGTGGGTGCCCGGCTCGCCGTGGATGCCGATGCCCACTTCCATCTCGTCCTCGGAAAGCTCGAAGCCGGGCTTGCCAGCGGCGGGGACGGTGCAGGGCTCGATGGCCGCGCCCATGGTGCGCACGTTGTCGATGACCTTCTGGGCCACGGCCTGGACGGCGTCCAGATCCGCGCCGGTCTCCGCCATGGCGCCGGCGATCTTGTGGACGAACACGGTGCCCGCCACGCCCCGGCGGCCCACGGTGTACAGGCTGTCCTTCACGGCCACGTCGTCGTTGACTACCACCTGGGCCACCTTGATGCCCTCGTCCCGGGCCATGTCGGCGGCCATCTCGAAGTTCATCACGTCGCCGGTGTAGTTCTTGATGACCATCAGCACGCCCGCGTCGGTGGCGATGGCCTTGATGCCCTCATAGACCTGGTCGGGGGTGGGGGAGGTGAACACCGCGCCGGCCACCGCCGCGTCCAGCATACCCTCGCCCACGTAGCCGCCGTGGGCGGGCTCGTGGCCGCTGCCGCCGCCGCTGATGAGGGCCACTTTGCCCTCCTTCTTGTCGGCGCGGACGACGACGTTGCCGCAGTCCAGCTTGCGCAGATACTGGGGATAGGCTTTGACCATACCCTGGATCATCTGATCCTCTACCTGCTCCACCGCGTTGATGAACTTCTTCATGTTGACACACTCCTTTTATAAAATAATCGGTCAGATTGGGAAATTTGAGGGGAAAAACGTTGCGGAATATGGGGAAACCGGGTATAATAGAAGCCAGACAGGCCGGGATTCCGGCGGAGAGGAGTTTTGCGGCTGTGGATCAACGCTTTTATGACGCGGTGCTGGCCTCGCCGGTGATCGCGGCGGTGAAGGACATGGACCAACTGGAGGAGTGCCTGACCCTGGACAATATCCAGGTGGTGTTCCTGCTGTTTGGTGACCTGTGCTCCATCGCGGACATTGTGGCCCGCGCCAAGGACGGCGGCAAGATCGTCATGATCCACACGGATCTGGTGGGCGGCCTTTCCTCCAGCAAAGAGATCGTGGTGGACTTCCTCCGCGCCAACACCCGGGCGGACGGCATCATCTCCACCAAGCCCAACTTCATCAAGCGGGCCCGGGAGCTGAAGATGTTCACCGTGCTGCGCCTGTTCGTCATCGACTCCATGGCGCTGGCGGGCATCGACAAGCTGGAGGCGGTGCGTCCCGACTTCATCGAGGTGCTGCCCGGCGTCATGCCCAAGACCATCCGCAGGATTACCCAGACCACCCGCATTCCCATCCTGGCCGGAGGACTCATCAAGGATAAGGAGGACGTGATGGCGGCGCTGTCGGCGGGGGCCATGGCGGTGTCCGCCACCAGCCGGGACGTGTGGCGGATGTGATATAGCCGCGGGAAATGAAAAAAGCCGTATGGGCGCGGCGCTGACCCGGCAGTCCCAAAGGTGGGCGGGCCTCTCCATGCCTGTACGGCTTTTTTAAACGGGCGGTTAGGGGTTACTTGCCCTCGCAGTTCATGTCGTCCAGGCTGCAGCTGGTGTCCTCGTCACGGGCCACGGCGTTCATGTCGGTGAGGGAGAAGCCCTGCTCCTCCTGGCCCTCCAGGCAGTTCATGTCGTTCAGGGCGCAGCTGCGGTCGTCGTCGCTGGTGATACCGTTCATGTTGGTGATGCCCAGGCTGCTCTGGATCTTGCTCGGCTTCTTTTCCATGGTGTGATTCCTCCTTCACATGGTGTGGATATCGTTTGCCGGTTGATTCAGTTCTTCCTTAGTAGTATAGCCTAAGCGTCCCCGAAATACAAGGGGCGCGTTTGGCATTTTTGACAAACCCGCCAATTTGTTGAACGGGACGGTTGGGAGGGGCAAAGTTTTGGGAAATATGCTTGCAAAGACGGAGAAAATCTGGTATTCTTACACTAAAGTTGTTTGAAAATGACCGGATGAGACCGGTGGAAATTTTTGTGATACGGAGGAATGCGATATGGCGCATATGATCGGCAAGCAGCTGGAGTCCTTTTCCGTCATGGGCTACCACCAGGGGGAGTTCCGCCCCTTTACCGAAACGGATTTACTGGGGCACTGGTCGGTGGTGTTCTTCTACCCCGCCGACTTCACCTTTGTCTGCCCCACCGAGCTGAAGGATCTGTCCGAACAGTACGGGGGCTTCCAGGCCGAGGGCTGTGAGGTCTACTCTGTCAGCGAGGACACCCACTTCGTCCACAAGGCCTGGGCGGACGCCTCCGACACCATCAAGGCCATCCCCTTCCCCATGCTGGGCGACCCGGCGGGAGTGCTGGCCCGCCAGTTCGGCGTGCTGGTGGAGGAGGACGGGCAGGCCCTGCGGGGCACCTTCCTGCTCAACCCGGAGGGGAAGATCGCGCTGTACGAGATCCACGACATGGGTATCGGCCGGAACGCGGAGGAGCTGCTGCGCAAGCTCCAGGCCGCCAAGTTCGTCTATGAGCACGGCGACCAGGTGTGCCCCGCCCACTGGCACCCAGGCGAGGAGACCCTGACTCCCAGCCTGGATCTGGTGGGTCTGCTGTAAGGAGGGTGAGGATCGTATGGCGCTGCAAGCGGATGCCTACCCTGCTAAGAGCCCGCTGATTGCCCCCGAGCTGGAGGGACAGCTGTCCCAGCTGCTGGACAGGCTGACGGCCCCGGTCACCATGGTGTGCTTGGTGGGGGAGGACGGGAAGAGCGGCGAGATGGCGGCGTTCCTGAACCACGTTGCGGGGCTGTCGCCCAAACTGAGCTGTCAATTCCTGCGTCCTGGGGAGGACTCCGGAGTGGACGGACTGCTGGACGCCTCCCTGCTGCCCGCCACCGGGATTTATGCTGGGGGGGAGTTTGGCCGCATGGTATTTCACGGCGTGCCGGGGGGCAAGGAGATCACCGGCTTCGCCGCCGCCCTGCTCAACGCGGGCGGAGCCGCCAAGCCCCTGGACAAGCCCACCATGAAGGACATCGGCAAAATCAAAAAGCCGGTAGACATCCGGGTGTGCGTGTCCCTGGCCTGCCACCACTGCGCCCAGCTGGTGGCGAGCGCCCAGCGGGTGGCCTGGGAGAACCCTCTGGTCACCGCCCACATGGTCGACGCCAACCTGTATCCAGACCTGGTGTCCAAATACCAGATCCAGCGGGTGCCGCTGACGGTACTTAACGGGGATACCACTGTTCCCGGGGGCAAGACCATGGCGGAGCTGACCACGCTGCTGGCGAAGTGCTGAAAAATAGCCCAAACGAGTTCCGCCGTCAGGATCTTTCCCGCACGGCGGAGCTTTTTTGTCTGTTTTTTCAAAAATGGAGGGCGCACTTTGTGCGCTTTGTCGAATTTGACAGAAGAAAGGGGAAAAAGATTGCTTTTCTTTTGCGGATGTGCTAGATTATACATAGTAATAAATCCTCCGAGGGCAGGAGCCAATTGAATAGCAACCGTTGAGATGAGGGCACAGGGGCGAACAGTGGGAAACCGCTGCCGTATTTCCTGCGCTCTTTTTGGTTCTAAAATGGGACGGGCGCCGCATTGATTAAGCTAGGCGGTTATGGGAAATTGGCGCGCCGCGCCGGAGGAGAGGAGTTTAACGGAATGTGCAGTAATACGAAGCTGAAGATTGCCCGGGCTCTGCGACAGCTGATGTGCCAGCGCCCCCTGAGCAAGATCACGGTGCAGGATCTGATGGAAAGCGCTCAGATGAAGCGGCAGAGCTTCTACTATCATTTCCAGGACATCTATGACGTGCTGTCCTGGATCTGCGAGCGGCAGCTGGGCGACCCCCTCCGGGAGGACCCGGAGCTGGACTTTGAGGAGTGGTGCCTGCGGGTGCTGTCGCTGATCGAGGAGGATCGGGCGTTTTACCGCCGGGTGTTCGCCGCCTCCAACCCAGAGCTGGCGCGGGACTTCTGCGAGGGGCTGGTGCGGCCCCGGATGAGCCGCCTGCTGTTCCTGACAGACGACCCGGAGACGCTCCCCCGGCAGCAGGCGTTTGTGGTGAACTACCACACCAAGGCTCTGGTGGGCTATTTCGTTGAGCTGTGTGTCTCCCGCAAGGCGCTGGACTGGGTCGAGGTGCGCTGCTGCCTCCACGGTCTGCTGGATGTGCTGCGTCCGGCGGAGGAGCTGTGCCTCCAGGTTCGGGCGGGCTGATCGGCAGGATATTGACGATTTGTACAAAGTAAACCGACTGACCAAATAAAAATTATAAAATTCATACAATCAGCTCAGGTTGTCGAATGATTTTTTCCCAGCCAGCCGCTATAATGAAAGTTAGCAAAGTGTATTTCGGAACCGGGCGCGGCTATCCCGCCGACGGCCCGGAACCGGAACCGGCAGGAGCGAACGGCCTGCTTTCACGATGAGGTTTCAATTTTATATAAGGAGGAACACGTTTATGGCAAAGTACGTAATGGCGCTGGACGCCGGCACCACCAGCAATCGGTGCATCCTGTTCAATGAGAAGGGCGAGATGTGCAGTGTGGCTCAGAAGGAGTTCACGCAGTACTTCCCCAAGCCCGGCTGGGTTGAGCACGACGCCGAGGAGATCTGGTCCACCCAGCTGGAGGTCGCTCAGGAGGCCATGAAGAACCTGAACGTCACCGCCGCGGACATCGCCGCCATCGGCATCACCAACCAGCGCGAGACCACCATCGTGTGGGACAAGAACACCGGCGAGCCCATCCACCACGCCATCGTGTGGCAGTGCCGCCGCACCTCCGAGTACTGCGACTCCCTGAAGGAGAAGGGCCTGGTTGACAAGATCCGCGCCAAGACCGGCCTGGAGATCGACGCCTACTTCTCCGGCTCCAAGGTTCGCTGGCTGCTGGAGAACGTGCCCGGCGCCCGTGAGAAGGCCGAAAACGGCGAGCTGCTGTTCGGCACCGTGGAGACCTGGCTGATCTGGAAGCTGACCAAGGGCCGCGTCCATGTCACCGACTACTCCAACGCCGCCCGCACCATGCTGTTCAACATCACGGAGCTGAAGTGGGACGACGAGATCCTGGCCGAGCTGAACATTCCCAAGTCCATGCTGCCCGAGCCCAAGCCCTCCAGCTGCGTGTACGGCGAGGCCGATCCCCAGTTTTTCGGCGGCCCCATCAAGATCGCGGGCGCGGCCGGCGACCAGCAGGCCGCCCTGTTCGGCCAGACCTGCTTCACCCCCGGCGAGGCCAAGAACACCTACGGCACCGGCTGCTTCCTGCTGATGAACACCGGCGAGAAGCCCGTGTTCTCCAACAACGGCCTGGTCACCACCATCGCCTGGGGCCTGGACGGGAAGGTCGAGTACGCCCTGGAAGGCTCCATCTTCGTGGCGGGCGCCTCCATCCAGTGGCTGCGCGATGAGATGCGCATGGTCGACACCTCCCCCGACTCCGAGTACATGGCCCGCAAGGTGAAGGACACCAACGGCTGCTACGTGGTTCCCGCCTTCACCGGCCTGGGCGCCCCCCACTGGGATCAGTACGCCCGCGGCACCATCGTGGGCATCACCCGCGGCGTGAACAAGTACCACATCATCCGCGCCACCCTGGAGTCCATGGCCTACCAGGTCAACGATGTGCTCCAGGCCATGAAGGCCGACTCCGGCGTGAACCTGGCCGCCCTGAAGGTGGACGGCGGCGCTTCCGCCAACAATCTGCTCATGCAGATGCAGGCCGACATCAGCGGCGCGCCCGTCAACCGCCCGATGTGCGTGGAGACCACCGCCATGGGCGCGGCCTATCTGGCCGGCCTGGCCGTGGGCTACTGGGCCAGCAAAGAGGACGTCATCAAGAACTGGGCCATCGACCGCACCTTCGAGCCCGCCATCTCCGAGGAGGACCGGGCCGCCCGCTGCAAGGGCTGGAACAAGGCCGTCAAGTGCTCCTACGGCTGGGCCAAGGAGGACTAAATCCCGGCGCTTCGCGGCCTGAGCGCCGCGCGGCTTGATACGTGTCCGTTATCTGTTCCGGGGCGGATCCGCCCCGGAGCAGAGATATAAAAGAGGAGGTTTTTGTCAATGTTAGTGAAATTCCTGGCCGAATTCTTTGGCACGATGCTGCTCATCATCCTGGGCGACGGCGTGGTTGCCAACGTCACCCTGAACAAGTCCGGCATGAAGGGCGCCGGCTCCATCCAGATCACCCTGGCCTGGGGCCTTGCCGTCATGGTGCCCGCGTTCATCTTCGGCGCGGCCTCCGGCGCCAGCTTCAACCCCGCCCTCACCATTGCCCTGGCGGTGGACGGCAGCCAGCCCTGGGCTGAGGTGCCCGTCTACATCGCCGCCCAGTTTGCCGGCGCCATCGTGGGCGCGTGCATCGTCTACCTGATGTTCCAGGATCAGTTCGACGCCACCGACGACCCCGGCACCAAGCTGGGCGTGTTCTCCACCGGCCCCTCCGTCCCCAATATCCCCCGCAACATCTTCTGCGAGGCGGTCGCCACCTTCGTGCTGGTGTTCGCCATCAAGGGTATCCCCCCTGTGGCGGCCGGCATCAGCAACCTGTTCGTGTTCGGCATCATCGTGTCCATCGGTATGTCCCTGGGCGGCCTGACCGGCTATGCCCTGAATCCCGCCCGTGACATCGGCCCCCGTATCGCCCACGCGTTCCTGCCCATCAAGGGTAAGGGCGACTCCAACTGGGGCTATGCCATCGTTCCCATCGTCGGCCCCATCATCGGCGCTGTTGTGGCCGTCCTGCTGTTCATGGCCCTGGGCAATGCCGGTGTGTTCTAATTCCCACCCAAGACCTGATCGGAGCTCAGTACGTTGACTGACCGTCCGGAAAGAGGCCCTGAGGGCCGCATCATATCCCCTGGTCTCTCATGCTGAGTGATGAGTACGCTGTGAGCCGGGCAGCCCAATCCCCGAGGGGGTTGAACCGGGCTGCCCGGCTTTTATGCTCAAAAATCGAAAGAACAGACGTTAAAGGAGTGAAACCTGCATGGTTGACATCGTCATTATCGGCGCGGGCGTGTCCGGCTGCGCCATTGCCCGGGAGGTCTCCCGGTATAAGGCGGACGTGCTGGTGCTGGAGCGGGAAGAGGACGTGTGCTGCGGCACCTCCAAGGCCAACAGCGCCATCGTCCACGCGGGCTACGACGCCGCCCACGGCTCCCTCATGGCCAAGCTGAACGTGGAGGGCAGCCGCATCATGCCCGGTCTGGCCCAGGAGCTGGACTTTGCCTTTGAGAACAACGGCTCCCTGGTGGTCATGATGAGCGAGGAGGACCGCCCCGCCCTGAACAAGCTGTATGAGAACGGCGTGGCCAACGGCGTGGAGGGCCTGCGCATCATCGAGCGGGACGAGCTGGCGGCCATGGAGCCCAACATCAGCGACGAGGCCGTGGCCGCGCTGTACGCCCCCACCGGCGGCATCGTGTGCCCCTTCGGGCTGACCTTCGCCCTGGCGGAGAACGCCGCCCACAACGGCGTCAAGTTCCAGTTCGACAGCGAGGTCACGGGCATCGAGAAGATCGACGGCGGCTGGAAGGTATCCACCCCCAAGGGGGACGTGGAGGCCAAAGTTGTGGTCAACGCCGCCGGACTGTACTCCGACAAGCTGCACAACATGGTGGCGGATGACACCATGACCATCGTCCCCCGCCGGGGTGACTACTTCCTGCTGGACCACTCGGCCCAGGGCCACGTGAAGAACACCATCTTCCAGCTCCCCGGCAAGTACGGCAAGGGCGTGCTGGTGGCCCCCACCGTCCACGGCAACATCATCGTGGGCCCCACCGCCATCGACATCGAGGACAAAGAGGGCACCTCCACCACCCAGGCGGGGCTGGACGACGTGCGCGCCAAGTGCGGCATGGCCGTGAAGAACGTGCCCCTGCGCCAGACCATCACCAGCTTCGCCGGACTGCGCGCCCATGAGGCCCGCCACGAGTTCTTCATCGGCGAGATCAAGCCCGGCTTCGTGGACTGCGCCGCCATCGAGTCCCCCGGCCTGTCCTCCGCCCCGGCCATCGGCAAGATGGTGTCCGGCATCGTGAAGGACATTTTGGGCCTGGAGGAGGATCCCGGCTTCGACCCGAAGCGCAAGGGCATCCTGGATCCCAAGGGGCTGGACGACGAGGCTCACGCCGCGCTGATTCGCGAGAATCCCGCCTACGGCACCGTCATCTGCCGCTGCGAGACCGTCACCGAGGGCGAGATCATCGACGCCATCCACCGCGTACCCGGCGCCCGCAGCGTGGACGGGGTGAAGCGCCGCGTCCGGGCCGGCATGGGCCGGTGCCAGGGCGGCTTCTGCTCGCCCCGCGTCATGGAGATCCTGGCTCGTGAGCTGGGCGTGGACCAGAGCGCCATCACCAAGTCGGGCGCGGGTTCCGAGCTGATCGTGGGCGTCAACAAGGACGCCATCTAAGGAGGGGCTGAACCATGAGAGAATATGAACTTGTCATCATCGGCGGCGGCCCCGCGGGGCTGGCCGCGGCGGTCGCCGCCCACGAGGCGGGCCTGCGCGACATCCTGATCCTGGAGCGGGACAACGAGCTGGGCGGCATCCTCAACCAGTGCATCCACAACGGCTTCGGCCTGCACACCTTCAAGGAGGAGCTGACCGGCCCCGAGTACGCCGGACGCTTCATCGAGCAGGTGAAGAAGCTGGAGCTCCCCTATAAGCTGAACACCATGGTGCTGGATCTGGCGGCGGACAAGACCGTCACCGCCATGAACCGGGAGGACGGGCTGTTCCAGCTCCATCCCAAGGCGGTCATCCTGGCCATGGGCTGCCGGGAGCGTCCCCGGGGCGCGCTGAACATCCCCGGCTACCGCCCCGCCGGCATCTTCACCGCCGGCACCGCCCAGCGGCTGGTGAACATGGAGGGCTATATGCCCGGGCGCAAGGTGGTTATCCTGGGCTCCGGCGACATCGGCCTCATCATGGCCCGCCGCATGACCTTCGAGGGCGCCAAGGTTCAGGTGGTGGCCGAGCTGATGCCCTACTCCGGCGGCCTGAAGCGGAACATCGTCCAGTGTCTGGACGACTACGGCATCCCCCTGAAGCTGAGCCACACCGTGGTGGACATCCAGGGCAAGAAGCGCGTCGAGGGCATCACCCTGGCCCAGGTGGACGACAAGGGCAAGCCCATCCCCGGCACCGAGGAGCATTATGAGTGCGACACCCTGCTGCTGTCCTGCGGCCTGATCCCGGAGAACGAACTGAGCCGCTCCGCCGGCGTGGAGCTGAACCCCATCACCAACGGCCCCACCGTCAACGAGAGCCTGGAGACCAGCATCCCCGGTGTGTTCGCCGCTGGCAATGTGCTCCACGTCCATGACCTGGTGGACTACGTGTCCGAGGAGGCCGGGGCCGCCGGCCGCCACGCCGCCGACTACATCGCCGCCGGGTGTAAGACGGAGGATCACAAGTCCCTGCCCGTGAAGTGCGAGAACGGCGTGCGCTACACCGTGCCCGTGGCCATCCGGCCCGACGCCGCCGGGGACACCGTCACCCTGCGGTTCCGGGTGGGCAACGTGTACAAGAACAAGAAGGTGGCGGTCTACGCGGGGGATACCTGCGTCTTCAGCCGCAAGCGCCCGGTGCTGGCCCCCGGCGAGATGGAGACCGTGGTGCTCAAGACCAGCCTGCTGACCGACCACCCCGAGGCGGAAAGCATTACCGTGACCCTGGAGGAGGCGTAAGAGATGGAAGAGAAGAATCTGATCTGTATCAACTGCCCGCTGGGCTGCCCGCTGACCGTGACCATGGAGAACGGCGAGGTCAAGTCCGTG
Organism: Clostridiales bacterium; assembly: GCA_014799505.1. Classification (GTDB taxonomy): domain Bacteria; phylum Bacillota; class Clostridia; order Oscillospirales; family Oscillospiraceae; genus Enterenecus. Next base: position 48,596 of record JAAVHV010000013.1, read on the forward strand.
TCCGGCAACACCTGCCCCCGGGGCGAGGCTTACGCGAAGAAGGAGCTGACCAACCCCACCCGCATCGTCACCAGCACGGTGAAGGTGAAGGGCGGCACGCTGGCCATGGCCTCCGTCAAGACCGCCAGCGACATCCCCAAGGGGAAGATCTTCGACTGCGTGAAGGCCCTCCAAGGCATTGAGCTGGACGCCCCCGTGGCCATCGGCCAGGTGGTGGTGCCCGACGTGTGCGGCACCGGGGTGGACATCGTGGCCACCAAGAACGTGCCCGCCAAGGGCTGAGCGCTCGATACAAAAGCATAGAAAAAGCCCCCGCCGCGAGGCGGGGGCTTTTTGCGGTGTATTCACGCTCGGATTGGGCGCATAGCTGGGGACGAACTAAAACATATGTTTCACGTGAAACATCAGGCCATGAGGGCTTCCATCTCATCCAGCAGCTCGCCGAAAAGATCCAGCGCGTCCTGGACGGGCTTGGGGCTGGCCATGTCCACCCCGGCTCCCTTCAGCAGGTCGATGGGGTCCTTGGAGCAGCCGCCGGACAGGAACTGGAGATAGTCCTTCACGGCGCCCTCACCTTCCTTGAGGATGCGGCGGGACAGGGCGATGGCGGCGGAGTAGCCGGTGGAGTACTGGTACACATAGTAGTTGTAGTAGAAATGGGGGATGCGCACCCACTCCAGAGCGATGCGGTCGTCGGTGACCATATCGGGGCCGAAATACTTGGCGTTCAGCGCCTTGTACTCGGAGCTGAGCAGCTCGGCGGTCAGGGGGACGCCCTGGGCGTTCAGCTCGCCCAGGCGCAGTTCGAACTCGGCGAACATGGTCTGGCGGTACAGCGTGCCCTTGAACTGCTCCAGGAAGTGGTTGATGAGCCAGGCCCGCTCCTTCTTGTCCGTGGTTTTGCCCAGCAGGTACTCCATGAGCAGGGCCTCGTTGCAGGTGGAGGCCACTTCGGCCACGAAGATCACGTAGTCCCGGTAGACGATGGGCTGGGTCTTGTTGCTGAGATAGGAGTGGACGGCGTGGCCCATCTCATGGGCCATGGTGAACATACTGTCCAGATTGTCCTTCTGGTTGAGCAGGACGTAGGGGTGGACCACCACGCCGTTCATATACGCGCCGGAGCGCTTGCCCACGTTCTCGTACACGTCGATCCAGCGGTTATCAAAACCCTCCTTGATAATGGCCCGGTAGTCCTCGCCCATGGGGGCCAGGGCGTCGTACACGGTGGACTTGGCCTCCTCAAAGGGGATCACCTTGTCCGCGCCGGACACCATGGGGGCGTAGATGTCGTACATATGCAGCTCGTCCACGCCCAGCATTTTCTTGCGCAGGCGGACATAGCGGTGGAGCTTGTCCAGGTTGGCGTTCACCGTGTCCACCAGGTTGTGGTACACCTCCGGCGGCACCCGGTTGGCGCTGACAGCGGCGGCCAGGGGGGACTCGTACTTCCGGGCGGTGGCGTAGAACTGGCGCTGCTTCACCTCGGCGTTCAGCACGGCGGCGGCGGTGTTCTGGAAATGGCCGCAGGTGTCGTAGAACTGCTCGTAGGCGGAGCGGCGCAGCTCCCGATCCTCGCTCATCTCGTAGGGGACGAAGGTGGCATTGGACAGGGGCAGGGAATTGCCGTCCTTGTCCACCGCGTCTGGGAAGGTCAGGTCGGCGTTGGTGAACTTGGAGTAGATGTCGTCGGGGGCCTGGGCCATCTCGCCGGAGGCGGCCAGCAGCTTCTCCTCCGCATCGGACAGGATGTGCTCCTTCTTGTCCTGGATGACGGTGAAGTACCGGCGGTACAGCTCCAGCTCGGGCTCATCGGCGTAGAACTGCTCCAAAGTCTCCGGGGACAGCTTGAGCAGCTCGGGGGTCTCAAAGGCGGTGGCGGAGCTGACCTCCACGAACAAGCTCATGGCCTTGCCCGCCATGGCCTGGTACTGGGCCACCCGGGTGTCCTCGTCCTGGCGGAGGGAGGCGTAGCGGTACAGGTTCGTCAGCCGGTCGCCCACCCGCATGGACAGGGTGAGGTACTCATAGAGGGTCTTGGCGCTCTCGCCCAGCCGCCCGGCGTAGCCGGGGAGGGTGCGGGCCAGGGCCTGGGTCTCGTCGAATTCCTTTTCCCACGCCTCGTCGGTGGGATACATATCGGCGGTGTTCCAGGTGTGTTCTACGGGGATTTCAGAGCGCAGGGGGATTTTTTTTGTGTCGGCCATAGGGATAAACAGCCTCCTATCTGATTTTGATTGGGGATATCATATCATAGGCGTAGGTATTTTACAAGGGGAAGCGGGGCAAAAAAAGACTGTCCAGCCGGGGAAGGAGAACATCCCGGCCGGACAGTATGATGTCGGTCCCTTAGTAGAGGCTGCTTTCTGTGGGCATAATCAGGGCGGCGATGATATAAACCCACAGGGACAGGCCCGCGCACGCCATCAGCAGGACGGTGGCCACGCGCACGACCGTGGGATCGACATTGAAGTAACGGGCGATGCCTCCGCACACGCCGCAGATGACGGCGTCGGAGCTGGTGGTACGGTAAAGACGTTTCATGATGATTGCTCCTTTCAGTAGTCACGCTTCGAAGCGGCCAGGACGTTCGGTAGGCAGTCAGAGACTGCCGGAGCGGTCGTTCGGCGTAGCCGAATGACGCTCCCGTCGAATGACGGCCCATAGGCTGGTTCGCCGGGGCCGTCATTCGCCCTTAGGGCGAACGACCGGCCCTGGCAGTCCTTTGGACTGCCTCGCTTCGTTCCAAGCTCCCTCGCTGTCCGCTTCTCAGCGCTCTTTGTTAGTACCGATCCAGGTTCACGTCGCCGCTGACGGTGGTCATGACGTAGGCGGGGCCGGAGCCGTCGCCATAGATGGCCGTGCCGCCCTGGTACTGGAAGGGGAAGGCGAAATTTACGTCGCCGCTGACGGTTTTATACCGCAGGGTGAAGGGCCCCGCGTCCGGGATGCGGGCCTCAACGTCGCCGGATTTGGAGGACAGCTCCATCACCTGGGGCAGCTGGGAGGTCTCCAGTCGGATATCGCCGCTCATGCTGCCGCCCAGGAAGCGGACGGCCAGCCCGTCCATCTCAATGTCGCCGCTGGCGGTTTTCACCATGGCGTCCCCCACCTGGCCGTGGACGCACACGTCGCCGCTCATGGTCTCGGCGTGGAGGTCGGCGCAGCCGTCCTTCAGATCCAGTTCCAGGTCGCCGCTGGCGGAGTGGAACCGCAGCTCTCCGCAGGCGTGCAGGGAGGCATTGAGATCGCCGCTGGCGGTTTTGACGCAGAGCTGATCCACATCCAGACGGAAGCCGTCCAGTTCCACATCGCCGCTGGCGGTGGTGATGTTCAGCAGCTCCCAGCGGCGGCGGGGGAGGGACAGCTCCACGTCGGCGGAGCCGATGCCCCGGCGGGAGAAAAAGGAGGAGGAGGCGGTGCGGCCCTCCCGGATGGTGAGGATGCCGTCGGCGGAGCAGGTCACGTCCAGATCGTCCACGTCGCCGTCGATGATGACCCCGGCGTCGGGAGCCCCATCGTCACGGATGGTCACGTCCCCGGCCACGGTCTGCACCACGATGCCCCGCAGATCCTTCAGGGCGGAGACGGAATAGGAGCCGTCGTCATTGCCCTCCATGGAGGAGTCCTGGCCGGAGAAGTGGGGGCCGCGCCCCTCGCCATCGCTCCGGTATTGGCCCTTCCACTCACCCCACTGGGTGAAGAAGCCGCCTTTGGCCTTGTCGTAACCAAAGCCGTAGATCACGTCCCGCTGCTGCCTGGGGCCGCCCCCGGCGAAGAACCGGCCCTCGTCGGTGTTCACCTCGGCCTCAAACTCCCAGCCGGTGCCGGTGGGCGTCTCGGGTGTCTCGGGTGGGGCGGGAGGCGTGGGAGGCGTAGGGTCATCGGGACGGGTGTTGAAATGAACCCGGACATGGCCGCTGTCCTTTTCCACGCTGGTGCGGCGCTGAATGGCCTCCTTGGCCTGCTTCAGGGCGGCTTTTGCCTGGTCGATGGCCGTGTTGCACGCCTCGGACACGCTGGCCAGGATGGCGTCCAGGTCGCTCTGGGCACCGGCGCCCGGGTTGGACTGGGGCTCTTCCCCGCCCTCGGCTGCGCCCTGGGACTGATGATCGCCGGCGGTCTCCGCGCCCAGATAGGCCAGCAGCTCGTCCACGTCCCCAAGATCCTCCATGGCCCGGGTAAAGGCGGTCTCATCGTCCATGCCCGCGCCGGTCATGTCCAGAAAGCGGCGGTACAGGTTGTCGGACAGCTCCTCCACCAGCTCATCCTTGGCGGTGGACTGGGGCGCGGCGGCCAGCTTGCCGGCCACCGTATCAATAAATCTGCGCTTGATCTCTTCCATTGCGTTCAATCCTCCTCTGCTGAAGTCAGCGCGTCCAGTAAGGCGCGGGTGTTCTCCCATTCCTGCCGGGCCTCCGCCCAGCGCTTGCGCCCCTCGTCGGTGATGGCGTAGTAGCGGCGGCGGGCCCCGGGGCCGTCGTCCCCCCAATATGAGGTAATGAAGCCGCTCTGCTCCAGACGCTTAAAGGCGGTGTACAGGGTGGCCTCCTTGAAGCCGTATTCCCCCTGGGTCATCTGCTGAATGTTTTTGTTGATCTCATAACCATAGTTGTCCCCGCGCATCAATTGTGCTAATATAATGGTATCCGTGTGTCCGCGCAGGGTGTCCGCTGAAATCGACATGGCGTCCTCCCTTCTGGTGCGAGTTGGTTTCCCGATGCTTGAGATACTCGGCTGTTCAAGATACCTCATGAGACGAAGTAACTTTGTGAGCTTAATATAGCACGAGATACCTCGCCTGTCAAGGTATTTTTGCGAAAAAATTTTTGCCCCTTATTTTTATGCGGGGCGCGACAAGGAGATGTTGCAAAAATGAGCGAATGCACCCATGACTGTTCCTCCTGCGGCGCCAGCTGCGGGGAGCGGGCGGAGCCCCAGGACCTGCGCAAGCCCGCCAACGCGCAGTCAGACATCAAGAAAGTGATCGCCGTGGTCAGCGGCAAGGGGGGCGTGGGCAAGTCCGCCGTCACCTGCACCCTGGCCGCCGCCATGGCAAAGCGCGGCAAAAAGGTGGGTGTGCTGGACGCGGACATCACCGGGCCGTCGGTGCCCCGGGCCTTCAACATCCACGAGCGGGCCATGGGCACCGGGGACGGCATCCTCCCCGCCGTCACAAAGGACGGGGTGAAGGTCATGAGCCTGAACCTGCTCATCGAGCATGAGACCGACCCGGTGGTGTGGCGGGGGCCCGTCATCGCCGGGGCGGTGGAGCAGTTCTGGACGGACGTGATCTGGGGCGAGCTGGACTACCTGTTTGTGGATATGCCCCCCGGAACCGGGGACGTGCCGCTGACGGTGTTCCAGTCCCTGCCGGTGGACGGGGCCATCGTGGTCACCGCGCCCCAGGCCCTGGTGGGCATGATCGTCACCAAGGCGGTGCGCATGGCGGAGATGATGGACGTGCCCGTGTTGGGGCTGGTGGAGAACTACTCCTGTTTCCGCTGCCCGGACTGCGGCAAGGAGCATCCCGTGTTTGGAGAGAGTACCATCGACGCGCTGGGGGCGGAGCTGGGGCTGCCGGTGCTGGCCAAGCTGGCCATCGACCCCGACCTGGCGAAGGCCGTGGACGAGGGCCGGGTGGAGGAGTATTCGCCCAATCCCATGGATGGGGTGGCGGAGCGGCTGGACGCCCAGTAAATTTTTTAAAAGTGCCCGGAGTTTATCAGCTCCGGGCGCTTTTGCCGTTTTCCACCCTTGCCAAACCGCTCCATGTCTGCTACAATGGGAAAAATTCGACAAAACCTGACATTATTCGACATGGGAGGCGGAAGCCATTCCCAGGAGAGGTTGGGGTAAATCTGCATAGCATAAGGAAGGCGGACCAAAAGGGGGCGGGAGCATGGACATGAGCGTAGACCAGGGGACGGCCCGGACGGCGGCGGAGCTGCGCCTCCAATTGGCGCAGATGACGGCGGCCAGCCAGCTGCTGGGCCGCTGCGCCCAGGACGAGAAAAGCCGGGATTATCTGGCAATGCTGGATCAGAGCATCTGCCGGATGCTGCGCGTCGTGGGACGGCTGGAGCTCAGCGCCCGGCTGGGAGAGAAGGACCCGCCCAGAATGGATTGGACTGTTGCCGATCTGGCCCGCCTCACCGGGGAGCTGGGGGAGCGGATGGCGGGGCTGCTGGCCAGCGTGGACGTGACGCTGACGGTGAATGTCCCCGAGCGGCTGGCCGCGCGGGTGGACGAAGGGCTGATCCGGCAGCTCATTATGGAGCTGGTGTCCAACGGCGCTAAGGCCGGCAGGCACGTGACGCTGATCCTGACGGCCCAGGGCGACCGGGCGGTATTTACCGTGGAGGACGACGGGCCGGGGATCGCGCCGGAGCGGCTCCAATATCTCTTTTCCAGCGAAGAGGAGGCCGTGCCCAACTGGCGGCGCGGCGGCGTGGGCGTGGCCATTGCACGACGGGCGGCGGCGCTCCACGGCGGGACGCTGGTGGCCGGCTGCGCCCCCGGAAAGGGGCTGCGGGCGGTGGCGTCCATCCCCTTGGGCGAGCCGGGGGGCGCCGTGCTGGAGAGCCCCGGCCTGAGCTGGGACCGGGGGGGCTTTGACGATGAGCTGGTGGCCCTCAGCGATCTGCTGCCCGCCAAGGCGTTCCAGATAGAGGATAGGTGAATGAAAAGCGGGGCGGTGCGCTGGAAAGCGTGCCGCCCTTTCATTGTGCCGCGTTTGCCTTGACGACGTCCGCCACCGCCGCCAGCACCTCCCCGTGGGTCTGGTCGAACAGGTGGGTGTAGATGCGCTGGGTGATGCTGGGGCTGCTGTGCCCCATGGCGCGGCTGATCTGGTACATGGGCACCCGGGCGCTGTTGGCCATGCTGGCAAAGGTGTGGCGCAGGCCGTGGAAGGTGATGGGGGGCAGCCGGCACTCCCGCACAAAGGCGGACAGGGCGGAAGACATGACGTTGGGGTGGAGGGGCTTGCCGTCCCGCCCCAGCAGGAGAAAGTCATCGGGGGCGCAGGGCACCCCATCCCGGAGGCGCTTGGCCCGGAGGGATCGGAGCAGGGTCAGCAGATCGTCCAGGGCGGCGATGGACAGTGTGCGGCAGCTGTCCGAGGTCTTGGGCGGCTTCTCCACCACCCGGGAGCCAACGGTGGTGCGCACCCAGCGCACGGATAACTGGCCGGAGTGGAGGTCCACGTCCCGCCAGCGCAGGCCCAGGATCTCGCTGCGCCGCAGGCCCAGGAAGCAGGCCAGCCGCACGGGGAGCTCCAGCGGACGGCCCTTTACCGCCTGAAGGAGCCGGGCCAGGCGGGCGGGGGTGTAGTACGCCACCTCCACCGCCGTGGCCTGGGGCGGGATGGCCCGCTGGACGGGGTTGGACAGGATCACCCCCTGGCGGAAGGCGGACTTCAGCGCGGTGTGGAGCAGGACATGGTGCTTGCGGATGGTGTTGGGAGACAGGCCCTTTTCCTCCGCCAGCCACTGATAGTAGCCGTTGATGAGCGCCGGGGTCAGGTCGCACAGCCGCACCCGGCCCAGGGCGGGGCGGATGTGGTTGCGGATGATGCCGCGATAGCCGTTGATGGTGGTGGCCGCGCGGCAGGACTCGATGTCCGTTTCCATCCAGAGCTCCAGCCAGCGCTCCAGGGTGACGCCGGCCGTGGCGGGCGGGGCGGACTGGGGCAGGGGAAAACCCACCTGGGGCGGGGCGGGGACGGGGCGCAGAGAGATATGGCCGCGGCGAATGCGGGAATGGGACATAGTGAACAACTCCTTTTCTTTGTACGCTTCTGCTTCGGGCAATAAGCCTATGTTACCGCGCCTGTGGGGCGGCGGGGAAGGGGAAACGCCTTTCCCCTTGACTTTTTCCGGGTTTCGCAATACAATATTGTCCATTCATTGGCGGGGCGGCCCGCCGCGTATTAGGATATGGAAAATCTACATTAATATATAAAGGATTGAAAAAATATGGCACAGGACAAAAACAAGCAGGTCAGCCAAATCACCGATATGGACGTGGACTTCGCCCAGTGTTACACCGACGTGTGTAAAAAGGCGGAGCTCATCGACTACTCCAGCATCAAGGGGATGTTCATCTACCGGCCCTACGGCTACGCCATTTGGGAGAACATCCAGCGCATTTTGGACGATGAGTTCAAAAAGACCGGGCACGAGAACGTGTACCTGCCCATGCTCATCCCCGAGTCCCTGCTCCAGAAGGAGAAGGATCACGTGGAGGGCTTTGCCCCCGAGTGCGCTTGGGTGACCTATGGCGGGAACGACAAGCTGGAGGAGCGGTACTGCATCCGGCCCACCTCCGAGACCTTGTTCTGTGAGCACTACGCCAACATCATCCACTCCCACCGGGACCTGCCCAAGCTGTACAACCAGTGGACCTCTGTGCTGCGCTGGGAAAAGACCAGCCGCCCCTTCCTGCGCCACCGGGAGTTTTTGTGGCAGGAGGGCCACACCATGCACGCCACCGCCGAGGAGGCGGTCGCCGAGACGGAGCGGATGTTCAACATTTACGCCGACTTCTACAAGGATGTGCTGGCCATCCCGGTGGTGAAAGGCCGCAAGACCGACAAGGAGAAGTTCTCCGGGGCGGAGGCCACCTACACCGTGGAGTGCATGATGCACGACCGCAAGGCCCTCCAGGGCGGCACCAGCCACTACTTCGGGGACGGCTTCGCCAAAGCCTTCGACATCACCTTCACCGGCAAGGACAACCAGCTCCACCACCCCTTCCAGACCTCCTGGGGCGTGTCCACCCGGATGATCGCGGGCATCATCATGGTACACGGCGACAACAGCGGGCTGGTGCTGCCGCCGAAAATTGCCCCCATCCAGGTGGTGGTCATCCCTGTGGCCCAGCACAAGGAGGGCGTCATTGAGGCCAACGAGGCCGTCATGGAGCGGCTCCAGAAGGCGGGCTTCCGGGTGAAGATGGACGCCAGCGACAACTCCCCCGGCTGGAAGTTTGCCGAGTACGAGATGAAGGGCGTGCCCCTGCGCTTGGAGCTGGGCCCCAAGGACATGGAGAAGAACCAGTGTGTGCTGGTGCGCCGGGACAGCGGGGAGAAGTCCTTTGTGTCCCTGGACGGCATCGAGGAGACTGTGGCCAAGATGCTGGAGGACATCCACACCGGGCTGTACGAGCGGGCCAAGAAGAATCTGGAGGACAACACCTATCCCTGCGCCACCCTGGCGGAGGTCAAGGAGAAGATGGAGAGCCAGGGCGGCTTCGCCAAGACCATGTGGTGCGGCGGGCTGGAGTGCGAGCTGCGCATGAAGGAAGAGGCCGGGGTTTCCTCCCGCTGCATCCCCTTCGAGCAGGAAAAGCTGGGCGACGTGTGCGCCTGCTGCGGCAAGCCCGCCAAGCATATGGTGTATTGGGGAGTAGCATATTAAAATGAGAAATACCCCCGGCGGTGTCGGGGGTATTTCTGGGCCCCGGCCAAAGCCCAGCCGCTAGGCGGCGGGTTTGGCTGGGAGAGGAGGCACAGCGGAATGAGCGAGCTTTCACCGAAGGTGGAAGCGAGGGATATGGAGCTTGTGCCGACGAGCGGGCACGAACTCTGCGAGGCTTTTGCGCCGCCCTGCGCCAGCGGGGCGGCGTTCGTCATGTTGCACAGGGTGAGGAAGAAGAAATTGCCCAAAACCGTGAAAAAACTTTGGAAAACAGGCAAAAAACTCCTTGACTTTCTGTGTCATCCTGTTGTACAATAGTCAAGCGCCTGCAAAAGGGCGCACTGCGATGATGCGGGAGATTGCTCGCTTAAGCGAGGTAACTTCCGCGGAGTATGTCCGTAAGATCGGGCGGCTGAGAGATCCATTCCATGGCGTATATCGCCCTGGATGGGTAGAACCGGCCAGCTTTGCGCCGGTTTTATTCATGCCGGGGAGTGATACGCACGGTAACGTGGACTGAGAATCGCTCACCCGTTACGGAGCTTAGACGCAGTTCGACAAACGTCACTTCGTATCAAGGAGGAAAACAACAAATGGCAGCTCAGAAAGAAATGATCCGCATCCGGCTGAAGGCCTATGACCATCAGCTCATCGACCAGGCGGCTGAGAAGATCGTCGACACCGCCAAGCGCAGCGGCGCCGAGGTCTCCGGCCCCATTCCCCTGCCCACCAAGAAGGAGATCGTCACCATCCTGCGCTCCCCCCACAAGTACAAGGACAGCCGCGAGCAGTTCGAGCGCCGCACCCACAAGCGGCTCATCGACGTCATCAAGCCCTCCCCCAAGACCGTGGAGGCCCTGATGAGCCTGGAGCTTCCTGCCGGCGTGGAAATTGAGATTAAGCTGTAATCTCACAACAATTTGTTTGTACCGCAGTCCGCCGCGTTTTGAGGCGGACGGGTCATGTCGGCCGAGCAATGGCAGCCCAATGGCCACCTCGCCCGACCAATAACCTATTAAGGAGGAATACACATGGAAAAGGCCATCATCGGCAAGAAGGTGGGTATGACCCAGATCTTCGACGAAGCCGGTAAGGTCATCCCGGTCACCGTCATCCAGGCGGGCCCCTGCACTGTGGTGCAGAAGAAGACCGAGGAAAAGGACGGCTACACCGCCGTCCAGCTGGGATTTGACGAAGTCCCGGAGAAGAAGCTGTCCAAGCCCGAGGCGGGCCACAGCAAGAAGTCTGGCAAGTGCCTGCGGGTGCTCAAGGAGTTCAAGCTGGACAACGCCGCCGAGCTGAACGTGGGCGACGAGCTCACCGCCACCGTGTTCGCCCCCGGCGACCGGGTGGACATCACCGGCATCAGCAAGGGCCACGGCTACCAGGGCGCTGTGAAGCGCTGCGGTGGCCACGTGCAGAAGAATTCCCACGGCGGCGGCCCCGTTCACCGCCATTCCGGCTCCATGGGCTCCAGCACCGACCCCTCCCGCATCTTTAAGGGACACAACGGCGCCGGCCAGATGGGCAACGAGCAGGTCACCGTCATGAACCTGGACGTGGTTCAGGTGGACGAGGAGCTGGGCGTCATCGCCGTGCGCGGCGCGGTGCCCGGTCCCCGCGGCGGCGTGGTCGCGCTGAAGAGCAGCGCCAAGAAGCTGGCCGTCAAGCACACCGCCGAGACCGCCGGGCGCGTCAATCCCCAGAAGCAGTCCGCCCGCGTCAACCCGCAGAAGGCCTCTGCGCGTAACAAGTGAGAAAGGAGAGAATGACAAATGCCTAAAGCGAACCTTTTCAATATGGCCGGTAAGCAGATCGGCGAGGTCGAGCTCTCCGAGGCCATCTTCGGCATCGAGCCCAACCAGTACGTGGTCCACGACGTGGTCAAGAACCACCTGGCCAACTGCCGTCAGGGCACCCAGAGCAGCCTGACCCGCGCGGAAGTGTCCGGCGGCGGCA
>JAAVHV010000014.1 GCA_014799505.1 Clostridiales bacterium
AAATTATTATGGCAAGATGCAACGGAATCAATTTGTTTCTTACATTATGGGTGAAAGGTTCAATGAATCTTATCAACTGTTTTGGAGGAATGCAACATGAAAAAACTTTTGGCTATGTGTTTGGCTTCTGTGATGCTCTTTGCCGCATTGACCGCCTGCGGAAGCAACGCGTCGGTGACGCCGGATGGCGGCACTACGGGCAAGGTCGTTGTGAACATCGAGGGAACGGTCACCGCCGTCAACGGGAGCGAGTTCACTTTGGACAGCGGCAAAGTCGTGGTCATCTCCGCCGACACTGTTTTCGCCGGTGACCGCGACACGAACAACGCAGTCAGCGAGGACATCGCGGTGGGCAACTTTGTCCAGGGCTACACGAAGGGTGACCCGGACGCTGAGCGGGTGTCTGCTGACAAAATCTACTGCAATACGGCGGTGCAGCCGGGCGGCGGCAAGCTGGCCGTCAATTTCGAGGGGACAGTGGCCTCGGTCGAGGAATCCCGGATCACATTGGAAAATGGCCAGGTGATCATCGTCACCGGCGATACGGTTTTTTCCATCGCCAGCGGTGTGGTGGAAAACATCATCCTGTCCGAGGGGGACTACATCCAAGGGTGTACCAGTGATGACCCTGCGGCCTCCGAGATCACGGCGTCCCGTATCCATTTCATCGCATTTTGACCGTAACAAAGCCGAAGCGGAGGCAAAGCATTTGCCTCCGCTTCAGCCGGGTGAAAGAGGGAGTCACACATGACAGACCAAACAATCGTTGACCTGTTTTGGCGGCGTTCAGAGGACGCGATACAGGGCACCGCACAAAAATACGGAAAATATCTAACGAAAATTGCCATGAATGTTCTCAACTGCCGTGAGGACTCCGAAGAATGTGTCAACGACACTTATCTTGCAGCATGGAAACAAATTCCCCCTGACCGTCCCCAAAAGCTGCTCCCATATTTGGGCCGCATTACCCGCTGTCTGTCGCTGAATCGCTATGACTATCTAAAGGCACAGAAACGGAACGGTGAGTTCACAGTACAACTCACGGAGCTGGAGGAATGTTTAAGCGCGCCAGATACCATAGAGAACCAATATGAACAGGGCGAGCTGTCCTCTGAGATATCCGCTTTTTTGAGAACGCTTAGTTCAGATAAACGGAACATATTTATCCGGCGGTACTGGTTTTCTGACAGCATTACCGATATAGCAAAACGATTTGATCTCAGCGAAAGCAAAGTAAAATCAATCCTTTTTAGAGTTCGGAAACAGCTCAAGCAACACCTTGAAAGTGAGGGTTATCGTATATGAATCGTGAATCATTTTATTTGGAGATCGGCAGCATTGACGATGACCTCATACAAGAGGCCAGTGAGGCGTACGGGCATAAAGTGCACAGAATCGGTTTCATTCGGCTGGCCGCCATCGCCGCCTGTCTGTGTCTGGTCTGTGCCACTGTGCTGTTTAATATGCGCAGAGACATTATCTTCTACAATGAGGCTCCGGCCCCGCTTACCGCAAAGGTGTTGGTGCCATCCGATGAAACTACCGTAGTCCTCACGTTGACCTATCAGGAGCTTTTCGATTATTACGGCCTGGAGCCGTTTCCCGATGTGCTGTCCGGGCTGCAGAGGCTGGAGCAGACATACTTCTACGTTTACCGATCCCCCAAAGATACAATATATGACACCAATGTTCTAAACTATTGTTCTGATGATGGAAGGCAAACGCTGACGATTATGATTTCAAAAAATGGAGCTGAGCCTGCTGCACAGCAGAATATGAAAAAGTCAAGAATTGACGGTACCTCTGTAGTGCTTGCTGTGTCAGATACTCCCTCGGGAGCGGCCGATTGTTGGGCGGAAATCTACGGCCAGGATATTTATTTCCGCATTGTGGCATCCGGCATGGACGAGTCCTCGTTTACTGACATCATCCGCGAGATCGTTCAGCTTCAACAATAAAAAGTCAAACTTTGTCCATTGCGTGATAGCAAACAAAAAATTATCGTATAATAGATTGCCGCACCGTTTCAGACTGACCCAGATTCAGACCCAGAACAGGAAAAGAGCGGGCGGATGCAGGCGTAGGTTCAAACCCTGCCCCCCCACAACCAAAGATCCTCTGATTTCCTGTGAAATCAGAGGATCTTCTTTTGTTTTGCTCACTTTTATGTGCGGTTCGCAAGACCCATGCGCTGACCCATACGGAGAAATGTCCGGTTAGTTCCCGACAGCCTGGACAAGGCCCCGGGGACACGCTATAATGACATAAGGTTCACTGAAAAAGGAGTACGTGGGATGCAGGAACTGCGTTTGGGTGAGATGATCCGCCGCAGGCGGGAGGAACTGAACATCAGCCAGCAGGCTTTGTGCGACGGAATATGCAGCCGGGGTACGCTGTCCCGGTTTGAGAACGGGCATCAGGCGCTGTCCTACAGGCGGGCGTCCGTCCTTCTCCAGCGGCTGGGCCTGCCAGACAACCGATCCTATGTTCTGCTCTCCGAGGACGAACTTGCCCTGGAAGAGACGGAGCGGGAGGCCCGGAACGCCGGCGTGGCGCTGGAGCGGGCGGCGGCGGAGGAACGGCCTCTGGCGTGGGCGCGGTTCCGGGAGAAGCTGGCGGCACTGGAGGCACTGGGGCCGGACGACCCCTTTGTCCAGCAGTGTAGCCTGTCCCTGCAGGCGGTAATGGGGACGGAGGACGGCCCCTATCCCTTTGAGGAGCGGCTCGGGATGCAGCTGGAAGCCCTCCGGCTCACCGTCCCCCGGTTCGATTTGGAGCACATCGGCCAGGGGCTGTACAGCGCGGAGGAGCTGCGGCTCATTATGCAGATCGCCAGCACGCACACCGCGGCGGAACGGTACGGCGAGGCCGTGCGCATCTACCGCATAGGCACAGAGTATCTGGAGGCTACCGGCAGGGGCCTGCCCCAATACCTGTTCCTAAAACCCTCGTATATCGCCAACCACGCAAATGCCCTGGCCTGGATGGGCCGCTACCAGGAGGCCCTGGAGTTGGCGGAAGAGGGCATTTTGGCAGGCATAGATACAAGGCGTTACCACGTTCTGTCCACTCTTCTCTGGGTCAAGGCCTACTGCTACTATCATCTGGGCCAGCGGGAGGAGAGCGTCAGGCTGTACCGTCAGGTCTATTTCCTGCTGCTGGCCACCAGGGATATGGGCTGGATTCAGATATTGAAAGAGCAGGTCAAGGAGCTGCTGGGTGTGGAATTGACGGATTGACAAAAATAGTCAAAGTGCACAAAAAGCGGGAAGGAAAATTTTGTTCCATGTGTTCGCGAAACGACACACACGAATGACGGCTTTTGTGATATATTGTTCCCAGCAAAAGCTTTTGCAATAGAACAAATTTAGAAAGGCGGTATTAGCTGTGAAAAAGCTTATATCTCTGTTCCTCTGTGCCCTGATGGTCATGTCCCTGTTCGCAACCGCTTTTGCTGCTCCTATTGGCAGCGGCATCGAGCCCGTGTCCCCCTATTCTGTCACGGACGAGCACATTTGGACTTTGTATAACGCTACCTGCAACGGCACTAAACAGACCTGGTACTACATATGCGCACATGCCGGCTGCAATGCCCACAAGTCTGAGGTCCATGCTTGCCCCGGCGCGGGTCATAGCTCGGCCTGTCATTGGCTCCCTATCTGAGTTGACAAACCCATCTGAGTACGGCATTCTTTATCCAAGTAAATCGTTAAATTGAAGTTTGCTTCTGTGTCGCATTCCAATCCAATTCACAGCCCGGCGGCGGATTCCGCCGCCGGGCCCTCTTTTATCCCGGGAGGTGTTCTCATGTTCCACAAACAAAACGCCCGCCAGCCCCTGGCCGCCGCCCTGTTGGCTCTGCTGCTGGCGCTGACCTCCGCCTTTTCCTGCATCGGCCTGTCCGGCTGGGCCTCCTTCCGGCGGCAGCTGGCCGCGCTGGACGCCCAGTACACTACTGTGGCCTATAGCGGTGACAACGATATACGCGCAACCATATATGATCCGCCGGTACAGGAATATCTTGAGGACGGCTCCATCCTGTTTAAGGACGGCACACTTCGGGCCAGCGTGGAGCGGGTGAATAATCTGGCGGATAAGGCGCCGGGATTTCTCTATCGGGACACCAACGTGCTGGCCGCCGCCCACACGCCTGATCAAAAGGGGTTCAGCTCCGGCTCCGTGGACCCCATGACCTATGCGGCCGTCTACGACAGGGGCCGCTATGCCCAGACGGTGGCGGCCATGCGCTGCCTGGAAGTGGTAAAAAACAACAATTTCAACCGGTATGACCAGGAGTACTATTACTTTTTGTTTGAGTGGATCGACCCGGTATGCCGGATAGACGCCTACGACCTGCCGGAGCACTCCAAGGTGCTCCAGGTCTACTACGACCCCTATTTGTATTTAGACGCGGAAGGGGAGCCCTACATACCCTTTGAGGTGGGCAAGACCTACCTGATGCGGGGGAATTTCGTGGATTTTGATCCGGTCTGCTGGATGCAGAGGGTGGAAGCCACCGAGGACGAGCCGGAGCATATGGATAATTACTGGTACCGCTACACCCAGGCCAACGTGTCGTCGCTCACCGGGGTGGACCCCACTCGGGATCCTGCCAGCCACCGGGACGACTTCCCGTGGCAGGAGTTCGATATGTTCCTGCCCCTCCGGGGGGAGGACGGCGCTTCCCTTTCCCGGGATTCCATCAGCCATCCCTACCCCCTGACGGCCAGCTTCTGCCTGGACGCCATAGAGCTCTCTGAGGAAAACAACAGCTTAGGCCTGACCTGGAGGGCCTCGGTGCCGGAGGACGGCTGGCCGCTGTTCACCGAGTACGAGGGGGACTGGCGGGACTTCCTCAACACCGAGGAGGGCAAGGTGTGGCGGGACGAGATCATCCCCAACTGTGAGCTGAACCACGATTCTGTCGCCGTGCTGCTCACCGACAATGTCCAGGGCCTGTCCCAGTTCTGCCAGGAGGAGTCCGCCCTGCTGGAGGGGCGGTTTATCACCCAGGAGGAGTATGACCGGGGGGACGCGGTGTGCATGGTCAGCGCGGACTACGCCCTGTATAACGGTCTCCAGGTGGGGGACACCCTGACACTGGAGCTGTACAGGTCTGCTTACGCCACCGGACGCGGGTATTTTAGGATGATGTCCAAGTACGAATATTTCTACTATACTTACTGTATGCCCCTGGCGGATGGTAACCGGCTGGACGTGACCCGGGATTACACCATCGTGGGGCTGTACACCGCCCCCGTCCGGCCCATTGACCCGGACGGCCACGGCTTCCGGGGGGACACGGTGCTGGCCCCCAAGGCGTCCGCCCCGGAGGTGGTGGAGGCCGCGGAGGAGGACAAAGTGACCCCCCTGCTCAACACCCTGGTGCTGAAAAACGGCTCCATTGAGGAGTTCGAGGCATACATGGCGGAAAACGGCGCGGCGGACCGCTTCCGCTACTACGACTACGGCTACAGCGAGATGAAAGACTCCATATCGGCCATGGAGAGCAGCGCCCTGCGGCTGGCGGCGCTGGGCGGGACGGCGTTCTTGATCGGGGCGGCGGTGTTCCTGCTGGCAAGCTTCGCGCGGATGTCGGCGTCGGCCCGGGGCCTGCGGCTGCTGGGGGCCAGCCCCCGGAAGGTGACGGGGGAGATGCTGTCCGCGCTGCTGCCGCTGACGGCGGCGGGCGTGCTGGCGGGCGGCGTGCTGGGCGGCCTGCTGTACGGCAGGGTGTGCGAGATCGTGCTGTCCCAGACCTTGACTCCGGACTGGCTGATGATCGCGGCGTGCGCGGCCTTGCAGCTGCTGGTGCTGTGCGCCGTGGCGGCGTGCTGGGCGGCGCTGACGGCGCGGCGCGGGCTCATGCGCCGCAAGCAGGAGTGAGGAGGGATCGGCTTGGGTGAGAAAAGACGGGGGCTGGGATACCTTCCCCTGCTGTCGCTGCGGGTGCTGCTGCGCCGGCCGGGAGCCAGCCTGCTGCTGGCTGCTGTGGCGGCGCTGGGAGTATACGCGGGGTGTGGGCTGCACAGCCTGGCGGTCCAGCAGCAGCGGGCCATCGAGGACACCATGCGCAGCACCGTCATCCACTGCACCGTTACCGACGTGCGGGGGATGAACGCCGATAATCTGAGCCTTTTGAGTCCCTATGTGGAGATGCTGCTGGGGCGCAAGGCCGAACGGGATCCCAGTCTGGCGGACATGGACAAGGCGGTGGCCAACGTGAGGGCCAAAGCGGATTGGGAGCTGTCGTGGCCCTATGAGACGACGTTGTGCCGCCTGCTGAGCCAGGCCAGCGACAGCCGCCTGGACAGCGCCCAAATCAGCTTCGAGCCTGGCTGGGACGAGAGCGCCTTGATGGGTGGGGAGATGGTCTGCCTGGTCCCGGAGGGGATGGACATAGAGGGGGACTGCCTCGACATTGTGGCGGCCCCGCCCGTGGACGTAAGCATGAGCCTGCGGGTGGTGGGACGTATCTCCGGGGGACCGGACAATGTGATCTACAGCCCCTTCTTCATGCCTTGGGAAGAAGGGGTCAGCACGGCCTTCAGTATCCAGTCGTGTACCTTTGACATCCGGGACACGGCGCGGCTGGAGGAGTGCAAGGAGAAGCTGTTTTCCACTCCGTTTTTTGCCGTACCCTCGGTGAACGCCACGCCGGACGGCCTTGCCGTGGGGGTGCTGGTGCACGACGAGGTGTATCTGAAATCCCTGGAGGAGCTGCGCTCCAACCTGGATATGCTGCGGCTTTTGCAGCCGCTGCTGCTGGTTTTGATGGGAGGCATCAGCTTTTTCGCCGGATTCCTGGTCAACCGCCGCCGTCAGCGGGAGTTCGCCGTCATGCGCTGTTTGGGAATGCGCGGTCGGGCCATCTTCGGGCAGGTGCTGGGAGAGCAGCTGGCGCTGGGGCTGACGGGCGGAACGCTGGGGCTGTGCGCCGCGCTGGCCACAGGGCTGGAGGTGCGCTCCGGCGGGCTGGCCTTCTCCGGGGCGGTGATTGGGATGTTCCTGCTGGGCGCGGCGGTGTGCGCCGGGGTGGCCGCCAGCGGCAGCGTGATGAAACTGATGAAAACGGAGGAATAAAGCCATGGCGATCCTGACTGCCGAACAAGTGGAATATACCTATCAGACAAAATACCAGACCGTTTACGCCCTGCGGGGGGTGGACTGCGCTTTTGAGACGGGCCAGATGACGGCCATCGTGGGCGCGTCGGGCAGCGGAAAGACGACCCTGCTGTCCCTGCTGGCGGGGCTGGACGTGCCTACGGCGGGCAGCATTAACTTTCAGGGGCAGTCCACCGCCGAGATGGACCGGGACGCGTGGCGGCTGGAGAATGTGTCGGTGATCTACCAGAACTTCAACCTGTTCGCCCATCTGACAGCGTTGGAGAACGCGGCCTATCCGCTCTATCTGCAAAAGCGACCCAAGAAGCAGGCGGAGGAGGAGGCCGCCGCCCAGCTGGCCGCCGTGGGCATCCGGCCGGATCAGTTTGGGCGCTATCCCCGGATGCTGTCCGGCGGCGAGCAGCAGCGGGTGGCCATCGCCCGGGCGCTGGCGGCGGGCAGCGGGCTGATCCTGGCCGACGAGCCCACGGGCAACCTGGACGAGGAGAACAGCCGGAACATTTTCACCATCCTGCGGGATCTGGCCCATGAGCGGGAGCGCTGTGTGGTGGTGGTTACCCACGACATGGAGCTGGCCCAACAGACGGACCGCATCGTGCGCATCCAGGACGGGAGGATCGCGGGGGAAACATGAGCGGGCCGACCCAGATTCAGACCCAGAACAGGAAAAGAGCGGGCGGAAACAATGGAGGAAATAAGGTTGGAGCGCATCCCACTCCGGAGTGAACACGGCCCGAAAGCGTTAAAAAGCCGCTGTCAGCATTACTGACAGCAGCTCATAACCCGAAGGTCGCAGATACAAGCCCTGCCCCCCACAACCAAAAATCCTCTGATTTCCTGTGAAATCAGAGGATTTTCTTTGCCCACTCCGTCTGCCCTGCCTGACCCACTGACGAAACAGCTCCCACTTGATATTCCATCGGGAATACTCTATCCTGAATGCAGACACAGCACTTTCCGTCAAGAAAAGAGCACGGCATTCCTGTATGCTGTACGCAGTACAGGAAATATCACTCCGCCATCGGGTTCCCGGAACAAAAAGAGGGGGTACCGCATAAAGGAGATGTCGCCGGTCTGGGGAACATCGCTCATGGGCACTTCGGGATCGTCGATCTCGATTTCGGGCAGCTCGCCCAACCCGTTCACAGGAAAGTGCCGCTGATTGCCTTACTCAAATACCATGATTTCTGCCGCCTGAGCACCTCCCGTACGGGAGGCGGAATTCGTGGAGAACACCAGACGCACATAGGCGGCCTGGACCGGGGAAAAGTCTACCCGAACCATATTGCCCGTATCCGGGTTGAAGTCGTACTTGGCGTCTGCCGCCACCTCAGTGAAGCTGCTCCCATCGGTGCTGACCAGAATCGAAAAGCCCTGGGTCCGGGCCTCCCAGACGGCGGAGGGGTTCAGACATACTACCGCGGTGCTAATGGTGTGGGTACCGTCCAGGGTGATGGTGACCTCAGCCGGAAAGCCCTTGCTCTCCCAGTACGTAGTCACATCACCGTCATTCACATTATTTGCGGTATAGACGTCGGTGACCTCGCCGGCTGACACCGGGCGGCCCTCCGCCAGGTTGGCGCCCTCCGGCAACTCAGCCCAATTGGCATGGGGGTCGGGAATACAGTCGGGAAGTTCAGCCTCACTCTGGACTGGGGCCTTCACCACGGTAACACCGCTGTCACCGCCGCCGAAAACACCGAAAAGCGACAGTGCGGAAACGGCCAGTGACAGGACAATAACGGTGCAAAAAACAGGAATCAACTTCTTGCCCATAACCCATTCCTCCTTATTCTACTGTGATGCTGCAGAACTCGTTGACATTGGCGTGCAGGGCCTTCAAATCCTGAATTGACTGGCCCAGGATCTGAATGTTCCGCAGGGTCACGTTGGTGATTTGATTTTCGCTGCCCTGCCCCGCAAAGTGGGACTCAGGNACCTTCCCGTCCGGGGTATTCAGNACGGTGAGCCCGTCGATGAGGATGTTGTCAATGCTNCCAAANTCATCGGTNACGGTAGACCAGCCGGAATTTTGCAGGGTCATTTCAATGAGTTCNTTATTNTTGCCGTTGTCCCCCTGCATGAACGCATTTTCCACCACGATATTNCGGTAGGTAATGTCATGGACATAGGCGTCGTCACTGTTGTGAATGCTGATGACCGGCTTATGGAAATTGTAGAGGACGGTAATATTCTCAAAGAGGACGTTTGAAATTTCCGGATCAAGGGTCAGGCCCTTATTGGTCTCATATCCGATCTCCATGGATTGGGCCAGATCGGTCCATATCTGGATGTTGCTGAAGGTGATGTCCCGGGTAGAGCCTGAATAATTCTTCAGCACCAGGCTGTCATCCCAGGTGCGGGCAAAGCTGTCCCTGNCCTGGANNTCCNGGCAGGACTGGAAGGTAAAGCCGTCTCCNTTNTGCCGGCCCGANATGATCTTGATGTTGGANATATCGACCTTNTCAGAGGAAAGCACGTTGAAATTCCAGCAGTTGGAGTTGGCCAGGATGATNCCCTCGGCNGTAACGTTNTTNCAGCTGNNNATGTCGATGGGNACCCGNGCNTAGGAGCCGGNCTGGTTGTGNGCNGNNTAGTCCGAGCCGTCCAGGATNCCCCGTCCCCGGATGGTCACNTTGGCGGCNNTNTCGGCCACGATNATNGTNTGGAGNACNGCGCCNCCGGACAGNTACAGGGTCTGGTCACTTTNCAGNNCGATNGCGTCCNCCGTCCACTCNCCNGGGCCNATAAACAGCACATTGGGGTCGTCCTTGTCGGGAATATCGGTNTCCAGGGGATTGGCNAAGATGTGGGTGGCNTTATTNACNCTGTCATTNTANATCACTGTGTACTGNCCCGGCTCGGTGATGGTAAAGCGCACATGGCCATTTTCCACCACNGGGGTGATGCCGGCNCTGGCAGGCAAAACCGCGGCGCTCTCCACCTNTTTCCCAATGCCGGGTACGGTGATGTCCAGCTCTACCGTACCCTCAAAGTCGAAATAGGCCATGGGCGTGTCGGTGGGCTGGGTGTTTNCNTTCCAGATGTGTTCNTGGTTCACCATGACATCATATACAAAGAGGGGATTNCCNTTGGCCGAGANGGNNGCCACCGANGANNTCTGCATGGTGGCGGGNCCCTCGTANANGGTCAGCNGTGTCTCGGGATCCCCTCCTCCGCCGAGACGGGGCGCACCCGGGAACAGGAGCATAAATAGAGCCAGCGCNAACGTCAGAACAGCGGCCGCNCCCAGACAGTACACCGGGAGCATGGTCTGTTTTTTCTNGTTCATTCCANGATCATCCTTTCATAACCTCCAGTGGTTTTGTAGTTGNNTNCCAAGCAGCACCNNATNTNGTTTAGCGCTAAACCTATTGTAGCATACATTTTTCCACTATGCAAGNNAAAAATNGAGTNCCTTTGTAAAAAAANCCAGAAAAGTCCTTGACAACCNCAGGCTNCTTTTGTTATACTCGCCTTAGTTGAGCGTTAAACNAAATTNGGAAAACCNNATCTGNAACGCACNACAAATAAAAAAGGAGGACCCCACGATGAAAAGGAACAAGTTTTTCGCCCTTCTACTTGCGCTTGCCATGGCTGTGTCCATGGTGGCCTGTTCCAAGCCNGCTGCNGAAGAGACCAGCAGCCCNGACCCGACGCCCACCCCCGAGGCCACNGAACCGACGGTCGACGCCCCCTCCACTTTCCTGTGGGATGACTTTNNGGNNCGCGANCCCAACAACAAGCCCGAGACCGCTTCCAATGGAGCTTCTATTTGGTGGGACAACTGGGCCAACCTCCGCGCCAGTGCCGAGGACGGAGCGGTAAAGATCAACTACCGCCCCAAGGACTTTGATCCCGAGGATTACGAGACCGAGGACGAGTATTATGCCGCTGCCGCCGACTGGATGGGCAACTGGGGCGAAGCCATNGATATGTGGTCCCTGGACGGCATCTCCTACTGCAAATATCTGACCATCCGCATCAAGGGCGAGNCCGGCGGNGAGGAAAAGAACCTGATNATGGACTGGCACCCCGAGGATGCCAAGTTCTACTCCGCCCGCTTCAGCGACCTGGTTCTGGCTGACGGCAGCCACCCCGCCATCACCACCGAGTGGCAGGATCTGGTCATNGATCTGGAGGCNTCCGGCTTCCCCGGCATGACCAACGCCCTGCACATCCGNGCCTTTGCCGAGTGCACCATNTGGCTGGATGAGCTCTACTTCTCCGAGCCCNTNNCNCCCATNGANNNCAGCAGCACCGANACCATCGTGAGCTGGCTTCACCGTTCCCGAGNCCGGCAAGCCCGNCGACCTGCCCATNAAGGATTACCTGACTGGCGCTGGCGGNAACTTCNTGTGGGATGANTTTNCGGANCGNGACCCCAACAACAAGCCCGAGACCGCTNCCAACGGCGCTCCCATTTGGTGGGACAACTGGGCCAACCTCCGCGCCAGCGTGGAGGACGGCGTGGCCGAGATCAAGTTCCGCCCCAAGGCCTTTGACCCNGAGGATTNCGACAACGAGGACGATTATTATGCCCGGGCCGCCGACTGGATGGGCAACTGGGGCGAAGCCATCGATATGTGGTCCCTGGANGGCATCTCCTACTGCAAGTATCTGACCATCCGTATCAAGGGCGAGGCTGGCGGCGAAGAGTCCTCTCTCATCATGGACTGGCACCCCGAGGACGCCAAGTTCTACGCCGCCCGCTTCAGCGACCTGGTCCTGGCTGATGGCAGCCACCCCACCATCACCACCGAGTGGCAGGATCTGGTCATCGACCTGGAGGCCTCCGGCTTCCCCGGCATGACCAACGCCCTGCACATCCGCGCCTTTGCCGAGTGCACCATCTTCCTGGATGAGATTTACTTCTCCGAACCCGTTGCTCCCATCGACACCAGCAGCACCGACACCATCGTGGGCGGCTTCACCGTTCCCGAGACCGGCAAGCCCGGCGATCTGCCCATTAAGGATTACCTGGCCGGCTGATCTCACGCCGCTTTACCAGGCCGCTTACTTACAGGAAAAGAGGGCAGAATGCTCTGCCCTCTTTTCTTGCATATTGCTGTGGCCTTTGTTATAATGACACTATTGTTTAGAAAATGCGGTCATTATGGAGGGATACGGCATGGTTACACTAAAGGATATTGCCAAAGAAGCTGGAGTCAGTATCACTACAGTCTCAAATGTGGTACACAATCGGGCAAGCCGGGTTTCCCCCGAGCTGGTTGCTCAGGTTCGGGCCATTATGGAACGAGAACACTACGTCCCCAGCATGACGGCCCGCACCCTGGCCAACAACCAGTCTCTGATCATTGGTGTGATCAATCATCTGGTCCCCCGGCACAGCGGCGGTGTCATGGCCGACCCTTTCCACAACACCTTTATGACCGGCATCGAGCAGCAGACCCGGGAGGAGGGCTATTTCCTCATGCTCCGATCGGTGGAGGACTCGCTGGAGCTGGAGAAGCTGCGCCGGAGCTGGAGCATGGACGGGATGATCTTTACCGGCCTGTTCCAGGATGACTTTTTCAAGAGCGTCTGCAATATGGGCATTCCCTTTGTCCTCATCGATAGCTATATTGACTTGCCTGAGGTCTACAACGTGGGACTCGAGGACGAGCAAGGGGGCTATCTGGCCACCCGGCATCTGCTGGAGAACGGCCATCGAGTGATTGCTTTCGCATCTCCCTTCCTCCGTGAAAACGGCGTTGTGGAGAAGCGTCTCCAAGGCTATCAGCGGGCCCTGGGGGAATTCGGGGTCCCGTTTGATCCCCAACTGGTATTTGAGCAGGAAATTTCCATTGACGACGGTGTCCGTCTGGGTCGTACCTTGGCCGGACATAAACACATCACCGGTATTTTCGCCTCCGCCGACATCCTGGCCGCTGGAATCGTGGCCGGTCTCTGTGAGGAAGGGGTTTCCGTACCCCAGGACAAGTCCATCGTGGGCTTCGATGACAACTATCTGTGCCGTCTCACCCACCCTCAGCTCACCACCATCCACCAGGATGCGGAGCAAAAGGGTATCCTGGCCACAAAGATGCTCCTGAGCCAGCTGCGGCATGAACCTACGGATGAGCGGCAGATCGTTCTGCCGGTACGCCTGGTAGAGCGCGAAAGTGTTCGGAATATAAAAGGAGATCGATCTTTTTGGAGTTAAACGGTATTATTTTTGATCTGGACGGCGTTCTGGTCCATACAGATGAATTTCATTATCAGGCGTGGAAGCAGCTGGCCGACCGTCTGTGCATCCCCTTTGACCGACAGGTAAACAACCGCCTCCGGGGCGTGAGCCGGATGGCCTCGCTGGAAATCATCCTGGAAGCGGCGGACAGGAGCTTTTCCGATGAGGAAAAGCTGGCTATGGCGGAGGAGAAAAACGCTGCCTACCGTAAACTTTTGGAAACCATGTCCCCCAAGGACGTGTCTGACGAGGTGGTGGAGACCCTCTCCAAATTAAAAGAGCGGGGCATCCGGCTGGCCATTGGCAGCTCCAGCAAAAACGCGGGCTTCATTCTCAAACAGACCGGACTGGATATCTGGATGGATGCCGTGTCCGATGGCAACAATATCACAAGATCCAAGCCGGATCCCCAGGTTTTCCTCATGGCGGCTGATATGCTGACACTCCCTCCCGCCCAGTGCGCGGTGGTGGAGGACGCCACGGCTGGCATCGACGCCGCCCTGGCGGGGGGCTTCCTGGCAGTAGGGATCGGGGATGCCGCCGGGTATGATCGGACAGACAAACCTCTGAGCACCTTCTCCGACCTGCTGAGCATCCTGTAAAATCATCAAAAGAGGAGACCTGACTTCCGTCAGGTCTCCTCTTTTACATCCCAGCCATCCTGGGTCACGGTAACAACCATCCGTTTTCCCGACACTGTGACGGGGAAGCGGAGCTTTTTGATCTGGGGCGGCAGACTGGGTGAAAGGGTGAGCTGTCCCCCTTTCAATTCCAGGCCGCCAAAGCCCAGCACCGCGATCATCCATGCGCCACCGTTGGCGGCAGGGTGGGTGCCGCCGATGTAGATTTCCCCGGCCCACTCCTTGCCGCCGCCGGTCAGGTCGATGGAGGCGCTCTTCATAAAATGCTCCCAGGCCAGATCAGGCCGGCCGATACGGCAGGCGGTCAGCGCGTACATACAGGCCGACAGGCTGGAGCCGTGCTCGGTCCTGGGCTCATAGTAGCGCCAGTTTTCCGCCACCGTTTGGGTGGAGACCGCCTGGGGGAAGAGGGCCATCATGGCGATCGCGTCAGCTTGTTTGATGACCTGCGTATGGGCGGCTACGCCGTGGTTGGTGCCCCAGTACTCCCTGGGGTCCAGAAGACGGCTGCGCACAGCATCCACGGTGCAGTCCTCCAGGCCNAAATANCCGTCGAANTGCTCCACCAGCCCTTCNGTGGNAACGGTGGCCTTCAGCTTTGGGGCNGTNTCCCGCAGCAGGGCAAGGTCTGCGGCGTAGTCNNNCCGCTCCAGCAGNTCCCGAAGNAATTCCGGCTCCTGCTCGAAGACNTGGGGAAGNGCAAGGGCGGCCTCCATGCAGTACGCCGCCANATAATTGGTAAAGGCGCTGTTGTTCACCCGCTCATGGTACTCNTCGGGGCCNATGACGTCCAGNAGCTCCACCTNATCNCNGTCCACCCGCCNGTGGGCCCGNGAGAGGTAGAATCGGGCNCACTGCAANATGACCTCGGCCCCTCCCTCCCGNAANAGGCTTNTATCGCNGGTGATTTCGTAGTACCGCCAGAGGGCATAGGCCACATCGCCGCTGATATGGATCTGNTTATCCCGGAAATAGGTCCGCACNGGACGGTGGGTNAATACGTCNGTCACNTTGTAATCGGTGCAGCCTNCCGCCCCNCCNTCCTGGCTCTCCCAGGGGTAAAAGGCNCCGCGAAAGCCATACTCNGCGGCCTTTTTTAATGCTCCGGGCAGAGTCTCNATGCGGTAGCGGAGCAATGTNCTGGCAAGCTGGGGNTCGGTGTGGACAAAAACCGGGAACAAAAAGATCTCCGAGTCCCAGAANACGGCGCCCTTGTAGGTCTGGCCCGACAGCCCNCGGGCAGGAATCGACAAAGCNGACGCGTGCCGCGGGGCNATGCTGTTGATGTGNTAGAGACTGGCGTTCATGGCCTGGGCAGCCCGGTCATCCCCCTCCAGTTCCACGCCGCAGCGGCGCCAGATANGCTCCCAGGCGGCGGCGTGGGCCGCCCTGCACGCGTCAAACCCCGATTGGGCGGCCCGTGNGCAGAGCGCNTGGNCCCGGNCCAGGGGATCATCTCCGTCCAATCCNGTGTAGACCGANGCAAAGAGAGAGATGTTTCGGGTNTCTCCCGCCTTGACNGAAAACNGAAGNCNNCGGAAAGNCCCCTNCNCNNCNGCTGTNTCCTGGACNTGNGCCTCAAAATCATACCGAATGGNNTGGCACACCGCAAGGGGGATGTGCAGCTCCCCGGTGNGGGCNGCGGCACAGAGGNTNTCCCCGGCNGAAAANTNAAANTCAAACAAATGCGGGCCGTTGATATCCCAGATGTCCCGGGGGATCCCCACCAGAACCTCCACCTGCGCGTCCTCGGGAAAGTNCAGGGNCAGCCGGGAGGCCATCAGGTGNGGNTCNTCCATGGATACCAGGCGCTCACTCTCCAGGGTCAAAGCCTGAAACTCAGTCCGNCGGGAAAAGATGCCCTGCCGGTAGTTCAGGCGCTGATGGTGGGACAAATGGGGCGTTTCACCCAAAACCATGGGGACGCCGTTGACGCTTACCTTTGCAAAGAGACCGTTGGGTGCGTTGACGGGCTCCCGCCATCTGTCGCCGCAGCGGTCATATACCCCCGCCAAATTGACGGCGGCGAGCTGTGGGCTGCCCCATTCGTCCATGGTGCCCCGATAGCCCATGTACCCGTTGGCCAGCAGAAAGCGGTTCCCATTGGNGACAATATTTTGCGCATCAAAATGGCTCTCTTCCAANCTCCAAATATCCAAGACCATCCNCTCCTTCCCCAAAGTTTATGCCTGCACCTGCAGTCCGCTGGTATCCAGCACATAGCTCTTGCCGTACACCTGAAGCTCCATGGCCGGGCCGCTGCGGAGGGTGAAGCTGGTGCATCCCTGCCGCATATCCACATCCAGGATCCGCCCCTGCCAGGACAGGGANAACCTCAAGCGGCTCCAGCGCTGGGGCAGGACGGGCGCAAAGCGCAGCTGAGGGCTGTCGCTCCGCAGNCCTGCAAAGCCGTACACAATGTTGGCCCAGGCCATGGCAATGCTGGTAACGTGAAGCCCATCCCCTGTATTGCGGTTATANTTGTCCAGATCCAAGCGGGTAGCATAGCCGAAAAACCGGGTGGCNTCCTCCATGCGNCCCAGCTCNGCGGCCAGGATGGAGTGGATGGCGGGGGAGAGCGANGACTCNTGGATGGTCCGCGGCTCGTAGAAGCTGTAATTGATCTCCTTGACCNNCTGGGAAAAAGAGGAATTGTAGAGNTANAGCATCATCAGCACATCAGGCTGCTTGATCATATCCGTGCGGTAGATCCGGTCATANGACCAGTGATCNTACAGGGGNAATTCCGAGATGGGGATNGCATTGACNTCGGTGTGGGGAAGGTCAAAGTAGCCGGAATGCTGTTCGATNAGCCCNTCCTGCGTCATAGGCAAATCCATATTCTCGGCTACCTCACGCCATCGCCCGATCTCCTCTGCCCCCAGACCGGTCTTGTCCCGGAGGGCAAGGTATTCCGCCGGGTGCTCCCGCTCCATCTCGGCCAGCACCTCCGCCGTGTACTCCAGGGTTCGTTTCCCCATGTAATTGGTGTAGGCGTTGTTGTTCACCATCATGTGGAACTCATCGGGGCCCATGACTCCATAGAAGCCATATCTGCCTGTTTGGGCGCTTTTCCCCACCCGGCTTGCCAAATAGCGGGCGATTTGCAGGAGCATCTCCGTGCCGTACTGCCACAGGAAGGCGCGATCCCCGGTGACCAGCACATAATGCCAGATACCATAGGCCACCGCTGTGCTGGGCTGCATTTGCAGACTGGCGTGCTGCCAGAGGGCACAGGCCTCATCCCCGTTGAGGGTGGCCACCGGATAACAGGCTCCTTGGCAGTCCAGCATCTTTGCCCGCTCCAAGGCCTGGGGCAGTGTGTTGTAGCGGAACAAGAGCAGGGACTTGGCCGCTCCCGGGTCGGTGAACAGATAGAAGGGCAGACAGCAGGCCTCCGTATCCCAAAAGGCGTGCCCGTTGTAGGCTTCGCCGGAAAGACCCTTGGCGCCGATGTTGTGGCGGACATCGCCGCCATTATAGATCTGGGTCAGCTGGAAATTGCAGAAGCGGATGCCCTGCTGCTCCTCGGCCACGGCCTGAGCCGTATCCGGGCCGCTGGGCTCGATGACGATATCCGCAAGCTGCCAGTAGTCTTCCCAATAGGCCCTCTGGGCCTCCAGCGCGGCGTCCAGGGTGACCTGGGCCGTTTTCTCCAGTTCCGCCTGACCCCGGTTCCACAGCGTCTCGCCTTCACTGCCGTCAAACAGAACCACGGCCCTGCGGTCTGCCTGCACGGGGACTCCCGGCTCCAGATACAGCTCCGCGGTCAGCCGAGCCTCCCGCTCTCCTGTGGTTCCGGCACAGGAACCGGGGATATCCCACAGGATACCCGCAAAGACCTCCTGGCCGGAAAGGGCAGTGCGGGCCTGAACCGCGCAGCGCCCCACTGCCGTTTCTGTCCGGGCGTTCTCCCAGAAGCACTCCTTCCGCCCTTCGTGGATCACATCGAAGGACACCCCGGCCGTGAGCCGGATCGAACCGGAGAAGTTCAGAGCCTCCAGTGTGATGCGCTGATAGGCGCGCGGGCCGTGCTCCATATCCAAAAAGCGCGTAAAGCACACNCGAAGNTCTTTTCCNGAAGCNGTGTGCCACANGAAGCTGCGCGTCAGNGTNCCCANGCGCAAATCCAGTTCTCGGGTAAAATCCCGGAATTGGCATTTCCCCAGNTNCAGNCTNTCCNCGTCCAGGACGATNTCNGTNNTNAGCCAATCCGCNGAGGGNATCATAAAATGACTTTTGTCTACAATACCCAGATAGGAGCGGGGCAGCTCCTCCAGNTCATANACNCCGTTGGTGTAGCAGCCCCGGAGGCTGGGCGCCTCNCCCCCCTCGTCCAGNAANCCGCGCACNCCCAGATTCTCGTTGGACAGGGTAAAGATGGATTCGCTGACCCTTGCGTAGTCTGGATCAAAACCCCGCTCAATAATCTTCCACGGGTGGGGCTGAAAATATTTATCCGCAATTTTAGCCACAGAAATTCCTCACTTTTGCTATTATAAATTCCAAAGCACAGGACATTTAGCCCTTGATCCCCGCCGTTGTCACATTTTCCGTCAACTGCTTCTGGAAGATGGTAAAGAGGACGATAGGCGGAATAATGGAGAACACCACCGAGCGCATCAGCGCGTCGGCATTGATGGTCTGCTGCGTGCTGAACTCAAAGAGGCGCACCATGACGGTCTGCAAAGGCGTCCCCCGCAGCACAAGGTAGGGCAGCAGGAAATCGGACCAGGACGCGTTGATGGCAAAAATAGTGATAACGGCACAGATCGGTTTGGACAGGGGCAGTACGATGCGGAAAAAGGTCTGCAGCGCCGAGCAGCCATCGATCCGGCTGGCCTCGATCATCTCATAGGGCAGCGACTCAAAGAACTGGATGAACATGACGACATACACCGCGTTTGCCCCGAACTGAAGCCAGATGGGCCAGAAGGTGCCGCCCAGGCCGATGTGCTGGATGTTCATAAAAAGCGGGACGATGCTGATGGTGGCCGGCATCAGAAGGGACAGCATGACCAGCTTTTTTATGGCCCCGGAGCCTCTGGGCCGCAGGATCGCCAACCCATACGCCAGCAGTCCGTTGAAAATCAGCGCGCACACCACACACCCGGCCACCGAGATCAGGGAGTTCAGGTAATTCTGCACGATGTTCAGCTGGGACCATGTCTTGCCATAGGTGGAGAAGTTAAAGGACGACGGCAGGATCGTCGTGCTGGACATAAATTCCTTCAGATCCTTGAATCCGGCCAGGAATACCCAGACAATGGGGAATACAGCGATGATGACCATAACGATGCAGATGGCGTAAATCACACCGATCGCAACATGGACCGCCTTGGAATGGAGGTCGTACTCCCGGATCACACCGGTGCGGNTGACAGGTGCCTTATTGCGTTTCAACACAGTACCCTCCTTTCCTTAGTCCCAGTCCGACTGCCGGCTGTTCACGAAGTTGTAGACCGCGGTGAACGCCAGCAGGATCAGCGTGATGACCACGGCCACCGCCGAAGCCTTGCCAAAGTCCATACTGCCGCCAAACGCATAGCGCCACATGAGGAGCATCAGGGACAGCGACGCGTTGTCCGGTCCGCCGTAAGTCAGAACCATGGGCTCGTACATGATCTGGAACACAGAAATGATCTGGAGGATCAGCAGTGTTCCGGTGAGCTTGGACAAGGCGGGCAGCAGGATGTGCCGGATGCGCTGGAGCACGCTGGCGCCGTCCAGCGCGGCCGCCTCATAGAGATCCGGGTTGACTCCCGCCATACCGGCCATGTAGATCAGTGCGGTGGCTCCCGCCCCTTTCCAGGTTGAAATGGTGATGATGATCGGGATAACGAACTCGGATCGGGTCAGATAGGTCTGGGCCGGGATACCCAGCTTACTCAGCAGGATATTCAGCACGCCCGATGGGCCGGCCGAGAAGAAAGCGGACCACAGGATGATCGCCGCCAGTCCCGGCAGTATATTGGGCAGATAGACGGCGGTACGGATCAGCCCCTTGCCCCGGACGGTCTCGCCGATGAACAGCGCCAGGAACATGGGAAGCAGGAACCCGATCACCAGAGACCAGAAGGTGTAGGCAAAGGTATTGATCAGGGCCTGGATAAAATCGTGCTTGCCAAAAACACTGATGTAGTTGTCCACCCCNATAAACTTTACCAATTCGACATTCTTGGTCTCATAAAAGCTCATGCGGATACCCTCCAGCATGGGCTCCCACAGGAAAAAGGCAAAGAGCACGATGCCCGGCAGCATCATCAGCCAGGCGGAAAGCTCGCTTTTCCGCTTCCCCTGCTGCAACATTGGGGATTTCTTCATGGTGGATCCTCCTTATTGGCGGCTTGGATTTCATTTTTTGAAAAGCAGCGCCGGCAAAGTAGATTTTGTCGGCGCCGCTGAATCGCTGAATTTTTATCAGCTGAGTTTTATCAGCTGTTGATCTCGTCGTCCAGATACTCCTGGAACGACTCCTGGGCCTGCTCCATGGCCTTGTACACGTCGGCGCCCTCACGGGTGATCATCCGCTGGATCACGGAGGTCAGCTCCCGGTAGAGCTGCTGGGCAAACACCGGCTCCTCGCCCCGCAGGGTGATGGTGCCTTCGCTGATGGAGTTGAAATAGTCGTCGTACAGGCGCATATCCACGTTGGAGTACTCCTCGGCGATAGCCGCATTGGCGGCGTTGAACTCCTCATCGTTCCAGGCGCTGATCTCGGGGATCACGGGCACGCCACGCTCTTTCTTGGAGGCCGCGCCGGCCCGCTTCCCGGCGATGATGTCGTCATCCATGAAGGGGAGCATACCGATGACCTTCAGGTAGGCCATCAGAGCGGTGGCCTGATCCTCGGTGATGTCGGGGGCGAACATAAAGCAGGTGCCGCCGGACAGAGCGTAGGCTCCCCCAGGNCCGGCGGGGAAGGGGGCCAGGCCGAATTTGTCCACAGCCAGGCCCTTGCCGGCAGTGGGCTGGTCGACGCAGTCGTTGGCGGCGATGTTCATGGCCGCCTCGCCGGTGCCCAGCGCGGAGTGGGACGAGGCCCAGTCGGTGGTGGTGGCGTCCACGTTGAGGATGTCATATTTCCACTTCAGATCCCGGATGTACTCCATGGCGGCGATGGCCTCGTCGGAGGTGAAGTTGCACACCCAGCGGCCGTCCTCCTGCTGGATCTCCAGGGCATTCTCGCCCACACAGCCAAAGTTCCAGGCGATGTTGGTGAACAGCCACCCGCCGTAGGTCTCGCTGGCGGGGAACACCAGGCCGGCCTTGCCGGTCTTCTCCTTGATGATCTGTCCGTACTCGGCCAGCTCCTGGAGGGTCTTGGGGTACATGGGCAGCCCGTCCTCGGTCACGAGGCCGGCCTGCTCGAACAGGTCGATGTTGATATGCAGGCCCAGCACATAGCCGTCCCGGGGCAGGCCGTAGATGTGGCCCTCCTCGTCGCCCAGCATATCCAGATAGGCGGGGCTGAACTTATCCAGGATGCCGAGCTCCTCCAGGGCGTTGGTCACATCGCCCGCCAGCCCCTGCTTGATGAGCAGCTGAGGATCGGTAAAGGGGGGCTGGAAGATGCTGGGGGCGGTGCCGCCCTTGGCCATGGTCACGTAGTTGCTCAGGGTATAGGAATAGTANGAAGGAACCAGGGTGACGTTGGGATACTGCTTNTCCATCGTGGCCTTGTAGCCCTCGAACAGGGCCAGCTCGGCTTCGGGCGCGGTGTCCGCGGGCCAGTTGCCCAGGGTGATGGTGCAGGTGAGGTCGGGNTCCACCACCTCGACGGACTGANCCACCAGCTCGGACGGGGGNGCCANAGAGGGTTTCTCNTCCTCNCTGCTCGGGTTGCAGCCCGCGAGGAGAGAAAGCATCATGGAAAGCACCAGGATAAGAGACATCAATTTGCGCCGTTTCATAATTTACCTCCTTGTCTTTTCAGTTGAAGAGCCACTGCAGCATTTGGGTTTAGCGTTCAACTTCTAAAAGTATCATAATATTTTTCTTTCCAGTTGTCAAGATATAATAAAAATCTTCTTTAGAATTATCTTGGGCTTGTATTTATCTAGCAGTGATTCCAATACAAGAGACCACCATTCCTTATGTCGGGGCATGGCCCAGCTAAGCTCACTGGCGCAAAAAGCAGCGGCCCGGCGGACTGTGTCCGTCGGGCCGCTGTGGGCGCATGGGTTGCTTCTTGTTGCCTCTGGCGAGATGCGCTCGCCGGGGGATTCGACAGTGTTGCTGCCTCCGTAGACCGCTTATTCTGAAGGCCTATCTTCACCGGAATCAGCGGGGGAACCCTCAGGCCCGCACGTTGGAGGAGGGCCCTGGATAATGATCGTTTTATCCTCGCCCCCTGCCAGCTTGCCGCCCAGCATACCGGCCACCAGGGACTTGACGTCGATGCCCATGCCCTGGGTAATGCCCTCGGTGACCTGGGTGGTCCCGGTGATAATGTCCCCCAGCAGTTTGGCGCTGTTGCCCTCGCCGTACATGGTGATCTTGTCCACCTTGGACAGGGGCTCGGCCACGTTTTTGGCGATCTCAGGCAGAGCCTGCATGACCATTTCGATGACGGCGGCCTCGCCGTACTTCTTCATGGCCTCCGCCTTCTTGTCGATGCCTTCGGCCTCCGCCAGGGCTTTGGCGCGGATTGCTTCTGCCTCCGCCTTACCGACGGCGGCGATACCTTCCGCCTCCTGCTCTCTGGCGTATTTCTGGGCTTCGGCGCTCTTCCGCTCGGCCTCGGCCCGCTGCTCCTGCTCATAGCGCGCCGCCTCGGCGTCCTTCTGGCGCTTGAAGAGGGCGGCCTCCGACTCCTGCTGCTGGCGGTAGCGCTCGGCGTCCGCCTTGGCCCGGATCTCGGCCTCCAGCTTCTGCTTCTCCACCTCGACCTCGTACTGCTTCAGCTCGGCCTGGCGCTGGGTCTTGGCGATCTCCGCGTTGACCGTGGCGGTCTCGATGCTCTTGCGCTGCTCCTGGCTCTGGATCTCGTAGGCGGCGTCCGCCTCGGCCTTCTTGCCGTCGGCCATGATCTTCAGCTCGGCCCGGCGGATTTCCAGCTCGGTCTGCTTTTGAGCGATCTGGGTGTCCGCCTGAACCCGGGCCTCATTGGACTCCCGCTCCGCCTCCGCCTGGGCGATGGCGATGTCACGGTCGGCCTGGGCCTTGGCAATGGCGGCATTCTTCTTGATGAGACTGGTATTGTCCGCGCCCAGGTCTTTAATCAGCCCGTTCTCATCGGTGACATTCTGAATGTTGCAGGAGAGGATCTCAATGCCCAGTTTGTCCATATCCTTGCTGGCCTTAGACATCACCTGGTCGGAGAAGGAATCCCGGTCCGTATTGATCTCCTTGAGGGACAGCGTGCCGATGATCTCACGCATATTGCCCTGGAGGGAATCCTGCAAATCACGGGTGATGTCGTCAGGGCGCTTGTTCAGGAAGTTCTTGGCCGCCAGCTTGATGCCGTCCGCGTGAGGGGAGATACGCACCTTTGCCACGGCGTCTACGTTGACATTGATGAAATCGCTGGTGGGGACGGACTGCTCGGTCTTGATGTCCACCGTCATCTGGCCCAGGTACAGTTTATCCATGCGCTCCAGGAAGGGGACGCGGATCCCGGCCCGGCCGATGAGCACCTTGCTCTCCTTCTTCATGCCGGAGATGATGTACGCCTGGTCGGGCGGAGCTTTGACGTAGCCTAGCATAATAATGACGAGCACCACTACGACAACCGCGATGACAGGCCACGCATTCAGAATAAAATCAAGCATGGGAGTTCCTCCTTTCAAATTCAACACATTGATATTCTCTCTATATTCAAACAAGCCGGGACAGCAGCACCGCTTCCCGACGGCTTGGAATTTTTCTCAACCTTCCGGCTTGATGCCGCCCCCGGTGTCCCCGCGCACGGCGGCAAGGCGTTCCAGTGCCGCAACTTCCGCTTCAAGGCTCCGTTCGCTCCACTCCTGTCGGGCCTGTGCGTTGTCGGAAATCACCTGGGACACCACGTTGATGGCCCGAAGGCAGAGCGCCGCTTTCCCAACCGCGTCCCCACCATTCTGCTCTGCCCGGCTTAGCTCCCGCAGAGTAAGCTCCAGTGTCTGAAGGTAATCAGACTCCAAGCGCGCCTTTGTCTGATCCTCCAATGAGTTGTAATGCCGGAGCACCAGGGCTTCCAGGCTTTCTAAAGCCGTCAGGACATAGGCCGTTTCAACCGACCTTGCGGCTTGCCGGAGCCGCGCTTGGACAGCGCGCGTGCCGCTGCTGCTGGTGCTTGAACGCAAGAAGCGCTGCATCACAGGGGCCAGCCCATCAAATTTTCGCGATACCGCGGCAAGCCGCTGCTCATCCTGCTCAAAGCCACCAACATCCTCACCGGACCATGATTTCATGGCAGGAATCAGGGTGTACTCAATTTGCTGGAGTTCCTTCAAGATGGATGAGAGGCTGTCCATATACTCGTCCAGAATGCTCAGATCTTTCTCGCGCAGCATCTCGATGTTCCTGCTGGAAAACAGTGTTTTGGCAGCTTTGGAAATCTCTGCGGTCTTATCCTTGAGTTCATTGCCGCACAGCAGCCCGATCCTTTCCATGGAAAGCCCTGTAATGGAGGAGGGGATCGCGGTATGGATGGAGGTCAGCGACTGGCGGATTTGTGTGCATAAAGCTTCCAACCGATCTTGCTCCCGCATCAGCGCAAGCGTTTCTTCCCCATGGCCTTGACGGATTTCCGCAGGGCGGAGCAGCCGTCGGTACAGCTCTGAACTGCGGGGTTCCGCCGTAAGCTCAAAGGGAATCCGTTTTTCTTTGCCTACTTTTGTTGCAAAAATGGTAAAGG
This sequence comes from Clostridiales bacterium, assembly GCA_014799505.1. Taxonomy (GTDB): domain Bacteria; phylum Bacillota; class Clostridia; order Oscillospirales; family Oscillospiraceae; genus Enterenecus. The sequence goes on from JAAVHV010000014.1 coordinate 24,797, forward strand.
CAGCCGTCATACTCAGCCCCATCTCCCTGCACACCTGCTCCATATTTTTCTTAACGTCCTCATCCATACGAAAGTTGACCATAACCTGTGCCATGAAAGTCACCTCCTTCAGCGCACCTTTATTATATCATATGTAAAGCAAAATGCAATATATTTCTTTACAATTGTCCAACGGGAGCCGGCACTGTTCCGTGGTCAGAGCGATGTGCAGATGATGACTGCCCTTTTTATCTGCCTTGTTCATATCTCCTCCTTCACACGATAAAAAACAGGGTTATCCAATCTTATGGGTACAGTTTAAATGAGCGGGGATGTCCAAAAGGATATCCCCGCTCATTGCCTGCCTATGACAATAAATCCTGGCTGCGCTTTGCCGCGTAAAATAGATCGATGGACATTCTATCCCCTACTTTTTTGAATTCCGTAGTTGCGTTGATCATTGTTTCCTGTCAACTGCAACAATCCATCTTACAGTTGATGTTTTTCATCTCATTAAAGCGAACTACGCCGAACTCTATCAGCGTGTAGAGGATGGTCATTTTGTACTTCCCGTTGATGAGGGACAGGGTATAGCTGAACCCCGTGCCGCTGAGGCACTCGTTGGCAATACAGCGCTCATTCATGTTACGCTCTCCTTTAGGTAAGTATCACACTTTTATATGCGTACTTGTCATTTTGTTGATTCATGCTAATATGATAATACGAGCCGGAAGCAAAGTCAAGACGGCTGAAAAAATCAACAGGGCGAGTATAGATCATGGGCAAGAAAATCGTAGTCATCACCGGAAGCCCCCGCAAAAACGGCAACAGCTTCGCTATGACGGACGCCTTCATCCAGGCGGCGGAGCGCAAAGGCCACACCATTGAGCAGCAGAAAAGGGGAGCATCCGTGCCGCTGTCAGCACAGATGCCCCCCTTTTATTTACCGTCTGCTAAAGCGGCCCCATAATCATTTGTGCTCTCCTATTCCCCCGAAAGCAATGCTCTTGGGGCGATTTTTTTGATCCTCAGAGACAGCAGGCACAGCGTGGCGAAGGCGAACAGCACCAGCCCCGCTCCCGCCGCCGCGATGAACCCCACCGGGACGGTAAACGTGCATTTGACCACCCCGATCCCGCTCAAAAACAGCGCCATCAGCGGGTTGATGATAAAGCTGCACACGACAAGCCCCAGCGCGGTGGACAGAACCACCGTGGGCATGAAGGACAGGGCCGTCTGCAAGATCAGCTGCCCGGTGGTGAAGCCCAGCGCCTTCATCACGCCGTAATCCCGGCTTTTCTGGTTCAGCATGGTGCGCACCAGCAGGTACAGCACAAAGGCGATGATGACGGCGGACAGCACCATGATGGCGGCCACGATCACCGTCATCATCGAGACGTAAACGCCGGACACGGCATCCAACATTGATTGAACATTCATGGCCGCGTTTATGCTTCCGGCAAACCGTTCCCCCATCTCAGCGTTGAAGCCGTCGACGTCCGTCCCCTCGGAAAGGTTGAGGTAATAGGTGGCGTTGGTCAGCGTCCCAAGCCGCTCATAGCCCGCCCGGGTCAGCAGGCATTCCCGGCCCAGGTAGTTGGACATTTGGGTGAAGCCCGTGATCAGATAATGCGTCTGCCTGCCGTTGGACGTGATCTCGATCTCGTCCCCGATGGCAAAGCCCTGCTCCCGGGCGTACTTGGCCGCGATGGCGATCTCGTTGTCAAATTTGGGGAATCGTCCGTCGAATACCACGCTCTGGTTATTGACCTGTGCGAAATCATCACATATGATGCCATCCAGCTCCACCCCGCCCACGTGCCAGACCTTGGCGTCATGGTACAGATACACCTTTTCCACCCGGCTGTCTGCCGCCAGTTCAGCCAGAACGTCATCCTCAATGTTCGCCTGGACGTTGATGGCGGCGTCCGCCGTCTCTCCGGTAATCAAATCTACGAACGGCCCTATATCCCAGATCATGTTTTCCAGCATCAGCCCGGAAAACACCACCACCAGGGACAGCACCAGCATGGTGGCGCAGACGGTCACGTTGTGTTTAATCCCGGACATGGTGGTCTTGAGCGCCAGGGCAAGATCCAGGGGCGCGCTTGTCCTGTCCAGCGGAATATGATTGCGCTTGAAATTGTGGGTTGACAGCCCCGCGCGCAGCGCTGTGATGGGCTCAATTTTTTTGATCCTGCGGGCGGCCAGCCAGACCGAGAGCGCCACCGCCGCCCCCAGAATGGCCAGGGTGAGGGCAAACGGCAGGGGCAGTAAGTGAAGCGCGTAGGGGATGCCCGTCTGTCCGATCATCATAGAGTTGAGCCCGGGGAACAGCGCATAGGAAAGGCCCGCGCCCGCCACCGCCGCTGCCAGGGACAGCCCCAGAAACTGCACCAGCAGGGAGCCCACCAGCTGCCGGGAGGTGTAGCCCACGGCCTTCAGCGCACCCAGGTCCTTCATGTTGACCTGGATGTAGTTGATGATGTTGGACGCGATGACGATCAGCGCGATGAGCAGCACGAAAAAGGCCATGACGCTTATGATGCCGGAGCAGATCATCTGGGAGATGTAGCGGGACTGGGTCACCAAGGCATAGGAATTGCTCACCGCCCGGGCCTCCGGGAATTGGCCGGACACCGCCGTTTTCAGATCCGCCTCGAATACCTGGCTCTCCGATTTGTCCTGGAGCCGCACGGAGCACAGCACCGCCTGGGGCGCGCAGCCCAGCGCCTCCAACTCCTCGTATTTGTCCTCGGTGAGGATCAGCTCGGTCAGGGCACAGTTGTGGGAGCCCATCATCACGCTGTTGAAAAAGCCGCACACCGTGTAGGTCACCTGGGTGCTTCCAATGGAGATTTCAATGGGCTTGCCCACAGCGATCTCCCCCGTTTTGTAGAGCATGGGCAGATAGGCCCCGCTGGAGACGCCGCCCTCCTCCACGATTTCCACCGTCCCGATGGAGCGGGACAGGGCGGCGTCCTTGTCCAGGAAGATCATCTCGCAGTTGGCCTCGCCGCCGTTGTAGCCGAAGCTGGCCACCATGTGCATACAGGTGTCCAGCCGGAACTGGTCGACGCGGCCGTCCCGCTCCAGCGTCTCGGTGAGAAAGGCGCGGAATTCGGGGGTGTCGTTATCCACCGCCAGGGTGACGTGCCCGTCGTTGAGTTTGTCGTGATACCGGTCGAAGTTGGCCTTGTAGTCCATGGCCAGCATCAGCCAGAGGTTGAGCATCATGGCGGCGATGAGGACCAGCACGACGATGGCCACCGCCTGGCCACAGGCGCGGCGCATATTGGAGCGGGCAATCAAAAAGCTCTTTCTCATGATTACCACCCCATGTCCTGGAGGAAGGCGGCCAGCTTCTTGTGCCGTTCGCCATCGCCGGGGGCATACCGGCCCAGGTCGCACTCGCCCAGGATCACGCCGTCCTTGAGGTACAGGATGCGGTTTCCCCGCCGGGCGGAGCGCATATCGTGGGTGACCATGACCACGCTCTGGCCCCGCTCGTTGAACCGGGTCAGGGTGTCCAGCACGTCAAGCCCCGTCTGGGAGTTGAGCGCGCCGGTGGGCTCGTCGGCAAACAGGATCTCGGGAGAATTAATAAGTGCCCGGACGATGCCCACCCGCTGGGCCTCGCCGCCGGAGATCTGGGTGGGGAATTTCCGCTGGGTGTCCTCCGAAATATCCACCGCCGCGAACAGCTCCTTTGCCCGCCGGATCAGGGCCTTCTTGTCGTGATTGACCAGCAGCCCGGCGGACAGCACGTTGTCCATCACGCTCATGCCGTCGATGAGGTAAATCTGCTGGAACACGAAGCCGCAGTGCTCCCGCCGGAACACCGCCAGAGCGTCCTGGGACAGGTCGGAGATGACGCGCTCCCCGAAGGTGATGGTGCCTAACGTGGGCGTGTCCATCCCGGACAGGGCGTAGAGCAGGGTGGACTTGCCCGCGCCGCTGGCCCCCATGATGACGGTGAAGTCGCCCTTGTACAGCTCCAGGTCGATGTTTTTCAGAACGTGCTGCATGGAACCGCCGTTGGAAAAGGATTTGCTCAGCTTTTCCGTTTTTAACAGGATTTTGTTCATAACGGGATACCCTCCTTTGCACGCTCCATTATGAGGGTTCAAACCTTAACTGTCTTTATGCAATCCTTAAATATCCCTTAAATCCCATGGCTGAGGGCAATCCATACCACCGCCCGCAGCCCGGAGGCCCCGTTTTCCAGCTCCAGCCGTCCCCCCATTTCCCGCATACAGTGGTCGGAGATGTACAGCCCCAGTCCGGCGCCCTCGATGTCTTTGGCGTTGGCGCCCCGTTTGAATTTCTCCTTCAGGTGGGGCAGCTCCCGTTCGCTGACCCCGCCGCCGCTATCCTCCACGCAGACCGTCAAATAGCCCTCCTTCAGCTCCGCGGCCACGGCGATGTCCGTGCCGGCGTATTTATAGGAATTGGCAAAGAGATTGTCAAACACCTGCTGTAAACGGAGCCTGTCCGCAAACAGGAGGCAGTCGGGAAGGTTGGGCAGCGCCGCCCGGTGCAGATAGTCGGCATTCTCCAGCAGTATACCCAGTTCCTCACTTTTCATGTCCGACGGCGTGACGGTCAGCTCGTGAAGCTCCTCCAGCGTGGCGGAAAACAGGTTGGTCACCAGCGTGTTGATCTGATCCGCCTTCTGGATGATCTGCCGGTAATTCTCCCGGTCCTTGCCGTCCGAGGCCCGCGCCGCACCCACTTCGGACGCGGCTTTGATGCTGGCCACCGGCGTCTTGATGTCGTGGGACAGCTTGGCCACCAGCTCCTTTTTGGCCGCCGCCGCTTTCGCCTCGGCAAGCCTTGCCTGTTTCAGCTGGTTGCGCATGAGGTCGAAGCTCTCGGTGAACGCCCCGAACAGATTGTGCCGGTCCATTTCCAGTGGGACGTCCAGGTTGCCCTCCGCCACGCGCTGGGCGAACCGCTCCAGCTTGCGGAAGGGGGCTACTATCGCGCGGCGCAGATAGCAGAAATACCCCGCGCAGATGCCCAGCTGCAAGAGCATGGCCGCCGCCACGGCAGAAATAATGGTTCGCTGTTCCGATTGAAGCACCAGCACATCGTCATTGTAAATGACGAGCTTTCCCACCGTCATCCCGCCAACCTCAACGTCCAGCATCGTGTCCTTGTGGGCAATTGCGGCGTTCATGCTTTCGCTCAGCCCCGGCCCCGTCCGATACAGCACTGCCCCGTCAGCGCCCAGCACCACATAGTTAAACTCAGTGTCATTGACGTGGTTCGCCAGAGAGTCCCAGTCGCGCTGTATGGTCTGCACGATCTCATTGACCGCCACCGTATCCTGGGGGCTCCCGATTCCATGGCTCATGAGCAAAACCAGCATGGTAAGCTCTGCCGCGAAAACCAGGAACAGGCCGACGAAAAAGGCGCGGCCCCTCATTGGCCGCCTCCCTGGAACCGGTAGCCCTCGCCCCAGACCGTGAGGATATACTCAGGATTACCAGGCTCCCGCTCGATGGCTTCCCGGATTTTGCGGATGTGCACGTTCAGCGTGCCGTCCCCCGTGAATTTGTCCTCCCAGACCTTTTCAAACAGCTCTTGCTTAGGAACCACCCTGCCCTCGTTCTGGATCAGATAGGCCAGCAGCTTGAACTCCAGGGCCGTCAGCTTGACGGGGACCCCATCGGCAAAAGCCTGCCGCGCGTCAAAGTCCACCGTCAGCCGCCCGTCGGCATAGCCCGCGCCCCCCTGGTTCCCGCAGCGCTTCAGCACCGCCTTGACCTTGGCCAGCAGCACGCTGAGGGAATAGGGCTTTTGGATATAGTCATCCCCGCCGATGCTCAGGGCGATGATCTGGTCGTCATCGCTGGTTCGGGCGGAAATAAACAGGATGGGGAGTTCCATGGTTTCCCGCAGCTCCTTGCACAGCTCAAAGCCGCTGCCGTCGCCCAGGTTGATGTCAAGCAGCAGCAGACGCGCCGCGTTTTCGCTCAAAAAGTCCCGACAGTCGGAAGCGCTGTACGCCACCCCGGTTTTGACGCCGAACAGGTTAAAATATTCCGCTGTGCTGTCCGCCAGCAGCTTCTCGTCGTCTATGATCAGGCAGTCATAGGTCATGTTCCGTCCCCCCAGCGTTTCAGCCATGCGTTCTAACTCTTGCGGACTGATTTTACTACTTGCGGGGGAGAATTTCAAGGGAGGGGCGCTTTTAGCGGAGCAGGTCGCCCCAGTCCGCCTCCTCGCCAATGGCCAGGATGCCCCCCGCGCCGCAGGCGAAGCAGATCAGGTTCAGCCCCACGATCAGCACCGCCAGCGCCGCCAGCTTTTCCAGGCATACCCGCAGGCGGCTGATGCGGCAATCCATTCTGCGCAGACCGGCGGGCAGCTTGATGACCTCCGATACCCGCATCCCCGGGTAAAACATGGCCTCGGAGGGCATATAGCCCACCTGGGCTAGGATTTTTTCCCGATCCCTCACGCAGTCCAGCCCCAGCACCTTGGCCGAGCCGGCGGTGGGGGCCAGCAGCCCCAGCAGGGTACGGATGGTGGTGGATTTGCCCGCCCCGTTGATCTCCTCGGGGGTATACGCTCCCGTCTCCGCCAGCATCCCCTCCGCCGCCAGTGTCAGCAGCCGCACCACTGTCTTTGGATCCACGCCGTCCTTGAGGTCTTTTTGAAGGTGGCCGCGCCAAACTCTGTCATGGCGCTGTTTCGGATCAGATCCTGGCGCTCCTGGGAGAGCTTGAAAAATTTCGGGTTCACGGCAGTCCCCCCTTTCATCCTCACCATACCGCCGTTGACCAGATCGGTCAAGACCCCAAATTTGATTTGCGCCGCATCCAAAACGCCCCCTGATTTCCGTGGAAATCAGGGGGCGTTCTCTCTATACTTATTCCCGCTTTTCGTTCAGTGGGCAACATCCTCGCCCAACAGCTTGTCAATGGCGACCAGCTTGACGCAGAGGGTAAATATCTCCATGGCTGTCCGCAGATCCTCCTGGGACGGGTAGGTGGGGGCGATCCGGATATTGCTGTCATGGGGGTCTTTGCCGTAGGGATAGGTGGCGCCCGCCCCGGTCATCACCACACCGGCCTTTTTCGCCTTGGCCACAATGGCCTTCGCGCAGCCGTCAAGGGCGTCAAAGGAGATAAAATACCCGCCTTTGGGCGTTGTCCACGTGCCGATTTCCAGGCCGCCCAGTTCGCGCTCCAGGGTGTCGGTCACGATCTCGAACTTGGGGCGGAGGATGTCCGCATGGAGGCGCATATGCTCCACCAGGCCGTGAATATCGCCGAAAAATCGCACATGGCGGAGCTGATTCACCTTGTCGTGGCCGATGGTCTGGATGGCCAACTGCGCCTTGATGTCTTCCATATTGTTGGGGGACGTGGCGATGGCCGCAAGCCCGGAGCCGGGGAAGCTGATTTTGGAGGTGGAGGCAAATTTATATACCAGATCCGGATTCCCCGCCCGTTTGCACTCCGCCAAAATTTCAATCAAGTGATCCTGATCCCGGTCATACAGGTGATGTACGCCGTAAGCGTTGTCCCAGTAGATACGGAAATCCTTGGCCGCCGGCTTCAGCCGGGCAAAACGGCGCACCGTCTCGTCCGAGTAGGAAATCCCCTGGGGATTGGAGTACTTGGGCACGCACCAGATGCCCTTGATCGCTTCATCCGAAGCCACTAGCTCCTCCACCAGATCCATGTCCGGGCCGGTGGGCGTCATGGGCACGTTGATCATCTCAATGCCAAAATACTGGGTAATGGCAAAGTGGCGGTCGTATCCCGGAACGGGACACAGGAACTTGACCTTGTCCAGCTTGCACCAGGGTGTGCTCCCCATCACGCCGTGGGTCATGGAGCGGGAAATGGTATCGTACATCACGTTCAGGCTGGAGTTGCCATAGATGATGATGCTGTCAATGGGGTTTTCCATCATGTCCCCGATCAGTTCCTTGGCCTCCTTGATTCCGTCCAAAACCCCGTAGTTCCGGCAGTCGGTGCCGTCCTCACAGGTCAGGTCGACCTCGCTGCTCAGCACATCCATCATCCCCATGGACAGATCCAGCTGCTCGGTACAGGGCTTTCCTCGGGCCATATTCAGGCTCAGGCCCCTCCCCTGGTATTCCTTATATTCGGCTTTCAGCTGAGCCTTCAGGTCTTTCAGCTCTTCCTTGGTCATCTCCGCATATGGTTTCATTGGGATCTCCTTTCAGTGTGAGGTGCAGGCTGTCACCATCATTTATATCGCATTTTCCTGATTTGCGCAAGCCCTTTACGCTTTGGCGCCGATATTTTTTAGCCGCCTCCGCCCATGAAAAATCCGAAAGATATGATTGCCATAAGCCCCATAGTTTGATAGAATGGAAAAATAGGATTTGTATAGAGCTGGGATCATGCTGTTTGGGAGATATGGATCATGGAAAAAAGGACAACACGTTTTTTAAATATAAGCCTTATTCTGGTATCGCTTTTCTGTGTCGTGATATTTATCGTCCAAACGATATGCATGAGCCTGATGAGTGGAAACGCCGTCCGGCGGCTGGGCATCTTTTATATGTCCGGCATCAGCGAACAGGTGTCGTCCCACTTTGGAACCACCATTGAGCTTCGCCTGTCCCAGGTGGAATCCCTTGTGAACTCCGTCCCGCCCGGGCGCACGACCGGCGGGACATCAATGCAGGTCAACCTGACGTACAATGCCCGCTCGGCGGGATTTGAATATCTGGCATTTTATACGGACGACGGAAACTTCCATATGATCTACGGCTCCCAAGTGACGGCGGATGTTCCGGAGGCCCTGCACCGCTCTGTCCAGGGAGGCAAGCATAACGTCTGCGCGGGAAAAGACGCGGCGGGGATCCCGGTGGTATTGGTCGGTGTGCCGGCGGTTTATCCCATGGATGACGGGAATACCAGCGTCGCGCTGGTAGCCGGTCTGCCCACCCAATACCTCGGCGACACATTGGAAAACAACATTCAAAAAGACAGCATGGAATATTCCATCATCCGCGACGACGGCAGTTACGTTTTGAACAACTACGATGCGGAAGAGACGAATTATTTTGACCGGGTGGAGCGTCTTTACGAAACCTACGGCGGAAAGGATCCGGCCCAATACGTAAAGGAATTCCGCACCGCCATGGAAACCGACACGGATTATACCAGCGAAGTGCTGATCTCGGGCGAGCGCTGGAACGTCTACTGTACCAGCCTCCCCAATTCAGACTGGCACCTGTTTTTGAAGATTTCCCATAATACGCTGGACGAAACCATCGACCTCCTTCAGAAAATATGGTCGTACATCTCCATCGGCGGCTGCTGTCTGATCGTCTGTGCCCTGCTGCTTGTCTTTGTGGGCTACTACCGGCTGACCAAAATGCAGATGCACGCCCTGGACGACGCCAGAAAAACCGCCGAGGAGGCCAAGCTGTCGGCGGAACGCTCCAACCGGGCGAAAAACGAATTTCTCTCCAACATGAGCCATGATATCCGCACGCCGATGAACGGCATCATGGGAATGACGTCCATCGCCATCGGCAGCCTGGACAATCCGTCCCGGGTGCGCTCCTGTCTGAAGCGGATCCACGTATCCAGCCGGCATCTGCTGGGCCTCATTAACGATATGCTGGATATGTCCAAAATCGAGAGCGGAAATCTCGCTTTGAATATGGAGCCCCTCTCCCTCCGCGAGATCATGCAGAACATCATGACGATCATCCAGCCGCAGATCCAGGAGAAAGATCAGCGCTTCAGCATCTACGTACATGAAATCTATCATGAAAATGTGTGCTCGGACAGGGTTCGGCTGGCTCAGATCCTGCTGAATATGCTTGGAAACTCGGTAAAATTCACCCCGGAGGGCGGCGTGATCGAGGCGGAGCTGTACGAGGAACCCTCCCCAAAAGGGGGCGACTATATCCGTTCCCATCTGCACATCAGAGACAATGGCATCGGTATGTCCAAGGAATTCCAGAGCAGGATATTTGAGCCCTTCGCCAGAGAGGACAGCGCCCGCGTGGACAAGGCGGCGGGCGCCGGAATGGGCATGACCATCACCAAATACATCGTAGACGCCATGGGCGGCACAATTGTCATCGAGAGCGAGCAGGGAAAGGGAAGCCATTTCCACATCAGCTTGGACATGGAAAAAGCGGCCCCTCAAGAGAAAGAACTGCGCCTGCCCAGCCGGAATATCCTGATAATTGATGATGATGAAACCGCCGGCCGGCTCGCCGTCTCCGCGCTGGAATCCATCGGGCTTCGGGCGGAAGCCGCTGCAGATGTCGATCAGGCTTCCCAAATGATCGAGGCGCGCCGCCGCGGAAACGAGCCCTACCATATGCTCCTGCTGGACTGGGACATCCAGGGGCAGGACGGCATACAGGCTGCGGAAGAGCTGTCCAACCGCTTCGGCCCAGACCTGCCGATTATACTGCTCACTGACGGCGAATGGGATGAGCTGGAGGCAAAGGTGGACGCAGCCGGCATCTGCGGCTTCATTTCAAAGCCGCTGTTCCGCTCCGCCCTTTACTATGGCCTGCGCCGCTTCATTGATATGGCTCCGACGCCGCAGGCGCAGGAGCCGGAAGCTGAACTCGATCTGACAGGCAGGCGCGTCCTCTTGGCGGAGGACAATGAGCTCAACTGGGAAATCGCCAACGAGCTGCTTTGCGAATTCGGGCTGGAAATGGAGTGGGCGGAAAACGGACAGATCTGCGTGGAGAAATTGGAGGCGTCCGCCCCCGGCTGGTACGACGCCATATTGATGGATCTGCGTATGCCCGTTATGACGGGCCTTGAAGCCGCCCAGGCCATCCGGGCGCTGGAGCGTGAGGACGCGCGAACCATCCCGATTATCGCCATCAGCGCCGACGCGTTTCAGGAGGACATTCAAAAATGCCTCAACTGCGGGATGAACGCCCATACGGCCAAACCCCTGGATCCGGACGAGATCCTCTCCCTGCTGAGACAGTATCTGCACTAGGATCATCCGTTAAGAAAAGGAGAATGTTAGACATGAAAAAGCTGCTTGCCTTGGTATGCCTTCTGCTGTCTATCGCTCTTTTATCCTCCTGCGGCGGCATCCCAGCCATTGAGCCTGATGACAGCAGCGACAGCCCCAGCGATGATATTGAGCTGACGCTGTGGACCTTTCCGGTGGGCAACTGGGGCAATCCCACCGCGGTGTCCGCCATATTGACCGGCTTTCATAAGGAGTATCCAGACATCCATATTTCCGTGGAATATCTGAATTACGATACCGGAGATGAACGGGTCAGCCAGGCCGTCCTGGACGGCAGCGCTCCGGATCTCATTCTGGAGGGCCCGGAGCGCCTTGTGACAAGCTGGGGGGAGCAGGGCTGGATGGTAGATCTGTCCGATCTGTGGGAATCCCAGCAGGCCGGTGAAATTTATGATAATATCCGAGAGGCCTGCCGGCACAGCAATGGAGCCTATTACGAGTTCCCCATCTGTATGTCCGCCCACTGCATGGCCATCAACTATGATATGTTCCGGGACGCGGGGGCCCTCCAGTACATCGACGAGGAGACCCACACCTGGACTACGGAGGACTTTATCCAGGCGGTTCATGCCCTGACCGCCTATGGCCAGGAAAGCGCGGGCATCCTGTACTGCAAAAACCAAAGCGGGGATCAGGGGACGCGCGCCCTGGTCACCAATCTGTACAGCGGCTCCTTCACCGATGATACCCACACATCTTATACCGTTGACAGCGAGGAGAACAAGCAGGCCCTGCAGCTTCTCTATGATTTAGAGGGCATTACCTTTGAGCCGTCCCTCACGTCCTCCGACGCGATCGATCTGTTCTGCAAAAAGGAAACCGCCATGTGCTTCTGCTGGAACGCGTCCGTAGAGATCCAGCAGACCATCAACAACCCCGATTTGGACTTCGAGGTTTTTCCCATGGCCTTTCCCACTGATGGGGACGCGCCGGAGCTTCAGGGCGGCATCTGGGGATTTGGTATTTTCGACAATGGCAGTGATGCGCGGATCGAGGCGGCCAAAACCTTTATCCGCTACATCACCGAGAATGACGCGACCTACACAAAAGCAGTCCAGACCTCCTCTTACTGGCCGGTTCGAGATATGGACAATATCTATCAGAATGATATACTCATGACGGAATACAGCATTTTTACGCCGTATATGGGCGACTATTATCAGATCACCCCCGGATGGGCCCAGGCGCGCACCGCGTGGTGGCAGGCGCTGGCCAAAATCGGGGCCGGGACCGACGTTTCGGAGGCGGTCAAAGGCTTCCCGTCCCCGGACTGACCGGGTTTTGGCAGGCGGCTTTTCCGTCAACAGCCACGTCCCCCGTCAGCAGCTTTCCCCACACACAGCAAAAACGGCCCCGGAGGAAAACCCTCCGGGGCCGCTCTCATGTCCGCACATCAATCATTCCACGGTTTTCAGACTCTCCACCATGTCCACTTTCTTCAGCTTGAAGTGGGCGGCGATGTTCACCGCCACGGAGAACACCACCGTCAGCACCGCCGCCAGCACGTAGGCGTAGGGGGGCGCCGTGCGGCCGAACATCACGATATCCACCTCCACCGTCAGCACCATCCAGGCGTGGAGGAACCGGCCCATGACCAGCCCCAGGATAATGCCAAACAGGGTGAGGAACAGATTCTCCCGGTAGACGTAGGCGGTGACCTCCCGGTCAAAGAAGCCCAGCACCTTGAGGGTGGCCAGCTCCCGCACCCGCTCGGTGATGTTGATGTTGGTCAGGTTATAGAGCACCACGAAGGCCAGCGCCGCCGCCGCCACGATGATGATGACCACCGCGTAGTCAATGGCCTCCATGCTGTCGGTGAAGTTATCCCGCAGGGTGGCGATGTAGGAGTAGGAGTCCACCCCGTCCATGGCCATCAACTGGCTGGACACCGTGTCCGACTCCTCCTCCCCCGCCCCGTCGGCGTAGCGCAGGAGCATCACGTTCTGCTCCGGCTCCTCGCCGAACAGGGCGCGGTAGCACGTCTCAGACACATAGACGTAGTGGGAGACATAGTTCTCCGCGATGTCGGCCACCACGGCGTCCACCCGCTTGCCGTCCTCCTCCAGAGTGATGGTGTCGCCCACCGACACGCCCAGCAGCTCGGACAGCTTCTCGGTGATGACCACCCCGCCGTCGGGCAGGGTAACGCTCCCGTCGTCCAGGCGGTGGCCCAGCCGGATGAACTCATTGAAGCGCTCCAGATCGTCCACGGCGAACAGGTAGACGTTCTGGGCGGGGCCGCTGCTGGACGCCTCCAGCAGCTTCTCGCTGGTGAGCAGATAGTCCTCCACCCAGGGGCTGTCGGTCAAATACCGCTCCACCGCCCCCAGCTTCTGCGCCCCCGCGTCCTTGTCCAGGCCCACGGTGGCGTCATAGAGGAACACATGGTCAAACTGCTCGTTGAGGATGGAGAAGATGGACTCATGCAGGCCGAAGCCGGTGACGATCAGGGCGGTGCAGCCGCCGATGCCGATGACAGTCATCCAGAACCGCCGCTGATAGCGGAACAGGTTGCGCATGGTCACCTTCCAGGTGAAGGTCAGCCGCTTCCAGATGGGGCGGATCCGTTCCAGGAACACCCGCTTGCCCGCCTTGGGGGCCCGGGGGCGCATCAGGTTGGCGGGGGTGTCGATGAGGGTGGACAGGCAGGCCCACAGCGCCGCCCCGGTGGTACACGCCACCGCCGCCAGCACCGCCCAGATATACAGCCCCACCTGGGGTTTGAACTCCAGGGCGGGAATGGCATACATGATGTTGAAGGCGTTGGCGATGACCAGCGGGATCAGGGTGCAGCCCAGCCCCAGCCCCAGGATACCGCCCACCAGGCTGGCGGAAAAGGCGTATCCGATGTACTTTTTGGCGATGGCCAGCCTGGAGAAGCCCAGGGCCTTCAGCGAGCCGATCTGGGTGCGCTGCTCCTCCACCATTCTCGTCATGGTCGTCAGGCAGGCCAGCGCCGCCACCAGGAAGAAGATCACCGGGAACACGTTGGCCAGGTTGCTCACCCGGTCGGAGTCCTGGGAATAGCCCACAATACCCGCGTTGGTGAACCGGCTGAGGACATACCACTCGCAGTCCTCCACGTCGTCCAGCTCCTCCTGGGCGTCGTCCAGCTTCTTCTGGGCGTCGGCGATCTCCTCGTCCGCCTCCGCCTTGCCGTCCTCGTACTCCCGGAGGCCGTCGGCATATTCCCGCTCGCCGTCGTTCAGCTCCGCCAGGGCGTCGTCCAGCTCCCGCCGCCCGTCCACGCGGGCCTGGCGCAGATCCGCCACACCCTCGTTGTATTCCGCCCAGCCGTCCCGGAGGTCGATCTCCCCCTGCTCCAACTCGGCCTTGGCGTCCTCCAGCTTGGCCCAGGCGTCGTCCAACTCTGTTTTGGCGTCGTCCAGCTCTTTCTTCGCGTCAGCCAACTCAGCCTGGGCATCGTCCAGCTCTTTTTTGGCGTCGTCCAGCTCCACCTGGCCGTCGTCCAATTCCTTTTTGGCGTCATCCAGCTCCTTTTTGGCCTTGTCCAGCTCCCTCCGGGCGCTGGACAGCTGCTCTCCAGAGGACGCAAGCTGGGCATAGCCCGCGTCCAGCTGGGCCTGGGCCGCGTCCAGCTGGGCCTTTTGCGGCGCCAGCTGGGCCACAAGCGCGTCGTACATCGGCGTGCCCTCAACCTGCTTCAGCGCCGCGTTGTACTGCTCCAATCCGGCGCTCACCTGGGCCTGCCGCTGATCCAGCTCGGCCCTGCCCTGCCGATAGGCGTCCAGGCCGGCCTGGTACGACCCCCAGCCGTCCTCGTACTCCTTCAGGCCGTCCTCATACTTGACCAGGCCGTCCTCATACTCTTTTAGGGCATCCTCGTATTTCGCCTTGCCGTCCTCATACTCCGCCAGGCCGTCCTGGTACTCAGCCCAGCCGTCCTCATATTTTTTCAGACCGTCCTGGTACTCCGCCAGCCCGTCCTCGTACTCCTGGCGGCCGTCGGCCAGGTCGATTTCCCCCTGGCGCAGATCAGCCAGCGCGTCTCTCAGCTCCCGCTCGGCGTCGGCGATCTCACGGGCATAGGTCTCCTCGCCGTCGTAGTAATCCGCCCAGCCGTCGTCCAGCTCCTGCCGCCCGTCCTGGAGCTCCTGCCAGGCGTCGGCCAGCTCCTTGTCCGCGTCCGCCTTGGCGTCCTCAAACTCCCGGCGGGCGTCATCCAGCTCGGCCCGGGCGTCCCCGATGAGGGTGTCGTGCCGGAGCTGCGCCCGCTGGTCGGCCAGACCATCCAGACTGTCCACCAGAGCATCTATTTCGTCCTCGTACTCGTCGCCGTAGCCGTCCAGCGCAGCCAGCCCCTGGCCGGTGAAATAGGCGCAGGTGTAGTAATCAAAGGTAAAGTTCTCCCCCGGCACATAGACAAAGGCGTCCACCGAGCCGTTGCCCAGGGAAGAAGAGCCCCGGTCCAGGCCCACGTACAGCGGAGAGTCCACCACACCCACAATGGTATAGGCGGTGTTCTCCAGGTCGCCCTCGTGGTCCTCGGTGAGGGTGACCTCCAATCTGTCCCCCACCTGAAGGCCCAGCTTTACCAGCAGCAAATGTTCGGTGACGCACTCGTCCGGGGCTTCCGGCAGACGGCCCTCTGCCACCTTCAGCAGGTTGAGCCGCTCCGGCATGGAGCGCAGATTGACAATGCGGTCAATGGCTGTGGCGTCCAGATCCCGGCAGCCCTCCACCGCCTCAATACCCGCCGCAGCCGCCAGGGCCCCCAGATCCTCCTCTGTCAGCCCCAAGGTAGACAGCACATAGCCATCCATCAAGTGGGTCCGGTCGTAGTAATTGTCGGCGGTGTACTGCATATCCGGCGCGGCGGAGCGCAGGCCGGACAGGAACGCCACCGCCAGCGCCGCCAGCACCAGGATGGACACATACCGGTTCAGGGTGTTTTTGATCTCCCGGAACGCGTCGGTGGTCAGGCGGTTTTTCCGTGTTACCATTCGATCTCCTCCACCGGGGTGGGCCGCTCATTGCGCTCCACTGCGGCCACCCGGCCGCTCTTGATGTGGATGACCTTGTCGGCCATGGGGGTGAGGGCGGTGTTGTGGGTGATGACGATGACCGTCATGCCCTCCTGGCGGCAGGTGTCCTGGAGCAGCTTCAAAATGGCCTTGCCGGTGACGTAATCCAGCGCGCCGGTGGGCTCGTCGCACAGCAGCAGCTTGGGGTTCTTGGCCAGGGCCCGGGCGATGGCCACCCGCTGCTGCTCGCCGCCGGACAGCTGGGCGGGGAAATTGTCCAGCCGATCCCCCAGCCCCACGTGTTCCAGCACCTCCCGGGCGTCCAGGGGGTCCCGGCAGATCTGGGCGGCCAGCTCCACGTTTTCCAGGGCGGTCAGGTTCTGCACTAGGTTGTAGAACTGAAACACAAAGCCGATGTCGTGCCGCCGGTAGGCGGTGAGCTGCTTGGGGTTGTAGTCGCTCACCCGCGCGCCGTCCACGGTGATGACGCCGCCGGAGCAGGCGTCCATGCCGCCCAGCATATTCAGCACCGTAGTCTTGCCCGCGCCGGAGGGGCCCACGATGATGGTGAACTCCCCCTTGTCCACGGCGAAGTCCACGCCGTCCACCGCTTTGATGGTGATCTCGCCCATTTTATACTCTTTTTTCACGTTTTCAAAGGATATGTAGCTCATTCGCTTCTCTCCATTCCGGGACGATAAGCTCCGCGCAGGCCGGCTGTCCGCTTTTGGACACAGTATGGCACGCCTGTGTTTGCGTGGCGTTTCCGATCTGTTATCTGAATAATTAAATATTATACTTTTCCCGACCGGAACGCAACCGCTCCCAGGGAAAATTCAAGGTTTATTCAAAGATTTCTTTGTCAGCTCCGGCAGTTTGTGGAGAACCTGGCCATTTTTAACGGTTGTGATTGACTAACCGCGAGAATGTTTTTAGAATCATTGGAATAGGATTGGACGAAAGGGTGGTATACGATGGGATTTTCCGCGCTGTTCATTTTGGCCGTGGGCCTGTCCATGGACGCCTTCGCCGTGGCTGTCTGCAAAGGGCTGTCCATCCGGGCGCTGATGCCCCGGCACGCAATCATCGTCGGGCTGTGGTTCGGCGCTTTCCAGGCCCTGATGCCCGCCATCGGCTGGGCGCTGGGNTCCNCCTTTNCNGANCTGATCGAGTCCGTGGANCANTGGATNGCCTTTGTCCTGCTGGCCCTCATCGGCGGNAACATGATCCGGGAGGCNNTNGGCNNNGACGAGGAGGAGTGCGACCCCTCCCTGGCCCCNCTGACCATGCTGCTGCTGGCGGTGGCCACCTCCATCGACGCGCTGGCGGTGGGGGTCACCTTCGCCTTCCTGCGGGTGGANATCCTCCCCGCCGTCACCCTCATCGGGGTGTGTACCTTCCTNATCTCCGCCGCGGGGGTGAAGGTGGGCAACGTGTTCGGCGCGCGGTACAAGTCNAAGGCGGAGCTGGCCGGCGGGGTGGTGCTGGTGCTCATCGGNCTGAAGATCCTNCTGGAGCANTTGGAGCTGCTCCCGTTCTGAGCTGATCCGCGTNTTGAAAAGGGCGGCTGTCCANNTNTGGACNGCCGCCCTTTATTCCTTGCTTTTCATATATTGATAAAACTGCGTATGCAAACGTCTCATTTCATCAGGGGCATTTATAGAGTGCTGATACATAAATACATTTCCAAAATTGCTTCTAAAAACTATAGTAAGCCCAATTTTAAGTATAAAGATGGGGGAGCAGCGGAAAATATTCATTTTCTTTGGCGAAAGAGNTATNCCTGAATCATGGAGTGATTTAAAATTTCGTTTCATCCGCTTCGCAGTTTTCGTCATTACCTCACATTCCCGCCATACCTCTTTTGGCTTTTGCGCTTCATAATAAGCATCCGCAATCGGAACAACCATTGCAAGGTGGCACAACTGCCATTGGTGCATATCTTTCACAATCTGGTATGGTATTCCCGCTTCTTTCAGCAACTCCGCTAACCTTAACAAACGTTTTGTTTGGCCGCCATCAATTTCAGAAAATGTGGTGGGTTGAATCATGCGTGGTGTNANAGCAGCTTTTAGTATGCCGTTATCAAAACTGCCNCCCGCNCCCGGAAATGCAGGGATGATGCGTCCCTTCCCGCAAAGCTTNTCCCAGTTGCTATATGGTTCAAGTGTATTTACCATNGTAACGATATTAGGGCTGGNATTCAAACTTAGTTCCTTTAACGCTGTATGTACTTGATTCTCTTTTACCGTCAAAAAAATAAAATCATATTTATCATCTTCTTTTAGGAGGTCGATAATCTTTACTTCCGCTTTATATGTTTTGCCCTTTATTTCATATAGTAAACCGTTCTCTCTGAATGCCTCAAGCCTCTTCCCTCTCGCATATAAAGTAGTGTCATATCCTGCTTGACCGAATAAAGCCGCGTACAAGCAGCCGATTACACCAGCNCCGTAAATCAATAATCTCATACTATAACCACCCCATCCGGTTCTGATTTGCCGCTTTTTATGATACCATATCATCATGCCTGCAGCAAGGGCGTTGGTGAAATCGCCGGAGTTTTAATCAGCGACACTTTTCTTGAAAAGGAACCGCCCTTTTTACCTGTTGAAACAAGCGCGCAAATATGATATAGTAGATTGTTATCTTGGAAACAATGCCTTATGACAAGGGGCTTTCAGGGAGGTGCGCGCCATGAAATATCAGCNGTGGAANCTGCGCCGCCCCGGNGCGCCCTCTGTCCGGCNCNCGCTGGAGGCGGCGGGGCTGTCCCCCCTGTGNGCGGCGGTGCTGTCCGCCCGNGGNNTNNNCNGGCNGGNGNAGGCCGCCCGNTTCCTCGCCAGCGGCCNGNNGCTTTTCCACGACCCCTTNCTCCTCAAGGACATGGANCGGGCCGTGGNNCGNGTCCGCCGCGCCATCGACCGTCAGGAGCTGATGTGCGTCTANGGCGACTATGACGTGGACGGCATCACCGCCACCTGCCTGCTCACCGAGGNGCTCACTTTATTGGGCGGGACGGCGGTCAGCTATATCCCNGACCGCNCCGAGGAGGGCTANGGCCTNAATCCNGGNGCNGTCAAGCGCCTNGCGGNGCAGGGCGTGACGCTCATCGTNACCGTGGACTGCGGCATCACCGCCGTGGNCGAGGTGGAGTTCGCCCGCTCGCTGGGGGTGGACGTGGTGGTCACCGACCACCACCACTGCAAGGATGTGCTNCCCGCCGCCCANGCGGTGGTGGATCCCCGCCGNCCCGACTGCGCCTATCCCTTCCCGGAGCTGGCCGGGGTNGGNGTNGCGCTGAAGCTGGCCCAGGCCCTGGTCCCCCCGGAGGAGCGGGAAACCGCGTTCCTCCGCTTCGGGGAACTGGCCGCCATCGGCACCGTGGCCGACGTGATGCGCCTCACCGACGAAAACCGCGCCCTGGTGCGCATGGGGCTGGAGCTGCTGGCCCATACAAAGCGCCCCGGCCTGCGCGCCCTGCTACGGGAGGCGGGGCTGGAACCGGGCGCCGTCCCCACCGCCGTCAACATCGGCTATGGCCTGGCCCCCCGGATCAACGCCGCCGGGCGGATGGAGCAGGCCATGGTGGCCCTGGAGCTGCTGCTCACCCGGGACGAGGAGCGGGGCGAGGCCCTGGCCCACGCCCTATGCCGCCTGAACCGGGAGCGCCAGGCCATTGAACAGGACATCTATGACCAGTGCGCCGGACTGCTGGAGGCGCGGCCCGAGCTGGCCTCCCCTGCCATCGTGCTGGCGGGCGAGGGCTGGCACCAGGGTGTCGTGGGCATCGTGGCCTCCCGGCTGGCGGAAAAATATTCCTGCCCCGCCATCATGATCAGCCTAGAAAACGGCCAGGGCAAGGGCTCCTGCCGCTCCTTCGGCGGGTTCAACCTGTTCGCCGCCCTGGAGCGGTGCGCCCACCTCTTCGACGCCTACGGCGGCCACGAAATGGCGGCGGGCTTCACCATTCCGGAGGAGAATATCCCCGCTTTCCGGCAGCTGATCTGTGAGCTGGTGTCCGACTACGCCGGGGGGGAGCCCATGGAGGCCGCCATCGACGTGGACGCGGAGGTGGACGACTGCGCCCTGCTCAGCGCTCCCCAGGTGGAGTCCCTGTCCGCCCTGGAGCCCTTCGGCTCGGGCAACCCCAAGCCGGTGCTGCTGCTGCGGGGGGCCTGCGTGACCTCCTGCTGCGACGTGGGGGGCGGGCGGCATCTGAAGATGAAGCTGCGGCGGGACGGGGTGGTGCTGGACGCCATCTTCTTCTCCGCCAATTCCACCGCCTGCGGCGTGTCCGCCGGGGATCGGCTGGACGTGCTCTTCACCCCCCAGATCAACGAGTTCCGGGGCAGCCGCGCCGTGCAGCTCCAGCTGTGCGACCTGCGCCCCGCCCCTACCCGGGCCGCCCTGGAGCAAGAGCTGTTCCAGCGCCTTCAGGAGGGCGCGGAGCTGTCCCGGTGGGAGGCGGGCCTGCTGCTGCCCTCCCGGCAGGACTTCGCCCGGTTGTGGCGGTTTTTGGAGCATAACGCCATCGGCGGCTGGATGGACGCCGGCCCCGCCCTCCTGCGTCAGGCCGCGCGCCAGCCCGACGGACACACCGCCTATGGCCGCACGCTGGTCTGCCTCCACGTGATGGGAGATCGGGGACTGATCCACCTGGAGCAGGACCGGCTGCGGCTGTGCCGCCCCGAGGACAAGGTGGATTTGGAGCAGGCCGCGCTGATGCGGAAGCTGCGGGCCTTTTTGGACGAGAACTGAGCAATACCCAAGGGACCCCCGCAAAAGCCCAGCAAGGAGGAATCATGATGGACCTGGCCCATGAAAGATATGAAGAACTAGAGCGGCACATACTGGAGACCAATCCCAGCGCGGATGTGGAGCGCATCCGCGCCGCCTTTGAATACGCCAACGACCACCACGGGCCCCAGCTGCGCAAAAGCGGCGAGCCCTATATCATCCACCCCATCGCCGTGGCGGAGATCGTCAACGAGCTGGAGCTGGATCAGGACTCCATTGTCGGCGCCCTGCTCCACGACTGCATCGAGGACACCGACTCCACCCACGGCGACATCGCCAGGCTGTTCGGCGTCCAGGTGGCCGACCTGGTGGAGGGCGTCACCAAGCTCACCCGGATGCAGTACACCTCCCGGGAGGACGAGCAGATGGAGAACCTGCGCAAGATGTTCATGGCCATGGCCAAGGACGTGCGGGTCATCCTTATCAAGCTGTGCGACCGGCTGCACAATATGCGCACCCTCCAGTACCAGTCCGACAAAAAGCAGAAGGAAAAGGCCCTGGAGACCATGGAGGTATACGCCCCCATCGCCCACCGCCTGGGTATGCAGAAGCTGAAATGGGAGCTGGAGGATCTGGCCCTGTGCTATTTGGATCCGGTGGGCTTCCACGACGTGGAGGAGGAGCTGGCCAATATCACCACCCTCCACGCGGGCTTCCTGGACAATATGCAGGCCCACATCGAGCACCGTCTGGCCCGGGAGGGCGTGCAGTGCAAGGTCTATGGGCGCTTAAAGCACATCTACTCCATCTATCGCAAAATGTACGCCCAGAACAAGACGCTGAACGAGATCTTCGACCTGTACGCCTTTCGGGTCATCGTGGAGGACATTCCCGCCTGCTATAACGTGCTGGGCTGCATCCACGATATGTTCAAGCCCGTGCTGGGCCGGTTCAAGGACTATATCGGCACCCCCAAGCCCAACGGCTACCAGTCCCTGCACACCACCGTGGTGGGCAAGGACGGCATCCCCTTCGAGGTGCAGATCCGCACCTGGCAGATGCACCAGACCGCCGAGTATGGCGTGGCCGCCCACTGGAAATACAAGCAGGGGCTGGCCAACAGCAGGCTGGGCACGGAGCGGGAGTTTGAGTGGGTACGCAAGCTGCTGGAGAGCCAGCAGGACACCGACCCGGACGAGTTTGTCCGCACCCTCCGGGTGGATATGTTTTCCGACGAGGTGTTCGTGTTTACCCCCAACGGGGATGTGAAGAGCCTGCCCGCCGGGGCCACCCCCATCGACTTCGCCTATTCCATCCACTCCGCCGTGGGCAACTCCATGACCGGGGCGCGGGTGAACGGGCGCATCGTCACCTTTGAGACGCCGCTGAAAAACGGCGACATCGTGGAGATCATCACCTCTAAATCCGCCCGGGGCCCCAGCCGGGACTGGATGAAGATCTGCAAATCCAACGAGGCCCGCAACAAGATCCGCCAGTGGTTCAAAAAGGAGCGCCGGGAGGAGAACATCGCCACCGGCCGGGCCATGTTTGAGTCGGAGCTGAAGCACGCCGGTCTCACCCTGTCTGCCATCACCGCCAGCGCCGACCTGCTGGACACCCTGCTCAAACGGGTGCGGTTCGGCGCGCTGGACGAGCTGTACGCCGCCATCGGCTACGGCGGGCTGTCCGCCCAGAAGGCCGCCGGGCGCATCAAGGAGGAGATGACCCGCCTGGGCCGACTGGAGCGCCAGCGGGCGGAACAGGAGGCCATGCAGGCCAGCCTCTCCTCCGGGGAGACGGTTTATCCCTCCACCGCCAAGGGCTCCGCCCAGGTCCCCCGCCGCTCTACCAGCGGTATCATTGTGGAGGGGCTGGACAACTGCATGGTGAAGTTTTCCAAGTGCTGCACCCCGGTTCCCGGCGACCCGGTGGTGGGCTTCATCACCAAGGGCTACGGCGTGTCCATCCACCGGCAGGACTGCCCCAACGCCGACCCCGCCCGCCGCAAGCCCGAGGAGCAGGGCCGGTGGGTGAAGGTGGCCTGGGCGGACACCGGGGACTCCACCTTCCGCACCTCGCTGGAGATCTCCGCCAAGGACCGGGACGGCCTGGCCCTGGACGTGGCCATGGCGCTGTCCGCCCAGAAGGCCAAGCTGAACAACCTGTCCGCCCGCAGCCAGCCCGACGGCTACGCCATCATCAACCTGGAGCTGGCCGTCCAGGGACAGGATGAGCTGACCCGCATCATCAACAAGCTGTCCCAGATCAACGGGGTGTTCCTGGTCAAACGGGCCGGGGGATAGGTCGCCGGAAGGCGACCGGGACGGTCGTTGCGCCACAGGCGCAATGACGGTCCCAATGCGGTCGAAAGACTGCCGGGACGGTCGTTGCGCCACAGGCGCAATGACGGTCCCCTGTCATTGGGGAAAGCGCGGAAAATCCTTTTACAAGGAGTCTGATCTTCTATGTCCGACTGCAAATTCCAGCCGCTGCTCTTCGGCGGCGACATCAACGTGTACAGCGTGGCCCGGGCCTTCCACGAGGCCTACGGAGTCAAGAGCATCGCCTTCGGCAAGTTCGTGTCCTTCCCCTGCTCCTACAGCTCCATTATCGACTACCGCCCCTGCCTGGAAAACGAGGACGCGGACGTGTTCCTCCAAAACGTCAAGAACGTGGCGGCGGAGTGCGCAGGCAAGACGGTGCTGGTCATCGGCTGCGGGGACAGCTACGTAAAGCTGGCCGCCCATCTCAAAGACCAGTTCCCCGCCAATGTAACGTGCAACTATATCAACGGGGAGATGCTGGACAGGCTTACCGACAAGGAGCAGTTTTACGCCCTGTGCGACAGGTACGGCATCGACCATCCGGCCACCTTTGTGTACTCGGGGGACATGGGCCACGATTTTGAGCTGCCCTGGGGCGCGCCCTATGTGGCCAAGCCCGCCGACGGCGTGGCCTACTGGGCTACCGGCCACCGTGAGCTGAAAAAGGTGTACATCTGCCAGTCCTGGGACGAGCTGCTCTCCGCCCTGGACGAGGTGTACGCCGCTGGCTATCCCGGCAAAATGATCCTCCAGGAGTTCATCCCCGGGGACGACACCTATATGCGGGTGCTGACCAACTACTCCGACACCCACGGCAGGGTCAAGCTGATGTGCCTGGGCCACGTGCTGCTGGAGGAGCACTCCCCCCACGGCATCGGCAACCACGCCGTCATCATCACCGAGCACGACCAGGGGCTGTGCGATAAGATCCGGGGGATGCTGGAGGACATCGGCTACGTGGGCTTCTCCAACTTCGACATCAAGTTCGACCGGCGGAACGGCAAATACAAAGCCTTTGAGATCAACACCCGCCAGGGGCGCAGCAACTACTATGTCACCGGCTCGGGGCACAACATCGCCCGACATCTGGTGGGCGATCTGGTGGAGGGCAAAGACCTGCCCCTGACGGTGGTGAAGGACCGCTCCATCTGGCGGATGATCCCCCGGCGGCTGGCCTACAAGTTTATCCCTAAGCGCTACCACGGCGAGATGAAGGCGCTGTTCAAGGCCGGGGCCGACCACCACTCCATGGAGTACCGCCCGGACTATACCCCGAACCGCGTCTGGCGAATCTGGAAAAACCACATTGGTAACTATGTGCGCTTTGGCAAATATTGCAAGAAACCGAGTGATGATTGATGAAGCAGGAAGCTAAATTAGGCGTGCTGGGCGGCATGGGCCCCCAGGCCACCCAGGTGTTTTACCAGTTTGTGCTGGACCGCACCGACGCGGCCCGGGATCAGGACCACCTCCCCGCCGTCATCCTGTCCGACACCGGCATCCCAGACCGCACCGCCGCCATCCTCTCCGGGAACACCGAGGGGCTGTATCAAAGGCTGCTGGACGACGCGAAAACGCTGGAGGCCTGCGGCTGCACCGTGCTGGCCATCCCCTGCAACACCTCCCACTATTTCGCCGACCGGCTCCAGGGGGACATCGGCGTACCCATCATCCATATGCTGCGGGAGACCGCCGCCGCCCTGGCCGCCCAGGGCAAAAAGCGCCCCGGCATCCTGGCAACCGACGGCACCATTCAGACGGGGCTCTACCAAAAGGAATGCGCCGCGGTGGGGTTGGATGCGGTGGCCCCCGACCCGGACACCCAAAAGCTGGTCATGTCCATCATCTATGACGAGATCAAGCAGGGGGAGAAGGGCAGCCGGGAGAAATTCGCCCACATCGACCGGGCCATCCGCCGCGCCGGGTGCGACTGCGCCATTCTGGCCTGCACCGAGCTGTCCGTGTTCGCCACCTACCACCCGCTGCCCTCCTTCTACCTGGACGCCATGATGGTCATGGCGGAGCGGGCGGTGGAGCGGTGTGGCTATCCCCTGCGCACCATTTGATATGGAGGCTGTTGCCATGGAATTGACGCGTTTCCCTCTGGGGGATTATTGCGCCCTGCTGGACAAGCTGGGCCTGCTGGCCGCCCCCCTGCCGGACGGGCTGGACTTGGGCCGCACGGTGGAGCTGGTGTCCTACAGCTCCCAAGAGGTGCTTCCCGGCACCCTGTTTATCTGCAAGGGCGCCCATTTCAAGCCCGCGTACCTGGCGGACGCCAAGCGCCGGGGGGCTTTTGCCTATGTCAGTGAGACGGCCTATCCTGAAGTAGACCTGCCCTGCGTCCAGGTGGGCGATATGCGCCGCGCCTTGGCGCCCCTGGCGGTGAAGTACTACAACGACCCATCCCAAAAGCTGAAGGTCATCGGCGTCACCGGCACCAAGGGCAAGTCGTCCACCGCCTACTATTTAAAATATATCCTGGACGAATTCCTGGCCCCCTCGGGCAAGACCTGCGGGGTCATCTCATCCATCGACACCTGGGATGGGGTGGAGCGATTTGAGTCTCACCTGACTACTCCTGAACCGCTGGAGCTGCAAAAGCACTTTGCCAACGCCCTGTCCGCGGGGATGGAGTACGTGGTGATGGAGGCGTCCAGCCAGGCGTTCAAGTACCACCGCACCCTGGGCACCCGGTTTGCCGCCGCCGCCTTTTTAAACATCGGCACCGACCACATCTCCCCCATCGAGCACCCGGACTTTGACGATTATTTCCACTCCAAGCTGAAAATTTTCGCCCAAGCGGAGCTGTCCTGCGTCAACCTGGACTGCGACCACGCCCAGGAGGCCCTGGAGGCCGCGCAAAGCGTCCCCGGCACGGCGGTGTTTACCTTCTCCCGCCAGAACCCCGCCGCCAATGTGTACGGGCATGATGTGCGGAAGGTGGGGAGCGACATCATTTTCCAGGTGGACGGGGCGCGGCTGGGCGGCACATACCGCCTGACCATGCCGGGGCTGTTCAACGTGGACAACGCCCTGGCCGCCATCGCCATCTGCCAGGGGCTGCGCATTCCCCAGGAGGCCGTCCGGGAGGGGCTCAGCAAAGCCCGGGTGCCCGGGCGGATGGAGGTGTACTCCAGCGAAAACGGGGATGTGACCGCCATCGTGGACTACGCCCACAACCGCATGAGTTTTGAGACGCTGTTCCGTTCCGTACAGCAGGAGTATCCCGGCCAGCGGATCGTCACCGTGTTCGGCTGCCCCGGCAAGAAAGCCTTTGACCGCCGCCGGGATCTGGGCGAGGTGTCCGGCCAGTACTCCGACCTGGTGGTGCTCACCGAGGAGGACTCCGGCGAGGAGGACACCGTGTCCATCTGCAAGGAGATCGCCTCCCATGTGGCCTGTGAATGCCGCATTGAGCCCAACCGGGGCGAGGCCATCCGTCAGGCGGTGCTGAGCTGCCATGAGCCGTCCGTCATCCTCATCACCGGCAAGGGGGCCGAGACCCGGCAGAAGCGTGGGCTGGAGTATATCGACACGCCGTCCGACGTGGAGTACGTCCAGGCGTTCCTGCGGGAGTGGGACGCGCGACACTGAAAACCGACAAAACGTCCCTCTTGCGATGCAAGAGGGACGTTTTTTTGCGTAAATTCATAGATTGGGGAAAACCGAAAAGGAGTTTTCCCCATGAAGCTGTCCCAGCTTTTGTCCGCCATCGGAACAGACTGCCCCCAGGACACGGAGATCACCGCTCTGGCCTGCGATTCCCGCGAAGTCGTACCCGGGGCACTGTTTGTGGCCCTGCAAGGCGCAAACGCCGACGGCCGCGCCTACATACCCGACGCGCTGGAGCGGGGCGCCGCCGCCGTGGTGTGCCGTCCGCCTCTGCCCGAGGGCGTTCCCGGTGGATTGGTGGACGACCCCCGGGCCGCCCTGGCTCTGCTGGCCGCTGAGTTTTACAGGCACCCGGAAAAGGCCCTCACCCTCATTGCCGTCACCGGCACCAAGGGCAAAACCACCACCGCCCATATGCTCCGGGAGATCCTCACCGCCGCCGGGTACAAAACCGGCATGATCGGCACCCTGGGCGCATACATCGGCCGGGAGCCGCTCTCCGACGTGTCACAGGTGGCCCCTAACACCACCCCCGAGCCCATTACCCTCCACCGCACCCTGCGGCAAATGGCGGACGCGGGCTGCACCCACGTGGTGATGGAGGTGTCCTCCCAGGCCATGAAGCTGAACCGCGTCCACGGCCTCACCTTCGCCGCCGCCCTGTTCCTCAACCTCTCCCCGGATCACATCGGCGGCGCGGAGCACGCCGACTTCGACGAATACCGCGCCTGCAAAGCCGCTCTATTCCGCCAGTGCCGCCTCGCCGTGGGCAATGTGGACGACCCCAACTGGCCCGCCATGGCGGCGCGGCTCCCGGCGTGCGCCCCTATCTCCACCTTCGGGTTCGGCGCGGACGCCGATGTGCGGGCCTTGGAAGCCGCCCCGGATCCGGATCGCCCCCTGTGTACCCTCCTCACCGTGGACGGGGCGGAGCCCTACGCCGTCCCCCTCCCCGGCAAATTCAACGCCGCCGACGCCCTGGCCGCCATCGCCCTCTGCCGCGCCCTGGGCGTCTCAGATGAGGCCGTCCGCGCCGGGTTGGCCCACACCTCCGTCCCTGGCCGCGCCCAGCGCTGCCCCGCTCCTGCGCCCTACAGCGTGGTCATCGACTACGCCCACAACGGCGCCAGCTTTGACGCCATCCTCTCCGCCCTGGCGGAGCATCATCCCCGGCGGATCATCCTGGTGTTCGGCGCGGGGGGCGACCGCCCCAAAATGCGCCGCCGGGACATGGCCCGCGCCGCCGCCCGATGGGCAGACTACGCTGTTCTCACCGAGGATAACCCCCGCTCCGAGCCCGTGGCTGACATCTGCAACCACATATCCGCCGCGCTGGGGGACTTCCCCCACGAGACCGTTTTGGATCGCCGCGCCGCAATCTTCCGCGCCCTGGAGCTGGCGGGACCAGGGGATGTAGTGGCCCTGCTGGGCAAGGGCCATGAGCAATACATTGAGGCAAACGGCGTCCGCCGCCCCTTCTCGGAGCGAGCGGTAGTAAAGGAGTTTTTCGCAGTGCAACATTGACCTTTTATCATTTTTCAGAAAAACTCCTTTCGGTTGTACAAAACATTCAAACATTTGTTCTGTTTAACCAGCTGTGAAAGGGGTTGTTAAAAAATATGCAACAAACCAAAACTTACAAACTGAACCTGATGGAGACGTCCGACACCTTTTCCCCCGATCCGCTCAACCAAAACACCCAGATGATCGAGGACGCGCTGTCCGCCGAAACCGTCCGGCGCACGGCAGGCGACACCGCCCTGGACAGCCGCGTCACCGTGCTGGAAGGGCACAAGGTCGCCGTGGGCAGCTATACCGGCACCGGCGAGCTTCAGACCATCCAGCTGGGTTTCCGGCCAAGGGCCGTCATCATCCAGCAAGTAAAGCTCACCGGCGACTGCTTCCTGGCCACCAGCGCCGGCGGCTGCGCCACCATGGCGGACACCGGCTTCACCCTGCGCGGCAGCGACCACCCAAATAGCACGGGCGCCCGCTACGCTTACGTCGCCATCAAGTAACAGACGCAAAAACAGCCCCCCGGATTTCTCCGGGGGGCCGTTTTTTGTGTCAAACCAACTGGACTTCAGCTAATCGCATTAGGCGACAGCGGTCTGAAGGGTGTTGACGTAGATCTGGGTCACGTTGTTCGCGTTGCCCAGCACGCAGGACACGTCAACGCCCATGTTACTGGTCAGAGAGCTGGTACCGTTCAGCTGAGCCAGGTTGTCGATCGTGTAGTCGTTGTACAGGTTGGTCACGTTGGCGCCCACCACGTTGAACAGGTCGTTGCCGGTACGACCGCCGATGAAGGCAGCCTGGGCATTCTGGGTGGTGGCCAGGTAGCCCAGAGTCAGGGCGGCGTTGGCCATCCGGGTGGTGGTGTCAGCGGTGGTGGTGCTGGTGCCATAGTACTGACCAATGATGGTGTTGTTGGCAGTAGTGGCGCTCATGGCCAGCAGCTTGTAGACCTTGCCGCCGTCATAAGCGGTCCGGCCGGCGTCCACCAGCTGGTAGAACACGTTCTGGCCCAGAGCGTCAACGGTGTCGGCGTCAGAGTCGTCATCGCGGTCGAGCAGGCCGTCGATCCAGTAGTCGCCCTTCACGCCGTCCTTGTACATGGTGTACAGGGTGGCATTGTCGGTGGCGTTGATGATGCTGGCCGCGTTGTTACCCACGAAGTACAGGTCGCCGCTCACGCTGGGCGTGCGGGTAACCATCACGTCGGGGATGAACACGGTGTCAACAACCCGGGCGCTGGGATCGTAGATCTGGTCGTAGGTCTCGCTGCTCAGGCTGTAGTAGACCAGCTTGTAGGGATCGGTGGCGACAACGCCAGTCTCATCCAGATACGGGCCAGCCAGAGTGGTGGTGTTCCGCAGGGTGGTGGCGTCGATCTTGACGCTCACGTTGCCGTCGCCCAGGAACTCAGCCAGGCCGTTGTACACGGTGGCCTTCTGGGTGGCGGTGCCGGCGCCGGTCACGACCACGAACTTGGTGCTGTTGGTGAAGAACAGGTGATCATTGTTGTAGGTGCCAGCCGTGTAGATCGCGCCGGCGGCGTCAGCGTTGGCAACGGGCACAGCGCCGATGGCCACGCCGGTGGTGTTGATCACGGTGGTGCTGGTGGCGGTACCGAAGTTGTCGGTATCAGCCTGCCAGAAGCCGGTGTTACGGTCAGCGATGTTGCTGATCTCATTCAGCACGCCGTTGCTGTCCAGGGAGTAGCCAACGTAGGTGCCCTTCACGAAGCCGGAGACGTTACCAGAGGTCGCGATGTCGCGCTTGGGCAGGATGATGTCGCCGTAGCCCTTCACGCCCATGTCGCCGATGGCGGTGGGAGTGGCGTTCTCCACCTTGGTGATGTTCGCGTTCGCATGATCATTGTGATCCTTGCCCTGGGCATCAACATACACCAGCGGGTAGATGAACTCGCCAGAGGCAAGCTTGGTCTCCCAGTCGATGTAGGTGCCGTACACGAAGCTGGAGGTAGCAGAGGGGATCTCCCAGAACAGGTAGTCGCCTTCACGATCCAGGTAGAAGGTGTAATCCTGACGGTAGTCGTGGGGAGCGTTCACGAACTGGTTGGCCTTGAAGGAGCCGTCCACGGCGTTGGCGTAGATGGACTTCTTGAGGCTGCTGCCGTCGGCGAAGAAGCACTCCTGGGTGTTCTGGTCATACTTCCACAGGGTCTTGGTCACCTTGGTAACCAGCTGGTCGACCTTGTAGTAGTAGGTGGAGGTGGTGGTGCTCCGCTTGCCGCTGCGGACGGTGGCGTTGCCAGAGTCGGTCGGGGTGTTGGTGCTGCCCATGTTGGCGCCGGTGGTGCCGGTCACGGCAACGGCGGCCACGTAGTCGCGCAGCTTGATGTCATCGCTGTCCAC
Source organism: Clostridiales bacterium (assembly GCA_014799505.1). Taxonomy (GTDB): domain Bacteria; phylum Bacillota; class Clostridia; order Oscillospirales; family Oscillospiraceae; genus Enterenecus. The sequence continues at coordinate 55,340 of JAAVHV010000014.1, forward strand.
CATGTTGTCGTTGGCCATCTTGGAGTACTTAGCGGTGCCACCCAGCGGGGAGTTGTCGCCGGTAGCGGCGGGATCCACCACGTCGTAGGTGTCAAAGTACGGAGTGCCAGTGGGGCCGTTCTGGGTCAGGATGCCGGTGGTGAGCCAGTCAACGGTGTCGTTGTCCTGAACCACCTGGGAAATGGTCAGCTCCAGGGAGATAACCACGTCCAGGGTGTTGCCGTTGTCGATCAGCACGTACAGGGGCCAAGCATCGGTATCAGTGGTCAGGCCGTTGATCTCGTTGTTGGAGTTGATGGGGCTCACCTTGGTGGTGCTGGTGGTACGGGTAGCGGGCATACGGCTGAACGCGTAGTTGAAGAACACGTTGTTGTTGGTGAAGCCGTTGTCGTCCGCGACCTTGCCCAGCTGCTCGTTGCTCATGGCGGTCAGGTCAGCGTTGCTGGCGGCGACCACCTTGGCGCGGGCCTGGTCATACAGGGCGTAAGTGGTGTTGTTGGTGCCGAAGTTCACGGTGGAGGTGTTGTAGTTGGTGCCCTGGAGGGTAACGGGCTGCACAGCGTGGCCGCGGCAGTCGTACCACACCTTAACCTTGTGGCCGAACAGATCCAGGTCGGTGTCCCAGTCGAAGGACAGGGTCACGTTCTGGGCGTCCATGCCGCCGGAGTTGTTGACGGTGTCCACGTTGGAGCTGGTCACGTACTGGTAAGCGGCGTCGTCGACCACGTCGGTGATCTCAGCGGCGGTCAGGGTGCCGTTGATGATGGGGGACAAACCGGTAGCAAGATCATCGCCGACGTTCAGACCCTTGCTGATGGTGGGGTTAACGGAGAAGCCGATCTTGGTGGGGTAGTCGCCGCCCTCACCGGTGGCCTTGTTGCCCAGCACGATACCAACGTGGCTGGTCAGGCCGAAGTTGGTCATGCCCAGGGAGGGGTTCAGGATGTTGCCGCCCTGCGCGCTGGCCACACCGATGTACTGGTTATAGCCCAGAGAGGGGGTGTAGGTCACGGTGGGGAGCTGAGCGCCCTGGAACACGATGCTGGCCACCACGTCGCGGCGGCTGTAGCCGGCCAGGTTGCTGGCATAGTGGGAGTTGGTCACGTCCTTCAGCAGGCCGATCTGGGTGCCGTCGCGCTGGGCGTAAATGGTCCAGGTGGCGCCGGTGTACTCGTGGTTCTTGCCGTAGCCCATGGCGCGCAGGACCATGACCAGGGTCTCATTGCCGGTCACGTTGGCGGTGGGACGGAAGTAGCCGTTGGAGCCCACCATGATGCCGGCGTTGTAGCACCAGCCCACGTAGGGGGCGTACCAAGCGTTCGCGGGCACGTCCTTGAAGCGGTCAGCGGCCTGGTCGGCGTACAGCTGGTTCTTCAGCTGGGTGGTGTCGCCGGTCATCAGGCGGTACAGGACGGCAGCCATCTCAGAACGCATGATGAACTGGTCGCCCTTGAAGGCGCCGTAGTCGCCGGTCATGACGCCCATGCCGTACAGCACGTCGACAGCCTCGACAAAGTTCTTGTCAATGGTCTGCGCGTCGGTGTACTGGTTGGTGCCATTGCCCTTCTCGTTGACAGTGGCGCCCTTTGCGTTAGCGGTGACCATCAGGGAGAAGGCCATCATCATCGCCAGAATCAACGCGAGGAACTTTTTCAAGTTTCTCATTGGATTTGTTTCCTCCTTATTTATTTTTGCCGGAATCTGGGCACTTTTCCGAGGTTTGTCAGGATAAGTCATCCTCTCGCCGCGGCCAAGTGTCTCGCTTCAGGCTGGGGCCATTATAACAACCCCGGCCGCCAAAAGTCAATAGGCCAAGCCCAAGTGTAACACAACTGTAACAATGGCAGCAGTTGCCTGTTTTTATGCCCCGGGGGGGTGGATCGGCCCGGTTTTTTTCAAATTTCGACATTTATATACAAGGTATTGTTCTGACCGGGCTCCGCGCTTCTAGACCTTGTGCCGGGGCCTCTGTGCCTGCGGGACGGGCGCGGGCCCCGGCCCATCCGCCCCCCTCCCCGCTTGATGAGGGGAGAAAACATCCTATCATTTGTGTCAAAAAAGTGCGCCAGAACGGTCAGACGGCGGCTTTTTCGGCACGTTTCATCCATTGAGAGGATGACTTATCCTCTCAATGCATCGTCAAAATGTGTCGAATTTCCGGCAAAAATATTAAAGGAGGAAACAAATCCAATGAGAAACTTGAAAAAGTTCCTCGCCTTGGTTCTGGCGATGGTTATGGCCTTCTCCCTGATGGTCACCGCCAATGCCGCCAGCACCAAGAACGGCACGGACGTCTATCCAGACGGCGAACAGATCCTGACCGAGTTCCTGACTTCTGTCGACGTGCTGTACGGCATGGGCGTTATGAAGGGCAACAACGGCAGCTTCCTGCCCAAGAACAGCATCATGCGCTGCGAGGCTGTCGCCATCCTGTACCGTCTGGCCACCGGCGACGTGACCGACAGCCAGGTGGACCTGTACAAGCCCCTGGCCGCCCGCTTCAATGACGTGCCCCAGGACGCCTGGTACGCCGGCTACGTGGGCTACGCTGTGGACGCCCAGCTGATTAACGGCTACAACGGCGACTTCATGCCCACCAAGAACGTCACCGGCTATGAGATGCTGAAGATGCTGCTCAAGGCCGTGGGCTACGGCAAGAACGGCGAGTTCACCGGCACCCTGTGGCAGGTCAACGTGGGCTCCCAGGCCCAGGCGCTCCACATCCTGGACAACATCAACTCCACCCACTATGCCAACACTCTGTCCCAGTTCTCCCCCCGTGAGGTCGTGGCCGACCTGACCTTCCAGACCGCCGCCATCGTCCCCACCGTCCGCTATGAGCTGGGCTATTACAATCCCTGGGTTGGCGTGGCCAGCGGCCAGGGCAACAATGTCCGCAACCGGACTCTGGGCGAGCGTGAGTTCGGCCTGGCCCACAAGACCGACGGCGTGGTCATTGGCAACCAGGACACCGGCGAGAGCCAGACCGTCGTGGGTACCGCCGGCACCTCCAAGGTGAAGGCTGACGGCACCGCCGCTGCCAACGAGCAGAAGTACAGCGCCTACGCCTGGAACGGCGCCGAGCTGGAAGCCAGCGAGGCCGTTGTTATCGGCAACGAGCGCTACAACGTGGTCACCGGCGTCGAGATGATCGACCGCAAGATCGACCTGTGGTACTGCGACGGCGAAGGCACCGCCAACGGCCACTTCAAGACCAACGACGTGTACGCCTACTATGACGCCTCCACCAAGACCGCCATCGTGGAGAGCGCCGACGCCGACCTCACCAGCGGCTTGAAGACGGCCGCCGAGGCCGCCGGCTTCAGCGTGCCCGCTGACGGCGCCGTGTTCAACAACTTCTTCGGCAAGGCCGGCAGCGCCTTCACCGGTGATTCTTACGGCGACGGCAAGAAGGTCACCAACAACGGCGGCAGCGCCATCACCAACAGCACCAGCCCCGTGGGCCTGTACGCGCTGATCTCCAACAGCGGCGACACGCTGGACGCGGTCATCCCCCTGAACATCGAGACCTCCCGCATCACTGAGTCCAACGCTGTCCGCGGTATTCCCACCGTGGCTGTGCCCGTGAACAACGGCGACACCAGCAAGGCCGGCGTCACTGGCAACTTCATAAGCAGCCGCTCCACCGGCACTCCCAAGTACATCAGCGCCAACAACGTGAAGGTCGTCAGCAGCGTGGACACCGGCGTCATCGCCCAGGCCGCTCTGGTGCATGACTCCACCACCACCCTGTACGACTACGAGATGGGCGTCCACATCAACGGCACCACCCCGCGCAACGTCAGCACCACTGAGAAGGAGGCCATCCTGGCCACCGGCGATGAGACCGCTTACTACCTGCTGAACAAGGTGGACGAGTTCGTCACCGGCAAGGTCATCGCCTACAACGCCGACCAGGGCATCGTGACCCTGGAAGTGAACGGCCAGGTCAAGACCCTGAACCGCTCCCAGTTCTATAACACCGTGGTGTGCACCAACGCGGCCAGCGTCAGCGCCACTGTGATGCCCCAGTACGCCCTGCCCCAGTCCGTGGCCCTCCTGAACAACGAATATGTGGAGAGCTACAACTTCGCCGACTACAAGTTCTATCTGGACTACGCCGGCAACTACCTGGGCGCCGAGCGCACCTTCCCGAATGACTTCTTCTACGGCACCTACGTGGATTACGACCAGAAGACCAGCTCCTCCACCTTCAAGTACTACCTGACCGGCGTCACGCTGGACGGCAAGGTGGAGACTCGCGAGATCACCGACCACTACACCTGGAATCAGGACCAGGCCAGCCGCGTCAACACACCCATCACCGGCACCGGCGATCTGGGCGCGCCCTTCCGTGATACCTACGGCACCGGCGGCAAGATCAACGGCCTGAACGTGGGCCAGGGCTACACCGGCTTCACCTACACCAGCGGCCTGGTGGATCCCAACGTCACCGCCGGCCTCATCAACGTGAAGGACTACGCCGTGAACATGGAGCGCCTGGGCGTGATCCGCGCCATGGCGGAGGGCTCTACCTTCTCGAATCCTAACGCCACCGACGGCGCCATGGGCATCGCCGCCGATGATAGCAGCGGTGGTCGCCGGGCCGACAACGGCATGATGCGGGACATCTTCATCGGTGAAACCGCCATGACTCTGGGCGCGGTGCAGACCGAGGCCAACGGTGTTGACAGCGCTGCCAACAACAGCAACCTGTACCTCACCGAGGACACCAAGATCATCCTGGTCAAGGGCTACGGCGAGGACACCTGCGAGCCCGAGGTCTACAACGGCATCAGCGACCTGGTGAAGAAGAACGAGGCCAAGAGCGCCACCATCCACCTGAATGTCGACACCCAGGCTTCCGGCAAGTACACTGGCTGGATGAACGGCACCAATGACCCGGACAAGGACACTCCCTATGCCGCCATGACCTACTTCATGAAGGATCCCGACGTGTTCAACCAGTCCGGCGATACCGCCCAGCGCGTTGCCGTGGTCATTCTGCCCAGGGATGCTGTGACCTTCGACAAGAGCACCAGCAGCACCTTCTTCATGGGCGACCCGAACTACAGCCTGATCAGCTCTCACGAGGGCAACCTGATCTACCAGTACACCGTGTATGATCTGGAAGGCAACGACCAGCAGGTGTGGCTGACCAACGCCCCCGCCGCCGTGTACAATGACACCTTCCTGACCCTGGGCAACTCCATTGGCAAGGCCAGCGACGGCAAGGACGTCTTTACCGCCACCTTCTACAACCAGATCGGCCTCTATCAGGCAGCTACCAATGGCAGATACCCGAACAGCGGCCTGATCGATGGCCAGAACGCTGTCGTCACCGCCCCCGGCACGGCTGACACGCCCACCAGCACCGTGATCTACCAGACCACCACCCGGGACGCCCTGACCGCCACCTTCGGTTGGTGCAGCAGCGGCAACACGGTTACCGACACCGCGTTCCTGAAGGTGCAGGGCGCCAACGTGACCAACCTGAACGCGGCCAACAGCCCCGCCCTGCCCAACAGCAGCAGCGGCTACGTCTGGCCCGGCATCACTGATCTGGCTACCCTGAACGCGGCCGGCTCCATCAACCCCGTCACCGGCACTCCCGTGCGCGTGGCCGCGGTTGTGGATGGCCTGACCGTCACCCAGATCTTCGTCTGCTGGGATCAGAACGCCAGCACCTAATCCCCCGCAACCCCAATTTGTCTCCTTCCGACTTAGCGGTCGGCTTTGAAGAAGCGCAAAGCGGAGAAGAAAGGGCCCCCCGGATTTCCGGGGGGCCCTCTCTATGGTTTTTGCTCAGCGGCGGCTTTTCCCTGTCCGCTCAGACAAAGGCCGTACATTGGAAAGGCCCCCCGGCAGCGCCGGAGGGCCTTTTGCCATCCACTCAGACAAAGGCTGCGTAGTGGCAGTTGGCGGCGAAGCCGGTGTGGGAGAAGCCGCCTTCTTCCACGGACAGACCGCCGCTCGATCCCCTCCCCCTGGTCGCGAAGCCGATCGAGTTGCTGCCTATCCCAAACACCACCACAGGGGTGAAGCCCAGGTCTACGAACCCGGTACCCTCGTGGAAACCGGTCACGATCTTGTGGGTCTCCAGCACGGTGACGCGCTGGTTCAGGCCGTCCAGCGCCTCCTCCGCCTTTTCCATGTTCTCGTTGAGCGGATCGGGCGAGAACGTGTCGGACGATTCGATGAGATTAAGTTTGTACGTTTCGGTTTGTTGCATTTTTTATCCCTCCCACAAGGGAGGGATAACGGGGCCGGAGTTGCCGGTCTGCGTGCAAAGGCGGTGGTTGTCCCTTGACAGCCGCCTGAGAGATTGCTATAATAAATTTGAGGAGTCCCGTGAGCTTGAGCAAGCGGCTTGGCTCTGTTAGTTTATGCTTGTTCCAAAAGTGCTAGAACAGCCGTCACTTGGCAGAGTGGCGGCTGTCCCTTTTTGCGATCTTGATCGTCACCGTCAAATCAAACGGATGGAATGTGATCGTAATAGGCACACGCTTCACCTCCTTTCGGAGATGTAGCCAAACCGCCGGTCTCGTCGGCACAAGCTTCATATCTCTCGCTTCCGCCTGTGGCGAAAGCGAGATTATTCCGCTGTGCCTCCTCTCCCCACAAAGCCAAAGACCGGCTTTGCGGGGGCCCCTTTTGGATTCTTTGTTGCCAAACTCTTTTGATTTCGCTTATACCGTTCGACCCCAAAAGTCAACGTTGCACCGCAAAGCCCCCGCCGTCGGCGGGGGCTTTGCGCGTTATACATTCCGCTTTTTCATCACAAACAGGAACCCGACCATGAGGGCCGCGCCGATGGGCAGGGCGATGAGCCCCGGCGCGCCCGCGAAGGCCAGCACGCCCGCGATGAGGTAAGTAATGCCCGCGATCACCGCGCAGGAGATGGCGTAGGGCAGCTGGGTGGACACGTGGTTGACGTGGTCGCACTGGGCGCCGGCGGAGGCCATGATGGTGGTGTCGGAGATGGGGGAGCAGTGGTCGCCGCACACCGCGCCCGCCATGCAGGCGGAGATGCAGATGATGGCCAGGGGGTTGTCCATAGAGAACACGTTCTGGACGATGGGGATGAGGATGCCGAAGGTGCCCCAGGAGGTGCCGGTGGCGAAGGCCAGCAGGCAGCCCACCACGAACACGATGACAGGCAGCAGCACCTGGATGCCGGAGGCGGAGCGGACGAAGTCACGCACGAAGTATTTCGCGCCCAGGGAGTCGGTCATGGCCTTGAGGGACCATGCGAAGGTGAGGATCATAATGGCGGGCACCATGGCCTTAAAGCCCTCGGGGATGCAGCCCATGATGTCCCGGAAGGACATGGAGCGGCGGATGAGGTAGTAGGCGATGGCGAACACCAGCCCGAAGGCGGAGCCCAGCATGAGGCCCACGGAGGCGTCGGAGTCAGAGAAAGCGGTGATGAAGTTCGCCCCGGAGAAGAATCCGCCGGAGTAGATCATGCCGATGACGCAGGCGATCACGAGCACCACAATGGGCAGCACCAGATCCAGGACGGAGCCCTTATTCTCATCGGTGTCGTCGGTGACCATGGCATAGGGGTTAGCGCCGGAGAACAGGTCGCCCTTCTCCACGGCGTTCTTCTCAAACTTGGCCATGGGGCCGAAATCCACGTTCATCACCACCAGGCCGATCATCATGATAATGGTGAACAGCGCGTAGAAGTTGTACGGGATAGCGCGGATGAACAGGTTCAGGCCCTGGCCGTCCTCGGCGAAGGCGGCCACAGCGGCGGCCCAGGAGGAGATGGGGGCGATAATGCACACGGGGGCGGCGGTGGCGTCGATGAGATAGGCCAGCTTGGCCCGGGAGACGTTGTGCTTGTCGGTGATGGGCCGCATGACGGAGCCCACGGTGAGGCAGTTGAAGTAGTCGTCGATGAAGATCAGGCAGCCCAGCACAATGGAGGCCAGCTGGGCGCCCACCCGGGATTTGATGTTCTTCTGAGCCCAGCGTCCGAATGCGGCGGAGCCGCCCGCCTTGTTCATCAGGCATACGATGGCCCCCAGGATGACCAGGAAGATAAGGATGCCCACGTTATAGGCATCGGACAGGGAGGACACGATGCCGTCGTTGAACGCGTGCAGGACGGTGCCCTCAAAGGAGAAATTGGAGTACAGCAGCCCGCCCATCAGGATACCGATGAACAGGGAGGAGTACACCTCTTTTGTGATCAGTGCCAATGCGATGGCAATGACGGGGGGCAGCAGGGACCAGATGGTGTTGTAGTACCGGCTGGAGGATTGGATGTAGCCCACATAGCCGCTGTCCGCGCAGGTCTCACAGGGGACAGCCTCGCCCTCGTCGGACAGCACCGCACCCATCGCGCCGCAGTCGGGGCATTCGATGTACTTGGTGCCGCTGATCTCGGTAGGATCGCCGGAGGCTGCAAAGGCGGTGCTTGTCAGGGCAAGGATCATCATCATGATGAGCGCGATCAGGCCCAGACGGTTTGATTTCCTTCTCATTGTTCTCTCTCCTAACTTACAAGCAGATGCCGCCTGACCACAAAAAGGCGCTTCCTTCGGAAGCGCCCACAATAGACAAGACCCGCCGCCCCGCAAACAGGGCGGTGACATTGATAGCGCTCCACAATTTGTGACAGTCCGGGGGATGTTATCCCACGGCCCAGGTGAAGGGCTTCAGGCCAGCCCCTCTGCCTTCGGCGGCTCGTCCCTCTCCCGCGGAGCGGCTGCCTGGCCTTGCCCCGCGGTACGCATGGCGTCCGCGCCTCTATCAAACGGTATTCACTTGATTGATGTGGGAATCCTATCACATTTATGTGTTGAAGTCAATAGTAAAATCCACCCATAAATGGCGGCGTAAACGGCTCAAAGCGCACCTTTTCGAGCAAAAAGCTCCCCCGCCTTGCGGCGGGGGAGCTTTGACTGATTACACCAGCTGGATGATAGCCATCTCGGCCGCGTCGCCACGGCGGGGGCCCATCTTCAGCACCCGGGTGTAGCCGCCGTTGCGGTCGGCGTACTTGGGGGCGATCTCATGGAACAGCTTGTTGGCCACGTCCTCCTTGGTGATGTAGGACAGAGCCTGCCGGTAAGCGGCCAGATCGTTCTTCTTGGCCAGGGTAATCATCTTCTCGGCGATGGGAGCGACCTCCTTCGCGCGGGCGTAGGTGGTCTTGATCTGCCCGTTCTCCAGCAGATAGGTGGTCATGGCGCGCAGCATGGCGCGGCGCTGGTCGCTGGTGCGGCCCAGCTTACGGTTCTTAGCCATTTTGAAACACTCCTTCGACCTCGCGTGGCGAAGTCTGTTTAGATTCGTTCTGACACCCGGTATTTCCCGGGACATGGCGCACCATGTGTGTGGACAGGAACGTTACATACTTCCACACTGTCCGCGCTGCTCACGACAGCTCAGCGCTTCTTACTTGTCACGCTTCGCCTGTTCGCGACGCACGGCTTCCCGCCGCCTCGGGCAAAACCCGCCCCGCTTTGCGCGGCTGGGCTTTTGCCCTCGCTCCGGTCCATCCGCGCTGCTCACGACGGCTCAGCGCTTCTTACAGATTTTCATCATTTGCAAGCGAAAGACCCATCATGGCCAGCTTGTTGATGACTTCCTCCAGAGACTTGCGGCCCAGATTGCGCACCTTCATCATCTCGTCCTCGGTCTTGGAAATCAGATCCTCCACCGTGTTGATATTGGCCCGCTTCAGGCAGTTAAAGGATCGCACGGACAGATCCAGCTCCTCGATGGTCAGCTCCAGCACCTTGTCCCGCTGGGCCTCCGCCTTCTCCACCACCGTGGCCTTGGAGCCCATGGTCTCGGACAGGTCGGTGAACAGGGTGAAGTGATCCACCAGGATGCGGGCGCCCAGGGACACGGCGTCCCGGGCGGAGATGGTGCCGTTCGTCCACACTTCCAGGGTCAGCTTGTCGTAGTCGGTGGCGTCGCCCACGCGGGTGTTCTCCACAAAGTAGTTCACCTTGCGCACAGGCGTGTAGACCGAGTCCACAGGGATCAGGCCGATAACGGCCTGGGCGGGCTTGTTGCGGTCGGCGGTGACATAGCCCCGGCCCTGGGACAGGGTCAGCTCCATGTTCAGCGAGGCCTCAGGGCCCAGGGTGGCGATGTGATGGTTTGGGTTGAGGATCTCCACGTCACTGTCCGTCTTGATGTCGCCGGCGGTGACTTCTCCCTCGCCCGCGGCCTCGATGTAGACGGTTTTGACCCCTTCGCTGTACAGCTTGGCGATGATGCCCTTGATGTTGAGCACGATCTCCGTCACATCCTCCTTGATCCCGGGGATCACGGAGAACTCATGCTGCACACCGGCGATTTTGATGCCGGTGACCGCCGTGCCGGGCAGCGAGGACAGCAGGATGCGGCGCAGGGAGTTGCCGATGGTGGTGCCGTATCCCCGCTCCAGCGGCTCGACCACGTACTTGCCGTAGGACTCGTCGCCAACGTTCTCAATACATTCGATGCGCGGCTTCTGGATTTCTACCATTCGTGTGTTACCCTCCTTTTACATTGGCGAGTGCTGCCGGACGTCTATGAGCGGGCCGCCGGGAGGCGAGCCCGCCGCCCCCAAAGGGGCGAAACGTCAGGAATGCCGTGGGAGCGGCATTACTTGGAGTACAACTCCACGATGAGGTTAACGGCCACGTCGAAGTCGATGTCGTCCCGCTGCGGCATGGCGATGACCTTGCCCTCCAGCGGAGCGTTCTTATTTTTCTCTAACCACTTGGGAGCGGCCACAAAACGGTCGTCCTCCACGATCTTCTTGAACTTGGCGGAGGAGCGGCTCTTCTCGCGCACAGCCACCACGTCGCCGGTCTTGATCAGGTAGGAGGGGATGTTCACCCGCTTACCATTGACGGTGAAGTGGCCGTGGTTGACCAGCTGACGGGCCTCACGGCGGGTATTGGCCAGGCCCAGGCGGAACACCACGTTGTCCAGGCGGCGCTCCAGCAGGGTCATCAGCTCGTCGCCGGTGTTGCCCTTCATGCGGGCGGCCTTCTCGTAGTAGGCGCGGAACTGCTTCTCCAGCACGCCGTACACGAACTTGACCTTCTGCTTCTCAGTGAGCTGAAGCGCGTACTCGCTCTTCTTGGGGCGGCGCTGGGGGCCGGGGTTCCGGTTGGACTCCTTGTTCACGCCCATGACGGCGGGGGAGATGCCCAGCGTGCGGCAGCGCTTCAGGTAGGGCTGCATATTCTTAGCCATATCGGTTTTCCTCCTTCCAGATCAGACGCGGCGGCGCTTGGGCGGGCGGCAGCCGTTGTGGGGGACGGGGGTCACGTCCTTGATGAGGGTGACCTCCAGGCCCACGGCCTGCAGCGCGCGGATCGCGGCCTCGCGGCCTTGGCCCGGCCCCTTGACGTACACCTCGACGCTCTTCAGGCCGCACTGGTCGATGGCGGCGTTGGCGGCGGTCTCGGCGGCGGTCTGGGCGGCGAAGGGGGTGGACTTGCGGGAGCCCCGGAAGCCCATCTCACCGGAGGAAGCCCAGGACAGGGCGTTGCCCTGCATGTCGGTGACGGTGATCATGGTGTTGTTGAAGGAGGAGCGGATATGCACCTGACCCTTCTCCACGTTTTTGCGCTCGCGGCGGCGCTTGATAACTTTCTTGTTAGCAGCCATGTGACTTATCCCTCCTTACTTCTTCTTGTTGGCGACAGTGCGCTTGGGACCCTTGCGGGTACGGGCGTTGGTCTTGGAACGCTGCCCGCGCACGGGGAGGCCCTTACGATGGCGGATGCCGCGGTAGCAGCCGATCTCGGTCAGGCGCTTGATGTCCATCGCCACGTTGCGGCGCAGGTCGCCCTCCACGGTATACTCGTGGCTGATGATCTCGCGCAGCTTGGCCTCTTCGGCGTCGGTCAGATCCTTGACGCGGGTATCGGGATTGATGCCCGCTTCCTTGAGGATCTTGGTCGCGCTGGTGCGGCCGATACCATAAATATAGGTGAGTCCGATCTCGACTCGCTTTTCCTTCGGCAGATCAATGCCGGCAATACGTGCCATACTCTATGCCCCTCCTTTAACCTTGTCTCTGCTTGTGCTTGGGGTTTTCGCAAATGACCATGACTTTGCCCTTGCGCTTGATGATCTTGCACTTCTCGCACATGGGCTTGACAGACGGTCTGACTTTCATGTTAATAACCTCCTGTACTCGCCTTAAATGGCCCCCGCGAGGTCGAAGGCAAGGCCCCGGCTTCGCAGGTCGTTGATATTTACTTGTCATGCTGCGCCTGTTCGCGACGCGCGGCTTCCTTCCGACTCGGGGAAAAACCATCCGGGCCAATGGCCCTCCTTGGGTTTTCCCCCTCGCTCCAGTCCATCCGCGCTGCTCACGACGGCTCCGCACTTCTCATTACTTGGATCTCCAGGTAATTCTGCCCCGGGTCAGGTCGTAGGGCGACATCTGAACCGTGACTTTATCGCCAGGCAGGATGCGGATAAAGTTCATCCGCAGTTTGCCGGAGATGTGTGCCAGGATAATGTGTCCATTTCCAATATCCACGTTGAACGTGGTGTTAGGCAGGGCCTCGGTGACGACGCCCTCCAACTCGATCATGTCGTCTTTTGCCAAAGCGTCATACCTCCAGTTGATCTCGGAACGCGGCCAGCGCCCTTCTCAATTCCTTGTCTGACAGGGCATCGCCCTGCTTCAGCTTTTGAATGGCGGGGTGGTCGAACCCGTGCNGGTGGTTGGTGAGNACCTTTACGTGACCCAGCTTTTTGCGCTTTGGGTGGGACACCTTGCGGCGCTTGCCGTCGGCCAGCAGCAGGCGTACCTGCTCCTGATCCACNCCNACCACGCAGAAGATCCCGTCTCTGTCCCGTCCGGCAGTNGCCTGGACGATCCAGCCTGTGTAATCACACATAGGCNCCGTCCTCGGTNACAGTGGTGATCTCCGGGCCGTTCTCNGTGATGAGAATGGTGTTCTCGTAGTGNGCCGCCAGGGAGCCGTCCACCGTCACGGTGGTCCAGCCNTCNNNGAGCACCTTCACGTGCCAGTCTCCGGCNCAAACCATGGGCTCCACCGCNATGGCCATGCCCGCCTGGAGGCGGACGCCGTGGCCGGCGGGNCCGAAGTTGGGCACCTCNGGGGCCTCNTGGAGCTTGGTGCCCACGCCGTGGCCCACAAAGTCCCGNACNACNGAGCAGCCGTGGCTNTCCACGTANACCTGCACCGCGTGGGAGATGTCGGACACCCNCTGTCCCGCTTTCGCGAACTGGAAGCCCTCCCAGAAGCTCTGCCGGGTGACGTCNATGANNCGCTGAGCCTCGTCAGAAATCTGCCCGCAGGGGTAGGTNGCGGCGCAGTCGCCATGGAACCCGTCGATCACGGCCCCCACGTCGATGCTGACGATGTCGCCCTCCTTGAGGACGATCTTNNTGGACGGGATGCCGTGGATGACCACCTCGTTCACCGAGATGCACGCCGAACCCGTGAAGCCGTTGTAATTCAGGAANGACGGCTGGGCTCCGCGGCTTCGGATGAACTTGCGCACCGCGTCGTCGATCTCCCGGGTGGTGACGCCGGGGCGAACCATCCGGCCCGCCAGCGCCCTGGCCTCGGCGGTGATCCGTCCGGCACGGCGCATGGCGTCCTGCTCCCGGGGGGACTTCAGGGTGATGAGCTCCATGCTCCTCACCTGCCCAGGGTGTCGGCAACGGCCTTGGCCGTGGCCTCAATGGTGGGCTGGTTCTCGACCGTCTTGAGGACGCCGCGCTGAGCATAGAAGTCCTTCAGCGGCTCGGTCTGAGCGTGATACACCGTCAGGCGGCTTTGNACCGTCTCCGGCTTATCGTCGTCCCGCTGGACCAGGGCGCCGCCGCAGGCGTCGCACACGCCCTCNGTCTTGGGGGGNGCGGCCTCCACATGATAGGTGGCGCCGCAGGCCGTGCAGGCCCGCCGCCCGGTCATGCGCCGCATGATCTCCTNGTCGGGCACTTCGATGTCCAGCACGCAGTCAAACTTGACNCCTGCCTGCTCCAGGGCCTCGGCCTGGGCGATGGTGCGGGGCACGCCGTCCAGGATGAAACCGCCCTGGCAGTCGTCCTCGGCAAGGCGCTCGGCGATGATGCCGATGATGACCTCGTCGGGCACCAGCTTGCCCGCGTCCATGTAGCTCTTGGCCTGGAGTCCCACGGGCGTGCCGTTTTTCACGGCAGCCCGCAGGATGTTTCCTGTGGAAATGGTGGGGATGCCCAGCCGCTCGCTGAGGATGGCGGCCTGGGTCCCCTTACCGGCGCCGGGGGCGCCGAGCATGATGAGTTTCATCGTCTCACCTCAATGCTCACTCAAGGAAGCCCTTGTAGTGACGCATCATGAGCTGGGCCTCCAGAGCCTTCACGGTCTCCAGCGCCACGCCCACCACGATGATGATGGAGGTGCCGCCGATGGCCAGGCTCCGGCCGGCGCTGCTGCCCGCCAGCAGCATGATGTTGCCCACGATGGTGGGCAGCAGGGCTACCACGGCCAGATAGAGCGCGCCGAACAGGGTGAGGCGGGAAACCACCTTGCTGATGAAGTCGCTGGTGGGCTTGCCGGGCCGGAAGCCGGGCACGAANCCGCCGTTCTTCTTCAGGTTGTTGGCCACCTCGATGGGATTGAACTGGATGGTGTTGTAGAAATAGCTGAACGCGACGATCAGCAGGAAATAGACGATGCTGTAGAACACGCCCCGGCTGTCGAACACNTCCAGGAAGCCGTGCCAGAAGGTGCCCTCGACGCTGGCGGACGGCACGAACATCCCGATGGTGGCGGGGATGGAGGCGATGGACTGGGCGAAGATGATGGGCAGCACGCCGGACATCGCCAGCTTCACCGGCAGATGGCTGGACTGGCCGCCGTACATCTTCCGGCCCACCACCCGCTTGGCGTACTGCACGGGGATACGNCGCTCGGCGCCGTCCATAAAGACGATGAACGCCACCAGCAGCAGCATACCGGCCACGATGAGCAGGATGAACGCGGGNTGNAGGACGGACACCTGGCTCTCTCGNGGTTGGCCNNGNNTTGATCCAATTGACCACGCCGGCGTAGACGCTGTACACCATGNTGGGGCCGCGGGCCACGATACCGGCGAACAGGATGATGGAGATACCGTTGCCGATGCCGAACTCGGTGATCTGCTCGCCCAGCCACATGAGGAAGGCGGAGCCGGCCACGAAGGCGGNGATGATGACGATGGCGGGCCAGATCCCCTTGGCCACCAACCCATAGTAGTTGATGAGGGTGTAGTAGCCAAAGGCCTGGATCAGGGCGATGGCCACGGTGGCGTACCGGGTGATGGCGGCGATCTTCTTCTTGCCCTCCTCGCCGCCCTCCTTGGACATACGCTCCAGGGCGGGGATGGCGATGGTCAGCAGCTGGATGATGATGGAGCTGTTGATATAGGGCTGGATGGACAGCGCGAACACCGTGGCCTGGGCGAAGGCGTCGCCGCTCATCACGTTGAGCAGGGAGAAGATGCTGGCNGACTGCTGGCCGATATAGNTGCTGAGGGTCTTGGTGTCGATGAAGGGCACGGGGATGGCGGAGCCCAGCCGGAAGATGAGCAGCGCGAACACGGTGAACAGCAGCTTACCCCGCAGCTCCGGCACCTTCCAGGCGTTGCGGATGGTTTTGATCATCTCAGATCACCTCCGCTGTACCGCCCGCCTTTTCGATCTTCTCCTTCGCGGAGGCGGAGAAAGCGGAGGCCCGGACGGTGAGCTTCTTGGTCAGCTCGCCGTTGCCCAGGATCTTGACGCCGTACTCGCACTTGGAAATAATACCCTTTTCCAGCAGGTCGCAAACATTGACCACAGCGCCGTCCTCAAACTTGTTCAGGGCGGAGACGTTGATGGCCTCCAGGCGCTTGGCGAAGATGTTGTTGAAGCCCCGCTTGGGCAGGCGGCGGGCCAGAGGCATCTGGCCGCCTTCGAAACCGATGCGGACGCCGCCGCCGGAACGGGCCCACTGNCCCTTGTGGCCGCGGCCGGCNGTCTTGCCGTTGCCGGTGCCGGGNCCGCGCCCCTTGCGCTTGNCCACNTGGGTGGAGCCNGNNGCGGGAGACAGTTCATGCAGATTCATGATGTGGCACCTCCTTAGGCGTTCTCGGTCACCTGGAGCAGGTAACCGATNTGNGCGATCTTNCCGCGGGTAGCCTCGTTGTCGGGCTGCACGGTGGTGTCGCCGATTTTGCGCAGGCCCAGGGCCTCGGCGGTGGCCTTATGCTTGGCCAGACGGCCGTTCAGGCTCTTGACGAGCTTGATNTNGATNGTTTTNGCCATTGTCNTNNGCCTCCTTAACCTAAGATCTCTTCCACGCTCTTNCCGCGGATNCGCGCGACNTCNGCGGGGCTGCGCAGGGACTTGAGCCCCTCCATGGTGGCGGCCACNACGTTCTGGGGNTTGTTGGTGCGCAGGCACTTGGCGCGGATGTCGGACACGCCCACGGCCTCCATGACGGCACGCACCGGGCCGCCGGCGATGATGCCGGTNCCCTTGGAAGCGGGCTTGAGGAGCACGCGGCCGGCGCCGAACTCGCCGATNACCTCGTGGGGGATGGTGGTGCCGGACAGGGTGATGGTCACCANGTTCTTCTTGGCGTCCTCGATGCCCTTGCGGATGGCCTCGGCNACTTCGGCGGCCTTGCCCAGGCCGAAGCCCACGCGGCCCTTCTCGTCGCCGACCACCATCAGNGCGGAGAACTTGGCCACACGGCCGCCCTTGACGGTCTTGGAAACGCGGTTCAGATAAACCANCTTCTCCACGAACTCTTTGGGTTCTCTTTCAAATCTAGGCATTCTAGTTTCCTCCTCCCTTAGAATTGCAGGCCGCCCTCGCGGGCGCCCTCGGCCAGGGCCTTCACGCGGCCGTGGTACAGGTAGCCGCCGCGGTCGAACACAACGGCCTCAATGCCCTTGTCACGGGCGCGCTGGGCGATGGCCTCGCCCACCTTCTTGGCGGCCTCACAATTGCTGCCGGGGCCCTCGAAGCCCTTCTCCTGGGAAGAAGCGGAGACCAGGGTGACGCCCTTGGTATCGTCGATGATCTGGGCATAGATGTTGGTCTCGCTGCGGAACACGTTCAGGCGGGGACGCTCGGGGGTGCCGGACACCTTGCCGCGAACGCGCTTATGACGGTGCAGGCGCTGAGCCTTGGTATTGGGACGGTTAAT